>NZ_RJUB01000125.1 GCF_024343615.1 Ferruginibacter sp. HRS2-29 | reverse complement strand
CGACCACCGGTAAATCCTTTATGATTTGAATTGTGTTTGGCAAGACGATTAGCAAGAAGATCGCTGGTGTGTCCTATATAAAATTTATCAAGGGAGGAAGAGTATAAAGTATAAAAATAAAACATGACAGTCTTGTGAATTAAAGCCCGCAATATGTGAAGCTATTGATGGTATCACGAGGCTCGAACTGCGGATTCTCCCGTATTAAAATGCGGGGCGCCCTTAAACCTCTGGGTTAAATTATATAGCACTAAAAAAAGCCCCACAATCTGTGAGGCTTTTAGTGGGAGTTCGCGGGCTCGAACCGCGGACCCTCTGCTTGTAAGGCAGATGCTCTAAACCAACTGAGCTAAACTCCCTTTTTCATTTTCGGATTGCAAAGATAAGGGTAAATTATTCACTGCAAAATTTTTATGCAAAGTTTTTTTATTTTTTTTTCTGAAACCACAGAGGTAAAGGAGTTGTTTCACAGAGTAACGTGGAGTTTGAAAGCCTCTCTTTGTTACTCTGTGAAATAACCCTGTGGTGATTACTTCCAGTCGAAACTCAATGGCACATTCACTTTCACACTGAAATTCCTTCCCATGTTATACACGCCCGTTCTTCCTGTTGCCAGGTTTTCAGGGCCATATTTCAGCCTGCTGAGATGGTTCTGGTAAGCTACATCGCCCAGGTTGATGCCACTCAGGCTGATACTGAAAATGGTCTTATTGTTCTTTGTCGTTACATCCGTACCTATTCCCGCATTCAACAAAGTGTAGCCCTTGCTGGCCGTTTCGGTATTGAAAGCGGTGAAAGCATCATTTTGTGCAAATGTATTGTCAATCTCAAATTTCAGATATGCATTCCGCAAAACATTTGATAGCTTGTTGAAAGATGCCCTGAACTCTGTCGATAATTTAGCTGCCGGGATGAAGGGCAGGTACTTCGTGCCTTCTATCGGTTCCTTCAATCTTCCGCTTACATAAGAAAAGGTGTTGAGCACATGCAGCCAGTCGAGTGGGTGGGGATGAATGTCCAGTGTCGCTTCCAGTCCCGCCAATGCCGCTTTGCGCTGATCAAATTTGAAGGCATCCAGTTCTTCGCCATCAACATTGACGGTAGAATCGCCGCCGCCCACATTTTCCAGTTTTTTGTAAAAAATAAAATTATTGAAGGCGTTGTAAAATGCTGATATGCCTAAAGATACATGCTCTGTAGCATAGGTAGCTCCTCCATCGATCTGCAGGCTCGTTTCACTTTTCAGGTTGCGGTCGCCATATTCGTAGCGGATAGTTCCTTCGTGAGCCCCGTTAGACGCCAGCTCAGGAATGCTTGGTGCCCTGAAAGCCCTTGCTACATTGAATTTCAGGTTTAGTTTATCAGTAACATCCGCAGCCAGCCCCAGGCTTCCCGAAACATTGGAGAATGATTTTTTGAACGCATCACCTTTTACATCCGTCCCATCCATCAGGTTTTTCACATCTACATTCCTGGTATCATAGCGCAGCCCGCCACTTACCGTTACTTTCCGGATCGTTTTTTTACTGTAAACATATGTACCAAAATCAAACAGGTCGTAATCCGGTATCAATTGCTCCACCCCCTGGTTCTTATTATTCTGCTGCATCCCATTCACCCCGATAGAAGTTTTCCAGCCATTTTTTTCTGCAAAATGAAACTGCCCGGTGTAGGTGATGGTTTTTAAATTGAAGAACAAAGCTCTTTCAGAAAGATCATCAATGTTGCCGAACTCTTCCCGCCTGTTTTGCTGAAACCCGATATTGAAAGTGAGATTGTTTTTTCCGAATTTGATATTGTTGTCGGTAGCGATCTTGAAATGCCTGATATGCTGAAAAGGAATCTGCGGCGTGGTACTTTTAAAATCGGCATCGGTAGCCCTTGTTTCACCACCGCCTGCAACGGGTTTGATAAAATAACCATCTTCATCGCGTTCGCCTTCCACCAGTCCTGCGGTAAGATCGAAATTGCTCACTAATACATGGCTGTAACCCCAGTTGCCATTGTATCCCACATAACCACCTAAATTATTTTCTTTGAATTTTGAATTGAAAACATAACCGTCGTATTTATTCTTATAATCCGCGGCAGCTTTGTTGGAAGAATAGATATTCCAGTTGAACCCGTTTTTATTACCGCCGATATTGGCGTTGAGAGAGCGGAGCCTGTTGTTGCTCTGGTAATTGCTGCTGATATTAGCTTTGATCGTATTTGCCGGAACGGGAACGTTGGTGATGATATTTACCACACCTGCCAATGCATCACTTCCGTAAATGATGGAAGCCGGCCCTTTCAATACTTCAATTTTATTGACGCTTGCCTCATCCACTTCAATGCCATGCTCATCGCCCCATTGCTGGCCTTCCTGGCGTACGCCATCGTTGATGGTAAGTACGCGGTTGTAACTAAGTCCGCGGATAACCGGCTTGCTGATGGCAGGGCCGGTAGCCAATGTAGTCACACCGCCGATCTTCGTCAGGGATTCAATGATATTGGTAGAAGTGTTCTGAAAGAAATCTTTGCTGCGCAACACTTCTACAGAAAACGGAACTTTTTTGGTTTGTGTGGCGCCGGTTACACCCGTTACCACCACGGCATTGTTTTCTATCACGGCTTCGCCGAGAATAAAATCTTTCCTTGTATCGCCGCTGATCATCACCGTTTCTACAATGGTGCTGTAACCGATATGAGAAATTTCCACCAGATGGCTCCCTTCAGAAATGTTGCGAAAGGTGAAATTACCGGCTGAATTGGTGCTGCTACCGGTTTTGAGGTCTGAAATATAAATAGTAGCACCTTCAATAGCAGCGCCGGTTTTGGCATCTGTTATCTTGCCTGAAAATGTTCCCTGCAAAACGTTTGCGAAAGAGGTTTGGGTTATGATGGTGATGATGATGAGAATCAGTATTTTTTTCATGAGTGAATGTGTGAATGAGTGAATGAGTCAATAGTGAATAGTGAATAGTCAATAGTCAAACCATTGAAGTATGTTACTTGATTGGAAGAGCATACTTTAAGAGTTTCAAAAGTCAAAACATCGGTTTATATATAAACTTTGAAGGTTTGACTATTGACTATTCACTATTGACTAAACATAGCCGATTGCGGAAGCAATGCCACAATCAATTTTAATGCTTAAAGAAAAAAAGAAACCGGTGGTCCCCGGCCGGCGGAAGTGGTGCCGATAGAAGTAATGAGCATCTGTGGATGCTGAAAAATTCCCGTGATGACCACAGGAGGTGGTACGATGTCAAACGACTGACAGGCAAAATCCTTATCCTTTGCGAAATCAAAATCGCAGATAGGGCAGGGATGCGTTACCGTTGAAATGGAGTAATGGCCGACGTCTTTTTTTACCAGGTATTCATGCGTATGGCTGCTTTTGATAACCTGCACCGCTATGAACAACAGCAGGAAAAGTGCTGCCGCCGATTGCCTGATCAATATATGTGTCTTGTTTGCCAACAGGGCAAAGGTAGATGTTTTTGCAACATAGTGACAAAAAAAAGTTGAAGGTTGAAGGTTGAAGGTTGAAAGTTGATTCTTCAGCTTTGAACCTTCAACCTTCAACCTTCAACCTTCAACTTTCAACGAATAACCTTTCATCAACCCAAACACCCACTTGACTATATAATTGTCATGGAAATGTAACAAGGAATATACATTTGCATCCAAATACAAAAATTAACATGCAAAAGTTTACCCTCGTGCTCCTATGTTTCCTGTTTACAGTCGTAGCGAAAGCACAAAAGATCAACGGTTCCGTTAAAGATGAGAATGGAAAAGCAAAAAAAGGAGTGACCGTTTCCTTATTACGTTCTAAAGATTCGTCCGTAGTAAAATATGCCCCCACCAATGAAAATGGCGGGTTTGAATTCAACAATATCACGGCCGGCGAATACCGTGTGAGTACCAGCCACGTGGGATACACCCCCTTTATTTCTTCAGCTGTAACGGTTGGAAATGATGATGTTGCCGTACCAGCGATCAACCTCAGAAAACAATCTGCGGATCTGGCTGCTGTAACTGTTACTTCCAAAAAACCGATCGTGGAAGTGAAAGCCGATAAGATGATCGTGAACGTGGAAGGTACTACCAACGCGGTTGGAAACGATGCATTGGAATTGCTCCGCAAATCGCCGGGGGTAATGGTGGATAAAGACGATAACCTCAGCCTTAGCGGTAAGAACGGTGTACAGGTTTATATCGATGGTAAGCCAAGCCCGCTGAGCGGACAAGACCTTGCGAACTACCTGAAATCCCTGCAGTCTGCCCAGATAGAATCTTTTGAGATCATCACCAACCCATCTGCAAAATATGAAGCGGCCGGTAATGCAGGTATCATCAACATCCGGTTGAAAAAGAATAAATCTTATGGTACCAATGGTTCTATCAACGGTGGTTACAACATCGGCACCTACGCTAAATACAATGGTGGGATCTCATTGAACAACCGTAACAAATACACCAACATTTTTGGTAACTACAATTACAACCAGGGTATTTATGCCAATAGTATGCAGATGTACAGGACGCAGGCTGACTCTACATTTGACCAGGTGAATAAAATGAAATCCTACAACAAGGGACATAATTTCAAAGCGGGTGCAGATTATTTCCTGAATGCAAAAAGTACCATCGGCGTGGTGATCAACGGGAATATTTCCGATAATCATTTCATGAGCAATGGGCCTACTTACATAGGAGCGCAAAATACCGGACAATTGGTAAAAGTATTGGAAGCGAGCAGCGATAATAAGATGAAACGTTCCAATGTGAATTTCAACGGTAACTACCGCTATGCAAAACCAGGTGGCAGCGAATTGAATATCGACGCGGATTACGGCTTCTTCAATTTGCGCAGCAACCAGTTTCAGCCCAACGTTTATTATTCGTTACCGACGCATACTTTTTTGTATGCAAACGTATATAATATGATTGCGCCAACGAATATCGATATCGCTTCACTCAAAGTGGATTACGAACAGAATTTCAAGCAGGGTAAGCTGAGTTATGGAGGTAAAATAGGCTATGTGAAAACAGACAATGATTTCGGTCGTTACAATGTAAATGGCCTCACGCCAGCAAGTCCGCAGGTATTGGATACCGGCCGCAGCAACCGTTTTGTGTACAAAGAAAATATCAATGCCGGATATGTGAACTACAACCGTGCATTCAAGGGGTTCATGTTACAGGCTGGTTTGCGTATTGAAAATACAGATTCTAAAGGAGCTTCAACCGGTACGCAATGGAACCCACAGAGCGGAAAATTTGATATGCCTTTCGATTCGAGCATCCACCGCAACTACACGGATTTCTTTCCGAGTGCGGCGATCACTTTCAACAAGAATCCTAAGAGCATGTTCAACATCACCTACAGCCGCCGTATCGACAGGCCTGCTTACCAGGATCTGAACCCGTTCGAATTCAAGCTGAACGATTATACCTACATGAAAGGGAATACCCAGTTGAAACCACAGTATACCAACAGTTTCGGCATCACACATACTTACATGTACAAACTGAACACTACGTTGAACTACAGCCATGTAAAAGATATTTTTGCACAGATACCTGATACCACGGAAAGTTCAAAAGCATTCATGACGAAGAAAAATCTTGCCACGCAGGATATCATCAGCCTGAATGTCAGCTATCCTTTTTCTTACAAATGGTATAGTTTCTTTGTTAACATGAACTCTTACTATTCTTTGTACAAGGCAGATTTTGGCGGTGGCGATCGTAAGATCAACCAGGACGTTTTTGCATTGAGTTATTACATGCAGAATAGTTTCAAGCTGGGTAAAGGCTTCACGGCGGAGATCAGCGGTTTCTACAACTCACCTGCCATCTGGCAGGGTGTGTTCAAATCAAAAGCGATGTATAGTGTAGACGGAGGCCTGGCCAAAACATTGTTCAAAGGAAAAGCGAATGTGAAAACAACCGTAAGTGATATTTTCCACACATTGAAATGGAGTGGCGAAACCAACTTCACGGGTACATACGGCAGGGCCAGCGGACGTTGGGAGAGCCGTCAATTCAAGATCAACTTCAGCTACCGCTTCGGTAACAGCCAGGTGAAAGCAGCCCGTCAGCGTAAGAATTCGATCGACGAAGAGAATAAGAGGACACAGAGCAGTGGAAACGGACCGGGGGGAAATTAGAAATCAGGAATATTAAATAAAAGAATAAGGAAGCAGGGAACCCCGCAAAATGCGGGGTTCTTTTTTTTGTGTACTTCCCATACTTCATTTTGCTTTATTCTCTTATGTCTTGTTTGATCTTTCTAATCTAAAAAATGGTCATTCTTTGCACATTCCCGAACTGATTACAAAGAAAGATCCAAGGCGAAAAATTGCACTGAATTAGTTGCAAAACATTGATAATTCTTGAGTTTAATACACTTTAACAAAATCAATTGATATTTATCAGCTTAAAAGTATTTCACCTGATTAGGTTATAAATGATTGAAATATAAATTATTATATATTGTTGTTTGATATTTATCAAACTTTTTTTTCCATGTACTTATAATTTAAGCGAACGATAATCCGTTAACACCCCTGTAGTAATTTTTCGATTGGCTTATCATAATATGTCCATTGAAAAAAAACGGTTCAATATCTAACAGCTGAAAATAAATGCATGAGAAAACCCTTATCTGAACTAACTGTTCTGTTTTTCAGAAATATTATCCGTGTATGTGCGATAGTCCTGTTTACTTTTTTATTAAGTACAAAGACGCTGGCGCAGGCACCGGTAGACCCCGGTTCCATAATCGGTAAAGTGGTTTGTGGTTACCAGGGTTGGTTTACCGCTACAGGCGACGAATCGCCGATCGATCGCTGGACACACTGGGCACCCGGCAATGCACCGCAACCAGGTGTTGCCCCGAATCCCAATCCCAACCTGACTTTCGAAGCATATCCCGATCTCTCATTATACAATCCATCAAGTTTATTCCAGACCAATTTAGGCGCTCATGGAGACGGAACAGCTGCGAAGCTGTTTTCGGCATATAAGGAAGATGTGACTGATAAACATTTTCAACTGATGCAGCAGCAAGGTATTGATGGCGTTGCATTTCAGCGTTTCATCTGGGAAGTGTTGATCGATCCTGCGTTTAAGGCTAACCGCGATAGCATCGCGGTACATGTGCGTAAATCGGCAGAAAAATACAGCCGGATGTTTTACCTCGTGTATGACCTCAGCGGACTGGGAAATGTGCCGGGCACCGACCAGGAAAGGTTTGACGCTATCAAGGCAGACTGGACAAATAACATGCTGGGGAATCTTCAGTTCACCTCATCGCCGATGTATGCAAAACAAGGCGGCAAACCTGTTGTGCAGATATGGGGGATCGGTTACAACCACATCATCGGTTCGGCCGCGATACAAAAAGACCTGATCGACTGGTTCAAAGCGCAGGGCTGTTACGTGATAGCCGGTACACCTACAGGCTGGAGAACGAACAGCGGTGCATCCAATGCCAACTGGACTAATACTTACAAAGCGGCGAATATGATCTCGCCATGGAGTGTTGGTGCATACAGCAACCAGACGACGATCGATAATTTCAAGACAAATTTCCTCGTGCCCGATCTGGCTTATTGCAATACTAACGGTATGGCCTACCAGCCGGTGATCTTCCCCGGGTTTGCATGGTCCAACTGGAACGGCGGCGCTAAAAATCAGATGTCGAGGAACAAAGGGGAGTTCATGTGGAGACAGGCCACCAACCTGCAATCCATGGGCATCAGTACTGTTGAGGTAGCCATGTTTGATGAATACGATGAAGCTACTGCTATCATGCCGATGGCGGATGGTTATGATATGATCCCGACCAATCAGTATTTTTTGACAACGAGTGCCGACGGGGCTTACCTGTCATCAGATTTTTACCTGCGGCTGACTTCAAAAGTTTCCAAAATGCTGAAAGGAATTGAAGCGCCTACAACGAATGTGACGATCCCGTTTTCTATCGGGCCTACATTTTTCCGCACCAGCAATGAAACAGACATCGATGCACAGCCAACATGGGTGAGCACTACGGATATCAAGAACAATGTTTTCAATTACGGTGCCAACACCGGTAATCCAACATGTGCGGTGGTGGCGGCAAACCCACGCCGTGGCTCTTCCGCATTGCGTGTACGCGGAAGAGATAACAGCACTACCAATTCCAATGCGTATTTCAGGGTGTATGATGTAAACATCCCGGTTGACTTGTATACAACTTTAAATTTCTGGACTTATCCTGAAAATGCCTTTGGCAGGTTCGTATCGCTCGATCTGTTGTTTACTGATGGTACTTACCTCCGCAACATCGCTGGCGCAACGGATACCAATGGTGTGTCCATGCATCCGGCTACGGGTAGGGGAACAGTTGGTACCTGGAATAAAAACACATCAAAGATCGGTACCTGGTGCAATGGTAAGATCATCGACAGGATAATGGTAGGGTACGACCAGGCTGCAGGCACCGGGGATTTCAGCGCATACATCGACGATATTTCTGTCAACCAATCCTATTTTGTTTTGCCTGTAAGGCTTATTTCATTCACTGCAAAACAAACCGGCAGGGATGTGCTGCTTCAGTGGAAAACCGCTACTGAAGACAATCTGCGTGCTCATGAAATTCAGCGCAGCACGGATGGTATCAATTTCACAACAATAAAAACAATACAACCGCAGGGCCGGCTTTCAAACATATACGACCTCACTGATGCAGACCCTTCGTCCGGAGGAACAAAAGGCGGAAAATATTATTACCGTTTAAAAACTGTGGGCAACGATGGTAAAAATAATTACAGCAATGTAGAAGTAGTAAGTTTCGGGCAGTCGGCCACTTTCGTATTGCAGCTATATCCCAATCCTTTCAAAGAAGCGTTATCCGTTACCGTTAGTGCAAAAGAAAATGGTAAGATGTCTTTGATGCTGATGGATGCAACGGGTAAAACGATGTTGGAAAAGGTTTATTCAGTACAGAAAGGGATCACCACATTAAGCCTGAACAAGCTGCGTGATCTTGCCAATGGCATCTACTTCCTGAAAGTGAGCATGAACAATGCATCCGAAACATTTACCATAGAAAAATAACAGCACTTATCCTATCCAATACTAATCCAGGCAAAAAACAACACTGACAAAATGAAACAAAAAACTACACTTTCCAAATTAGCATATATGCTACTGGTATTGCTGTTCAGCATATCAACGGCTTCTGCTACCACGTATTATTCCGGGGGGAATACTGCCGCAAGTGCAACGGCAAACTGGTGGGTGAATACCAATGGTACTGGTGCTCATCCTTCAAACTTTACATCAGGTGCCGATGTTTTCATCATCCAGAGCGGCCACGCCATGACCATGGCAGCCCACTGGAGTATTGCCGGAAGCCTCACCATCAATTCCGGCGGGTCCCTGACAAGTTCAGGCACTTATACTATTTCCATCGCAAAGACCACGACTATCAATGGCAGCCTGGTCCTTGGCGGATCAGGTACAAAAACATTTACCGGAAATATCAGCATCGGCAGCACCGGTGTATGGAACGAGACTTCATCACAGGCAGTCGCTATCGCAGGTAACCTGGATAACGACGGTACCTTTACCGCACATACCGGCACACATACATTCACTGTCGCGTCCAAAACATTCGACGGTAATTCCCCGATCTCTATTCCGAATGTTGTCATCAACGCAACCCGTACGAACAATACCACCTTGACTGTTTCAACGGCATTGAGCGGATCCAGCACATTGACCAACGCTTCCGGCGCCATATTGAATATCGGGGGTACTGCCACCATTACAGGGCTTACCGCAACGGCTGCCAATAACCTGGTGAACTATTATGCGAACGGTTCGCAGACCATGAAGTCAACTACTTATAATAATTTAACTGTTTCGGGCAGCGGACCCAAAAGTACTGCTGTAACGGTCAACAATACTCTTTCGCTGGAAGGCACTGCCACCATATCTTCTGCTCCCACTTACGGAAGCTCGGCTACACTGGAATACGATGGGGCAAGCGCCCGCACCGTTGGTAGCGAATTCCCTGCAAGCCTTACAGCCAGCGGTGGATTGGTGGTAAACAGTACGGGGCTGATCACTATTAATGCATCAAAATCAGTATCAAAATTAACCGTTGGGGCGGGTGGTTTATTAACGACGAGTAATGCTGCGGGCCAGACATTTGCCGTAACCACTACTACCACGCTTAACGGTAAATTTACCGTAGCCGGAAATGGTACAAAAACATTTACAGGCGATATGATCGTTAACAATGGCGGCGAACTGGAAATTGTGAACAGCAGCGAAACCATTTTCATGAATGGAAACCTCACAGTCAACAATGGTGGTACATTTTCGCATAACGTAAACTACGCCAGTGCCAATTATCTTCAGTTGAATGGGAACATGGATATCAACGGAACGTATGACTACAGCGGTTTTACACCAGCCATATGGATGAACGCCGGTGGCGGCTTCAATGCCAGGACGATCAATACGGGCAACACGGCATTATGGTTCTTACTATTGCGCACGGGTAATTTTTCTGCCAGCGGAAATGTTACTGTCGATGGCCCTTTTTATGCGGCATGGAATAATCCTACCGGAACATTTCACACCGCGGGGCAGAATGTGGTGTCCAACACCGTATTGGTAAATGCAGGTGGGATCCTTGATATAAATGGTGGTACATTGACTGCCAATGCGGGGGGGATCTTAACGGGTAACACTGTTGGTGGTGGCACAGGAACAGTTACCATGAGCGCGGGTACATTGACCGCCACAGGTATCAGCATGGGGCTCACCGGAAGTTACAATGCAACCTTCACGCAGAGTGGTGGTACTATAACTACAGCAGGATTGACGATCAATGCCGGAAGTACTTACAATTGTTTATCAGGAACACCTGCACTCACGGTAAATGGTGATCTCAACAACAGCGGATCATTCATAACTACCGCAGGATCGCCCGTGATCAACATTGCCGGCACACTCAATAATATGACCGGTGCAACTTTCACCAATGGAGCATCCTCATCGCCTTATCTGATGGCATGGGGCAGTATTGTAAATGCGGGTACATTTACACCCGCCGCAAGCGCGAATTACAATATCAAAGGGAACTGGACGAATAATAATTCCTGCGTTTCAATCGGAGGGAATATAACTTTCAGCGGCACCACCAACCAGACCATCAGTGGCAGCGCATCCACCACTTTCAACAACCTTATCATCAACCCGGATCCCGGGGTTACAGTAAATATTGTTACCAATAACATCAGTATATTAAATGATCTCTCGGTAACAGCAGGCACATTTGACCTGGGCGCATTTACAGCGAACAGGACTTTAGCAGGGGGGACCTTAACGGTAGGGGTCAATGCCACGTTGAAACTATCCGGTAGTACAGGTGGCAGGGGAGCATCGAACTTTCCGAATAATTTCAGCACCAATACATTGAATGCCGCAAGTACGATTGAGTACAATGGACCAGCTGCACAAACAGTATACGGGACCACTTACGGAAACCTCGTGCTTACAAATAACTCGGTAAAAACACTGGGTGCCGCGGCTTCCATCACAGGAAGCGTAACGGTCAACAGCAATGCTACTTATGATCTTTCCACGTTTACATCCAACCGGACTGCAGGCTCGGGCACATTCAACGTAAACTCAAATGCTACATTGAAACTCGCTGCTTCATCAGGCGGACAAACGGGAAGTAATTTTCCATCAGGCTTCACGGTATTCAATTTGGATCCGGCAAGCACAGTGGAATACAATGCCGGCAATACAGTTAACCAGACGGTGTATGCGCCTGTAACTTACGGCAACCTTGTATTGACCAACGCTACCGGAAGCGGTAGTTCTGTAAAAACACTTACAGCAAATATCACTGGTGTTGCGGGCAACCTCACGGTAAACCCTTATGTCACTTTCGACCAGGCAACGTTCAATACAACAAGGGTTTCGGTGGGTGGAACATTAACGCTCAATGCCAATTCGGTTTTGATCCTGGGTAAAACAGGTGTCGCTTTCCCGGTCAATTTCAGCACTGTTGCGCTCGATGCAGCAAGCACTGTAGAATACGACGGAGCGGCCACACCGCAAACCATTTTTACCACTACTTACGGCCATCTTATACTCAATAACCCTACACCGGCAACTACTTCTGTGAAATCCCTTGCAGGTAATATCAGTGTTGCGGGAAACCTTACGTTGACCGGTCCGGCTACGTTTGATATGGGTACCAACACAGCCAACCGTACTGCTGCAGGAGGCACATTAAGCATGGCGGCAACATCCATCATGAATGTTTCGGGCACCAGCGGCGGACAGGCAGGAAGCAATTTTCCGCTAAACTTCAGCACGATGACATTGAATGCCACTTCAACAGTAAACTACAATGCTGCCAGCGGCACTACACAAACTGTATATGGTGGGGCAACTTATGGTAACCTTACCCTTACAAACGGTACGGGTAGTGGTACATCCGGTAAAATTCTCACTGCAAACGTAACTGGTATCGGCGGTAACCTGCAGGTAAACAGCAATACCACATTCGACCTGGTAACCTTTACGGCCAACCGCACTTCGGGAACAGGAACAATGACAGTAGGATCGAATTCGATCATAAAACTCGGGGCCACATCCGGCGGACAGACAGGAAGTAATTTTCCATCAGGCTTTACCACCTTCAGCTTTGCTGCATCCAGTACTACCCAGTACGATGCACCTAACGGTACCGTGCAAACGATTTTTGCAGCGCCACTTTACGGCAATCTCATATTAACCAACAAAACCGCTACCGCCAATGCTACAAAGAATTTGTCGGCCAACCTCACCGGCATTGCCGGAAACCTGACCGTTGCAACGTATACTACATTCGATCAACTAACGTATACGTCTAACCGGTCTGTGGCAGGCGGTACATTCAGCCTTGCGGCAAACGGGGTTCACCGTATTTCGGGAACAAGCGGCGGCGCATGCGCAAACAATAATTACCCTGCTAATTTCAGCACAGTCACCCTTGATCCTGCGAGCACAACAGAATATTATGGCAGCGGGCAGGATATATGCAGCACACCACTGTATGGCAACCTTACGCTTTCATCTGCGGGTACAAAAACAGCCTCTTCAGGCACCACGCGTATCAGGGGCAATTTCGTAAATAACAGCCCGAGCGTGTTCGCTCACAATGATGGTACCATCAGCATGGAAGGAAGCGGCAACCAGAACTTTGCAGGCGTAGGATATTTCAATTTGTCTTTCAGCAATGGGGGTACTAAAACTTTATCAGCTGCCGGCTCTGTGGCAAAAGAACTGAATGTAGGCACTTCCACAACAGTAGCGTTGTCTAACAGTAACCTGACCATGCGCTCTACAGCAACCCGTACAGCCAACATCGCTGTTATTCCTTCGGGGGCATCGTTTACTTATGGCACCGGCAGGTTTGTAGTAGAACGTTATATCAATACAGGCACCGGCATCGGCCAGCACGCCAAATCATGGCAGCTGGTTTCAACTCCTGCTTACGGGCAATCGATCTACAGCACATGGCAGGAGGGTGGCGCCACACCTGCAGGATACGGAACATGGATCACCGGTCCGGGCGTAGGGGTGGACGCGTACAGCGCAGGGCCTTCATTGAAATATTATGATCCCGCTACTGATTATTACATAGGTGTGGCCAATACTTCTTCCAACATCGAAAGGCCGGCAGGATATTTCCTGTATGTTCGTGGTGATCGTGCCACTACTGCTACCACCGGGCCTGCAGTGCCTACCACTTTGAGGACGACAGGAAAGATCTATCAGCCTAATGACCCACCTGCGGCAGTAGCCGTACCGAAAGGAAAATATCAGTCTGTCGGCAACCCTTATGCTTCCGCGATCGACCTGGATTATCTAAAAACGAATGGGGCTTTCTGGAATATAAATCGTGATGTGATCGTGTGGGATCCTACCACCGGCGGTTCTTATGGTTTTGGTGTATGGCAAACCTTATCGGCGGCTAACAACTACGAGCCAACGATCGGTAGCAGTGTGCCCACCAGCATGTATCCCGCAGGCGTGTCGTCGCCCTACATCCAGAGCGGACAGGCATTTTTTGTGCACAGTGCCAATGGGGCAACTGTAAACGGAAGTTTTTCTTTTGGAGAAAATGCCAAAGTGAGCAGCAGCAGGCTCGTAACCCGTGGACAGGGGAATGATGACCGCTATTTCTTCCGTGCAGGATTGTACAGCTCAGGAAATATCGCAGACGGTAATGCCGTGGCATTCGGTGAAGAGTTTGGTAACGCCATTGATGCAGATGATGCATTGAAGATACCTAACAGCGGAGAAAATTTCAGCCTGATGAGGACAGGACAAAACCTGTCAGTTGAAGCAAGGGCGGTGTTGAATACCGGTTCGGATACCATCTTCTATAATATTACCAATCTGCGCCAGCAGGCTTACCAGTTGAAATTTGCGCCTAAGAATATGCCGGCCGCTATCACCGCATTCCTGGTGGATCGTTTCCTGGCTTCCAGCACAGCCTTGAGTATTACGGATTCGAGCACGGTTGATTTTACCGTGACATCTGCACCGGCTTCTTATGCGGCCAACAGGTTTTATGTCGTCTTCAAACCGCTTACGGTATTGCCTGTAACGATCACCAGCATCGAAGCGGAACGCAGGACGGATAAAACGATTGAAGTGAAATGGAAAGTAGAGAACGAGATCAATATCGCTACTTATACGGTAGAACGCAGCAGCGATGGTCGTTTTTTTGCAGGAATTTCAACTATCGCCGCAACGAATCTTTTCGCTTACCTCCAGGTCGATACCAAACCATTGATCACCGATAATTATTATCGTATCAAAATAGTATCCGGCAATGGCAAGATAACTTACAGCTCCATCGTGAAAGTGGCATCAAAGATCAGCACCGGTTCTATCAGCGTATATCCGAACCCGGTAGAAGATAAGACGGCTCAACTGGTTTTCACCGGGCAGGAACAGGGTACTTATAGTATACAGTTCAGCAATGTAGCCGGGCAGGTCATCGCATCCACTAAAGTAAAAGTAACCGCAAGTAATGTAGTGGTGCCGGTACAGTTGCCAGCCAATACTGCCGCGGGCATCTACCAGATGAAAGTGGCGAAAGAGAACGGGAAGGGAGTTACCAGCCAGGTTGTAGTGAATTAAAAATTACGAATTACGAATTAAGAATGAAATGCAGTGTGTGGGATGGGTAACTTTCTTACATGCTGCATTTTTTATGGATAAGTTATAATGTTTAACCGCTGTAAAGGGCTAAGGCCGCTGACCAGGTAAACCCTAAACCCTAAACCCTGATCCCTAAACCCTGATCCCTAAACCCTGATCCCTGAACCATTTTGTAGTTAAATTTCTAACTACCTGTAAGCTTATATTTAGCCACCTGTAAGCTTATATTTAGCGCTTTATAGTTATGTTTTTATTGATTATTCTCAAACAAAAATTTATTGTCCACATTCAAAAATATTTTTGTTGTAAACCAATCTTTTAACTGATTTGCGGATAATTACCTGTAAAATTTACATACTATAATATTTAAGCGTCCGTTTCTTACATGGGATATTATACATAAAGGCTTCTATCCAAGGCTTTTGGTATAACAAACAAAAAACAATCTAGAAAAACAAACCTTTAATCTGATGAAAAACCTTTACCCTGCAAAAGCTGCGATCCGCAGCCTCATCGTAATTGCACTGCTGTGTATGAATACGATTGCAAATGCCTACCAAAAAATGACCACCAACTTTTACATTATTCCTGCAACCGGCGCACCCGTGCTCATGGATGGGAACATGACCATTTATGACAATCAATACAGCAATGGTGTTGACTGGCACGACGGTACCAAAATGAACAACTCCGGCGAAAACTGGGGCCTTATCAGGGAAGGTGTGAGCCTGGTGGTTGAACGCCGTCAACTGGTAACTGTAGCCGATACCGCATTTTTGAATATGTGGGGAATGCAGCAGCGCAACTATCGCTTCGAGGTGAAACTCACTTATTTTGATGAAACAGTGTTGACTGCCTGTGTTTGGGATGCCTACCTGCGCAAGATCACCCCGGTGAGCTTTACACAAACCACCAATGTTGATTTCACTGTGGATGCTAACCCTGCTTCAAAAGCAGCAGGCAGGTTCAGGATATATTATATGACTCCGCTGGCATACACTGTTTTTGTAAATTCAGTCAACCTGGTTTTACCGGTTACATTTACGGGTGTAAATGCTTCAAGGAATAAAGAAGATATCCAGGTAAGCTGGGCAGTGGAAAATGAGATCAACATCGATAACTACAGTGTGGAAGTGTCTGCCGACGGCCGTAGCTTCAAATCACTGGATTACGTAGCTCCTTTGAACACGACCGTTTCACACAGTTACTCTTACAAAGAAATCAATGCCGGAAAAGCGGTTCGTTACTATCGTATCAAATCAATTTCTATCGGGGGCAAAACAGGATATAGCAATATCGCCAAAGTAGCAGCAGTATCCGAACAGGCATCCCTCAATATCTATCCTAACCCGGTTACCAACAAGAAAGCACAACTGCAATGGAACAACCTGGTGGCATCCGAATACAAGGCATCGCTCATCTATCCAAACGGAAAAATGCAGCAGCTTAACAGTATCAGGGTACCGGCAGGGCAAAGCACTTCCACGCTCCAGTTGCCTTATGAAGCCACACCGGGCACTTACCAGTTAAGGCTTATAAATGGTTCAAATACAGTGATTGTAAAAACGATCGTACTACTATAACCCAGGTAAATAAAATCAAAAAATGGCAGCCGGTTGGCTGCCATTTTTTTGTAAAAAACGGGTTGTAGTAAAATTTCTACTCGTTAAAAGTTATCCACATATTGTTTATTAAATAAATGATAATCAGTGATTTATTTATCGTCATTTATTTGATTTTTAAAAAAGTTTTTGATAAGTTTTGATTTTAATATTTAACTAGTAATTTTACGGCTCGGTAGGATAAAACTACGCGGAACAAACCTCCAACCATCTTTTGTAAAATCCCCTCATTCCACATTTCTATCAGATGCCAGTCCGGCTTTATTGAACGTCCCTAACCGTCTCAATTAACGCTTACCTTTTCCAGATCCCCCATACGGTACACGCCATGTATACCTGTAAGTGCTGAAATACCATACAAGAGTTTTCCATTGTAGTCATCGCATTCGTGCAACAACATATTCGATCCTCCCATCCTCTGCAATAACCTCATGCTTATTTTATCAACAGGATTAAAATTAAAATTATGAGGATTTTTTACTTAGCGATTATTGCAATCCTTTTTGCAACAACGGGCTTCGCACAAACTCAGACAGTTACCTACACAACTACAGGTCAGCAGACCTGGACAGCGCCATGTGGGGTTACTTCCATCACAGTGGAATGCTGGGGTGGCGGTGGTGCCGGCGGTGGGGCTACTAACGGCGGAACATCCACCGGGTCAGGTGGTGCCGGCGGCGCTTATTCCCGCAAGACCATTGCAGTGGTAGCAGGAACAACCTACACGCTGAATGTTGGTGCCGGAGGAACAGGAGCAAACATTACGGGTACCAACCCGGGTGGCGCTTCCTGGTTTTCCAGCACTTCAACTGTAGCTGCATCCGGCGGTGCCGGCGGAAACAGGAATGGCGGTGCTGCCGGCCTTGGAAGTACAACAGGTTGTGTGGGGGATGTATTTTATAAAGGTGGGGATGGTATCGTTGGCGTGGCTGCTTACGGCGGCGCGGCTGGCGGTGGCGCGGGATCAACCGGCAACGGTGGAAATGCTACGACTACCGCTGCTGGTATCGGAACAGCAAACGGAGGAGGTAACGGTGGTGGAAGGCAAACAGCCAACGCGAACGGAAACAACGGCGTGCAGTTTGGCGGCGGTGGCGGTGGCGCCCGCAGAACATCTGCAACAAGGAATGGTGGCGACGGAGCTCCGGGTAAAGTGGTGATCACGTACACAGGGCTGCCAGGCTACTGTGCCCCGGGTGTAAACCAGGATATACAGCCGATCAGCCTTGTAAATTTTTCAAATATCAATAATGCTACTTCAGCTACTATCAATGGTAACGGCATTCCGGCCCTTGAACAGTTTTGCGATATTACCGGGAATGTTACTCAGGGTACAACTTATCCTATCACTGTAAAAGGTAATACCGGCGACTACTGGTTCATTTTCTGGTTCAGGTTCACGGATTATTACACCGCTTTCATCGATTGGAACCAGGATGGTGATTTTGGCGATGCGAATGAAAGGGTAGAGATCGGGTCCATCTACAGTTCTGATGGAACGGATGCTAAAAGCGCCACAACAAATATTACCGTACCGGCAACGGCTACACTCGGCAAAACCAAAATGAGGATCGTAAAAAATTACGACCAGGTAATAGCAGATGCATGTACCGATGTTACCTATGGCCAGATAGAGGATTATATTTTAAATATCACTTCTTCGTGTACAGCTTCCGTGGCTCCAACATTGGTTACCGCATCAGCAACCACCGTTTGTTCGGGTACGCAGGTAACACTGAAACAAACGGGCGGAACACTTGCCAACGGATATAAATGGCATTGGTACAGCGGAAGCTGCGGCGGCACAGCAGTAGGCGTTTCTACAGCAGCGGATGCCACGTTTACTTTCACTCCAACCGGTACAGCTACTTATTATGTAAGGGCCGAAGAAGGTTGTACCGTTAATTCAGCATGTAACACGACAGGATTAACCGTAACGGTAAACAATGCACCAACCATTACTTATACTTCAGGAAACACTTCTCAAAACCCTTGTATCAACGGTACCTTCGGAAATATAGTTTATACCGTAGGTGGTGGTGCAACCGGCGCTGTACTTTCCGGTGCGCCCAACGGGATAACCGGTGCTTACAATGCCGTTAACAAGCAGTTCACCATTTCAGGGTCGGCTGTACAAAGTGGTACATTCAACTACACGGTTACTACTACCGGCGCAGTAAGCCCATGCGTTAATGCTACATTAGGCGGAGCGATCGTAGTGGCACCGGCACCTACCTCGATCACTTACAGCACGGCATCGCCGATCTATTGCACCAATACGCCGATCGCTTCAAACAGCCCGGCCTATACAGGCGGCCAGCCAACCAGCTACAACATTACCCCGGCGCTTCCTGCGGGCTTAAGCATAGATGTTGTTACAGGGATCATCAGCGGTACCCCTGCTGCGGTATCTGCTGCAACCAATTATACCATCACTGCCTCCAATTCATGCGGTTTCACCACCGGTACAGTAAATATTCAGACTACCTCAGGTGCGAATCTGTTTACTGTTTCACCTAACGGCAACAGCTCCTATTGCGCCGGTGGAAGTGGTGTTCAGATCACCCTTCCAGGTTCGCAGACAGGTGTTGTATACCAGCTTTACAGGGGGGCAACACCGGTAGGTTCAACAGTGGCCGGAACAGGCAGTGCAATCAGCTTCGGCAACCAGACGGTGGCCGGAACTTACACTATCCGCGGAACGATCGGCACTTGTTCAACTACCATGACCGGGCAGGCAGTGATCGCTGTTACGCCCGTTCCAACAACAACATTCACTTTCCCTTCCTATTCTTATTGCGGAGTGGGTACAGCTACACCAACCATCACCGGCGCCCCTCAGACGGGTACTTTCAGCGCATCACCTGCAGGGCTGAGCATAAATACAGCTACAGGCGTTATCGATCTTGGTGCCAGCACACCTGGTACCTACAGCATCACTTATACCGTAGCTGCGGCAGGAGGATGTTCTGTATATAATTATACCAATCCAACGGCATTTAAAGTGAATTCGTCCCCGGTAGTATTTGATGTGTTTGGTGGCGGAAGCTATTGCAGCGGGGGAACAGGTGTTGAGATAGGCCTTTCCGGATCACAGACTGGTGTTAATTACCAGCTGATCAGGAGCGCATCTGTAATTGCCACCCTTCCTGGAACAGGAACTGATATCAGCTTCGGCAACCAGACGGTAGCCGGTACATATACCATCAAAGCCATTACAGCAGCTTCGCCAAACTGCGAAGCCCTGATGAACGGATCTGCTGTGGTAACAGTAAATGCCTTGCCATCTGCCATCAGCGTAACCCCGGTTACAAAAACCTTATGTCAGAATACCATACAATCACTGGAAGCTTCTTATGCTCCTCCCGGAACCAGCAGCAGCAACACTTCTGAGGCTTCAGGAACGATCAACTATACCATTCCCGATAATGATGAACTTGGAACATCCAGTACCTTGCGTGTAACAGGTGTTCCTGCGGGCGCAACGATCACGAGCATTGTTGTAAATTTTTCAGCAACCCATAGTTATGTTGGCGATATGGTATTGAACCTGAAAGGCCCGAACGGTAAAGTACTGAACCTGGCCAACAGGATCGGTGGCGGTGGAAATAATTTCACCAATACCAACATATCAAGTATCGCAGCTACTTCCATCACAACAGCTGCTGCGCCTTTTACCGGAACGTATGCTCCACAGGCAGCCAACAGCGTAGCAGGTGCAACGATCGTTACCAGCAATATTTCCAATGCAACAACATTTGGTGACCTGTATGGCGCTTCATCCAGCACCGCCAACGGTAACTGGACACTCAGTGCCCGTGATAAGGATCTCTTTTACGGAGGAACCTTAAAGAACTGGTCGATCACCATCAACTATACTTATATCAACAACCCGGTAACAGTTACCTGGAGCCCGGCTACTGATCTCTATACCAACCCTGGTGCAACGATCGCTTATGTAGCAGGTGCCAATGCATCAACCGTGTATGCAAAACCATCTGCTGCAGGTACAGTTGTTTACACCGCTACTTTGAAAAATGGCAGCGGTTGCCAGACCACCGCTACCAGCACGCTCAACGTGTCAGCATCACCCACCATCAATGTTAGTGCGGATTATTGCAGCGTACCTGGTAAAGTGAGGATCACCGCAACTTCAACCGTACCGGTTCCGGCAAATAGCTGGACTTGGAGCGGTGGATTGACAGGAACAAACAGCACTACCAGCAGCTATATCGATGTTGTAACAGCCGGAACTTATTACGTTTCTGCACAATCAACAGCAAACGGATGCCCTGGTACAGGTGTGATGAGCATCGCACAGGAACTGATCGTAAACGGTGACTTTGAAAGCGGAAACACTTCTTTCACTTCAGATTACACTTACAGGAGCAATGCTACCGCAAACAGTATCACTGCTGCCGGTCAGTATTCAGTGCACAATGATCCCAACTTTTTAAACAGCAACTTCTGGGGACCTGATCACACTACCGCCACCGGCGAAGGAAATTTCCTGATTGCCAATGGTACGGCCAATACAAAAGTGTGGAAACAAACCGTTACTGTAATTCCAAATACAGATTATTATTTCTCTGCTTATGGTGTGAGCCTGAACGACAATGGTAACTATGCACGTCTTCAGTTCCAGATCAATGGAACACTGCTGCCAAGCATAGGTCAGCCGGGTGCCAAGGATCCGAATAATAACCCGGGTACATGGGTACGTTTCTCCGGTACCTGGAACTCCGGCAGCAATACCAGCGTGGAAGTAGCTATCGTGGATCTGAGGACCGTTAACGGTACAGGAAATGATTTCGGAATTGATGATATATCATTCGGTACATTATCCACTTTCCTTAACCTCAGCAGCGCAACAGGTTCGGATAATCAATCAGGGCTTTGCGTAGGCACGCCGATAGCAGATATCACCTATGAAGTGGGTGGCGATGGTAACTCACCGGTATTGACAGGTACATTGCCTCCGGGCGTAACCGCCTTCTGGAATGGCCGCACATACAAATTAAGCGGTACGCCAACTGCAGGTGGAACGTTCAACTATACACTTACTTCTACAGGATGTAATCCTAAAGTAAAAAGCGGAACGATCGTGATCAACCAGGCTTCAGACGCGGGAGTTGTTCCGGCTATTGCTTCAGCATGTTATAATACTGCAGGTTCCATATCCACCACTTCAAGCGTTGGTACTGTACAAAAATGGCAGTCATCTGTTGACGGTTTAAACTGGACAAATGAAAGCGGTAGCACCACAACCTTCAATTATCCTGCGCTTACCCAGGCAACTTTTTACAGGGTGATCGTTAAGAATGCTTCTTGTGTAGCCGATACTTCATCCATCATTAAAGTGGGTATCAAAAACATGTGGACAGGAAATACTGATGCTGAGTGGACCAATACTTCCAACTGGAGCGATGAAACAATTCCTTCAGCTACATGTCCTTCAGTGATCATCCCGGTAGTAAATTCAGGTATCTATCCTGCTATCACATCCGGTACAACCGATGTGGTGAACATCGACGTAAAGACAGGCGCTTCATTGACCATCCACGGAGGTACATTAAGGGTATCAGGTACTATCACAAGTATCGGTGGCATCGACGCCAAAGATGGCACGATCGTCCTGAACGGTACTTCTACTCAAACCATCGCGGGAGCTAACCTGAAAGATAAAACAGTAAAGAATCTTACCATTGAAAATAACGTGTCACTCACACCATCATCGGTTGATACATTGAAGATCAGTGGTACACTTGGTTTTGGTAATGCAAGCGGTAAAACATTCGCCGCAGGTACCAACAACGTGGTGTTACTTTCTTCAAGAACCAATACAGCGAATGTGCCAAACATCGGCAACAATAGCATCACCGGTTCTAAATTCACTGTAGAACGTTATGTAAATACCGGTGTGGCAACAGCAGGTAACCCATTGGCCCATGGCCGTGCATGGCAGTTGCTGTCTGTTCCTACAAACACTACACAAACCATCCACAATGCATGGCAGGAAGGACAGGCAACCAACGCCGATAACCTGAAAGGGTATGGTACATTGCTGAACGGCCCGCTGGCACAGGGAGGTTACGATAACAACTCAGCCGGTACTTATATCAAATCTTATATTCCTGGCGCTGACCAGTGGACACTGGGCAACGGTACCAATGCACCGATTGCTACGAAGAGGGGCTGGATGACCTTTGTAATGGGCGACCGCAGCAGCAATGCTACCAACAGCAAGCCTACAGTATTGCGCACAACAGGTGCATTGTTTACCGGAACGCAACCAACCCTCACCGTTACCGCCGGCAGGTATGAAGTGATCGGTAACCCGTATGCATCGGAGATCGATCTGCGTGAACTGATCAAACCATCCAACAACCTTACACAACAGGTGTACGTATGGGATCCGTCACTGGGCGCAGGTTTCGGCTTTGGCCGCTACAGGACGCTGACTTTTGAAGATGGTGATTATTACACCATCCCGGCTTCAGCTAACTATCCTGAAATCTCTAATATGATTCAGTCAGGACAAGCCTTCTTTGTAAAATCAAATGGACTTGTGCCATCGTCAGTAACATTTACCGAAGATGTTAAATCAAATGGCAGCCAGGTGGTAACAAGGGGAGGAACTTCTACCGCAGAAAAATTAAGGATCGACCTGGCTATCGCACAAGGTGGAACAACCACTTTGCTGGATGGTGCAATCGCTTTCTTTAAAAATGAATACAGCATAAATGCTGATGAAACAGATGGTGCCAAACTGCTCAACTCAGGTGAAAATGCAGGTTTCAAAACAGGAGGTAAATATCTTTCTGTAGACCGCCGCCCGTCACCGGTAAATGCAGATACGTTGTTTGTAGAAATGACCGGTATGAAAGTGCAGTCTTACAGCTGGGCAATAACCACTGCCAACATGAACAAACCGGGTCGCAACGCATGGTTGCTCGATAATTTCCTTGGAACAAGGACACCATTGTCACTCGATGGGATCACCAACGTAAACTTCGATATCACTTCAAATGCGGCATCATCAGCAGCCAACAGGTTCAGTATCGTATTCAGCAAGATCGCCGGTCCGCTGCCGGTAACCTTCACAGGCATCTCTGCTACCCGCAATACTGACAGGAGCATCGCAGTGAAATGGTCTGTAGAAAATGAGATCAATCTCGATAAATATACCGTTGAACGCAGCGCTGATGGTGTGAACTTCACTGGTATCATTACCGCAGATGTAACCAACAGCCGCAATTATGGTAAGAACGATCTCAGCCCATTGGCGCAGGATAACTACTACCGCATCAAAGCTACCAGCAGCAACGGCCAGGTACAATACAGTGCCATCGTAAAAGTTGCGCCGATAGCAGTAACAATACCTGCATCGATCAGCGTTTACCCTAACCCGGTAGAAGACAAAACAATGAACCTGTCGTTTGTTAACCAGGCATCCGGAACCTATCAGCTTCAGTTGATCAACGATCTTGGCCAGGTGATGTACAGCGGTTCTGTAAAAGTAACAGGTAACAACGATCGCAAGCAGGTAAAACTGCAGACCATCAAAGCCACCGGCAGGTACACCCTGAAAGTGGTTGCAGAAGATGGCACAGCAAGCTCAATACAGTTGCTGGTTCAATAAGCCCTATTAGTCCCCTAGAATATGCATGAATCATTGAGGCACCCATTGGGGTGCCTCTTTTTAATCGCAGATATCCCGACGTTGTCGGGATGAGGGATTAAAGGGATTTCACAGATTTTTTTCGTTTTAGGCCCGAGCCCGTGGCGCGGGCTGCGTAGTTGATGGGGGATTAAATAGATTTCGCAGATTTTTTCAGGGTAGGTTGTTTTTTATTTTGGAATGTTGTGAAATGCGAGGGAAGGGAACCACAGATTAAAAAAAAGATGAAGGGAATTACGCGGATTGTTTTTGCTGGTGCAAAATGAAAATGCAGTTCATAATTTAATTCAACATCTTACAAACTGCATTTTTATTTTTTACGAAGTTAAAAGTAATCTGTGCAATCCCCTTCATCCCTTTGAAATCTGTGATCCCCTTTCTCCTTTTTAATCTGCGATTCATTTTTCCCTTATCGCATTCGTGCTTAACTTTAATGAAATATGAGTGAATTAAAATTTGGGATAATCGGTTGCGGAAGGATAGCACAGCGCCATGCGGAACATATCAGCCGTATTGGAAAACTGGTAGCCATATGCGACATCGATGAGCATAAAGCAAGAAGCCTGGCAGAGAAATATGGTGCGGCATGGTATACCCATCACGCGGAAATGTTGGGGCAGCATATAGAAATGGATACAGTATCGGTATGTACCCCCAATGGCCTGCATGCTGCGCATAGCATCGATGCATTGCGATCGGGTTTTCATGTATTGTGTGAAAAACCGATGGCGATAAAAGCTGCGGATTGCGTGCAGATGATCACGGCAGCAGAAATGGCCGGAAAAAAACTGATGATGGTGATGCAGAACCGATTCAATCCGCCGGTGGCAGCTGTAAAGAAAATACTGGACGAAGGAAGGCTGGGGGAAATATACAGCGTGCAACTGAATTGTTTCTGGAATAGGGAAGATGAATATTATATTAATTCCTGGAAGGGAACCAGGGAACTGGATGGTGGAACATTGTTCACGCAGTTCAGTCATTTCATCGACCTCCTGTACTGGATGTTTGGAGATGTGGAAAAAATAAACGGTTTCACCGGAAATTTTCATCACCAGGGTGTCATTGAATTTGAAGACACCGGCGCCCTCACGTTAAAATTTACCAGCGGTGCCCTCGGCACGATCAATTATTCGGTCAATAGTTTTGAAAAAAATATGGAAGGCTCACTGACTATCTTTGGAGAGCATGGTACGGTGAAAATAGGCGGGCAATACCTGAATGAACTGGAATATCAGAACATCCGGGATTACGAAATTAAAGATCTTCCTGCCGGTAATCCTCCCAATCAATATGGAAAATATACCGGCTCGATGAGCAACCATGATAAAGTGTATCAGAACCTGCAAGCCGTATTGACAGAAGGGGCGGCCATAGCTACTACGGGATTGGAAGGATTGAAAACGGTGGAGTTGATAGAGAGGATTTATGCGGTGGCGATAGAAGGCTGACCACAGACGACAGACAGCAGGCCATAGACGACGGACCACCGACCACAGACGACAGACGACAGGCCGCAGTAGGTTGATAACCACCGTCTGGTCCTCGGAGTTATGGAAACTATTATTACAGAACAATACAACAATCAACAATAAATCAATTCAACAATGGCCACAACGCGTCCCCCGAGGATTTTAGAAAGCACCATCCGTGAAGACGTTGTTTTTGGAGAGAACGTAACGGTGGTGCAGCCGGTGAACCTGTACGGATGCAGCATTGGCGATAACAGTTTTGTGGGGCCGTTTTGCGAGATACAATCCGGCGTGGTGATAGGGTACAATTGCCGGGTACAATCGCATAGCTTTATCTGCAGCCTGGTAACCATTGGCGACGATTGTTTTATCGGTCATGGGGTGATGTTTATCAATGATGTTTTTTCTACCGGCGGCCCGGCGGGCGGCGATCAGTCGAAATGGGAAAAGACGATTATAGGTAACCATGTTTCTATTGGTTCAAATGCCACGATACTGCCCGTGACTATATGTGATAACACCGTGATAGGGGCGGGGGCAGTGGTGACAAAAGATATTTCTGTGGCGGGCATCTATGCAGGGAACCCCGCACGTTTCATAAAGAAGCTATAGTCGTTCAGAACAGTCATTCACATACAGTAATCTCTTCGTTGGGCTAACTGAAATACTGTTCTTATCACCGGAAAGTTCATCTTTCAGGTTCCGGTAATTACTGAATTTTAATTCTTATCCCTTTAGCTTCGAAACCCGTCAAAATCAACAGGATAGCACGCAAACCCTTTCCCAAAGCGCATTCCACAGAGACATGTTATCCACAAAAACGCAAAAAAACGCTTAAATATTTTGATTTTCTTTTATTAGGGGTATTTTTACTAAACGATTGGGAATTCCCGGTGCTGCCTAACCTACCTATCCTCCGAAACGCCCCCCCAAATTCAGTCTCTTATAATTACCTACAGTTTGAAACGTCCCTAACCGTCTCATTCCGCTTACCATTTATTTCCAATTTGTCTCTTCAAAAAGAGATTCTCCGTTGTTAAACCTGAAATCAAGTTTCATCGTATGTAGCATGCATTGCCCCAGGGCTAACCATATTCGATCCTCCCATCCTTTGTAAAAAATCATTTGCTTATTCGTCACAGTATAATTGATTTTTTATGAAGAAAGTTTACTTCTCCGTTTTTAGAAACATACAAAGCCTGTTGTTCGTACTAGGTCTTTTATTGTTGCCATGCTCTGCGCTTTTTGCCCAGACTCAAACCTTTGCCACACCCGGTACATACACTTTTACAGTGCCGGTGGGAGTTTTTTCCATTAATGTTTCTGCATGGGGTGCCGGTGGTGCCGGCGGCGGCGTTAATGGTCTTACACGTGCCGGTGGCGGTGGCGAAGGGGGCTCTTTTGTAAGAGGTACTATGGCTGTTATTCCCGGTGCAACTTACACTGTGGTTGTTGGTACTGGCGGTACAGGAGCGCTTAATGCGACCGGAACCGCTGGTGGAGCTTCTTCTTTCAGTGTGAGCGGGGGCGGTGCTACATTATATAGTGCAATCGGTGGTGGAGGTGGCGCTGTAGGCGCCAGTTTCGGTGCTGGTGGTAACACTGCCAACACAGGCAATATTGTTACAGGCACTTCTCAAATAACTTTTTATGGGGGTAATGGCGGAACGGCTACAAATGCAAGTTCGGCATCCAGCGGAGGCGGGGGCGGTAGTGCAGGCGCCGGTGGAAACGGGGGAAATGGCGGGGTTGTAACCGGAGGTACGGCCGGGGCTGCCGGTACACCAGCTGATCCAGGAATTGCAGGGGCAACCGGCCGTGGTTCAGCAAATGATGGGAACGGTAATAATGGTAGTGCACCTGGTGCTGGTGGAAGCGGAGGCAGGAATGCTAATGATGCTACAGATTATCGCGGCGGCAATGGTGGCAATGGCCAGGTGAAAATAACTTATGCAGCGTTGACATATAAGGCAACGATCAGCTCATTTAATGGCGGAGGTTCCGCCAATTGGTGTGCAGGTGAAACCAGGAACGTGTCCGTACTGATCACCAACACAGGTACAGCAACCTGGACAGACGGAACAGGTGGCTATCCTAATATAAGGGTAGGTGTGAAATGGAATACGAATGGAGCTAACTGGACAGATTATCATGTTCGGGTAGGCGCTGGAAATCTCGCTCCCGGCGCATCCGCAACGATTACTTTACCGATCACCGCTTCTAATAATGCCGGTGCAGGATATACAACAACACTTGCTGCCGGATCTAATAACCTCATCTTCGATGTAGTGTACGAAGGTGTTTCATGGTTCGGTGATAATGCAGGCGGTGTTGGCCCGGGAAATGTCAAATTCACTTCTCCGGCTCAGACGATCATTGCCGCACCGGCCACACCGGGAGGCAATACTGTGCAATCATTTTGCGGGGCGTCAGCTCCCACAGTTGCCAATCTGGTGGCTACGGGAACTACTATAAAATGGTACGCTGCAGCGTCGGGAGGTACTGCTTTGGCAACTTCCACACCATTGGTAGATGGTGCGCATTATTTTGCAACACAAACAAACGGCAGTGGTTGCGAAAGTGCTACAAGGCTCGACGTAACGGTCAGTCTTGCAACTTCGATCACTTCATTGACATACGCTTCAAATCCTGCGGTATATTGCCCCGGGGCAGCCATCACTGCTAACAACCCCATCGTTGGAGGAGGTACTCCTGCCAGCTACAGCGTATCCCCGGCTTTACCAAACGGGTTAACTTTAAATACCAGCACCGGTGTTATCAGCGGAAACCCTACAACAACAACCCCGGCAGCAGACTATACCGTTACAGCCACCAATGCTTGTGGAAGCTTTCCGGTAAATGTAAATATTACCATTTTACCGGCAGCGCCAACGGGTTTAAGTTATGCCGAACTCACTCCCAGCTATTGTGTAGGTACAGCTATTACCAATAATACGCCATCGAATTCAGGTGGTGCTGCAACTGGCTATTCTGTTACTCCCGCATTGCCATCAGGTCTTAGCCTTGATCCATCAACCGGGGTGATCTCCGGTACACCATTAGGCGCATCTCCGGCAACAAATTATACGGTGACTGCCTCAAACAGTTGCGGTTCTGCTCCAAGGGTGATCAACATTACTGTAACCACGCCGCCACTTTCTATCAGCTATGCAACCACTACAGCTGTCTATTGTCCGAATGTTGCTATCACCGCAAACAATGTTTCATTTACCGGTGGTGCACCAACAAACTATAGTGTATCGCCGGCATTGCCTGCGGGATTAAGCATCAATGCTACAACAGGTGCTATCAGCGGCACGCCCACTGCTGCAACTGCTGCAGCCAATTATACCATCACAGGCAGCAATACCTGCGGAAGCCAGCAGGCAGTAGTGAATATCACTATCTCTCCTGCGGCACCCACTGCATTGAACTATAGCGGCAACACCGCTGTATATTGTCAGAATACACTCATTACCAATAACACACCATCCAGCACCGGTGGCGCACCAACAAGTTACAGTGTCAGTCCGGCCCTGCCTGCAGGATTAAGCCTCGATGTAAATACCGGTGTTATTTCAGGAACGCCGACTGTACTGTCTGCTGCCGCGAATTACACAGTTACCGCTACCAATAGTTGTGGATTTACGACGAGGGCGGTGAACATCACTGTTACCACTGTAGCTTCATTGACCTACAGCGCGCCAACTGCGGTGTATTGTTTAAATGTAACCATCGCTAATAATACCGCTACCAATTCAGGGGGCGCGTCCACTTCTTATGCTATCAGTCCTGCATTGCCTGCCGGCCTCAGCTTCAATACCGCCAACGGGACCATATCGGGCACACCAACTGCGGCGAGCGCTGCGGCCAATTACACCATCACGGCTACCAATAGCTGCGGTGTGTCTTCAGGAACTGTGGTGAACATTACGGTAAACGCACAAACTATTTCCCTGACTTCCGGAAACAGCACACAATCGGTTTGTCAGAATGCACCACTGGTCAACATCACTTATAATGTAGGTGGAAGTGCTGTCAATGCGAGTGCTACCGGATTGCCAACGGGAATTACAGGATCATATTCAGCAGGTGTGTTCACCATCAGTGGTTCTACCAATGTGGCTGCAGGAGCATATCCATTCACGGTTACCACATCGGGTACCTGTAATGCTGCTACAGCAACGGGAACGATCACGGTGAATCCTTTGCCAAACAATCCTACCACACCGGTCAACCTGAGCATCTGCCCCAATGGCTCAGGTAATATCAGTGTGAGCAGCCCTTCAACCGGGTCACTGGTAGTTACTTTCAACGCGGCTTCACAGCCTGCAGAAACAAATTCGGCTCCGGGCAATGTAGTTGCTACTGCAACTATGCCTGCTTTGCCAACGGGTGCAACGATGACATTGGCTACACTGGATTATGATAACCTTACCGCACTGAGTGGTTCATGGAGATCCGATATCCGCCTGGGCTTTAGTGGCGCAGTAAACAATTCGGCGGCTACAGGAACAGGCGCACCGAACTCGGCCGGTACTTTCGATTATACACGTGCAGTGTCACTGGCATCTATCAATCCTGCCGGTGGTACTGTAAACCTTTTGTACTGGGATAATATCAATGACAGGGCTGGTGCGGATGCGAATTTCAATACACCAAGTTCAGCAACACTGACCATCAATTATACATTGCCCGCTACTACCGTAAGGTGGTATGATGCAGCAACGAATGGCACTTTACTTGGTACAGGAAATACTTTCAACCCGGTTGGTACAAGCGTATTGCCCAATACTGCTACACCCGGTACTTATAATTTTTATGCAGAAGCTGCTTACGCAACAGGTTGCGGAAGCGCAGCAAGGCAACTGGTAACCGTTACGGTTAATCCAAACCCTTCTGTAGTAATTACCAATCCACCTGCGGTTTGTTCTCCTGCAACAGTCAACCTGACCCTTGCGGCAGTAACAGCAGGTTCAACAGCAGGGCTTACTTATACATACTGGACCAATGCTGCCGCGACTACCGCTTATGGTACTCCCACTGCCGCAACAAATGGTACTTATTATATCAAAGGAACCACAGCCGCGGGATGTTTCGACATCAAACCGGTGGTGGTGACAGTCAACCAGGCTGCAACCGCGGCTGCCGGAGCTAATACGAATGTCTGCCAGTCTTCAACCCCCGGTGCTATCACACTCAGCGGGTCAAGTGTGGGCGGATCGGCTACCACCGGCCAATGGTCAATAGTATCAGGCGGTGGTACACTCAGCAATACAACATTCCAGGCAAATGCCGGTATAGCTACAACTACCTACACCCCGGCAGCAGGTTTTACCGGTACGGTTACTTTAAGGCTGACTACCAATAATCCGGGGACTGCCTGCGGACCTGTCTCGGATGATAAACTGGTGATCGTTGATGCAGCTCATACCGTTTCAGCCGGTGGACCCGATGTGGTTTGCCAGGCTGGCTCATTCACCCCTATAACACTTTCGGGTGCTACAGTAGGTGGTGGCGCTACCCGCGCAAGATGGTCTGCCCCTGTTGGTACATTCAGTAACAATGGTAACCCATCAGCGTATTCAACAACACCCAATACAGAAACATACTTACCTCCATCCAATTATACAGGTACCATCACATTAACCCTGACAACAGAGTCAAACAGTTCATGTGCGGTAGCTACTGCAACGAGAACGATCGTGGTTAACCAGGCAGCAACAGTAAACCCTGGCCCGCAGAACACAGTTTGTCAATCGGCCACCCCGGCGGCGATCACACTTACAGGGGCATCATTTGGAGGGGCAGCTACATCGGCTACCTGGGCGATCATTTCAGGTGGTGGTACACTCAGCAATACTTCGGCCACTACAACCCCGGCCACGGTAACTTATACCCCGGCTGCAAACTATACCGGCCTGGTAGTATTATCATTGACTGCAACAGATCCTGATGGAAGCGGCCCTTGCTCGACTGTAAGTGCAACCAGGACTATTTATGTCAGCCCCGCGCCAACAATTACTTCGCTGACGGCTACACCTGCAACCATCTGTGCGGGCGGCACTACCAACCTGGTAGTAGTGGCACCAGCGCCTCCATCTGCTACACTGATCAGCGATAATTTTAATGGAGTGCTTTCCTTTATACCAACCGGGTCTGTTACAGGTTTTAATTTTGGCAGCATCTTTACTGTGAGGAACAGCCCTTACACACCACCACTGGATGGTGCGCTCTCAAGCCCTGATAACAGCAAATACATCATCGCTGATGAAGCCGTGGTCTTCTCCGGAGGAACCAGCAGCCAGCTGACATCAGCTTCTATTAATACAAATGGATATTCGTCTCTTTCACTGGCCTTCCAGTACTCGTATGATAACGGTGGCATCACCGGCTCATCGGCTACGGTGGAGATCTCCAGGAATGGCGGTGCATGGACTACCGTTCAGACACTGGGAACCAATTCAGGTTTTGCTAACGCAACGGTGGACCTTACAACCGCTATCAATGTTACCGACCTCAAAGTGAGGTTTAACTATACTGCTTCCAGCTTCCTGGTTGGCTACAGCCACCTGGCGCTTGATAACGTAAATCTTACCGGCGTGGTGGCTCCCCTGGCATACGCCTGGACAGCTTCACCTGCGGGTGCTACATCAGGCCTCAACGCCGGTCATGCAGCATCTTCTGCGGCAAACGCCAATATCACCATTGCGCCTACGGCAACCACAACTTATACCGTTACACAATCAAATGGACAGGGTTGTACTTCCACCGCACAGGTAACTGTTACAGTGAACCAGCCATCTGTTGCACCGGCGGGTGCCGCGGCTTCACCACAGACCATTTGTCTTGGCCAGTCCACAACACTTACCAAAACAGGCGCCGGCTCGCTCGGTACCGGGGCTACCTGGCATTGGTATGCCGGACCTGGTTTTACCACTCCTGTGGGAACCAGCTCTGCTCCTGATGCATCACTTACAGTAACTCCATCCGGTACCACCACTTATTATGTGCGCGCAGAAGGTGGCACTGCCCCTTGTGCTGCCAATACAGCTGCGGCAAGTGTGACCGTGACCGTAAATATTCCCTCCATTGCCCCAACAGGCGCGGTGGCTACACCAACCACCATCTGTGCCGGTAGTTCATCCATATTGACGCAGACTGGCGGTACACTGGGTACAGGCGCTACATGGCGCTGGTATACAGATCCGGGATTCAACACACTGGCAGGATCAAGCGTTGCTCCTGATGCCTCACTTACAGTTTCACCATCTGGTAACACTACTTATTATGTACGTGCAGAAGCTGGTACGGCTCCGTGCAGCACCGGAAACACAACGGGAGCCAGCACAACCGTCACGGTGAATGCTGCTGCTACAGCAGGCATAGCTGGTGCAACCACCATCTGTGCAGGTTCTTCAGCCAATATCACTATCACTGCAACTCCTAACACAACCGTTGGCTACCAGGTAAATGGTGCCGGCCCTGTATTGACGATCGCGGTGAATGGTACAGGAACTGCCACATTGGTAACTGGTCCATTGGCAGGCACCACCACGTACCATCTTGTAAATGTTGGTTACACTGCTACACCGGCCTGTACACAAACTGTTACCGGTTCAGTGACCATTACCGTAAACCCCGCAGGAACATGGCTGGGTATCACGAGCAACTGGCATGATGCCAATAACTGGTGCGGCGGAATGATACCAACCAATGCAACATCCGTAAACATCCCGGTAATGATGCCCGGATTATTTTACCCGGTTATTTCCGGCCCGGCTTCTGCCCACAATATCACCACAGCTGCGGGTGCAACCATCACCCTCAATAATACCACCCTCGATGTATATGGCAGCATCATCAGTACCAATGGGATCAATGCTATCGATGGCCATGTTACTTTTAAAGGAAGTACCACACAAACTGTAGCAGGCAGCATGTTTGTTGCAAAACAAATACGCGACCTCACCATCGATAATAATGTAAATGTGACCGGCAGCGATACACTCAAGATCAGCGCGACACTTGATTTCGGTTCACCGGCAGGTGGCAGAACTTTCGCCGCAGGCACCAGCAACGTAGTGTTGTTGTCATCACTCACCAGGACAGCGAATGTTCCCGACATCGGTAACAATGCCATCACCGGTACCAAATTCACAGTAGAACGTTTCATCAACACCGGAACAGCTACAGTGGGCAACCCGCTTGCACACGGACGTACCTGGCAGTTGCTGTCAGTACCCACCAACAGCGCACAAACGGTGAACAATGCATGGCAGGAAGGGCAGGGCGCTAACGTAAACGGTTTGCCAGGTTACGGTACATTGCTCAACGGCCCAGGTGCACAGGGTGGTTATGATAACAACTCTGCGGGTACTTATATCAAAGTATATTATCCGAATATCGACCAGTGGTCGCTCGGTACTAACCCTACCACAACCCCGATAGCCACTAACCGCGGATGGATGACATTCGTTCTCGGCGACAGGAGCAGCACACCAACGCAGGCTAAACCAACAGTGCTTCGTACAACCGGTAGCCTGTTTACCGGCACACAACCGGCCATCACGATCCAGGCAAATAAATACGATGTGGTAGGTAACCCTTATCCTTCTGAGATCGATCTGCGCCAGCTGATACTGCCGGGCTCCAATCTCACCGACGAAGTATATGTATGGGACCCTTCCCTGGGGGCAGGTTTCGGATTCGGGCGTTATGTGACGCTTACTAAGATCGGATCTGATTACGAAGCGGTACCACCATCGCCTATGTATCCGGGTATCGTAAATACCATTCAATCCGGCCAGGCTTTCTTTGTGAAATCAAATGGCCAGGGTCCTTCTTCAGTAACTTTCACTGAAGCGGCTAAAGCGAATGCCAACAGGGTAGTGACACGTGGTGGAAACGGCGCGAATGAAACCATGCGCATCAATCTTTCGATCGGTGCGGCCACTGCCACCAAAACATTGCTGGATGGCGCTATCGCGATATTTGATGATCAGTATATAACGGCGGTGGATCGTTTCGACGGACTTAAACTGATCAACTCCGGTGAAAATGCAGGCTTCAAAACAGCCGGCAGGTCACTCGCGGTAGACCGTCGCCCTTCACCGGTAACAGCAGATACCTTGTATGTAGAAATGACCGCGATGAAAGTGCAGTCGTACAGCTGGGAAGTGATCGCTTCCAACATGACAAGGCCGGGCCGCAGCGCATGGCTGCTGGATAACTTCCTGGGCACAAGAACACCATTGTCGTTGGAAGGCAGCACGATCGTAAACTTTGATGTGACTTCAGCAGCGCCTTCAGCTGCGGCTAACCGATTCAGCATCATCTTCAGCAAAGTGACAGCCCCATTGCCGGTAACCATCACCAGCATTTCCGCTACACGCAATTCCGACAGGAGCATCGCGGTGAAATGGAGCGTGGAGAATGAGCTGAACATCGATCGTTACGAAGTAGAACGCAGTGCGGATGGTATCCATTTCACAGGAATACTTACAGCAGCTTCTACCAATAGCAGGAACTATGCAAAGGATGATCTCAGCCCGCTGTCGAAAGATAATTTCTACCGCATCAAAGCAACCAGTGTCAGCGGCCAGGTACAGTACAGCGCCATCGTGAAAGTAGCGCCGGTTAAAACGATTTCATCTATCAGTGTTTATCCAAACCCTGTTGAAGGCAAGATCGTCAACCTGCGCTTCACCGATATGCCATCCGGAAACTACCAGCTGCAGCTTGCCAACAACCTTGGCCAGATCGTATACAGCGGCACAGCAACAGTAAACGCCATGAACTTCGTGAAAAACATCACGCTGGGCAAAACGGTTACTGCCGGAAGCTACCAGCTGAGGGTGGTGGATGCGGCAGGGCATGCGACGGACATTCAGCTGATCATCCAGTAAGAAATAGGGAAGATCAGGTAAAAACATAAAATAAGAAACATAGAATAAGAAAGTGTGGGCTTCTTAAGGGTTGAACCTTAATGATGCCCACGCTTTTTTTGTTGATTATATCCTGATATTTTACCTGCTGTGGTCAGAGAATGGATCACCGCGATGAAGCCAGCAACGTCTCCTGACAAACTACACTTACTTAAAGGTTGGAGATTTTTATCCCGTAGGGACATTTTATCGGTAGACAATTTTTGTCGTCATCGTAATTCGTACCGTAGGTACGATTTGTGTTGATGCAAGCACAAACCGTACCTACGGCACGGAATGAAACTAATGTTGATTTTTCTACCGATAAAATGTCCCTACGGGACAAGCAACTGCAATTTTCAGGTGTTTAGTGGAAACTTTTAACAGCACCATGCATTGCTTACTTATCCCTTTTTATCTTCATTCATTATACTTTAAGAGATGCTTCCATCCTGGCCTGCATTTTTTAAGAGCAAAATCTGGTCGGGGAGGCCGTATTAGTTATCCAGCCGAATGAGGATTGATTTCGGCACATCCAAACCCGGCACCCGTTGATCACTGTTGTAAATTCCGTTTTTCTGAAAATTTTGATTTTTGAAATTTTGGCTTTCGTAACCAATTTTTTTTGAGGTACCGGGGTGGGTACGCTATCGTACCCGGGCAGGATGCTCAAAAAAAATTGGTTACGAAAGCCCGATTTTTAAAAAGTGACTTTTTCGGTTTTTCATATTTTTTGCTGCTGTCGTGGCGGGGTATAATAGTTGGATGTGGTTTTTTGAACTTTCCGGTTTATACTTTAAAATTTTATATCCTATGTTAAAATGTATGAACGGCTAACCTGGTTTTTCAAATTACCGCAGTTTTTCGGGCTCCGCTCTTCCGGCATCATTTTCAATACGCCTGACGAAAATCATGATGTTTTATGCGGGTTTGTGCGGTTTTTGCGTAAGTCTACGTGTTTTGTAGAGTTTATACTACAGGGTCTTCACGAGATATTAACATTTCTAAATAATTATTTTATTGTTAAAAAATTATCAACTATTTTCATCGCTTCAATACAATATCCTCTCCAAAATCTTACTGCTTTTCCCCTTTAGATGACATCCGTATAACCGTGTACCAGGCTTCACAATGTATGCCTTTGTGTGGCTGGTACCGTATTGCTGTCTTATGAAAAAAACAAAAATTTAATAGATTTTATATGAAGAAATTTTACACTGCTGTTGTAAATAGAACTGCTTTTACTTCCGGAAATTTTCAATCAAACAAATATTTTATGCGTAAACTTTACGTGTTGTTGATTTCGTTTTTTGCCCTTATAAGTACTTTGAATGCGCAAACGATTAGTGCTACAACTTATCCGTTTGCCGCTTCGTCGGGAGCTACGCTTCAGGATATGTCTACTGGTACAACTCAGTTGGTTGCTGCTAATAGTGACGATGGTACTGCAGGACTAACAAATATCGGATTCGATTTTTGGTATGTCGGCGTTCGCTATACCCAATTTGATGCAGGTGCTAATGGCCTTGTTAGAATGGGAACAGCAATTACGACAGGGAGCTCCAATTACACAAATAGTCTTGCTTCCACTAATCAGGCGCCAGTGATAGCCCCATATTGGGATGACCTTTATAGCGGAGCAACAACGGGTAAGGTACACTACAAAGTTGTAGGCACAGCCCCTAACAGGATACTTGTAATCGAGTGGAAAAACATGCAGGTTCCGAGGGTTGGTGCCAGCACAGCGGGTGCTGCAACTTTCCAGGCGTGGCTATATGAAACAACTGGAAAGATCGAATATTATTATGGGGCTGGTATGGCTACCAACAGTGCCAATAGTGGTGCTTCGATCGGTCTTGGCAATTCCGCGACAGTTTTTGCAAGTGTAACATTAAATGCGACATCCGCATCCTCCACCGTAAACTACGCAACTGTTAATAATGCAAATACTATTGCTATAACCTCCGGCACAAAATTCACCTTTACACCTGCTATACCAGGAAATCCCGGTGCTCTTACTTTTTCCAACATTGGTTTAACCTCCATGACGCTGAATTGGTCAGACAACGCGACGAACGAAGTTGGTTATGTTGTTTACAAATCTACTGATGGAGTGAACTACGTTTTCGAGAAACAAATTGCTGCAAACTCAACCTCAACTAGCGTAACAGGTTTAAGTCCGGCGACCCTCTACTATTGGAAAGTTTATGCGGTAACCGAAGGTGCACTGTCCAATACTCCGGTATCAGGCTCCCAATCTACTTCATCCTGCCCGTCGGGTGTGCAAACATTTACGATCGATAATACCTTGCCGTTAAGCGCAACGAATTTTCCGTCATTTACATCTGCTATCACTTATTTGAATAGTCTTAACAGCTGTACTCCTTCGGGAACGATAACTTTTAATGTAACAGCAGGGCAAACCTTTGCTGAAAGCAGTATCCCCTTCATCGTAACCAGCGGAACTGCAACTTTCCCGGTTATCTTTCAGAAAGCGGGCGCTGGTGCCAATCCCATCATAAGTTCAGCCGGTTCTACAGGTACAGAATCTGCAATTGGGATAAACGGTGCTGATTACATCACTTTTGATGGTATTAACATTTCCGCATCAGGCTCCACCCTTGAATATGGCTTTTACATTCAAAACGTTTCGGCTACCAATGGTGCACAAAACAATACCATTAAGAACAGTGTCATCACTCTTAACCGGGCAAACACATTGTCAATAGGCATCATTCAGCTTACCAATGCGGCACCTACAAATGCAACAGGAGCCAACTCCGGTAATAAATTCTATAACCTTACGATCACAAATGCAAATGCCGGTATTTTGTTAAACGGCCTTGCAGGATTTCCGGATATAGGTTGTGAGATCGGTACTACTTCATGTGCGTTGAGGAACAGCATCGGTGATCCTGCGGTAACCAATGATATTACCAATACACTTACCGGTGCAGGTACGGGAGCGTATGGTATCCGAATGATAAACCAATCAGGATTTAAAGTTTTTAATAACGATATTTCTAACATCTCTACCAGTGGGGCCAACTCAGTTGTGGACGGTATCTTTATTGATAACGGTTCTGCAAGTGTGGCTCTCGGTACAAGCGAAGTTTATAATAATAAGATCAACAGTGTTTATAACACAAACACAGGTACCAATGCCAATAACATAACAAGAGGTATCCGTATAAACAATAACGCCCAGGCCGGAACGATCACCAGGGTGTACAACAACTTTATCGGCGGTATTCAAAGCGCCAGTACCAATACCACACTTACCACCCGAAGGATCATCGGGCTTTCGCTACAACCTGCCGGAGGTGGTGGAGCATCATCCATTTATGCGGAATTTAATACGGTAAGAATTGCGGCAACAAACCTTGCTTTATCAAATACCTGTCTGGAGATCGGCGTAGCTTCAGGCCCTATCTTCAGGGTTCGGAATAATATATTAGCCAACGTAACAGCTGCCCAGTCAGGTAATGCTAAACACTACACCTGGGTATCTACTTCAGCCAGTGCAATTGGCGCTGCCGGAAGCCTGTCTAACTACAATGACCTTTACGTCCTTAATACGAATGGTTTTGTGGGTCTGGGAAATGCAACCGACTATGCAACGCTTGCTAACTGGCAGACTGCCACTTCGAACGATGCGAACTCTGTTTCCGTAGATCCCTTATTCGTTTCCACAACAGATCTGCATGCCGGTTCTCCTTTGTTAAACGGAGCTGCTGATCCAAACTATGCAACCAACACATCGTGGGTTACCACGGATATCGATTGCGCTCCCAGGAATACGGCCACAGATATTGGCGCAGATGAATATGACGTTTCAGGTTGCGCAGGTACACCATCTGCCGGAACTATTTCTGCAAGTGTACTGACATTAACCTGCTCAGGGTCTTCCCAATTGGGAGGAACAGGGCAGACCTTGCTTGACGGTATCACTTACCAATGGGAAGTAGCTCCCGATGTAGCAGGGGCCCCGGGTACTTTTGCTGCTATCGGTGGCGCTACCACTAGTCCCTACACCGTTACAGGTATCACGGCTACAACATGGTATCGCCTGGTGGTGACTTGTGCGAATGGCGGAGCAACAGCCACATCATCTAATGTAAAAATCACTGTAAATGCTCCAACCGCCGGTACTGCATCTGCATCCTTACCATCAAGATGTACCGGACAGACAACTGTTCTGAGTTCAACAGGCTTTACCGCATCTGGTGTTAACTGGCAGTGGCAGGTTTCGGGCACACCAGGAGGCCCTTACACCAATGTAACCGGTGGAACCGGTGCTACCACTACTTCTTACACAACGGGAGCTCTTGCTGCCGGCACATATTATTATGTGTTGCAGGGAACCTGCGCAGCAGGTTCTGCAACGCCGGTACTGTCAAATGAAGTAACTGTTACCGTAAATGCATTACCAACAGTAGGTGTTACTCCTCCTTCAGCTACCTATTGCATCGGCGGTTCGGCAATTGCTTTAACAGCAACAGGAGCCAGCACCTATGCATGGTCGCCAGCCACTGGATTGAGTGCAGCTACCGGGGCGAACGTAAATGCCAGCCCTATCGCTACTACCACTTATACTGTTACAGGTACTGATGGAAATGGTTGCCAGGGTACTGCAACTTCTGTAATAACAGCAGCAGCAACGCCAACGAACGTTGTTGCGACAGCAACACCAACAGCGGTGTGCAGCGGATCAACGACTTCACTTTCCGCTACGGCAAGTGCACCTAATACGGCAGCATTACCCAGTGCTTATATCTTTACCGGGGCCGCAGGAACGTATTCCGCAATTTCGGGAACAGCTGTAGCCGGTGCGATAGGCGATGATGTTGGAGTTGGAAACCTCCCGATCGGTTTTACTTTTATTTATAATGGAATTGCGCAGACTGTCTTTGGCGTTTCTTCGAATGGTTTGATACAATTGGGCAATACCAGTGCAACGTTTACTGGCCTTTCTTCAAATGTACTGGCAAGTACCGCAAATACAATTGCACCGCTTTGGGAAGATAATAATACCACCGGCGGTAGCGTACAATACACTACAACCGGTGCAGCGGGCAGCAGGATATTAACCGTTCAGTGGACGGGTATGCACGTAGGGGGCAGTGGTGGTTCCTCCCAGCCTACCATTAACCTTCAGGTAAAACTCTATGAAAATACGGGGGTTGTACAGTTTGTTTATGGTGCAACCAGTGCAGCATTTACCAGTACAACTGCAAGTATAGGTATCACAGGTAATTCTGGAAATTATTTAAGTCTTACGCCTGCAAATCCAGCCAGCAGTTCAACTGTTTCATCTAGCTCCGAAAATACCACGGTATCCTCAGCTACTAATTTCCCTACAGGAACAACTTATACATTTACACCGCCATCTGCAACGCTTACTTATTCATGGGCGCCATCAGGAAGTGTGGTAAATCCATCGAATCAGACAACATTAACTAATCCGTTGTCAAGCCCTACATTGTTTACTGTGACTGCCAGCAACGCAGGTTGTACTGCACAGGGTACGGTGAATGTAGCGGTAAATCCGTTGCCCCCTGCCACAACCGATAACGGAACATTACCCAATCAATGTGGCGTACCTACCTACACAGTTACTGCTGTTGGCGGGGCAACCAGTTATTTCTGGTATACAGTTGCTTCCGGCGGTACGCCAGTTGCTACTACAGCAGGGCCTACATATTCCTATACAGGCTATACACCAGGATCTACTAATACATTATACATATCTTATAGCAACGGAACCTGCGAAAGCGACAGGGTTATGATCTCTGTCAACAGTACTACAGCACCGGCATTGACGATTTCACAAACAGGCACGGTACAAACTTGTTCGGGCAGGATCGAAACACTCAGCGTGACTTCTACATTAAGTGATTATTCAACTTTTATATGGTCTCCTTCCACGAACCTGTATACCGATGCGGCAGCAACAATCGCTTATACCGGCACCAGTGCAACTACCGTATATTATAAAAGAGCTACTGCAACAGCAGGGGAAGTCATTACTTTAAATGCTTCTAACTCCGTATCCGGTTGTTCAAACGCAGTAACGGTTACGTTTGCGGTAAATAGCAACCCGATCATTCTTTCTGCAACCGCAACACCTAACCCGATCTGTAGCGGCAGCACTTTAACTTTGACAGGTACAAGTGCCTCAGGTATTGCAGCAGGTAATAGTACATCTATTGGCACCGGCACTACACTGACAACTGCGAACGGTGTGGAACCGACTGCATTTAACAACCGTTATTCCCAATACTGGAGCCAGTCGGTATATACTGCAGCGGAGTTACAAGCCGCAGGGCTTGTTGCAGGAAATATTACTGCACTGACCTTTAACATTACTACCAACGGTGATGCAACAACGAACGCCAATTACTCCATCAGGATCGGCACCACCGCCGGCGCCACCGTTACTGCATTTACTACAACAGGGTTGACAACGGTATATGGCCCGGTTACCCAATCACATTCGGTTGGATTGAACACAATTACTTTATCTACCCCTTATCCATGGGATGGTGTATCAAACATCATTGTGGATGTAAGGCACGACGGAGCAAATTCTACAAATAATGCCATTACATACTACACAGCTACAGCAGGTAATACTATTATAACAGCTGTAACAACCACTGCGTCGGGAACAACATCGGTGCAGGCATTGGTGGCCAGTGCATCTGTTACACCGGCATTATCTACAAAACGATTGAATATCGTATTCGCCGGCCAGGTAGGAACTATCAACACAGGTTCCCTCAACTGGAGTTGGTCGGATGGGGCTGCAACCGTATTGAGTTCAGCATCCGGAACAGTAATTCCAACTAACGTGACCGGATCTCCGATTAATATTACCTACACAGCCACCGCTACCGATCCGACAACAACTTGTAGCAGCACATTGTCGGCAAGTGCCGTATTGGTAAACCCGCTTCCAACGGTACCAACGACCGTTGCCACCGGACTTACTGCAACAGGAACAGGCTTTACCACCATCAATGGCAGCTTTACCGCTGCTCCTGCTCCTGTACCAACAGGGTACCTGGTAGTAAGAACCACAACTGGTGCACCACAGCCTAACCCTTCAGGAACATACACTGTTGGAACAAGTGGTATAGGATATATTGAATATGTAAATACTACCCCGGGATCATGGACCTCCACTGGCCTTACTGCCGGAACAGGTTACGATTACTGGGTATTCTCTTATAATAGCAACAGCTGTGGTATTCTTTATTCTGCTACGGCTGCAACAACAACCGGTACCACATTGACCTGTCCTACTTATTCAGGCAGCATTACCGTTGGCGCAACAGGAACGTTCACCAACCTTACAAATGCCATCAGCAGCCTGTTAACGTGCGGATATACAGGAAATATTGTGCTGGAACTACAATCAGATTATTCAAGCGCAGGCGAAACCTTCCCGATCACTTTCCCGATCGCTTTAGGAGCCTCTGCGGCTAAAACAATTACCGTAAGGCCGGCCGCAGGTGTTACTGCTTCTATTGCAGGCTCAAGCACTGTTGCGATCATCAAGATCAATGGTGCCGATTATATCACCATCGATGGTAGCAACAACGGCACAACGACACGTGACCTTACAGTAGCAAACTCAAGCACCGGAACCAGCAGCACAGTGATCTGGCTTGCCAGCACCACAGCTCCCGACGGTGCTACTAATAATACCATCAAAAACCTGATCGTTACCGGTAATGGTTCGGCAACAACATTCGGTGGTATCATGAGTACTGCAGCTACTCTAGGCAACCAGGCTGATATTTCAAACAGCAATAATACTTACCAGAATAACCTGATTACCGGCGCTTATTACGGTATCGGGATCGCCGGTATGGCAACGACAATGGATGCAAACAACACTGTAGCCAACAACCTGATAGGTTCAACTGTTGCGGCTGGTAAGATCGGTTTGAACGGTATCTTCGCCTCCAACCAGTCGAACGTGAATATTTCAGGCAATACTGTTTTTGGAGTAACAACAAATGTTACCAATCTTGCGGGTATATTATTATCCGGAGCCTATTCCAACGGTATCGTTGCCAACAACAAAGTGAGTGACATTAAAAACTCAGCAGCCCAACAGGCTTTTGGTATCCAGCTGTCTTCTTCTACTGCAGCATCTAACCTGACAGTATACAACAATATGATCTTTGATGTATCGTGTACAGGAACCAACGGTAACCTGGCACGCGGTGCCCATGGTATTGCGATCCTCACTGGTGGCGGCTACAAACTTTATTATAATACCGTTAACCTGAACACCGATCAGGGCGGAACAACTGCCGTCAACGCAGCTCTTTATGTAGCGGCATCCATAACCGGCCTGGACGTACAGAATAACATCCTGATGAACAGCATGCCGTCTGCAAGTACGCGTTATGCGATCTATTCCGCATCTGCCAATACGGCTTTCACAACGATCGATTATAACGATTACGTTTCTTCGGGTGCGGCCCTCGGGTACATCGGAAGCGCCCGTACAGACCTGGCGGCTATCATCGCCGGTTTCTCGCAAAATGCAAATTCAGTGAATATCACCCCGGTATTCGTTTCAACAACCGATATGCATCTTGCTCCTGCTTCCAACTCATTACTGGATGATAAAGGCAGCCCGGTTATGACAGGTTTTACCACGGATATAGATGGCGAAACTAGGCCTTGGTCTGGCAGCACCAGGACAGATATGGGCGCTGATGAAATATTTGTTCCGCTCGTTGCGGATGGAGGTATCTCCGCAATCACATTTCCGGCAGCTTTCTGCCCGGGTGTAACAAACGTATCAGTGACAGTTACCAACTTCGGTTCGGTACCACTAACGAGCGTGAAAGTAGACTGGTCTGTAAACGGCGCTCCACAACCACAGTTTGACCCGGGTGTGATCGCTATACCGGTAGGGGGAACTGCCACTTACGTTGTAGGCACGTTCAATTTCCTTGCGGCAACGGTATATACCATCACGGCTTCTACCACATTGCCAAACAATTCTACTGATGCCAATACAACAAACGATGCGCTTACGATAAACAATGTAACACCAGGTTTGTCCGGCACTTACACAGTAGGGGCAGGGCAGAACTTCACAACGCTTACTGCGGCAGTAGCGGCTTATAATGCAAGACCTATCTGCGGGCCGGTAACATTCCTGTTGAAAGATGCAGCGTATGCAGAAACTGCTATCAACATCAATGCGAATACTGGCGCAAGCGCAACCAACACACTTACCATCAAACCTGATGCTGGTGTGAATGCAACTGTTTCCGGTACTATCAATAACAATGGTATCATCAAACTCAACGGTGCCGATTATATCATCATCGATGGTTCGAATAACGGTACTACTTCTAAAAACCTTACGTTCCTCAACTCCAGTGGTAATGCGAATTCTTCTGTGATCTGGATCGCTTCTACAGCATCAGACGGGGCAACGAACAATGTGGTGAAAAACAGCATCATCACTGGTGCGGCAACCGCCGGAGGCGCCGTGAACTACGGTATATTATCCGGCAGCGGAACTACTGTTGGTAATGCTGCGCAAACCGCCAATTCCAATAATATTATACAAAATAACACGGTGATCAAAGCTAACAATGGTATATACGCACGAGGTAATACCGCTGCGCCTTATAACGAAAACTGGGTGATCACCGGAAATACGGTGGGTTCGTTAACGGCCGCTGAATACGTTGTTTCAACGGGGATCGTTGCAGAAAATATGAGTAATGTGCAGATCTCTGAAAACATAGTGACAGGTGTAGTTGTACCAAACAATGCCAATAATGCCGATGGTATTACACTTACAGGTTCGATCGCGGGTGGTAGCGTTTTCAACAACAAGATCAGCAATGTGCGTCAGAATGGAACAAGCACTTTCGGGTATGCAGGACGGGGCCTTGTGTTATCAGCCACCACTACTACTGGAACACCTTTGATATACAACAACTTCATTGCTGATATTTCCGCATATGGTTATGACGGTTACATCACTGCAATGGGGCTTTACGTGTCAGGTGGCGGCGGGTACAGGATCTACCACAATAGTGTTTCTCTTTCAACCCCATTAACAGTAACTACGAGTGATGCAACCGCATTTTATGTTGCAGGATCTGTAACTGGCGGTGTACTGGATGTGCGCAATAATATTTTTAGCAACACTATGTCTGCAGGCAGTGGGTATACCTTTGCTATCGGTAGTAATGCTTCGGCTTCGGCTTACGGTAATTTAGATTACAATGACTATTCATGTACCGGTGCAAACCTGGGCTTCACTCCTTCTGTAACTGCACAAACACTTGCAGATATCCAGACCGGCCTTGGACAAAATACCCATTCGATTTCGATAGCTCCTGTGTTTGTATCAGCTACTGATCTTCATCTTGTACCGGCGTCTAATTTGTTCCTTGGAGATCAAGGGGTAGTTCTTCCGGCAGTTACAGTAGATATAGATAACGACACCCGCCCATTAGGCGCCAGCACAGTACCTGATATGGGTGCGGATGAATATAACACGCCATTGTGTACAGGTGCATCGGGCGGAACGGCCACCGCTTCCACCACCACCATATGTAATTCCGGAACTGCCTTTATTTCTTCTGTCGGTTACTCCGGAGGCTTTGGTACAACTTATCAATGGCAATCATCTACCGATAACTTCGGTGCCGTGATCACCAATATTGGAACGGCTACCAATATTTATGCAAGCCTTATTACGCCGGTGATAAACGTAACAACCTATTTCAGGCTGAAAGTGATATGTCCAAATACTTCTTCAACAGCTTATTCAAATATTATCACTATCCAGGTAAACAACCCGGCATTTACAACTGCTCCGGCAGCTACCCCAACGGCGCAATGTGGCCCGGGTTCTGTAACACTTACTGCAACAGCAAGTGCGGGAGCAACGGTAAACTGGTTCACTACCGCTTCCGGCGGAACGTCTATCGGAACAGGTTCTCCATTGGTTATTCCAACGGTTAGTGCCACAACTACCTATTACGCTGCGGCAGAAGTAGCTTCACCTGTAACGGGAACAATTGGTATCGGTGAATACCTAGCTGAAGAAAGTTTAAACATCAGTCCATTTGATCATTACTACGGTGGTGAAAAATTACAATACCTCGTTCTTGCGTCAGAACTGACCGCAAGTGGTTTGTCTGCGGGCAACATCACCTCCCTTACATTTCATGTAAGTGGTAATGGGGGGATCTTGTACCAGGGCTTCAATGTGAGTATGGGTGCAACTGCATTGACGAATCTTACCAGCACGCCGGTAACAGGGTTAACATCTGTTTACTCAACAGTTGCCCCTGCGGGATTGACAACACCTTCAATCGGGAATTGTACCATTACATTCAGCACACCATACAACTGGGATGGCGTTTCTAATATTGTAGTTCAGACATGTTATTCCAACAACAATGGTGGAGGCCAGACAACAGACGTGTTAGCGGATTACGTAACATTTGACGCCACTAATTATTACAGGGCCGATAACTCTACTTCGGTATGTGCTGCAGCAACCGCCACATTAGGATTATATTCAGATGCACGTCCGCAGATGACTTTCGGCGGCCAGGGTAAATGTGCAAGCGCACGGGTGGGTGTAACGGCCACTATCAACCCTCAGCCTTCCGCAGTAACTATCGTTGCTTCCGGCTCTACTCCGATGAATTGCGGCGATATCAAAACGCTTACGGCCAGTGGAGGTATAACAAACGAAGTGGTTTCAATATTATCACAGGACTTCAATGCTCCAACCAATAACTGGACAACCACAAATCTATCTGCCGGTGGAACACCTGCAAATGCAGCCTGGACATTAAGGCCTGATGGCTATAGTTACTTTGATGCTACTTTTGGGGATACCTACGGACCTTATCACAGTAACGACAATTCACAGTTTTACCATACTAACAGTGACGCTCAGGGGTCGGGGGGTACTACTCAAACAATTCTGACGTCACCTGCCTTCAGCACCGTTGGGTTTGGAACAGCCAATCTCAGCTTCTACCACGCTTTCACAGATCCTTTCCTATCAGCTTCAGGAAGCGTACAGGTGTCGACTGACGGAGCAAACTGGACCAACGTAAAGGTTTATAACCTGGGCTCTGAAGGAACATACAGCAGTTTCGTACAGCAAACTTTTGCACTGACTGCTCCGTTCCTCAATCAGCCTACCGTATATGTGAGGTTTAAATTTGATGCAAGCTGGGATTATTTCTGGGCGATTGATAACGTGGTTATAAGTGGCAACCAAACCATACAACAACCAATCGTGTGGTCACCTACAGAAGGGTTATACACCGATGCAGCAGCCACGATACCATACACCGGCGGAAATGCCTCTGTAGTATACGCTGCGCCAACTGCCGCCACTACTACTTATCAGGCTACCGCAGCAACCCCCCTGCCGGCTAATTGCAACACTTTCGGATCAGTTACCGTAACTGTAAACCCGTCGGGTAACTGGGTAGGTAAAGGTGTTACCGGCGACTGGGAAGATATCGCTAACTGGTGCGGTGGTGTTAAACCAACGATCTCCACAGCAGTTTCTATCCCTGTGTTGAATGCAACACTCGTTGCAAATGGGACATTAAAATATCCTGAAGTAAAAAATGTTACCCCGGCCTTTGCGGGAAGCATCACCATCGCCGCAGGCGCAGCCAATCTCCTGATCAACAGTGGCGCTACTTTATCTGTTGCAGGAAACGTAGCCAGCAGTGGTACACTGACCAATAATGGTACCATCAGGCTGGTTGGTAACACCCTGCAGACATTCCCTGGTACAGGAACAATACCCGACATGTACAATCTTGAAATAGCGAATACGGGTGGAGCTGGTGCAGGTGTTAAACTCACGAAAGGATTCGGTATCACCAATGAGCTGAAACCAACCAGTGGTAACCTGGAACTCGATGCATTTGATATAGCTATCCGTTCAACATTGGCTGCTACAGCATACGTTTCAGAAGTGAAACCTGCGGCAAGCTTCAGTTATAACGGTATTGGCCGGTTCAGTGTAGAACGTTTCATCAACACAGGTAATACCGCAGGAGCGCACAGACGTACCTGGCAGTTCCTGTCAGTACCAACAACAACGGCGCCGTCTTCCACTGCTCAAACAATCAAAAGTGCATGGCAGGAAGGGGCTGCATCACCATCAGCCAACCCGGTAGCCGGTTACGGTACAAGGCTGTCAAGTAACAGGTTTGTGGCAGCAGGCGCGCCAAATGGTTTCGATGAAGGCCTTTCAACCGCAGGCCCTGGTATCAAAACTTACCGTGGAGATGTGGATGATTGGGACCAGGGGCCGCTCAATACCAATGAACCGATCGCAAACATCAAAGGATGGATGGTGTTCGTTCGTGGCGACAGGACTGTAACCGGATCGAGCGCACCAACTGCTCCGACTACCTTGCGTACAAGAGGCGCATTGTTTACAGGAACACAAACAGGTATCTCTATCAACCCTGAGAAATACGGATCAATAGGTAACCCTTACGCATCTGCTATCGATCTTACAAAAGTGGATACACTGAATGTTACCAATGAAGTATATGTATGGGATCCTACACTGGGCGACGGTTACTATGGTTTCGGCCGCTTCCGTACATTGACCAAAGTAGGAGATCATTATGAAGCCGTTCCATTCGGCGGAGCATATCCGGCGGGCATTTCGGATACTATTCAGTCCGGACAGGCCATCTTCTACAAGGCAAGGCCGGGTGCTGTTGCTACAATAGGCTTCAAGGAAACAGCGAAGTCATCCGGCAGCAGACTGGTTAACCGCGGTGGTTCAGAAGGGGAGTTGCTGACAGTAACACTTTCAAGCCTGCTTTACCCTGGTGCACCGGTATTGCTGGATGGCGCGGCAGCCATCTTCGGTAAGTTCTCCGGAAACGTAGACAGCGATGATGGTTTGAAAATTACGAACAGCAACGAAAACACCGGCTTCAGGAGAAACGGATCTCTGCTTGCAGTAGAACGCAGACCGGCACCGGTTAACAATGATACACTTCATCTTGATCTCAATGGTGCAAAACAACAGTCATACAACTGGAAGATAGCGCCAAGGAATATCGATGAACCCGGAAGGGCAGCATGGTTGATAGACAGGTTCCTGAATACAACCACCAGCATCAGCCTGACGGATACATCATCATACGATTTCGTAGTGAATAACAATGCGGCTTCTTATGCGCCGGACAGGTTCAAGATCGTGTTCAAAGTAAACGTGGTATTGCCGGTTACTATCACCGGCATATCCGCGGTACGCAATCCTGATCGCAGCATCAAAGTGAAATGGAGCGTTGAAAATGAACTCAACATCGATAAGTATGAGGTGGAACGTAGTGCAGATGGTATCCGTTTCAGCGGTATCATTACCACAGCAGCTACCAACAGCCGCAGCTACGCGAAAGATGACCTTAGCCCGCTGGCACAGGATAACTACTACCGTATCAAAGCTACCGGCAACAACGGCCAGGTACAATACAGCGCCATTGTGAAAGTAGCTCCGCTGAAATCCAACGGCCTGATCAGTGTTTATCCTAACCCGGTGGAAGGCAAAACCATCAACCTGCGCTTCACCGATATGACGGAAGGCAGCTACCAGCTACAACTTACCAACAAGCTCGGACAAGTGGTGTACAGCGGAATGGCTTCTGTAACCGCAGCCAGCTTCGTGAAGAACATCACCCTCAGCAAAGTAGTGACGGCAGGTACCTACCAGATGAAGATCGTGGATGCTGACGGTAAAGCTGTCAACATACAGGTGGTGGTTCAATAACATGTTTTTTCTTATGAGAAATTTAATACAATGGCGCAAACGCCCGGAGGTTAAAAAGCAAACCTCCGGGGTTTTTTCCTCCAACCCCGGAGCGTTTCACTGGCACAAACCCCGGAGGTTGAAAAGCAAAAACCTCCGGGGTTTTCTCTTCAACCCCGGAGCGTTTCAATGGCGCAAACGCCCGGAGGTTAAAAAGCAAACCTCCGGGGTTTTCCCTCCAACCCCGGAGCGTTTCACTGGCACAAACCCCGGAGGTTGAAAGCAAAAACCTCCGGGGGTTTTCTCTAACCCCGGAGGTTTCATTAGGACAGCACAACAAGTGAGAAATTTTCTACTCCATGATTTTCGCATCCTTTAAATAAATCGGTTGCTGATGATACTCAATATATCTCTGTACAGAGCCAAACCATTCGATTACCTGATCCCGCATTAGTAAGGTTGGTTTATTGGAAATGATAGCCTTATAAGAACTATAATGCCAGTCTTCTATATTTTTTACATAGCCATGATGAACAGCATTTTTATGTACATAAAAAAGGGTAGCGGTAAACTGTCTATCGGTTTCGACCCTGGCTCTTTTAAGATGATTCATAAATAGTGATCCGCTGCGTTCGTATTTTTTATTAAAAGATTTAGCATAACTGTTCAGGAAATTGGAAAATTGCCGGATAACAAAAGTATTCACCCAATTAGGAGTAGTGATGTCAGGTAATTTTTTATGCAGGTGCTTATAATGCCTGGAAAGAGTTTCTTCAGATTTTATCCTGAGTAAAAAATGAAAATGATTGGGTAGGAGAATATATGCGTATACATCGGCAATAGGCAGGATATATTTTCTAAACTTCCTCAGAAAAAAATCATAATTGTCAGGTTCTATAAAAATTTTTTCTCGGCCATTGGCCTTATTGAATACATGGTAGGAGGAATCTGCGAAGAAAATGTCTTGATGTTTCATATCAAATAAGGAGTAGTTGCTCCCAACTTGAAATTAATTCTATCCTGAAACCCAGGCAATGGAAAAACAACAGGCTTATTTGTTTTTTTTCTGCAAAACCTCCGGGGTTTTTCCTCCAACCCCGGAGTGTTTCAATGGCGCAAACGCCCGGAGGTTGAAAACAAACCTCCGGGGTTTTTCCTCCAACCCCGGAGCGTTTCAATGGCGCAAACTCCCGGAGGTTGAAAACAAACCTCCGGGGTTTTTCCTTCAACCCCGGAGCGTTTCACTGGCGCAAACCCCGGAGGTTGAAAGTAAACCTCCCGGGCTTTCACCACGAAACATTTCCACATTTACAATAATTATATTTTATGTCGTTTTATTGCGAAGCACCTGCTTCGACACTAACCTCTACATGTACATGTAGTTAAAAAACGAATAACCTGTAGTCTGTTTTTGAGATTTCACGGGTTTTACAGTACAGAATGAACCTACCGGTTAAAATGTTAAAACCCCGGTAAAATTTTTGTCGTAGTTGGATAGCTCTATCCAAATATCCATATTATGATAAAGAAATTTACGCTAACCGGCTTATTACTGGTAGCGATCATCGGAAGTTCAATCGCACAGTCGATCACTAATTACAGCTTTTCATCTGTTGCATCCGGAACTTTCACCCCCCTCAGTTCAACCAACACAGCCACGCTTACCGCCGGTACAGCGGATGAAGGTTATTACAACGCTATCCCGATCGGTTTCAGCTTCTGGTACATGGGTACCCGGTACACCACCGTATCGGCCAGTACCAATGGGTGGTTGAGTTTTGGTGCCGATATTACCAATGCCAGTCCTGCCAATAACCTGGCAACGGGCGGCACACCAAGGCCGTTGATCGCCCCCCTGTGGGACGACCTGACCCTTACGGCCACCAGCAATGTGAGTTACCTCACCACCGGTACCGCCCCCAACAGGGTATTTACCGTGCAGTATCTCAACGTGAAATGGGCCAATACAGCCAGTGCGGCCGTTGTTTCCTTCCAGGTAAGACTGACGGAAACCACCGGTAAGATCGATTTCATTTACCGGCCCGAAGCCGGAACACTCACTGCCGGTTCGGCATCAATAGGAATTGCGGCAACAGCTACCGGACCGGGTAGCTATTTGTCGTTGAATGGTTCTGGGGCTGTCAGCTCAACTGCTGAAACAAACAACCTTGCGGCAAAACCTGCCACCGGCCATTCATACAGCTTTACACCACCAGTGCCGAATGCACCGACAGCGCTCAGTTTTACTGCCGTTACTACAACAGGCATGACGCTGAACTGGACAGACAATGCGACCAACGAACGCGGGTTCATCATTTATAATTCGACGGATAACGTCAACTTTACCTATGTGGGACAGGTAGCAGCAGGTGCAACTTCCTCGGTACAATCCGGGTTGAATTACAATACCACTTACTACTGGAGGGTGCAGGCCATCAGCGAAGGCGGCGCCAGCGCTGCCGCAACAGGAAGCCAGGCAACCCCTTGTGTTACCCCCGCAGCACCTGCTGTGGTGAGCCCGGTAAATTATTGCCTCAACGCAACAGCCGTTCCTTTAACGGCAACCGGCAGCAACCTTTTATGGGGAGGGGGATCGGGCAGTGTAGGAGGTACCGCCAATCTGGCTACCACCACCTACATAGATAATTCATGGAATAATAAGAAAACAAACTTTACCACTTCCATCAATAATGTGACCATCACCTCGGTGGATTACTTTATTCCGGGAAATCAATCTGTATCAGGCCTCGTATTATCTATTTACAACAGTGCAGGAACTGTGGTGGCCACTTCAACCACCACTACCTCTGCTTCCGCAACGGCCGCTGGATTGAAAGTGACCAACGTGTTCAATTATACCATTCCAGCCGCGGGCAACTATAGCATAGGTGTTTCCGCAGGTATGGGTAATATCGGTGCGGATAATCCAGCCTTTCCAATCACGGAAGCGACAGGTACCATCAACGTAACCGGAACTGCTCCGGCGGGTGTAAGGATGTTCAACAACATCCAGTTCAACGCATCAGCAGCCGTTGCGCCAACACCATCTACCGCTGCAGCAGGATCGAAAAATTATTATGTAACCCAAACCGTAAACGGCTGCGTAAGCGCAGCAGCTACCATCGTTGTAAATGTAAACAGTGTGAGCACCTCGCAGGTACCCGTTACAGGCCAGGTAGCCAATCTGCCCTTCTCCGGCAACGCCAACGATGTATCGGGCAACCTCAATAATGGTGTATTGCAAAATGCGCCCACTGCAGTAACCGATCGGTTCGGGAATGCCGGCAAAGCCTACAGCTTCAACGGAAGTACGCAGTATATTTCTACCACCAAAAGTTATGCGAACCCGAATACATTTACGATTGCTATCTGGTTCAAAACTGCTACCGCCGGTGGTAGATTGATCGGTTTCGGTCGTGAACAAACGGGCCAGAGCGGACAGTATGATCGTCATATTTACATGAACAATTCCGGTCAGCTTTACTTCGGTGTTTATCCCAACCAGGTAGTGACCGTTAATTCTTCTGCATCCTACAATGATGATAAATGGCATCAGGCTGTAGCCACCCTGGGCGCTGGAGGTATGGCGCTTTATGTAGATGGCGCCCTGGTAGGTTCCAATGCTGCTACCACAACCGCGGAAAATTACACCGGCTGGTGGAGGATCGCTTACGACAATAACAACTCCTGGACCTCACAACCTGGCAATTTTTACTTTACCGGTACACTCGATGACGCATTGATCTACGACCGTGCATTGACCGCGTCGGAAGTAACCACCTTATACAATTCACCGGAAGGTGCAGGAAACAACGGCCCGGTGTGTGCCGGTTCTGCCTTGACCCTCAGCGGCGCTACCCTCAGCGGTGCTACCTATGCCTGGAGTGGCCCGAATGGTTTCACTTCCACACAACAAAACCCCATACTGACTTTCAATGCAGCTGCCGCCGGAACTTACACGCTGGTGGTAACTTCCAACGGATGCTCTGCCACTTCTTATACCAATGTAACCGCTACCACCACTGCGGGGCAATGGACAGGGAATACCAGCACCGACTGGGCCGATGGCTCCAACTGGTGTACGGGTGCAGTGCCAACGGCCACAACAAACGTGATCATAACGTCTACGGCTACACGCCAGCCAACGATCAGCTCCGCCGTGGTTTGCAATAACCTTACCATCAATGCCGGCGCTACTGTAACCACCACTGCTGCAGGTACGCTGAGCCTTTCAGGACTGCTGACGAACAATGGTACCATGGTCAACAACGGTACCACTGCTTTTGCAGGAACAAGCGGCCAGCAGACGTTTTCAGGCGTCGCAACCTTCAACCACATTACGGTGAACAATACCGCCGGTGTTTTATTACCTGCGGCCATTACAGCGGGCAATATCACACTCACAGCAGGTACTTTGAACGCGAATAATTTCAGCATAGATGTAAAAGGCAACTGGTTGAATAATGCATCTGCCTCGGCATTTACCGCAGGTACAGCCTCTGTAACTTTCACAGGTACTGCTGCGCAGACGATCGGCGGTACTTTTGAAACCAGCTTCAACACTGTAACCGCGGGCAACGTGGGCAGCACGATCACATTGACCAATAACATTAAAGTAGCCGGCAACCTCACCGTAGGTGGCGTGTTAGACCTCGCCGGTTTTACCGCTAACCGCAGTGCAGCCGGTGGTACTTTATATATCAACAATACCGGTTACCTGAAAATCGGGGGTACCAATACATTGCCATCCAACTACAATACCAATACCTTCCTTACAGCTTCTACAGTAGAATACGCCGGTACCAACCAGGCCATTTCTGCCCAGGCTTATGGTAACCTGGTGTTCAGCAGCTCGGCAGGCGCAGCGGTGAAATCCTCTGCAGCAAGCGCGTTCAGCACACAGGGCAATTTCACCATGAATAAAGGCGCGGGTACAAGCGTGAGCTTTACACCTTCGGCAAACCTCAGCATCGGCGGCAACGTACTGATCGGAGCATCCACCACCTTTAATGGCGGCAGCTACACCCATACCATCAATGGTAACTGGGTAAACAATGGTTTGTACAATGGTAATACCGGGACAGTAGTTTTTGCCGGGGCAAACAAAACGGTAAGTGGTGCTGCGGCAAACCAGAATTTCAACAGCATCACGATCTCCGCATCGGGAGTGGTATTCTTCGATGATGGTGGCCTCACCATGTCAGGAAACCTGCTGACCAGCGGTTCGGGCTCATTCACCCAACTGAGTGGAGGTACACTTACCATGACCGGTAACGGCGCTACGATCGCAGGTAATTCTATCAGCATCGACAATCTAACGGTAACGGGTAGCGGCAAGATCACTGCTTCCAGTTCACTTACCTTTACCGGCAACCTGAGCATGGTAAATGCTGTCAATACTTTCACCGGTGCTACCGGTACCACCATCATATTGAGTGGCGCTGCCAAAACCATTTCTGGTGCCGGTACAGCGGCTTTCCATACATTGAACATCACCGGTTCAAACATTGCTTCAGCAGGTTTCTCTATCGCTAACGGGCTGGTAGTAGACGGCACATTCTCTGCCACTGCCGGTACTGCAACCTTTACAGGAACTTCTACCCTGAGCGGCCGGGCTGATCTTTACACGATCGTGATCAATGGTACCAAACTGCAGCTTTCGGGTAACGCTACCCTGGGGGTGGCCAATACACTTACGCTCACAGCAGGTATTCTGGATGTTACCACATCGGTGCCCAACACAGTTAATTTTAACGGAGCTGCGCAAAATATCAACCCGATCACTTACAACAACCTGCTGTTGTCGAATGGCAATATCAAGACAGCTACTTCAGGGCTTACAGTAAACAGCAACCTGACCATCGCTGCATCCACCACATTTGCCGGGGGCAGCTATACACACAATATTTACAACGACTGGATCAACAACGGTACTTACAATGCAGGTACTTCTGTGGTTCGTTTTGCCGGGCCCAGCGGTTCAAACATCGGCGGTTCGAATGTTACCACCTTCAATGAACTGACGGCCGATAAATCAACTTTCACCACCTTATTGCTCTTGCAGAATGATGTGAATGCCGCTATCGTCAACATGACGAAAGGCCGCATAAATACCACAGCAGCGAGGACCATAACGATGACGAATACACGAACAGGTGCCGGCATCATCATCGGTAATATCAGGCGTACGCATTCATTTACAACCGGTGTGGATTACGCGTTTGAAGGTCCTTACAATACCATCAATTTCAGTTCGGTATCGGGAGTAAATAGTGTAACCGTAACCGTTACATTGGGCGCTGTCGCCGATTTCCCGTCAGGTGCTTCTGTCAACAGGCAGTACAATATCGTTATCCCTGCGGGAACCTATACTTCCGGCTTGCGCCTGCATTACGAAGATGATGAACTGAATGGTAACAGCGAGTCTTCTATGGGCTTATGGAGCAACCCTGCAACTGCCTGGTCGCCGGTGGGTGCCAGCACAGGCAATGATGCTACCAATAATTATGTAGAAAAAAACGGCCTTACCAGCATTGCCAGCCGCTGGACATTGTCGCAGGCCCCCAGCAATTTCATCTGGAGCGGTGTGATCGATAACCATTGGGACAAACCGGGCAACTGGAAATATGGCGGGGTGCCTTCTTCTATTATCCCTTCGCCAACAGATATCGTAGACCTCGGTATCGAATCTTTCACGAATCAACCCGTTATCAGTACAGCTGTAACGGTGAAGAATATCAACTTCGGAAGTGTAAAAGCAGTGAAGCTCTCTATGGCTTCGGGCGGCAGCCTTGCAACCGGTAACATCACCGGAACCTGGGCCACCGACGCTTCTCACGAGATCAATGCAGGTGCTCAGTCTGTAAACATCAACGGTAGCCTTGCATTGAGCGATGGCACTAACGGGCACAATATTGATCTCAGCATTTCTACCGGAACAGTTACTATTACCGGCGCGCTGGCCCAATCCGGAAATGCCTCTGTAACATTTTCCGGGAATGGTAAATTGCAGATCGGCAGCCATTATACTTATACCAATGGTACTTTTACCCCCGGTACAGGTACGGTAGAATTTAATGGCAGTACCAACCAGGGAGTGGCTCCTTTGACATACTATAACGTTACTATCAATAAAACAGCGGGAACAGCGCTGATGCAACGTAGCAATACCATTAATGGTAACCTGCTCGTCAGCAATGGCCAGGTGGAAAACGACAGTACCTGCAATGTGAGGGGAAATATAACCATCAATCCTGCCGGGGCTTTTGAAAATAATTACATCCTGCGGGTAGGGGGCAACTGGCTGAACAATGGTACATACAATGGCCATAGCGTGAATGTAATATTTGATGGCGCAGGTACACAAACCATTTCTTCCTCCACTTTCAATAACATCGAATTCAACAAACCGGTTGGTGCTGTAGCCGAACTGACAGGAGCAGTTACACTAACAGGAAACCTCGTAGGTAAATCCGGTACACTCGATACCAAATCGTTCTTCTTCAACAGGGATGCCATAGGTGGATCCGCCACCCTGTACGACAACGGTACACTCATCATCGCGGCAGATAATGCCCCGACCAGATTCTCCAACTATTTTCTTTCCGACGGAAGTACGGTGATCTTCAACGGAACCGGTACGCAGCATTTCGCTTTGCCGGGCATCACGTACGGTAACCTCATCTTCCGCAACAGCGGAACCAAGATCGTATACGTGCCGGTAACCGTAAATACAAAATTGACCATCGAAGCCGGAGCCACGCTGGAAGCGGGTTCCAATACCATCACCCTGAATGGTGACTGGCAGAATGATGGTACTTTCACACCGCAATCGAGTACCGTATTGTGGAATGGTATCAACAAAACCATCAGCGGTGTCACCACGTTCAACAAGGTAACCGTAGGGGGTAACTATAATGTGGTATCCAACGTAACATTCAACGACCTGCTTCTTGTAACTGCGGCGGGTGTACTTACTGCGCCTGCAGGATCGGTGAATACCGTGAAAGGTGATTTCACCAATAGCGGTGACATGTACCTGCTGGGTGAAACCATTTTTACAGGCACGCAATTGCAGACACTCAGTCTGCTGAATGCGGTGCGTACGTATGCTGTCACCATCACTTTCAACGGTAGCGTATCGCCGGTATTGCATTCTACCTCAGCGCCGCAATTCGCCATCCTGAACGTGAACAACACCGGTGGTGTAAACCCGAGTGTGGGCTGGACAATAATGTCGCAGCTGAACGTAGGTGCAGGGGCTTCTTTCAACGGTGGCGCATACATGCAAAACCTGCTGGGCAATCTTACCAACAATGGGGTGATCACCAGCAGCGGTATGTTCAACTTCATACCGGCCACCCCGGTCAACCTCAACTTCGGTACAGGTTTTACCAGTACAGGTACGGTGGTATTCGGCAGCACAGGGGCCATCACGCTGGCAGGTACACCGGGTGATTTTAATAATGTGATCATCAGCAACACGAACGCGGCGGGTATTACACCGGTTTCCAACTGGACGATGAATAACAACCTTACGGTAAATCCCGGAGCTGTCTTAAATGCAAACAGCAGGACGTTCAGGGTGAAAGGACATATCAAAAACACCGGTACCATCAACAGTGGAACATCTCTGTTCACACTCAGCGGTACGGGTACACAGGAAATATCTTCGGGCTCGCCGTTCAATTCTATCACCGTAAATAAAACCACCGGTGTAACGAACCTCCTTACCAACTTAACGATGGGCGGGCAGCTCACTTTCACCAAAGGTGTGATCGCAACAGGCGCTAATACCCTTATCCAGGCTGTTGGCGCTGCCATCAGCGGCGCTGCGCAAAACACAGGTTGGGTAAATGGTAAGTTGCAGAAAAATATCGCGACAGGCGCCACCAGCAAAACATTTGAAACAGGGGATGCTGCCAGCTACACACCGGTAACTACCAGCTTTGCTTCAGTAACAACAGCAGGCGACCTGGTGGCTTCAGCAACTCCGAATGAACATCCGGCTATCAATAGTTCTGATATCAATGGCAACCGCAGCGTGAACCGTTATTTCACGCTCACAAATAACGGTATCGCTTACACTACGGTGGACGTAACAGCCAACTTCGTTTCGGCGGATCTAGATCCCGGCGTTGTAATACTGGCGTTGGAAGTGCAGACATACAATGGCTCTTCCTGGACCAATGTGACCAGCACGAATAAAAATGCTACCAACATCAAAGCCACCGGCCTTACCACATTAGGGGATATCGCTATAGGGGAGATCTGTAATAAAGGAACCAGCATTTCTTATGGTACCACCACGTTCTGCAGCAACTCAGGAACTGCTTCCCCGGTAATCACCGGTACAACAGGTGGTGTATTTACTGCAGATGCGGGCATCACCATCAATGCCTCTACCGGCGTGGTGGATTTCTCCGGAACACCGGCAGGCACCTATAAAGTTTTTTACACCATCCCGGCAGGAGGCCAGTGCCGTGAATACCGTACTACCGCTACCATCAACGTAGGTACCGCTGGCACCTGGATCGGTGTGGCAGACGCAGACTGGAATAATCCTGGTAACTGGTCATGCGGTGGCGTGCCTGCAACAACAACGGATATTCATATCCCTGCAGGGCTTACCAACTACCCGGTTGTAAGCGGATCGCAGACGATGAATAATATCATAGTGGATGAGGGTGGAATGCTTACGCTTGGCGGGGGTACATTAACGGTCACGGGTACTATCAGCAGCGCCAGCGGCATCAACGCTGCCAACGGCACAATTAAACTGGGCGGTACGGCCAGCCAGACCATTCCGGTACATGCATTTGTAAACAACGCGGTGAAAAACCTCGTGCTGGCGAATACCAGCGCCAGTGGTGTGATCCTCGGCGGTGCAATGGATGTATACAACCTTGTTTCTTACGATGGTTCGAACATCAGGTTCACTACCAACGATAGCCTTACCATCAAATCAACAGCCGCCGGTACAGGGTCGGTAGGCAATACAACCGGCAACTACCTGTATGGTAAAGTGACGGTGGAAAGATATATCCCTTCGCACAAAGCATGGTACTTCTTATCGGTACCAACCAATACCACTCAAACGATCAAACAATCATGGCAGGAAAACTCCAGCGGCGCAGCTTCCAATCCTGTACCCGGATATGGTATACAGATCTCCGCGGGGGCACAGACAGGCTGGGCTGCAGCAGGATTTGACGCGAACGCGGCGAGCCCTTACATGAAAACATATGTACAGGCTACCGATGCCTGGACGGCAGTAACTGCTACCAACAGTGGTACTATCAAAAACAACATCGGTTACATGACCTTCATCAAAGGCGACCGTTCGGTAACAGGTACCATGCCGTCCACCTCCACTACAGTTCGTACCAAAGGTGAATTGTTTAGCGGCGATCAGCCACCGGTTCTGGTTGCACCCGGCAAATTTGGTACGGCAGGTAACCCTTATGCATCGGATATCGATCTGCGTGAAATATCCACCCGTGGCATCAAAGAATTCTTCTACCTGTGGGATCCGTTCCTCGGTGGGGCGGCAGGTTATGGCGGATACCAGGCGCTTTCCTTTGACGGTGTTGATTACAGGATCACTCCCGGTGGCGGTAGCTACGGCGCCGGAGGAACGGTGAACAACTATGTGGCCAGCGGTAATGCATTTTTTGTACAGGCGATGGAAAGCGGTGGCAGCCTTACTTTCAAAGAAAATGTAAAATCGGTTGAGGGGCCGCACAGCAGGGGCGGCAATGGTGCGCCATTGCCGGGTATACGGGTAACATTGAATACGGTTACTTCCGATACTACTTCTTACATCACAGATGGGGTGCTGGCCAACTTTGGCGATGCTTACAGCAACGCGGTAGACGAAAAAGACGCGATAAAAACACCGAATGTCGCGGAAAACCTTTCGCTTAAAACCAACAACAAATTACTGGTGGTGGAAAGAAGGCATACCATCGCACAGGCCGATACACTCAACCTTACCATCAGTGGAATGAAACAGGTGCGTTACAGTTTCGATATCACTGCCAACGATCTCGAAGCCAATGTGCTCAGGGGGTTCCTGGTCGATCGTTTCCTGAATACGACCACACCATTGAATATGGATGGATCGGTCACGGTAAATTTCACCGTAACATCTGCCCCGGCAAGTTATGTGAACGACCGTTTCAGGATCGTGTTCAACAGGATCACCGTATTGCCGGTAACATTTACCAGTGTAGCAGCCAACCGCAACAATGATAAGACCAACACCGTAACCTGGAAAGTGGCGACCGAAACCAACATGGAAAAATATGAAGTGGAACGCAGCAGCGATGGCAGCCGCTTCAGCTCTGTCGGTTACGTAACGGCTACAGGTAACAGCGCTTACTCAAGAAACGACATTGCCCCTTTGAACGGTGATAATTACTACCGCATCAAAGCCATCAGCCTCGGCGGCCACACTCAATACAGTTCTGTTGTAAAAGTGGCAGCCGTGAAACAGGCGGCATCCATCAGCGTGTATCCGAACCCGATAGTAAACAAAACAGCACAGCTACAGTTTACCAACCAGGAAAAAGGGAACTATACCATCGAGATCAGCAACAAGATCGGCCAGGTGGTCTACGCCGGCTCTGCAGTAGTTTCGGGCAATAGTTTCTCAAGAGCGGTAAGCCTTGGAGAAAGTACACCGGCAGGCGTCTATCAGCTGAAAGTGATCTCGGAAAGTGGCGCAGTGACTACTATGCAGATTGTAGTGGAGTAATTGATAATTGATAATTGAATAATGGATAATTAATAGTTAATAATTGACCGGAGCGAAGGCTCCGGTTTTTTTTTGAGTTGCCTGTTGATCGGTGTGCCTTTCGGTAAAGCCACCGGTATAACATCCAAAAGCTTTCCTAAACAGATATTGTTTTCATCTACACACAACTACATACTGCCTCAGGTAAAATAACATAAACACCATGTTGGTTTTATGGAATGATAATATCCCCTGATAAACTTTGCAAAAGTTTTTTGTAGGTGAACAATGTGATAACAACAACAGCCTTTTTCTAAAGGCTGTTCGCTTTTATATCATATACACTGTGCTTAACATTTATGTAATGGTTTCTTAATCTGTTCCATACAATAAACACCGCTTTAAATTTATAATATAGCGCTCCCAATAAAACTTGCCAATCATGCAGGGTATTCCACTCTTCGATTACAAAATAATGCAGGAGCAACTTTCCTCGTTGCTCGAGTCTCCGGCTCCCGGCGCTTCAGCTGAAGACATCGCCGCAATTGCCGCACGCAAAAAAAAGCTGACTGAAATTTATAAAAAGTACGGTTCGTCCTTTGATGAAATTTCTTCTCTCACAAGGCAGTTCAGGAAAATGAAAATTGAAGTAAGACAACTTATGTCATTGAGACAGAAAAAGATAAAAGTTCAAATCAAAAAGACTGTACTCTCCGTAAAAGCCAATGGTCATGCGCCTTTCATAGCACTCTTAACAATTACGCAATTTTAGGTTAACGCTATCATGCTGTTTTGGTAACATGCAACTTTAACTATTTATTATAAGTTTGTTCTGGAAATAAACGCGCCTCAAATCCGCATTTATTTTTTTGTTTTTCAGCCCATTTAGAAATTCCAATCCTAGAATTAACCTCCCACACTGATCGGGTAGAAACACGTCATTTTCACTTACTGTGAGTGTATTGATATCATTCTCAAAAATGGTAAACGCCAGAACTATGTACTTAATTGAACCTTTCAAATGCTTTAAAAAAAGAAGGATTTTAATATTGATCTGCTGTTCGCTGTTGCTATTGATCAGCGATCATCTGCATGCCCAGGTGTCAAAGGCGGGTTTATTGGCAGGAACAATTAAAGACGAAAATAACCTTTCGCTGGCAGGTGTAACTGTTGAAATTATTTCACTGCATAAAACAAGCTTATCATCCGTATCGGGTGAGTTTGCATTAGCCCTTCCGGAAGGCAGTTATACGGTTAATATCAGTTTTGTAGGTTTTGAGAAAAAAGCAGTAACAGATGTCATCATCAAAGCCGGTTCGGAAACAGTATTACCCATCATATTAAATCATAAAAAAAGTAACGATCTGACGGATATCGTAGTTACTTCTTCCTTGAAAAAAGAGACCGCGAGCGGTTTACTCCGTGTGCAAAAAAACAGCATCACAGTAAGTGATGGCATCAGTGCCGAATTGATGAAAAGGACGCCCGATAACAACATCGGACAGTCGCTGGCCAGGGTGAGCGGGGTAAACGTACAGGGAGGTAAATTCGTAACCATCCGTGGCGTAAGCGACCGCTACAACAATGTACAGATCAACGGTTCTACTTTACCAAGTTCTGAACCCAACAGAAGAAATTTCAGCTTCGATATTATCCCTTCTTCCCTTGTTGATAATGTAGTGGTATACAAAACAGCGTCTCCTGATCTGCCCGGTGAGTTTACGGGTGGCCTTGTACAGGTAAATACAAAAGATGTTCCTTCAAAAAACTTTATTGAAATAAATATCGGCACGGGTTTCAATACGGAAAGTGCCGGAAAAGAATTCGTAGGTTTCCAGAGAGACAAACAGGCCCACCTGGCAAAAGTGGATGATAACCGGTTGTGGTTTGGAAAAGGCCGGGCATTTGATGCATTTCGTTTTTTCAAAGCGGCTTATTCATTGCCCGCGGATACGATGGCGATGAGAGCTGCTACCCGAAGTATCCCAAATCGCTGGCAGTTTTACAAGTATGCCTACACGCCCGTTCATAACTACCAGGTAAATGGCGGGCTGGCAAAACGTTTCAAAAACAGTAATTCACTTGGAGTGATTGCGGCGCTTACGTACCGCAACGACCAGCTTTACGAAGAAGGAGAAGCAAGAAATCCTACCAACTACGATGTACATACAAAACGTTATAAATACAACACCACTATCGGGGGTATTTTGAATGCATCTTATAAAACAAAAAAACATCGTGTTGCCTGGAAGAACCTGTTCAACAAAAAATACAGCAACCAGGTAGATGATCGCACCGGGCTTAATGAGAGTGCTGCCAGGGCTGATGAAAGAAGGTTTGCAGACGTTACATTACAATCCAGATTGTTTCAGTCCAGGTTAGAAGGGGAACATGCCCTTACTACAGGGGGGCTCAAAATAGATTGGTATGCGGATGATATTACCTTTAAAAGGGAGCAGCCGGATTCACGGTACCTTCTCAATACTGACCTTTCTACGGGGGCATATTCTTACGACTTCAAAGAATTGCAGCTGATAGGTGGGGGGCTGTTTTCAAGCCAGTTCAAGGAAAAACGTAACAACGCAGGTGCCAATATATCAATTCCCTTTTTGTTTAAAAAGGAAAAAGAAATATTGAAAATGGGATATGCTTATTCGAGGCGCAAGGCCGACTTTGCCAATACCGGCCTGCGTATCCTTGCGAGGGGAAGGGAGCCCAACCTGAATCCCAAATATGGGTATACCCCTTACTATCTGTTGGTAACGCCTGAAGGTTTGGAGCAGGGGGATTTTTATTACAACCCTGCATATGCTACCAGTACCAGCACCGGCGACGCTTACACAGGTATACAGGAGCTCAATTCTTTCTATGCGATGCTGGATCTTAAAGTGTTTAAAAAACTGCGCCTGACGGGAGGTATCCGTAATGAAAATAATTCAATGAACATCACTACCGCAAAATATTCTACCGTCGACTCAAGTTCTGCTTCAGTAGATACCACCAATTCTTTTCGTGAAAAAAACTGGTTGCCTTCTTTGAATGTTATCTACAGCCTGGGCAATAAGATAAATATCAGGGCAGCATTCAGCAAAACCTTATCGAGGCCGGACTTTGTAGAGCGTACATATGTGCGGTACTACGACTTTGCGGACCAGGTATTGATAAGGGGTAATGAAGGGCTTAAACTTACTACCGTTAAAAATTACGATCTGCGGTTCGAATATTATCCTGCAGGCGGTGAAGTCTTATCCTTTTCTTTATTCTATAAGGATTTTAAGAATGCGGTTGAGCGGGATTTTCAGGTAGATAATCCAAGCAGCTTCGTAGAGTATACCAATAAACCCCGGGCCGATGCCAAAGGTTTTGAAGTGGATATCAGGAAAAGTATGGGGTTCATCAACGGTGCTTCAAAAATTCTCGAAAGGTGTACGGTAAGTTTCAATTACACCTACCTGAAGGGGACGGTGAAAACGGGGGATACATCACTCCCCGGGCAAAATCGCCCGATCCAGGGGCTCGCGCCTTTTCTGCTGAATGCGGGGCTTTACTACGACCAGCCACGATGGGGCGTGAGCGTTTCCTTCAACCGCTCGGGCAGGAAGATCATCAACGCCGGCAGGGAATCTGCATACCTGACGCAGTACGAAAAGCCGAGAAGTATTCTCGACCTGCAGCTGAATGCGAAATTTTTCAAAGAAAAGATGATTGCCCGGTTTAACATTGGCGACTTACTGAATCAGCCATTTATTATCTATAGCAATATCGATAAAGGTGGCAATGTGTACGACGATCCGAAGGGCGACCGGTTCAACGCGGCCACCGATTTTGTAAACTACCAGGTGAAACCCGGAGTTAATTACTCCCTCAGTGTTTCCTATAAATTTTAACCCATTGAATTGAGCGAAATATTAATTCTTTAATTCTAAAAACCATTTAAAAAACTATGACAGAAAACTCAACATGCATCTTCTGAAACACACCAACAACAGTACAGACATTTCATACAAAATTACAAACGACCTGATTTTTTGATTTGAGCAGATCAATTAAAACAAACTAATTAAAAACTAATTATGAAACAGAATTTCTTAAAAATTGCGGCACTCGTTCTCGCTTCTTTTACGTTCGGTAAAACTATAGCGCAGACAACTGTTACATTGCCCACTGTTATTGATGCGAGCAATTCGCCTTACTTATGTGAGGCAGCCAATACTTACATCATCAACGGTAAAGTGGTGGTAAAAGACGGAGGTGTATTACAGATTGAAGCAGGCACACTGCTGAAGGCAAATAAGATACTGCCGAACACCAATGCGAGCTGTATTCTGATTTCACGTGGGGGCCAGATAGAAGCGAATGGTACCAACACGAACCCTATTGTGTTTACTTCAAACCAACCGGTACCTTCCAGTGGCGACTGGGGTGGAATTGTAATTTTAGGAAGGGCTCCCAACAACAGGACTACTAATCCTGCAATTGAAGGGATCGATGGCAGCAGTACGAACCTGCCGGCAGGAACAGATTTCAACTATGGCCCCATCCCCGCTACCGTTGGTGGTGTTCCTTCTCCGGGATTACCGGATGAAAGTTCAGGCTTCATGACCTATTGCCGTATCGAATACGCTGGTGCAGCCATTTCTCCTGCAAATGAATTGAATGGTTTGACATTGGGTTCTGTAGGACGTGGAACCGAACTGGATTTCATCCAGGTAATGTATGGCGCGGATGATGCATTCGAATTTTTTGGCGGAACGGTAAATGCCAAACACCTCGTGGCACTCGCGCCGGATGATGATGCATTCGATTTCGATTTTGGGTATAGTGGTAACCTGCAATTTTGTGTTTCATTATTGAAACCTGAAAAGCCTTCTTACTCTTCTGATCCAAACGGTATCGAAAGCGATAACGAAGGAACAGGTACAGCGAATGCCAGCCCACGTACCAATGCGAAAATCTCCAACATGACGGTGATAGGTTTTATCGATTCACTTACAGCCGGTACGGTTCCGGGAGTTGGTAAAAGGATATTGAACGGTGCACGTTTCAGAAGGCAGAGTAGCTACACTGTGCGTAATTCCATTTATATGGGGTTCAATACCGGTGTGTTGTTTGAAAGTGCATTGACCCAGGCCGATGCTGCCAATTTCCAGTATAATGTTGTGCACGGATTTAAAGTTACCGATGGTGGTGCAAGCATCCCTGCAACCAACCTTGAGATCCTGGGCAATGAAGATTTTTCTAACCTCGGTATCGAACTCGCAAATCCATTTGTAGTAGGTGCGGCACCTGATTTTCGTCCAACATTTGATTCGCCGGCAGAAATAAAAACAGGTGCAAATTTCAGCGGGTTCACAGGAACACCGGTTAACTTCTTCCAGGTGGTTCCTTACCGTGGCGCATTCCCTGCCAATACCAACTGGGCAAGGATATGGACAAAATGGACAGACTTCCAATAAATGAATTGAGATTAAAAAATATTAAAAAAATTATATGAAACAGATTTTTATTGCTCTTTTCATGTTGCTGTCGGTGGCATCTTTTGCCCAGCCTGCAGTAACAGAAGTGTACTTGCCGAAGTACGTGCAGGGCGTTGGTAATGCCAACCCGCCCGACGACCGCAAAGTACCTTATGTATCGCGTATGCAGGTAACCGGCCTTACGCCGAATGCCACTTATCGGTACTACTCTTTATTTGGGAACCAGCCTACCGGTAATACTGGTGTGGGTGCATATATTGTCGTAAACCAGTCGGGTAATTTTCAGCGGGTAACCGCAGCTACACTCGCGGTGGCAGGAAGATACCAGACCGCTACGGCAGATGCCTCGGGCAGTTTCACCGCCTGGTTCATCATCGAACCATCAAGTGATATCAGCTTTGCCCCGGGCAGCACACTTTACTGGAGAATATTCCTGAACAATGGTAACAACGGTAGTGCAGTGGTAACAAGGATTACCGCCGCTAACCCTGTAACTGTGCTGGGATGGGGTAGTGGTGCTACACAAGGGTCGGGTTTGAGAAATACGAATACCGGTTCTTATACCGCCAAAAACTTTGTCCTGTTGTGGGACAATGTGGCCGGTACAGGAAGGCCTGAAACAGGAACATTTGTTGAAGACGATGGCACGAGGAACCTGAGTGCATTGAATGCTGATCCAACCAATGAAGGTTATGCGCCTTTTTATGGCGACAACGTAGATGGTGTGAACGGTGCCTGGGGTACTATCATCCCTAATAATCTTTCAAACGGGATCGCTAATATTTCACAATTCAGTCTTGCCAACGGTGCCTTATTGAACAGCTGTACAGCTGCAAATGGGGTATATGGTTCTACCAATACCGCCAATGCTGCGGCAGGCCTTACAGCGCTCACCCTTTCATGTTCGCCGGTGGCACCGGCACTTGGTGCTGCTGCTACAGCAACAAATGTAGCTTGCTTTGGTGGAAGCACAGGTACGGTAACAGCAACCGGTACCGCGGGCACACCTCCATATGCCTACACTATTGCAGGCCCTACCGTAAATACTACCGGTGCTACCACAGGCGTATTTACAGGACTTGCAGCGGGTGCATATACAGTTACTGTGACCGATGCGGCAAGTGGTTCAGCCACTGCTACCGCCACTGTCAGCCAACCAACAGCAGCCTTGTCGGCTTCAGCTGTTGCGGGTACCATCGCCTGCTTTGGCGGTTCAACAACTGGTACCGTAACTGCTACGGGTGGTACGGGGGCGTACAGTTATGTGATAGCATCGGGCCCTGTGGTAAATACCACTGGCGCGGCCAACGGGATCTTTACCGGGCTTACTGCCGGTCAGTATACTTTCACAGTAACAGATGCTAATTCCTGTACCATTACTACTTCCCCTGTCACAGTAGCGGCAGCACCGGCTGTACTGGCTGCCACCGCTGCTGTCACTTCTCCTATCGTTACTGCAGGTGGCACTGGTACTATTACCGCTACCACCACAGGTGGAACAGCGGCTTACTCATACACCATTTCAGGTCCTACCGTAAATACCACGGGTGCTACATCAGGCGCATTCAGCGGCCTTTCTGCAGGATCATACACCATTACGGTTACTGATGCAAGGGGTTGTACCGTTACTACCTCTTCGGTAACTTTAACAGCTCCCGGCCCTCTGACAGCGGCTTCTTCTGTTACTACCGCATTCAGTTGTGCTTTGTCTGGTATCGTTACAGTAACAGCTTCGGGTGGTGTAGCCCCTTATTCAGGAACCGGCGCTAAAACGATCACTGCGGCCGGGTCGTATACCTATACAGTAACAGATGCGCAGGGCGCAACTGCTACCACTACTATCAATGTAGCAGCACCAACAGGTTGCGCTACGGTAGCTGAAGTATTGCTACCAAAATTTGTACAGGGCGTAGGTTCAGGTGAACCATCAGACGACAGGAAAGTCCCCTTTGCGGCACGTATGACCATCAATGGCCTTACACCAAATGCTACTTACCGGTATTACAACCAGTTTGTGATCAACCCAACCAACGGAAGTGGCGGAAGCGGAGCATATATTGTAGCCAACCAAACCGGCAACTTCTCAAGGGTAACCGCTCCCACCCTGGCAGTAGCCGGCAGGTACGGACAACTTACCGCTAATGCAAGCGGATCGGCAACAGCATGGTTCATCGTTGAACCTTCGAGCCAGGTTGAATTTACACCAGGCAACCAGTTATACCTGCGGGTGTTCCTGAACAACGGCAGCAATGGTACCACCGTGGCTACCAGGACAACTTCAACTGCTCCTGTTACCGTACTTGCTTTCGGTACCACCACTACCACGGGTACAGGTGTGCGTGCAACCAATGCAGCATACACCCCAAAAAACTTCATCATGCTTTATAACAATGAAGCAGGTACAGGAAGACCTGAAGCAGGCACTTTTGTAGAAAGTGACGGAACAAGGAACCTGAGTGCCCTCGATCCGGATGTAACCAACGAAGGGTATGCTCCTTTTTATGGTGACAACGTAGACGGTGTAGCGGGTGCATTCGGAACGATCATTCCAAATAACCTTTCAACAGGTATCAGAAATATTACGCAGTATACGCTGGCAGACGGTGCATTTGTAAACAGGTGTACCTCTGCGGATGGTGTGTTTGGAACTGCTGCAACTGCCAATACCAACGGTGGCCTCACACCGCAGGTAGTCAGCTGTACCCCATTCGCGGCAGCCACCATCGCCGACCCTGCAGTAGGACAGATGAACTTCACCACACTGGCTGGTGTTTCACAAAGTGCCAATACACTTTTGTTCACGCAGGCTTACAAATTGAATGTGCCATTCTATAACCTGAACCAGACCACGATCGTTCCAAATGGAACTATCACGGTAAGGGTTAACCTTGGCAGCAAATTGATCCTTGATCCTGCATTCTCATTGGCTACAGCGCCATTGAATAATTACTTCGCCTGGACAAGCCAGGTGGTAGCAGACAGCGTAGTGATCACAGGTACCCAGATAGCAGACATCCCTGCTGATTTCACCGGTACATTGTCATTCGATGTAAGGGGCGAATTCTCTTGTACTGCAAATGTTTCTACCAACATCAACATTGTAAACACACTCGCCATCCTGCAGGATGAAGATCTGCAGAACAATGCAGCTACTTTACAATATACCCTGCCTGTAACAGTTACTACCACCCAGGTAAACGTTACCTGTAATGGTGCCGGAAATGGTATCATCAATGCGGTGGCCAGCCCTGGTGCAACAGTTGTGATCAGAAATGCGGCTAACGCGATCGTATCAAATACAGGCCTTGTTCCGGGTGTATATACCGTTACAGCCACTGCCACCGGCGATGCAGGCAATACCTGTTCTAATGTAGTGAACGTTACCATTGTTCAGCCTTTGGTACTTACAGCTGCCGTGAGCAGTACAGTAAACAATATCTGTAACAGCGGAAATGCCGGTTCGGTTACTGTGGCCTCAGCAGGTGGTACTGCTCCTTACACTTATGTAATAGCAGGCCCTACAGTAAATACCACTGGTGCCAATACAGGTATCTTCACCGGCCTCATGGCTGGTAACTATACCATCACTTCAACAGATGCCAATGGTTGTACCGCAACTACTACCGCTACTATCACACAGCCAACCGGTACTGCTCCTGATATCTCTTTAGGTTCAGATATTACCGGCAGCTTGTTTACCGCAGCGGGAAGTTCGCAAACCATCGTATACAACGTAACTGAAATAGCCGGTAATCCATCTGTAGGCGATACCATCCGTATCACCAAAGTATCCGGGTTCACCATCAGCTTCAACTCCGCTACCTTCAGCACGGTGGTAAGTGGCACTACTTACACATTGGATAATGCCCGCTGGAAAATCGATAACTCTGATCCTTCATTTGTATCGATCATCCTTACCGATCCGGCCGGCCCTTCTACTCCGGGTACTTTATTGTGTAATCAAAGGGTGAACGTAGCTGTCACGTTAACACGTAACACTACCGACGTTTCTACATTTACATTGAGTGCAAGGTTGAGAAAATCGAATGGCGAACTGAATCTTAGTAATAATCTGAATTCAGTGATCCTGGCGGCAGAATAATCACCCATAATCAGCAAGGGGATCCATTCCCCTTGCTATTAAAAAATATCAAAATCTTTTTTATGAAATCATTTTTTAAAAATACCCGTTACAGCCTGAAGGTAGCTATCGTGGGAGTAATGCTGGCAGCATCTCTGGCCGGGGTGGCACAGATCAAACCTGTGATACAGGATCCCAAACTCGGCAGGATCGTTATCACCGATGTGGCCGGATATGACCTGGACGAAAATTTTTTGCAGCCCGATCAGGTTATCAGGCTTAAAGTGCCGGTAGCCAGCAGCAACCATGGCAAACCAACTCCCGCAGGCAGTGCAAAGATCAAGATCAGCCTTGGCTCAAAGCTGGCATTAGATCCATCCTTCGATCTTAATGCTACCGAATTGAGCAATTATTTCAAATGGACGGCTTATACAAACGGCGGACAAACCATGCTGGTAGGCGACCTGGTAAACCCGCTTCCTGCAAATTTTGCGGAGGTAAATGTGGCGTTCAAAATAAAAGGTACTGCACAGGGGAAATCAACCATTACGGCCAATTTCCTGATCACCAACCACAATACATTGTCAACCCTGTCTGATGAGGACGGATCAAACAATGCTGCTTTCCTGAAATATACGGTCGGAAACGTAGCAGCACCGGGCGCCATCACTACACTGCTCGATGCAAAACGTGCCGGTTGTTCTGTTAACGTGACTTTTGGAATAAACAGGGAAATCAACATCAGCGGTTATGAGGTAGAGGTAAGCAAAGATGGTACGGCTTATGAAAAAGTATCCACAGTGGCAGCAGGCAACCAGAATGCTTACAACAGCACTTTCGTGATCAGCAGGAATTTGCAGAGCAAAGTGTTATATGTGCGTATAAAAACTGTATACCGTAGTGGGGAAACAAAATACACGCAGGCAAAAACCATCGATGGAAATTGCGATGGAAGCTGGACACTGGGTGTATATCCTAATCCTGCCAGCTCTGTTAAGTTTGTAACGATCCGTGCCACCAATGGAGAATTTGCCGGAAAGTACAAATTCATTACCGTAGATATGGCTGGCAAGATCATCGGAACAAGGGAAGCTACCTTGAACAATGTACCAAGCTACAGGTACGAATTAAGTAATCTGTCAGCAGGAAAATACCTGATCAAAGTAGTCAATCTTGATGGGTCCCAGTCGGCAGTATTAAGCCTGGAAAAATTATAAACTCAGCCCTGGATCTTTAAGCAAAAAGTGGAAGAACATGCATGGACAAGTTTCGTGCATGTTTCTTTCTTTTGTTTGAACCACCAGGCCGGTGGGAAATAACAAATTGGTGATAGTTCAATAACAACACGGCTTTACAGAACAGCTAGTTTTACTTTCATTCAATATCCCTTCCGGAAAATAACCCGATCAGCATTTTACAGGATTAATAGTTCAACAATATTTTATCGACTTTATCAATCAAATTTTATGAAAAAGATTGTATCCATGATTTGTTTATTTTTCTCGGTTTCCGCATTTGCCCAACCATCTGTAACGGAGATCAGCCTGCCACAATATGTGCAGGGAGTGGGGAGTGCCAATCCACCCGACGACCGGAAAGTTCCTTTTGTATGCCGGATGCAGGTGGACGGGCTTACGCCAAATGCCACCTATCGTTTTTATTCTTTATTTGGTAATGCACCTTCCGGCAATACCGGCGTAGGTGGTTACATTGTAGTAAACCAGACAGGCAATTTTCAACGTGTTACTTCCGCAACGCTTTCGGTGGCAGGAAGATACCAGACTGCCACTACCGACGCTACAGGAAGCTTTACAACCTGGTGTGTACTGGAACCATCCAGTGATATCAATTTTGCACCCGGTACAAGTTTGTACTGGAGAATATTTTTAAACAACGGAAACAACGGGGCTGCCGTAGTAACCAGGATCACCAACCCTAATCCCGTAACAGTGCTGGGCTGGGGCACTGCACCCAACCAGGGTACAGGGCTAAGGAGTACGGCAATCTCTCAATATACCGCTAAAAACTTTGTATTACTTTATGATAATGCCGATGGTACCGGAAGGCCCGTATCCGGAAGTTTTATCGAAAGCGATGGTACCAGGAACCTGAGTGCGTTGAACCCCGATGTTACCAATGAAGGGTATGCACCGTTTTACGGCGACAATGTGGATGGGCAGGATAAAGTCTGGGGTACCATCATACCCAATAACCTTGCCGGGGGGATCAGGAGTATTGCTGAGTTTTCACTCACGGATGGGAGTAAACTCAGGGCATGTTTATCTGCTGACGGAACCTTCGGCTCAGCTAGCACGGTCAATGCAAATGGAGGATTGAATGCCATCGTACTCACCTGCACCCCCACAGGTGTCTTGCCGGTAACCCTGCTCAGGTTTACAGCCAGTGCAATGCCGGAAAATAAAGTGTTGCTCAAATGGGCTACCAGCCTCGAACAACACACAAAATATTTTATCGTCGAACGCTCTTTCAATGCTACTACTTACAATAGGGTCGACAGCCTGGGCGCTAAGGGCATAGCCGGCAACTACGAAACAAACGACGAACTGCATCCGGGCGTAACTTATTACCGGTTGAAAATTGTTGACAACGATGGGAAGTTATCGTACAGCAACATCGCCATCGTCAATGGAAAAGAACCGGCAAAACTCCTAGTGTCCCCCAATCCCGCTACCAATAAAATAGCCATCAGTCATTCTCCGGCTGTAGCAGCCGGTTCCATTTCAGTCTATAGTATTTCTGGCGCAAGGATATTGTCTCAGCAGGTGGCCAGGGGGGCATTTCAAACGTCTCTGGATATCAGCAGGCTGTCGAAAGGAAACTATTATCTGGTGTATGAGAACGCCGGGAAAAAAGAGACGGTCAGTTTTACAAAAATGTAATACGAAGGTTCACGCGATCTTAAAATGAATTCATATGCAAAGAAGGTTTCGGATAATATTGTTACTGGTTTCCCTCGGGTTGTTATTTTTTGAAGGATGTTCAAAAAAGGGGGATCCCATTGTTGAACCATTCAGCGGGCGTTATAAGTTCACCGCATTCACGATTGACAGTTTCAGGTTCAGGATCGTTGTGGATGGCCAACTCGTAACCGATAGCTTAAAATCAGGCAAAGAATTTACGCAGAACTTCACTTTTGTGGAAGACACTTCCGCTACCCTGAAAGTATACAATGCCATTACCGGTCAGTTGTACGTAGACAGCACGATGGGATTGAGCATTGGATCCCATATCATACCCATCGTACAATTATCCGCCGGAACACAACCGGTAGTGCCAGGTGTTCCGGATGAAACACCGCCATTGGCAGGTAATTCCAAAATCCGCTTCCAGTATGTGAGGCCGCAGCCGATAGCCACACTACCTTCTGCCACTTTACAATTTTACGATTCCATAAAATGTATTATCCGGAAAAACGTACCAGGTGCAGGCGGCGGGGTAAGTTATGATACGGTCGTCCTGCATCAGAATGAAGTGACAAAATTTTACGAAGCCAGGATCGGCGCCACATACAACATAGAAGTGAGGGATGCTCTTACTGATTTTGTTTATAACAATGGTACCGGGGTTTCCATCAATACTACCGTTCTTCCTGCGTTGAACACTGCCATTCTTTATAGTTACGATACCCTTACGTTGGGCAGGCAGCGCTACAGGATCACCAGGGTTTACTAATACAGTTTAAAAAAAGTATATGAAAAATTTATTTTTTATCATCCTGCTCCTCGTCGCTTCGGCCGGGGTAAAGGCCCAGGTAATAGCCGATCCCTCGGTGAACCCTATGCGCCTATTCAACAGCCTCCTCCTGCCTGCCGACCCGGCGCTGCTGGGTAAAGACCTTACCTTTACCATAAAAGTTCCCATCCTCAACCGCAACCTTGTAAACGGGCTGCCATCGGGCACCTGCAAGATCAAGATCGGGCTCGGGTCAAAAATGCTCCTCGATCCCGCATTTGACCTGGCAAACGCACGCCTGAGCAATTATTTTCACTGGACATCCGAAATAAACAGCGGGCAGTTGCAGGTCATGGGAGACTTATATGCAGCGCTGCCTGAAGAGTTTGAAGATACCCTGCTCCTCGACGTTAAGGGGGTCATACTCGGAAATTCCACTATCACTACCAATTTCCTGGTCACCAATCATAATACACAGATCAACCTGTCTGACGAAAACGGGAGCAACAATACCAGTTTCATTCCGTATACGATCGTGGCAGCTGGTCCTGTTCCGGTAACTTTCAAAGATCTGACCGTAACAAAAAAAGAATGTACAGCGGCCATCACTTTATATGTAGAAAATGAGATCAATCTGAAGAGTTATGAGTTGGAAGTAAGCACCGATGGAATACAATTCGAGCGAAAAGCTTCCCTGAACCCCGCGGGGCTGTCGATGTACAGGTTCTTATTTTCCCTCGAGGGGCGGTATAAAGATGTTGCTGCCTTGTATTTCAGGGTGAGGTCGGTAGACCTCGACGGAAGGCAGCAATTAACCACAGTAAAAAAGATAGCCGGCGGATGCACGCCCGTCAACGCTGCATATAAACTTATCCTCTTTCCCAACCCTGCGCTCAGTCAGCAAAGGGAATTATCTGTCAGGCGAACGGAGGGTGTTTTTTCCGGGCGTTACACACTCCACCTGTTCGGCGCAAACGGGCAGTATATTCGTACCCGTGTGCAGACACTCAACAATATTGATCAGTTTAAATATGGTATAGAAAACCTTTCAGCAGGCTCCTACCTGTTGAAACTTACTGACGAAAACGGGTTTGAATACCCTGTGTTGCAGTTTCAGGTGCTGTAGTGCAGGCTGTTGCAATAACAACGAAGGGCCGGGTATCCGGTCCTTTCGTATATGGAGAAATCATCAGGATTAATCGGCCTCCGAATCAAGAATGTCGTATGAGGAAGTTTGGCCGTGAATACCCTGCGCTGAAATTTCATTTTTCTTTCGCTCACGCTTCTCATCCAGTTCTAACGGATCTTCGTCCTCCACTCCCAGCTTGATTTTTTTCATATCCTCTTCCCGAATGACATCGTTTTTATCCTCCAGGTGCCTGTCGACAATTGCTTTAATTGTCTTGGATTTTTTCTTTTTCATAGAGGGAAAATAATGCGATTCCCGAAAAACAACAAGGGATTCAGAGAATTATTTATTTGATAATATGGGCATGTCGCTACAGGATACGGATTTGCCTGGCGGCGAATTTTTATTGTCTTCCATGACCATATCAGTAGGTTTGATAAACACCTGGTTTGTATGCGGCTTTGTTGACCCGGACTACTGCCGGTGATCATTTTTAAAACCGCTGCGCCAGGTTCATCAGCAGGATGATCTTGTCCTTGATCCTGTTCACTACACTTTTTTCAAAATCGTATGACTTCTTCCGGAAGCTGTCGAGTGATAAGTTCTCTTTTTTGTGCGTTCTGAAATTAGCCGTAATATACCGGGCTACTTTCGGAAATGAATCTTCGCTGATCACTTTTGCATCCATCAGCAATCGTGTTCCAAGGGCGAGTTATATCGGCCATTTATTCCGTTTCCTTTTGGCCAGTGATATGCGCCACTCTCTGTCGCTTCTAAATTTATTTATATGCAAAGTACATTTTCAGTTCCAGGTATCAATGGTGACTGTTCTACATTTTAGCCATCACTACTTTACATAACTTTTTAAAATCTTTTAAATCAGGTCAACAAATTTTCATTGGTTTCCCAACTGGTATCATAATGCTAGTGCAGTTACCAAATATCACCCGGAAGTTTATTGGTAATGTCTACGAAGATAAGAACGGAAACAGCTGGACTACTGGTGAAGTAAAACCCAATGGAGATTGGGCTCTTTCCCGTTATGATACACCTGAAACCCTTTAGCGTTTGACTTCAGGACAGTGTAGATGTAGCTAAAATCATATCCCTAGAGCCGCAAATAGTCCTTCTTTATAATTTGCTCCAATCGGTATCTCAATCTTTTCAAATTCAACCATGTTTCCTTTAATAGATTTAATTTTAGATAGATGGATGATATAAGACCTGTGTATTCGCAGGAATTGAGTTTTAGGTAAGGCGTTTTCAAACAGTTTTAAATGCATGCTTGCAAACAGGCGCTTATCATCGTTCAAATAGACAGAGCTATAGTCTTTTTCGGCTTGTATATAGCTGATTTGATTATGGTTTACGCGAACCAGCTTAGTATCCTGCTTGATGAAAATATAATCTGCAGGCAAGGCAGGGGCAGTTTGCGGCTGAGTGTTTCTGTAAGCTACACGTTCCTTTACTTTTTGTATGGCTTGATAAAAGCGATCGTAGGTAACAGGTTTTAGTAAATAATCAACGGAGTTTAGTTCAAACCCTTCAACCGCGTAATTATGGTATGCGGTTGTAAATACCACTAAAGGCGGGTTGCGCAACGACCGTAAAAAGTCGACCCCGGTGATTACCGGCATTTGGATGTCGAGAAAAATCAGATCAACCTTATGCTGATGTAAGCCCTCATAGGCTTCCGATGCGTTGATGCAGCTTTTAACCAGTTGTATGCCGGCAGTAACTTCAATGTGGTTGGTTAAAATATCCCTGGCAATAGGCTCATCATCTACAACTATGCAATTGATCAGGTTCATAAGTCGATATTTAAAATTGCTGTATAAGTTGTGTCTGTTGCCACCGTTTCATACTTGTATTTGCCGCGATAGTACAAGTCAAGGCGTTTTTTGAGATTCTGCAACCCAATTCCGCCGGTTACCTTAAGCAGCAAGTTTTCGTCAACGGTATTTTCTATGCTGAAATTTAATTTATTATCCTGAATAGCTAATTGTATGGTGATGCAGGTATTGGCCGTATCAGCATTGTACTTAAAAGCATTTTCAACAACAGGCATCAATAATAGCGATGGGAAATCATATTCATAGCTGTCTACATTCAATGCTAAGTTAACTTTTGTATGGTTAAGCCTGATAGATTCCAGTTCGATATAATCTTTTAATAATTGTATTTCTTTTTCTAAAGGCATTTTATCCTGGGTAGAGTAATACAAGGTATACCTCATAAATTCAGAAAGCCTTGCTACCGTTTCGGCAGCTTTATTGTTCTCGTTTTTTAAGATCAACCCGTAAATATTGTTTAACGAATTGAATAAAAAATGCGGATGGACCTGCGATTTAAGAAAATTGTATTCCAGTTCGATATTTTGCCGTGCAATTTTTGCCGATACTATTTGCTGGCGAAAAGCCTGCAAAGCAAACTTGACACTTAAAGGAATACTTATTGCAAAGATCAACCCGAACACTACCCCCAGACTTAATAGCTTGGCAAGCATGCGGTTACCTAAGTCCTGATGTAAAAAGCTGTAATATCCTATGTTATTTGCCTTTAAAACCTGCGTACAGCTCTCGCAATTCAATAAAATAAACGACTCGCCCAAGGTGCTTAACCAGGTATAAAATAAAATTAAACACAGCACTGCCAGTATCCCGGCAAATACCTTCGATTTTTTAAACAGATCGGGAAAAACGAAATAAACCAGCGGGTAGTAAACCAGCACCTCGCAGATGGTACCACTTGCAGAAATCAACAGGATATACCCATTACCAAGCTGGTTATACGAATTAAAGGATATGGCCATGCTATGCCAGGAAATTGCCGCTAACAATGTCCAGAAAAGCATATGCGCAGCTATGCGTAAGCCTTTGTTGTAGCGAAGCTTTTCACTTAATGTTTCAATATCCATTTCGCTAACTTCAGATAAACCAAACCGGCAACTAAATTAATACGACTAATATACCGTATTTTTCGATGAATGCCTTTTTACAGGCAACTAAATCGTCAGTGCCACCCCGGAAAATCTTCGTTGGGTAATATATGGCCCTTCATCTAAAATAATCAGCTACCCGTTGTTTTGATTTTATAGACTGACCAAAAGCTTGTCTATTTGGATCATAACCAACCCAGACATGAAGAAACTCATCTTATTGCTTAACCTGATCATATTATCAGGCACGGTGTTTTCACAAAACCAGTCGCAGCGTATTGACAGCCTTGTAACACGTTACAGCGATAATTCAGAATTTACCGGAACAGTTTTAGTGGCCAGCGATGGAAAGATCTTATTAAAAAAAGGGTTTAATTATAGGGATGCAGAAAAAAAAATCCCTAATGATGCTACTTCAATTTTTAATATCGCATCGCTTACAAAAACCTTTACTGCTGCGCTGATCCTTAAATTAGAGGAAAGTAAAAAGCTATCTGTTACAGATAAGCTAAGTAAGTATTACGCCGATTTCCCTAACGGAGATAAAATCACTATTCATCATTTATTAACCCATACCTCCGGGCTATCAAATTACACCGATGATCCAGATTTTCAAAAAATGGACCAGTCTAAAGAGGTTACCTTGTCAGCAATGATTTTGTTTTTTAAAAATAAGCCGCTTGATTTTGAGCCCGGTACTAAATTCCGCTATAGCAATTCGGGCTATACCATGCTGGGCTATATCATAGAAAAAATCACCGGCGAATCGTACGCGCTTGCGCTGAAGCATTTGATTTTTCAGCCTCATGATATGCAGAACACTACTTACGGGCCTCCCGTTATCCAAACTCCGAAACTTGCCCAGGGATACAATATGTATTTTAAAAACTTTCAAATGCCTGCTTATAAAGTGCATCCATCCATTTCTTATTCAACCGGCGCCATCTATAGCACGGTAGAAGATTTATATAAATGGCATCAAGCCTTACAAAAAGGGAAATTCCTCTCTTTATCCTCGCTTAAATTGGCCTATCAAAAAGATGCAGGTCCTTATGGTTACGGCTGGTTTACCGATTCGTTGTACAACAAGCAACGGGTTTCTCATGATGGTAATATCAACGGCTATAAATCAAATATCAATCGCTTTCCGGCCGATGATGTATGTGTAATTGCTTTAAGTAATTCAAATAACAGTAGTGTAGGAGGGCTGGTTAGGAACATCGTTAATATTATCTACCACCAACCACTATCAAAACCTTTTTCATCACAGCCGGTAATTACTATGACAGATACCTTGAAAAAGGAATATCAGGGAGTTTATAAAGTCAATCTGAAAGATTCAGCAGGGATTGCAGTTACTTTAAAGCAATCTAAGTTATCAGTTAAAATTTTCGGACAGTCGGATTTTGAGATTTTCCCGGTGGCAAAAGACCGGTTTAAATCAGGAGAAATACGGGCTGAATTTATAAGGAATAACCAGGGTAAGGTGGAGCAGCTTTTTATCTATAGCAATGGCGAATTTCTCGGTGTAAAAAAGACTGATTTCTAAAACCATGATCACAAAACATTCATTAATTATCAAATTTATTCCGTCCATTGTGTTATTGGCCGCGGGCTTTTATCAGAGCAATGGCTTATTAGTGCAACTATCCATCAGCTGGGTATTGTTGTCATTATTTGATAGGAAAGATCCCCGGGCATTGGGCCTGCTCCCCACTACAAAAACTACAACGCAGGTATTTGTTGGGTTTGCGATAGCCATAATTATTTGTGCCTTTAACTACTATTTGCAAACTGTTTTTTCGGGCTCTACATGGCTGCTTAATAAGGCATTTACCTGGCCTGGATTTTTTTCAGGCAGTTGGTGGGTCATGCAATCGGTGTTGTATGAGGAACTGATTTTTAGAGGCGCACTGCTCTACATCGCAATAAAAAAAATAGGTGCAAAAAAAGCTTGTATGCTATCTGCCATTTGCTTTGGCGTTTATCATTGGTTTTCGATGGGGGCGTTTGGTAATTGGGTATCTATGGCCTGTCTTTTTATTGGCACCGGAATTATGGGTTACATATTCGCGCTGGCTTTTGCCAAAACAAGGTCGATGTACCTACCAATAGGCTTGCATTTTGGATGGAATTTTATAAATACGATCATCTTTTCTCAGGGCCCGATTGGAGATCAGTTGTTGATTTCAAAACGCGGAGACCGGTTCAATGTTTATGAAAGCATAATTGTAACGCTTGTTCAATTTGTTGTATTCCCTCTGGCAGCATTTATATATATAAAAATATGGAAGGGGGATGGTGATAAACAAATAGTTGAATATGCCCAAGACTCACTGGCAAAGTAAATAGTTATGCAAAGTAATGAAGTGTCAACAGCGACTGTTCTAAATTTTAGCCATCACTACTTTACGTAATTTTTTGAAAATCTTTTAAGCCAGGTCAACAAATTTTCATTGTTTTCCCAACTGGCATCAATATCAGGGTTTAAGTTGACATATACTTTTTCCAAAGCAATGCGTTTTTGTTTGGAGGTTCATTTAATCTGTGCTCCTTTAAATAGTTAATGATGATGGCCAGTTCTTTAATTTTCGCTTCAGGGATCGGCTATGATGCAAAAGATCCATCTGTGATCTACAGATGGATCTTTTGCATTTTTTTTCAACTTAAAATAACGGCGTGGAAAGTTTTATAAAGTAAATACCATTCCTGTCTACCTGGCCCGAGCCGGCGAGGACCTTTGCGCTGTAGACCCTGTTGGCACCGGTGATCCCGAAATCATCATCGTTGGAAACGGCGAGGGTAGTGGAATTGATGATCACCAATCCTTCTGCTTTATCGTGTGGATACAGGGTAGGGATATCTGTCATCAGGTCGGCCACTACGGTTTTGGAAACCGGTGTAATACCATTTGCCGTAAGGGTAGCCAGGTCTTTTAATTCTTCTACAGTTTTGCCGGCATATAATTTCCCGTTAGCCGCGTTTGCCGGATCGGAAATATCGGTGGCGCCGGTAAGGCTGATCTTGAATATTTTTTTGAATACAGTGGAGCGGTTGGCGTTGGTAGCAAACAGCCCATCCCTTTCGAGCACCAGGAAAGTAGTATTGTTGATGGCCGTGATCTCACTCACCGCCTGCAGGGAAGGATTGTCCATCATGTACACAAATTGTTTGGTGGCGCCGGTGGCAATTTCAAATGTAACGATGCGGATCACCAGCGAATTCGCTACTGCTGCTGAAGACGGGTTGTACAAAGGGAATTGCATGATACCTACCAACGTTTTTCCATCGGGTGTAATGGTAAGCCCTTCCATACCACGGTTGGGGCGGCGCTTTGCAAGTACCAGTGGCAGCTTGCGGGAACCGGTAGAGAACGGGTTTATTTTTTCAATCGTTTTACCGGTATTGTCTACATGGAGGAGGTGAGGGCCGTATTCATCGCTGATCCAGAAAGAACCATCGGGTGCCATGGCCATTCCTTCCGAATCCAGGCCATCTCCGCTGACTGGCAGCGGGTTGCCATTGAGATCCATCGGGTTTTCGCCGGTAGAGCCTGCTCCTACAGGGTTTGGCAGGCCATTCAGATTTGCCCCTGCGCTATTCTTTAAAAAGATGCTGCCTTCAAATGTGAGGGAGTCTCCTTTCAAACGAAACTTGCCAATCTGCGGAACAAAGTCCGGCGTTGCGATCATGATACTGTTGGTAGCAGCTTCAGCTACATTCGGGCCACGGTCGGTAAGGAGATAAAATACAGCTTTATCGTTCGGGTCCTGCACCATCGACGAGCCATAACCGCCATTGTTCAACACTATTCCACCCGGTGTGGTGGCCAGCACTTTGGGGTGTTTGTCGTATGCCATGGCAGGATACACCGGCGTAGTATCGCCATTGGTATTGTTGTCATCACTGCAGCTGCTGAAGAGGGAGAGGCCGGCCATCATTACCGGTACAAATTTTACGATCGCTTTCATTGTAAGAGTTTATGCAAAGGAAACGGCGTAATGTTATGACAGCGTTAAGCAATAAAACTTAATGTTGAGTTAACCGAAGGATCGCTGATTTTAAAACTGAGCAGTGATGCCTTCTACGGATGGCAGGATGGATCAACGATTATGAAAACATATTTCTTCGCATCACTAATGCTGCTGGTAGTCCTTTTTTATATCTCCCCTGGAATAATTTTGTGATCATTGGTTTGATATAAAATTTCCGCTTTCCCAACATCTCCGGAACAGCGATTTCGTTTTCGCAGTTTTTTTCCTTTTACCAGTTATCAGTTGGCTGTATTTCTATTATCTGAAATTTAAGTTTCACCGGCTGGCCGGTTTTTTATTTTTTCTCCGGTGGATATTGATGATGCCGGCCTTGATGGATCAGCTTTCCAAAGAGGCTTCCTGAGATCAGCAGCAGCATCAGTTAAATTTATTGTTCCTGATTTCTATCAGCCAGCTGCCTTCCACAACTTTCAGCATATTTTCTTTGCAATCCATTACCTCACGGATCGTATAATTTCCTTCAATACTGCCCTTGCTTAAAGCGGATTCCATCAATTCCTGTAGCATAGCTTCCCAGTTACGCATACCGGTCAGTTTTTCAAAGGCCCAATAGGGGTTCAGGTATTCTTCGGCAGTGAGGTGCCGCGGGTAACATTCCCATTCGGTACAGGGGGTATGGGTGCCTTTGAAGTGAACAGGCGATGCTTTATCAACAGTGTGATGGAACAGTACCGGTGACATTTTTCTGCCGGTGCTGTACCGGATGATCTCTGCTGCGCAGAAAAGCCGGTGAAGCTGTTGGGCGTGAAAGAGTAGATTGGCCGGCGCTGATTTTTTGTAATACCCCTCTTTACAGGCCCAGCCAAACATACGGTTGAGATCGTCTACGGCTTCGTGCAGGTGATAACAGCTGAAGAAATCATGAATGGTGGCGTAGGCTTCGCTGAGGGTGGTGATGGGTTGTGTGAAAGTTTTCATGGTGTTGATTATTTAATGATGAGCGGTACATTAAATAATACTGATAAAGTTGTGCATTGCCGTGCGAAAAACTTCATCTTCCCTGTGCCTTAATGTACCAGATTTCAGAACGGGAATTGTAGCACGAAGTTACAAAATGTGCGCAATAAAAATAATTATATTGTACTTTTTTTGTACAGTTTCCTTTGGGAAAAACCTCCGGGGTTTTCGTATAACCCCGGTGTGTTTGTTGGAGACGCGGCCCGGGCAGTTAAGAAAACATCCGGATCTATAAACCAGGGCAGAAAAACCCCGTGGCCTTCAGCTTCCTGAAATATTTGTTGACTATTACTAAAAAAATGTAATTCATTAGGAAACGTCCCGTGGTGCAATGGTCCTATTACGTTTTTTAGTCATTTTATTGAAAATCAGTGCTTAATAAAGGATCATGGGGAGGTAAGACTGGGTTTTTCTCTTTTCCGTAGTAATTTCCACATTCAGGCTTATTAAAATATAGTAGTTTTACTACAGCACAATAGAACCAATGAAAGTTGTTATGAGCAACTTTTCGTATATTTTTGCAGTCTGGTTTTTAGCAGATTTAATATTTAGTTAATATTGAAGTAACATAAAAACCATGTGTTCATAATCAATGTATTACGCATATGTCGTTGATTTTTTGTGCGTAAATTGAGCATTACTTCCTGCTGGCGCAACTCGGTATATGGGTTGCGGACTGTATATTCGCAGATTCCAATCCTTTGTAAAGTCTCCTTCCGATCCCCTTCCGTACCTCTACATTTTCTGAATTTTAATTAATTGTATTAGTTATTAAATAGCTGGTTATGAAGAAGATTTACGCGAAATTGTTATTGGGTTGTTTATTGTGTTTTGCCGGAAATGCTTTCGGACAAAGCACGTATACTCTCATTACCTCAACAGCAGACATTGATCCTGGTGGAAAATATCTGATCGTTTCCAGTAATTTGGCAGGTGCGGCACAGGCATTGGGCTCGCAAAATACGAATTACCGAAACAGGAGTGCTGTTACTATTACTAATGTCTCTGGGGTTATGACTATCTCCACTACTCCTGCCACAGCAAGTGCAGGTACTGAGCCTTTTGAAATAACTATTAGTGACGGAAGTACCGGAAAATACCTGCTCTTTGATGCAGTCAATTCCACTTACCTTATTCCAGCAACAGGTACTTCTGCAAATAATTACCTTAATGGCCAGGCCGCCCCAAGTGATTGGACCATCACTTTTGCAACCAAGGCGATCATTACAAATACAGGTCATCCTAACACGAATGCTAGTCCTAGGAACCTTATGAGCCATAACGCTAGCGCAACCAGGTTTGCCTGCTACAGTAGCGAACAAGGGGCGATCTATTTGTATAAAAAGGCGTCAGCAGGTAAATATTGGGATGCCTCTACTGCCAACCCCAACACGGGTGGCTCTGCTACATGGGGTACTACTTTTTCTACCGTAGCCACTGGTAGCAATCCATTGGTAACTGCCGCCACAACGGATGATGTTATTTTTCAAGGTACTGGTGGAACGCCAAACGTTGTAAACCTGAGTGCCTCACAAACAGCAAAATCGATTACAGTAAACACAAACGATTACAGTATCACCACGAGCGGAACGGGTGCTTTTAGCCTTACAGCTACAAATGGTATTGCTTTGGGAGCCAATACGATCACTGCCGCACCAGTTTCAACAGCATCTCTTACGCTGCCAAATGTTATAGGCGGTACAGGTGGTGTTACTCAAAATGGTTCAGGAATCACTATTCTGGGAGCAATAAATACCTATTCAGGCGCAACAACTATTACATCAGGAACGATCCGCCTGGGTACAACAGCCGGTGGAATTCCGGATGCAAGCCCTTTGAGCATAGCTTCGGGTGCCTTTTTTGATATGAATGGATTAAGTGAAGCGGTTGGTTCTATTGCTGGTGCCGGTAACATAATGAGTACGGTTAATACAGCCCGTACATTGACCACAGGTGGAAATAATACCACCACCACTTTTTCAGGTACACTCGAAAACGGGGCGAGTGTACTTTCCCTGATCAAAACCGGAACAGGTACTATGACGTTATCCGGTAATAATACTTACACAGGGGCGACCACCATCGGTGCAGGTGTTATAACACTGGGTGCAGCGGGTGATGGAATAAATTCGCCTTTGGGAACAACAGGTGCCGGTACCTCAGTAACAAGTGGTGCCGTGTTTGATCTTAATGGTATCACATTGAGTACTGCCGAACCATTAACATTGAACGGAACTGGTACCGGGGCTGGTGCCATGATAAATGTTGTTGCCGCGGCTACATATTCCGGCCCGATCACTCTGGGGTCTGCAACATCCATAGGAAACAATGCAAATATTACACTTACCGGTGGTATTACCGGCATAGCTGGAAATACACTTACCAAGAATGGAACTGCGACATTGACTCTTTCAGGATCTAATGGATACCTGGGGGCTACTACTGTTGCTGCCGGTACATTACTCATTAATGCCAATACATTAGTCAGTAATATAACTGTGGCAAATGGTGCTACTTTATCTAACACCGGCAGTGCTGGTACAACTGGTTCTGCGGCCATTACCGGTACAATCTCACCTGCAGGAACAGGAATCGGAACAATTAATGTAGGTGCCATGACATGGAACAATACAGGTTCTTACAGGTTCGATATTAATGCGCTGCCTTCAGGTGGTAATGCCGGTACAAATTGGGATTTTATTACAGCTTCAGGTGCATTGACAACGCCTGCAAGTGGTGCTTTTACAGTAGCCATTAACGGAACTATGCCTGGCTTTGACAATACACTCAGTTATACCTGGCAAATAGGTACTTATGGAAGTGGTTCGCCGGTATCCACCTTTGTTACCGTAAATACTTCAGCATTAACCGGAGTAACAATTACAGGATCTTTCTCCATTGTATTCACGGGTGGAAATATCAATCTGGTATATACACCGCCAACACCCGAAGTTGACATCCAATCACCGGTAGGAACCTCTATCGCAGTAAATGGAACAAGAGCTTCTTTTGGAACAGTTGCATGGGGTGATAACGTGACTGCAGTATTCAGAATATTGAATACAGGAACTGCGGCTTTAGGTGTAAACAGTATTAATTTTGCCGGTATAAATGCCGGAGATTTCACTTTGGTAACTCCTCCATCATTTCCTTTTTCTGTTGTAGCAGGCGGTTCACAGGATATTACAGTAAGATTTGCTCCAGGCGGGATTGGGGCAAGAACAGCTAACATTACCTTTAATAATACAGATCCCGATGAAGCAGCATACCTCATCAATGTTTCCGGTACCGGCACACCAAGTGCCTTAAGCACTATCACAACAGACGCCACTTACTCTTATACTCAAAATATTCCATACTTAACGTACGTAAATACTGCCGTTCCTGCAGCCGCAGGAGGAAGTGTAGGTGTTCACAATATCATCATCACAGATGGTGTGGATGCGGATAACCTGCCAACAATTTTAAACTCAATTACATTTACTTATACAGGAACTGCCAATACTATCAGATCTGCAGCTTTATTTACTACCAGCGGTTCAAAAATAGCTGATGTAACTACTGTAGGAGCAAATACACTTGCATTCTCCGGGCTTGCTATAAGCACGCTCACTGATGGTGGAAATACACAAGCAATTTTGCGTGTGGTATTTAATACAGTTGTTGCAGATAATGAAAAACTTGTGTTTACTGTTACGGCCGCTACCGCTGCGGGAAGCAATACCTCTTCTACATTTACTTCTTTTGGTGCAGTTTCCGACAATAATGCCGGTAATGACAGAAATCGTATAGAAGTAACTGCAGACAGGCTTGCTTTTAGCACAGTGGCAAATGGCTCTGTGGCTATCAACCTTGCAGCTTTCACGATCAGTGCAAAAGATGCTCTGGGAAATACTGATCTTGATAGAACTGAATCTGTCGACTTAACCACATCGGGTACTGGCATGACATCCTCTACACCGTATACGCTTGTTGCCGGGGTAGTAACCATCAACAATGTTCAATTCGCCTCAGTGCAAACGGGCATCACACTTACAGGAAATGTTACAACTCCTGTTCTAACGGGCACTTCAAATTCGTTTAACATTTCAGCGGTTTCATATGCATTAGGCGATTATCAAACTAATCCTGCGTTTACTGGCACTTACTTTTTTAGTTCTGTCACCGCCGATGGATCAGGTATTTATCCCTGGCAGAAATGGACATCCTCCGGTTGGGCGGATGTAACGCTCGCTGCGGAAGCTCCACAATCGTTAGCCGCCGGGTCAAAACCACCCACCATTTATCTGGCGGGTAGTTATATAGATGTTGCAGCCGGTTCGAGTTATAACAATATTGTGGTGAGTGGGGCCGGAACAACCGTTTTTTCTGGAAATACCAGTACAGGCCTTACTATAAATTCAGGTAAAACGCTCGATATTAAAGGAGGTGATGTTTTGATGAGTGGAAGAATGAGCCTGACAGCCGGCGCAACGTTGCATATTGCAGCCAATGCAAATTTTTATGTAAGCAGCACCAGTGGCACTTTCCTCAGAAATGCAACTTCTGTGATCGAAGTGGAAGATGATGGTAATTTTTACCTTCAGTCTTATCTCGCCAATCTATGGACAGGTGTAGAAAAATTTCATAAGAATTCGAACCTCTACATCCAGGAATGGGATAATTCGTCCACTACGTTTCTCATAGCTTCGTCAACTGATGTTTCTACCTATACAGATGGGGGCGTAACGGCATATTTTGGCAACCTCATCATAGATATGAGCTCATCTTCCAATGCGCAAACTTTACAATTGTTATACAATGGGTTCAGTGGATATCTTACCAATCACGATCTGATCTTTAATTCGGCTGCTACCGGGGCAAATTACGCAGTACGTTTTGTAAATGCAGCAAGTTATACTGCCACTATCGGAAGAAATCTTATCGTTAACAGTACATGGGCAAATAAGCCGGTAAGTATGTTGAATAATGCAGGTACGGTAGCTGTAACCGTAAAAGGAAACGTAGAAAATAATTCGTCTTCTGGTGCGGTATTAAGGCTTTGTTCTACAACCACTGCAGGCTCATCGGTTGCCCTTACAATTGAAGGCAATCTTAGTACAAGTAACAGCGGGGTATTCAATTTCAATGCGGGCACACCGTCGTCAGGAACGATCGTATCTACTACCGTAAACCTTGCAGGGGATCTGTCCATTGGGGCAGGCTCTAATATGCTGAATTCAGATGTTACAAATGCTGGTGCAGTTTTCAATTTCAATGGCGCGGGCGATGGATCTACAGCCGCATTAACACAGACGATTAATATAGCCACAACAGTAGCAGCAAGAAATCAGGCCATCAACTTCTTTGTCAAACCAGGGGCTTACGTGCAATTAATTAACCAGGATATGCCTCTTGGTCAGAAGAGTACGTTTACTGTAAATGGTAGCGGAAGCGTTGGAGGTACATTAGATTTCAACTTTGCTGCCGGGGTACCTCTTAATATAACCAGTTATAGTACAGGTACTATGTTTAAGTCTGAACAGGCATCTACTTTAAAAATAACTTCTGTTGCAGGAATCAGTGCATCTTCTACACCGACTACCGGAAACGTTCAGGTCACAAATGCACCGAATTACACCAGTCTTGCCACATTTTGGTATATAGGCAGGGCCGCCACTCAGTCCACAGGCACTGGTTTGCCCGGCACAGCAAGCGGGAAAATCCTGATCTGTGACCTGGTGGATAATAATGCAGAATTAACAATGACCAGCCCTACAACTATTACAAGCGCGGCAACTTTGGTGGCCAGCGGAGGTAAATTAGATATCAGGAAAGGTAAGTTTATTGAAACCACTTCCGGATATATTGATGGTTCAACAGGAACTCTGTATATGTCTGCAGGAACTCTGTACAAAGTAGTGACAGGATACAATGTAGCAACAATAGAATCCGGAGGTAGTGGAGGAACATATATCCCAAGGATGTTAGGCAGTACTGCCGCAAATCCTTATATCCTCGCTTCGGGAAGCACCATTGAATTATCTGGAACAGGAGCGCATGCATTTCAAACATTACGTGGCACAGACGGAACAAACCGTACCGCATATCAGAATATCAAGTTCAGTAACAATAATATTCTAAGGACCAATTATAAGAATGTAAGTTCTGCCTCCGTAGTTTTAGGCGATATTACAGTTGCGGACAACGCCGTAGTGGATGCTGGCGCTAATTATCTTGGCGGTAATAATACTACACTAACGATGACAGGAAATAGTCATTATATTACTGCAGGAACCGGAGTAAAACCAGATGCTACAGGAGCCTATACTTTAGGAGCTAATACCACCATAGAATTTAACAACAAATCGGCAGCTACTCTTCAAAGCCCAAGACTGATCAATTCTGTACCATTTTATGCCAATGTGATTATCTCTGGTTCAAACGTTGGCTTAAGCGCTTTAGGCACCGGGCCCAATTCATTCATGCAATTTCAGCCACTGGGATCATTTACAGTAACGGATACGGGCACATTCAAAATCGCAAATATTAATGGTTTTAGCGGAGGCTCCAATACTGCCGTGAGTAATGTAAATAACCCATCTATTACTTTAAAAGCAGGTTCTACCATAGAATATGATGGTCTTGCTCCGGATAACCAGGTCATCAGTAATGCGCTGAATACTTTCCCTGCAAATGCCCACTACCAGAATCTTGTCATTGGTGGTTCAAGCGATAAAACAGCCCCTTCTGACGATCTCATCATTTTGGGCAACATCAAAAAATACGGAGCATCCATATTTAAACATAATGATGGTACCGTAAAACTGAACGGTACAACCACCCAGAATATTACAGACTCATTGGTAACCCCACAGATTGTGTTCAATAATCTCCAGGTTAATAATGCAACTGGAGTGGAGGTCAAATCGAATTTCAGTGTTTATCGTACCTTATCGTTCAACGGTGTAGGTAAGCTTAACCTGAATTCTGGCGATATCAGCCTTAAATCCGACTTGAACAACACGGCAAATGTTGGCAAAATTGATGGTACAGCAGCCATCACTTATGGTACCGGCCGTTTCATCGTAGAACGTTACATCGCCACCAATTCCCACAGCCGTGCATGGCAATTTCTAGCAACCCCGACAACCGGCAGCCAAACCATCAACCAGGCATGGCAGGAAGGGTTTGGCGGTTCCGGTACAGTTGGTATAAATGGATTTGGTACGCGTATCAATGGTGGTACATCGGCAAATGGTTTTGACGGGCCAACTGGTGTGAACATCAAATCTTACATACCGTCTTCCGATCAATGGACTTCCGCACTTTCACCAAATTCTACATCGACAGCAACGATCAACAATCCAAATGGCTGGATGGTATTTGTTCGTGGCGATAGAAATAACACACAGACGAACAGCGATTTTGGAAATGCAACGGTATTACGCACCCGCGGACAGATATATGCACCGGGTAATCTGCCATATGTAGCAACAACCGAGGCAGGTAAATACCATGCCATTGGAAACCCTTACGCTTCAACGATCGATCTGCGTACACTCGATACCCTAAACATCACCGACGATATCTATATATGGGATCCAACACTTGGATCAGGGGCCTTTGGTTTTGGAAGGTACCGTACGCTCGCCAAAGTGGGCACCCATTACGAAGTGACGCCGGTAGGAGGCGCTTATCCTGGCACCATCGTGGACGAAATACAATCAGGCCAGGCATTCTTTGTGAAGGCAAGACCAGGCCAGGTAGGTACGGTTTCATTCAGTGAAACCAATAAGGTAGAACCCAATAAGGTGGTAACCCGGGGTGGCGGAGTTGCTGATGGTAATGCAGAACTTTTGAGGGTTCAGCTAAATACCAGGAACAGTGCCGGTAATCAGGAAGTGTTAGATGGCGCCATGGCGATATTCGGCGATTTCTCCCGTGACCTTGACTGGAGGGATGGGGCCAAATTCATCAACACCGGTGAGAATGTGGGATTGAGGGTAAAGACATTGCTGGCGGCAATCGAACGCAGGCCTTCGCCGGTAGCAGGAGATACTTTGCATGTAGAATTCAGCAATGCCGGGCAAAAAGCTTATCAATGGACAGTAACCGCACAGTTTATGGACAAGCCCGGAAGAGGGGGATGGATCTACGATAAGTTCCTGAAAAATAATACGCCGGTAAACCTCAATGGAGAAACGGTGTTAGACTTTACCGTAACTGCTGATCCGCTGTCGGCTGCTGTAGATCGCTTTAAGATCGTGTTCGATAAGATCGCGGCACCAGCGCCAGTCAGGTTTATCAGCATCAGTGCTACAAGAAATACTGACCGCAGCATCAACGTGAAATGGAAAGTGGAGAATGAGGCCAACATTACCGGTTACACGATCGAACGCAGTGCCGATGGCCGCAGCTTCACCGGAATTGTAAACTCGGCTATGACCAGCCAGGGAACTTATGGTAAAGATGATCTGAGCCCGCTGGCCCAGGATAATTATTACCGTATCAAGGCCTCCGGCCTTGCCGGCGAGATCACCTACAGCGAAGTAGTGAAAGTTGCGCCATTGTCAACCAAAGCATACATCAGCGTTTACCCGAACCCTGTAGAAGGCAAAACAGCTCAGCTGGTATTTGCTAACCAGCCCGCAGGATTGTACCAGGTACAGGTGATCAACAACCTTGGACAGGTGATCTACAACGGTTCGGTAAAAGTATCCGGTTATAACTTCATATACCCGATCGTACTGGGCGCTAAAACCACGCAAGGCAATTATGAGGTGAAAGTGGTGAAAGAAGATGGAAAGGTGAGCGTGCAGAAGATAATTGTCAATTAAGAATTAAAAATTAAGAATGCCGGAACCCGTTTCTCCCTGGAGGAACGGGTTCTTCATTATTACCAACCCCGAAGGGGTTGAATATATATTTGCCATGGGTTGCAACCCATGGTGCAGGTGCCGATCGGGTGCTACAAATGCCGAACCGGTATATGATTGCCCTCATTGCCCCCCATGGCGCAGATGCCGATCCGGTACTACAAATGCCGAACCGGTAGATGATTGCCCTCATTGCCCCCATGGAGCAGGTGCCGAACCGGTCATCGCTGTTTGCCATGGTTGCAAACCATTGCGCAGGTGATACATCAGATGAGCGTTTGCTAATCCCTTTGATACCAGGGACAGCACGTTTTAAAATATAAATTTGACCCTTTCCGGAGCAGGAAAATCTCCCAAAATCCTGTTGTTTTCCCCCTTGCCAGGTATCCGCTGATTCGCATCTTTATGCTTTAAAAAAAATCATATGGGCGCATTCACACAGATCAACTACCAGATCGTTTTTTCGACAAAATTCCGAAATCCCACCATCACACATGGATTTGATAAGGAGCTTTATTACTACATCACGAAAGTGTTGAAAGAGAAAAACTGCAAACCACTCGGCGTAAATGGAATGCCGGATCACCTGCATATTCTTACCGGCCTGCATCCATCCGTATGCCTGGCGGATCTGGTAAAAGATATAAAATTATCGACCTCCGACATGATGAAAGGCAATCCGAAGTTCCCGCTGTTTGATTATTGGCAGTCGGGCTACGCCGCATTCACATATTCATTTAACGATGTGAGAAGGGTTTTTAATTATGTCAAAAATCAGAAACGTCATCACATGGGCGTAAACTATTACGACGAGCTTAAAGCGATGCTGATCGCTAACGGGATCGAATTTGACGAGAAATATTTATTGTAATCCAGCCAACCCGGAATGGGTTGAATCTCTCCTTCGCCATGGGTAGCAACCCATGGCGAAATCTTCTTCTCAACCAACCCCGAAGGGGTTGAATCTATCTCTCTATGGGTTGCAACCCATGGAGAGACTTAATCATTCCTTATCATTCAAATAACAATTATTTCATATGCCCTTCTAAACTTTACAACAGGTATTTCAACTTTCGTCATCTAAAACAAAGGGCATGAAAAAAGCAGGCTATTTCATCACGGCATTCATCATACGATTATTCATCCACCGCCTCAGGGATCTGTATTCTCCATTGAAATTTTACGATCTGAATGCAAAAATTTAACCCCGCATTCTATATACGGTTTACCTGCTTTAACCCCACGCCATTCGACGGGGGAGGAGCAGAGAACATGAGTGTACAGAGTTTTCGGAGGGCACTCATAAGTTACGATTAAACAGCTTTAAGCAAACTATGGCCACTCAGTAAAACCTTCAAAGATTTCACCATTCACCATTCACCATTCACTCACATGAAGATCCTTTATGCAATACAAGGCACAGGCAACGGTCATCTTGCCCGGGCACGCGACATCATCCCGCTACTCCGCCAAAAGGGAGAATTAGATATACTGGTTAGTGGTACCGAAGCCGAAATAGAATTACCCTTCGAGATCCGTTATCGCTTCAAAGGATTGAGTTTTGTATTCGGGAAAAAGGGTGGGGTAGACTTTCTGAAAACATTCAAAAAAGGAAGCCTGAAACGCCTGAACAAAGAAATAGATAGTCTTCCGGTAGAACAATATGACCTGGTGATCAGCGATTTTGAACCGGTGAGTGCCTGGGCCTGCCGTCGTAAAAACAAACCCTGCATCGGCCTCAGTCACCAGGCCGCAGTGCTGGACCCGTTTGCCCCTCGTCCGCAAAAAACGGATATGCTCGGACAGATGTTATTGAAAAATTACGCCCCGGTAACAAAAGCCTATGGGTTTCATTTCAAACCATATCACAACAACATATTCACCCCTGTGATCCGCTCAGAGATCAGGCACGCCATCCCTACCGAAGAGGATCATTACGTGGTATACCTTCCGGCTTATTCCGACAAACGCATCCTCGCTTTTCTGGATCATATACCCGATATCAAGTGGTACGTTTTTTCCAAAACCGCTAAAGAAGCTTACAAGGAAAGAAATGTCTATATCTACCCGGTGAACAATGAGCAGTTCATAAATGCCCTCATCTCCTGTTCGGGTGTTCTTTGCGGAGCAGGATTTGAAACACCTGCCGAAACACTTTTCCTGAAGAAAAAACTGATGGTGATCCCCATGAAAGGGCAATACGAACAACAATGCAATGCCGCGGCACTGGAGCAAATGGGGGTACCGGTATTGAAAAAACTGGAGGATAAGTACCTGGAGAAGGTGATCAGCTGGTCTTATTTCAAAACACCCCCTGAAGTGAATTATGCTGATAACACCGCAGCGGTGATCGACCAGGTTTTTGAAGAAAATGTATTAAACCTCCGGGGTTTTTCATCAACCCCGGAGTGTTTGCTGACCGAAAACCCCGGAGGTTAAAAGAAAACCTCCGGGGTTTTTCTCTAACCCCGGAGGGTTTTGCTGATTGAAACACCCGGAGGTTAAAAAGAAAACCTCCGGGGTTTTTCATCAACCCCGGAGGTTTTGCTGACAGAAATGCCCGGAGGTTAAAAAGAAAACCTCCGGGGTTTTTCATCAACCCCGGAGCGTTTGCTCACCGAAACGCCCTGAGGTTAAAAGAAAACCTCCGGGGTTCACCATTCACCATTCACCCATTCACCCATTGACCCACTCACTCACTAAATCCGATTTCGGTCCCGGTTTTCACTTCGGTGTTTCCACTGCCGCTTACCAGATAGAAGGCGCCCACAACCTTGATGGCAAAGGCCCCTCCATCTGGGATGAATTTGTAAAAGATCCGCGGAAGATATTTCAGCGGCAGCATGCCAATACCGCCTGCGATTTTTACCACCTGTATGCACCGGATACGGATCTGCTCAATACGCTCAATATTCAGAACCATCGCTTTTCGATTTCCTGGAGCAGGATATTGCCTTCCGGTACCGGTGAAGTGAATACCAAGGGAATTGATTTTTATAACCGGCTGATCAATCATTCCCTGGAAGCCGGCATAGAGCCCTGGGTAACACTTTATCATTGGGATTTGCCGCAGGCATTGCAGGACAGGGGCGGCTGGACAAACCGCGATGTGGTGCAATGGTTTTGTTATTTCGTGGAGCAATGTGTCCGTCACTTCGGCGATCGGGTAAAAAACTGGATCGTGCTCAATGAGCCGATGGTGTTTACCGGGGCAGGTTATTTCCTGGGGGTGCATGCGCCGGGTAAAAAAGGATTGAAAAATTTTCTCGCGGCCGTGCACCATGCGGCTTTAAGCCAGGCGGCCGGCGGACGATTGATACGGCAGCTGGCAGCGGGTGCCCATATCGGTACTACGTTTTCGTGCTCGCATATCGAACCTTATCGTCCTGTAAAAAAAGATCAGGTCGCCGCATCAAAGGCTGACCTCTTGCTCAACAGGCTCTTCCTGGAGCCGTTGCTGGGAATGGGGTACCCCGTAAACGAACTGAAAATATTGCGCCGTATCGAACACGTGATGAAACCCGGCGACGAATTGCTGCTGGCATTTGATATGGATTTTATTGGTATCCAGAATTACACCCGCGAACTGGTAAGGCACAGCACATTCATGCCATTCATCAAAGCGAAGATCATCAAAGCGAGCCAGCGTAAGGTGGAAACCACCCAGATGGATTGGGAGGTATACCCGGCATCGGTATATCACCTGCTGAAAAAATTTGCGGCTTACCCGAATGTGCCACCCATCATCGTAACAGAAAGTGGTGCCGCATTCGCGGATACTGTTTCGGATAAGCAGGTAGATGATCCGAAACGCCTCGCTTTCCTGCAGGCGCACATGGCTGAAGTGTTGAGAGCGAAAAAGGAAGGTGTGGATGTGCGGGGGTATTTTGTGTGGACGCTGCTCGATAATTTTGAATGGGCCGAAGGGTATTACCCTAAATTCGGAATCGTACATGTAGATCACGCCACGCAGGAGCGCATTGTGAAAAGTTCAGGGAAATGGTATGCGGATTTTTTGAAATAAAGCCAGTTACTAAAATAGCACTGTCATTGAGAGTGCGGGATACCTGCAATGACAGTACTGATAAGGAATGACGTTCCTGCAAATAAATTGCAAATATCCTTTGCCTATTTTACTTCCGTTTTTACTTCAAATACTTCTGCTACCAAAACGGCCCCTTTGGATTTTTGTTTCTTCACCCCTTTGCTGAGTATCTTAGTGGCTTTTTCTGCTTTCTTCAGCACTTTTTTTTCTTTCATTGCCGGGTCAATCGTTAACAATACTTCGATCATCTTATTCTTGATCACATTCTTAGACGCTTTGGCCGCAGATACTTTTTTGGAAGGTTTCTCTTTTTTTACCTTCTTTTCGTTTTTTTCTTTCTTACCTGACATGTTATATATTTTAGGCAAAATTAACGATAAGATAATGTTGCCAATGTTAAGTTTTGAGAAGGGATCAAACCTCCGGCGTTTTGCCCCAACGCCGGAGCGTTTGTTGCTCTTCCGGAGCCAGACGCCCGGAGGTTGAAAGAAAACCTCCGGGGTCGGAGGCAGACGCCCGGAGGTTGAAAGAAAACCTCCGGGGCCGGAGGGAGACGCCCGGAGGTTGAAGAAAAACCTCCGGGGTCGGAGCAAGACGCACGGAGGTTGAAAAGAAAACCTCCGGGGTCTTCGTACCAACCCCGAAGGGGTTGAATCTATCTTCGGCATGGGTCGCGACCCATGCCGACCCATGCCAACGATACCACTCATATCACCCATACCACTCCTTCCACCATACCATTCCAGGATCGTTTATATTAAATTTCCGTTACATTAATATTATCATTTCTCCAGTCATAAATACTTAACACAGAAACAGCCTCCAAAAAAAATCAAGGGTTTACTTTAGCGCTTCCTTAGCAATATCCCTCCGAAAGATCTCCGGTCTGATTCACATTTTTTAACCTGTTCTCAACATTGCAGCAACCCGCCAACGGCCTTGCCTTAGCTACTGCTTTGCCCGGTTGGGAACAGAAAAAAACTAATAAAACATCATTCACTATATCAACAATGTCATGAGTAAAATTTACACTTCCATCCGAAACATTACGGCCTTGTTTCTACTGTTTTTCCTTGCTATGGGAAATGCACAGGCGCAATACTCCGGTACCGGTGTGTTTACCAAAATAACCGCAGCGGCAGACCTTACCGATGGGTATTATGTAATTGCTTACGGTACTACCTATGCAATGAACAACAGCTATGTAAGCACTACTTACCTGGACAGGACTGCCATTTCCCCCACGTCTGGTACTACTATTACCAATCCTGCAACATCCATTGTATGGAAAGTGGAAACCAACGGAAGCGGCAAAAGCATTTACAACGAAGCCACCGCTAAATATATATCTTATACAGGAAGCTCCAACAATGTGCAGGTGGTAGATGCGGTAACAGCCAATAACCAACGCTGGACACTTGCGTATACTTCAGGCGGGATGGCAACCATCACAAATGTGGCAGTCGGCACACGGGAACTGCAGTACAATACCAGCGCCCCGCGTTTTGCCTGCTACACAGGCAGCCAGGCCGATCTTACGTTCTATAAAATGCCTTCCACTTATTACTGGGATGTATCCACTGCTGCCGGACTTGGGGGCTCTGCTACCTGGGGTACCACTTTCACAACCGCAGTAGCTGGCAATACGGCACTTGTAACGGCGCCTATCACTGCCCAGGCAGTTTTCCAGGGTACTGCCGGAACGGTTGGCCTTACCGCCGCTACCACTGAAGTGGCCTCGCTGACCTTCAATGTAGGCAGCTATGCTATCTCTACGGTGTCTGCAGGCGCAAAAGTATTGAACGGCGATATCATCCTCTCTACCAATAACATCACTTTCTCCCCCATGGCTGGTTCTACGCTTACAGTCAACGATGTAGTCAGCGGCACCACTGCGGCGGCGAATGTGGCGTTAACCAAAAATGGCGCGGGCAACCTCCTGTTTCCGGGTGCGGCCAACACCTTCACCGGTAAAGTGGTCATCAACCAGGGATATATCGGCGCCAGCGGTGAAAGCAGGTTTGGGGCCAACCCGGCTTCATTCACCGCCAACCAGATCACCCTCAACGGAGGGGGGATCCTGGCTTCCGGCGGGGCGATCAATTTTTCGAGTAACCGCGGTATCACACTCGGGGCCAGCGGTGGCTTATTCGATGCTACCGGCGGAACGATCACCCTGACAAATATTGTTACAGGTTCGGGCAGCCTCACCGCTACGGCGGGAACAGTCTTGCTGGCCACCGCTCATACCTATACCGGTAACACGATCGTGAACGCGGGCACCTTACAGTCCGGAGTCAACAACGCTATCGCCGATGCAAGTAACATGGTATTAGCCGGCGGAACATTCAGGACCGGTGCCAGTACAGGTTTTTCAGATGTTGTCGGCACACTTGATCTTTCAGCTAACTCGACCCTGGCATTGGGCACAGGTGTGCATACTTTACGTTTCAATAACAGCAGTGCACTCACCTGGGCCGGTACAACGCTGTCCATCACCGGTTGGGCCGGCGTGGCAGGCGGAAGTGGTACTGCCGGACGAATTTATGTTGGAACAGATGCCACCGGCCTTACAGACGATCAGCTGGCGAAGATCACTTTCAACGGATTTACCGCAGGCGCCATGCTCAGGGCCGATGGCGAACTGGTGCCCGCCATCCCCGCGGGAACAATTACATTATCTCCCGCCACGCAGGCATTAGGTTCCTATTGTAATGCTGCTGATAATACGATATCACTTACGTATACTACTACCGGAACGATCACCGCCCCGTTTATCGAACTGAGCAGTAACCTCGGAAGTTTTGCCGGCGTTACCACCAACCTCGGCGGTACTGTTTCGGGCAGCGGTACATTTACCATCACAGCAACCCTGCCTTCCGGAACTGCCGCAGGCACGGCGTACCGCGTGCGGATAAAAAGTACCAACAGTACGCCTGTGATCAGCACCAACAACAACAGCAACATCATCATTACGGCTGCAGTTACACCAACTGTAACGATTGCCGCAAGTCTAACGGGCGCTGTTTGTTCAGGGAATAACATCACTTTTACCGCTACACCTGCCAACCTTGGTGGCGGAAGCGTAAATGCTACTACCGGTTATCAATGGAAAATAGGTGGGGTGGATGTTGCGGGGCAAACAGCCGCTGCATTTACCACCAATACACTCGTTAATGGCGACCAGGTTTCCTGTGCCATCAGCATCACCGGTGGTTGTGTGCTTTCTTCAACAGCCACTTCCAATACCATCAACGCAACTATCACGACGCCTGTAACCCCCACAGTTACCATCGCTCAAACAAGCGGCACCAACCCGATATGTACAGGAGCCTCCGCAACATTTACCGCTACGCCGGCCACTTTGGGCGGAGGTACGGTAGCATCCAATGCTTATCAATGGAAAATTAACGGGGGAAATGTTGCGGGGCAGACTGCCGCTACATTCACCACTACCACGTTGGTGAATGGCGACCTGGTATCCTGCGCCATCACCGTTACGGGAGGTTGTATCACAACAAATACTGCACAATCCGCCAATATCACCATGAATGTGGTGGCATTGCCGCAGGCCCCGGCGGGCACCATCACACCGAGCGATAACCCGGCGTGCGGATCGGCCATACTCACTTACAACAACAGCACCCCGGAAGCAGGCGTGACCTATTACTGGCAGACCACTTCAACAGGTGTATCTACCGCCATCAACGCAGGTACCACCAGCTATACCGTAACAACCACTACCGCCAATATTTATGTGAGGGGAAGGAACGCCACAGGCTGCTGGGGCCCGGCGATAGCCAGCGGGACCATCACCATCAATACAGCCGTGACGATCGGTACATCGCCAGCCAACCTGAGCATCACCACCGGCGGTAATGCCACATTTACCGTGGCTGCTACCGGTACCGCAGCGCTTGCCTATCAATGGCAGGAAAGCCCGGACGGGGTTAACTGGACAAACATCGGTACCAACTCTGCAACACTTAACCTTACATCGGTACCATTGAGTAAAAACGGTTACCGCTACCGTGTACTGGTAAGCAATTTTTGCGGCAGCAAAACATCCGGCACCGCGATACTTACGGTGGCAGACGGCCCATGTTTTGAAATGAACGGCGCTGATTTTCCAGCACGAACAGGTTACACCGAAATATCGGGCACAGCAATGCGGCTTGCATCGGGAAGTTCCGCAGGCAGTATCGCAACAGCAGCATTGACGGGTGTTTCAGGAAATGTTAGTGTGAAATTTCAGGGCAAGGGCTGGTCGGCTTCGGAAGGAACTGTTACCGTTTCTTTTGGTGCCGCTTCGCAAACGATCAATATGTTCAACACTGCTTACCAGGAAAAAGTAATGAATTTTACCGGCGTGCCGGCAGGCTCGGTCCTGAAATTTTCGGCCAATACAGACGAAAGGGTTTATATCGAAAACGTAAAAGTTTTCTGTCTGCCCAATTGTATCCCGGCTGCCATCACTTTGCAGCCAGCAACCGGTCCTGTTGGAACGATCGTGAAAATAACCGGCAGCAATTTCACCGCCGGAACCACGGTTGATTTCAACGGAACAGCCGCTACCACTACATTTGTAAGCGCTACCGAACTCAGTGTGGTAGTGCCTGCCGGGGCTACGAGCGGTACGGTTACGGTGAATACCTCACTCGCCTGCGATTCGGAAGCGCCTTTTACGGTCATCACATCAGCCGACAACGGTTGTGAACTGACCGCAGGGGGCGGCGCCGCAACAGACCTGATCATTTACGAGATACTCGACGAGCAGACGGGTAGTGGCGGTAAGATCGTTTTATTCAACGGAACATCTTCCACCATCAACCTTTCAGGATATTCCATTTACAGGGCTGATAATTACGGCGGCACTTATACCAATTACCTGAACCTCACAGGAAGCATTGCCGCCGGAAGCATCGGTGTGGCCGGTGTTACAGGAAGCGATTGTGCGTTGCCGGCCACCAACGGCACCATGGGCAGTGGCTACAATGGTAATGACGGTATCCAGCTGAGGAAAAGCAGCGGGGCAGTAGTAGTGGATGATGTGGATGTTACCATCGGCTCCGCAGGGTATTACCTCAAACGTGCGTTAGGACAATATTATCCCCGCGCCACTTTCACCGCTTCCGATTGGATTATCACCGATATCGGCGACGGGTTCGATTGCAGCGTGGTAGGTATCACCCCTCAGTCACTCGGCAATTCCCCGGCTATCAGTGTACAGCCTGCCAACCAGGCCTTGACCTGTAATTCAACAACGGCCAGTTATACCGTCAATGCCACACAAGGGGTATCGGGCGGCAGATCATTGGTGTTTCAATGGTATGAGCTGGCACCGGGTGCGGCAAACTGGGTAACCATCAGCACGGGAGTTGTATCGAATGCTACCAGTTCAACCATCACCATTACACCAGCCGCCAAAGACGGTTACCAATATTATGTGCAGGTAAGGGAAGATGATGCTACCTGTTTCATCGCTTCAACAGCGGTGAACATCAAAGTGGTGGCGGAAACAAGGATCATCTACCGCAGCAGGGTTGCCAATGGCAACTGGACAAGCGCCGCCAGCTGGGAAATGAGCAACGACGGCAATACATGGGTGAATGCCTGTGTATACCCTACAGAAGCCAACAGCCAGGAAGTGATCATCAAGAACGGTTCTAAAATTAATATTTCGGGAGATATAACCGTAGACATCGATAAAGTGACCATCGTCAATGGCGGTACGCTCGAACTTGGAACGGTGGATGGATTGAATATCCGCAACGGGAATACCGGGGGCGCCGACCTGGTGGTGGAAGGTACTTTCATCGACCGCAGCAATTCGGGTAGCGGAAATGGGGTAACGTTTGCCACATCTGCTACCTGGCAAATGGGTACCGCGGGAACATTCATTAAAACCAACAACGGGGCAGTGGCGCATTACCGCGCCGCTTACCAGGCCGGCATCAGCAGCATTCCGGCTACCGCCACCTGGATCTACCGATTTACTACAGATGGTACTACCGTGCCTGTGATAGCGATCGATATGTTTTACCCTAACCTGGTATTTGAAAGCACCAATGGGGCACATAATGCCAATGCGCTTGCAGAGAAATTTACAGGGGCAAGCGGTTATACCACGGTGAAAGGTACGCTGGACATCGGTGGAACCGGTACAGGCACCATGGCTGTATACAACGAAAATACCAACGCCCTGCCTATGCAGGTGCTGGGCGGCATCATCGTCCGTACCGGAAATACATTGTCCAGCTTTGCAAGTACCGCAGGAACAGGGTTTGAAGTGAAGGGTGATATTACTGTGGATGGTACGTTTACCGTAAACAGCGGCAGTAAAGGCGTATTGAAATTATCCGGTGCAGCCGACCAGGCCATCAACGGGACCGGGGCAGAAAATATGAATATCTGGGAACTCCGCCTGGCAAACCCCGGAAGGGTGGTGATCCCTGACAGGAATGTGAACGTTCTTGGAAGGATGTTCTTCGAAAATAACTCCGGCCTGCGTTTTGGTACCGGCGACATAGTGATCAGGTCCACGGCTGCCAACACAGCCAGTATTGCGCCGATAGGCACTGCCACACTGGATTACAGCGGAACCGGAAGGTTCATCGTAGAGCGTTATATCCCTACCAATACCCATGGCCGTGCCTGGCAGTTCCTGAGCACACCAACCACCGGTTCACAAACCATCCGCGAAGCATGGCAGGAAAACAATGCGCCGATGGCGAATGCGAAAGCAGGTTTTGGAACACTTATTTATAGCCCTTATGGTACCGCCGGCGGATTTGACAATACCGGGGCCAGCGCCAATCTCAAGCGTTACCTGCCCCTGGTTGACCAATGGGACAACGGCCCGGCCAGCACCAGCGAACCTGTCAACGATCCGAAAGGTTACATGCTGTTTGTACGTGGGGACCGCACCAGCACTCAAACGCACAACAATCCATCCTCCGCAACGGTACTCCGCACCCGCGGACAGATATATGCCCCGGGCAACCTACCGGGTGAAGTAGTGACTGAACCAGGTAAATACCAGTCAGTAGGTAATCCTTATGCATCTTCTATCGACATCAGGGCATTGCTGAAAACAAACCTGACCGATGAAATATACATCTGGGATCCAACACTGGGCGGAAGCTTTGGCTTTGGAAAATACCGTACCCTTACCGTGGTGGGCTCCAACTACGAGATCACTCCAACGGGTGGGGTTTATCCTGTAGATATTGTGAACAGGTTGCAATCCGGACAGGCATTTTTTATCAAGGCACAAACCGGATTGGTCGGAAAGATCGCTTTCAGCGAAGCAGCCAAAACAGATAGCAGCAGGCTGGTGAACCGTGGCGGAAGCGGGGAAGAGGTGGAACTCCTGAAAATAAACCTGCTGGAAAAGATTCCGGGTGGTGAAAATACTTTACTCGATGGGGCCATGGCCATTTTTGGTAATTACTCCAGGAATTACGACAACAACGACGGGCAGAAAATACCGGGCACCAACGAGAATACCAGCTTCCGGGCCGGCAATTCGCTGGCGGCGGTAGAAAGGCGCCCTTCGCCGGAAAACAACGATACGCTGCACCTTGAACTGACCGGCACCCGCCAGGTAGCCTACCAATGGCAGCTGGATACGAGGAATATGTTGCTGCCGGGACGTACCGCCTGGGTTTACGACCGTTTCCTGCAATTAAAAACACCCATCGACCTGAATGGACAAACGCTGGTAGATTTTGTGGTAACAGCTGATCCGTTGTCTTCTGCACGCGATCGCTTCAAGATCGTATTCAACCGCCAGATAGCGGGGCCAACACCGGTGACATTTGTTTCGGTAACGGCTACCCGCAATGCCGAAAGGAGCATACGCGTTCAATGGAAAGTGGAAAACGAGCTCAATATTACCGGCTATACGGTAGAACGCAGCGCCGACGGGCAACACTTTACGGGCATATTGACAGCGGATGCTTCAGGCATTTCAACCTATCAGAAAGATGACTTAGGCCCATTGGCGGCAGACAATTATTACCGCATCAAAGCTACAGGCCCGGGTGGCGCGATCACTTACAGCAACATCGTGAAAGTAGCAGCCATCAATCTGCCATCTTCGATCACGATAGCGCCCAACCCGGTGGAAAACAAGACGGCACAGTTGCGGTTTGTAAACCAGCCGGCCGGTAATTACCAGGTGAAGATCTTCAACAAGATCGGGCAGGTTGTATTTGATCAACAAGTGAAGGTGAGTGGAGGTAACTTTTTGAAAAAGATTGAATTAGGAAATATAGTGGCCGGTAGTTACAGTGTGCTGATCTTAAATACCAGGGGGGAATTGATGAGCCAGGAGATTTTGGTGAAATAGAATTTGGATCACGGCCATTGTTGGTGTTATCACAAACGATGATGGGAGAAAAAAACGTTGTTGGTGATAACACCAACAACGGCAATGAACGGCACCAACGATGATAGGAGAAAGAAATGACTGACTCGTCCTAAAATAAGTTTACAGGAAAGAGAACGTTGTTGGTAATAACACCAACAACGGCAATGAACGGCACCAACGATAATGGGAGAAAGAAAGCCATTGTTGGTGTTATCACCAACGATGATAGGAGAAAGAAATGACTGACTCGTCCTAAAATAAGTTTACAGGAAAGAGAACGTTGTCGGTGATAACACCAACAACGGCGAGGATCTGTGTGATCACCTGATCATTTAAAATCCGTGATCCCATCTGAAATCCTTCAACCCTGGCTAAATCTTTGAGTCAGTTTTTTCCGTATTTCTTTCCGCCTTCCCGGCACAAAACCGGCAATATGGTCTTTAAGTCTGCGTTAAGTAAAGTAAAAGCCACGGAGTGGGTATAAATATTTTGCCTATATTGCTGAAAATTGAAATAACGGCTTATTTTTGTAAAAAGAGTAACGAATACAGATCAATATGAAAAAGACTTTGATGGTGAGGGTTTTGGTAGTGCTAATGTTCTCATTTTCAGCGCTAACGCTGAAAGCGCAACCTTGTGATCCAGGTGATCCGGACAACCCGGTGCCTTGCCCGATCGACGGGGGAGTGAGTTTATTGATAGCGGCCGGAATTGGCCTGGGGGCAAAAAAAGCGTACGATCAGAAAAAAAAGACTGAAATCAGGAAATATTAATCCATCAGTTTCAATATAAGTTTTTGTAACATAGGCAATCGAAAGGTTGCCTTTTTAGCTTACTAAAGGCTTGATATTTAGTTATTTAAACATAACATACGCTTCCGGAATTTATGTTTCAGATTCTGGATAATTTTTACGAGTTTTGTAAACCTCCATTAAGGATGGAAATATTGTCAAATTTCAATGAATAGATCTCCCTTTTTTCTAAAGCCAGTCCCGATGTCAAAACTTCTGGTGTGCCTGTCATGTCTGATGCTGCTTTTTACTTCCTGTAAAACAGCCAAAGAATCCCAGTATTTCAAGACCATGACTAAAGACACTACCATTACCGGTTTTGTAAACAATGATTTTGAAGCAAAGATCAAAGCGGGCGACAACCTCAGTATCGTTATCACCAGCCTGAGCAAAGATGAAGATATATTGTTCAACCAGGCTGCGGGGGAGATCGTCAGCGGCAATTCCACTGCCACAACCGGTATCGGTTTTCTCGTTGCCACAGATGGAACAGTAGCATTGCACCGGCTGGGTAGTGTAAAAGCGGAAGGTAAAACCAGGAAAGAGTTTGCGCTCTACCTGCAGAATGCGATGTTGCCTTACATGAAAGACCCTATCGCGAATGTATATTTCTTAAATCACCGTGTAACAGTAATGGGGGCAGTAAAATCGCCACAGGTATTGAGCCTGCCGGGTGAACCGCTCAGCCTGCTGGATGCGATCGTGCTCAGCGGCGATATGATAGAAGCAAGCAGGAAAGACGATGTGATGATCATACGCGAAACAGGAAATGAAAAAACAGTAAAACATATCAACCTGGAAGACCATTCCTTATTTAAATCTCCCTGGTATTATGTACAACCCAACGATATCGTATATGTGAAACCGGATATCGAAAAAATGGAACGCGAAGAAAAACGCAGGCGTGTCCAGACTACCGTAACATTGATCGCTTCCGGAGTTTCATTGATCCTTATCATAGCCGACAGGATTTTCAGGTAAACCAATTTTTTTATGAGCGAAGAGCAGTTTTTTAATGAAAAGCCGCAGGCAAATATTTTACGTCAGATTGTAAACCGTTTTCTGCCCTATTGGCCAATATTCATATTATTCACCGGTATTGCGCTCAGTATCGCTTATGTATATCTCCGTTCCCAGACCAAAATTTATGTAGCTTCCGCGAAAGTACTCCTCAAGGATCCACAGAAGGGTGGAAGCGACAGCAAAGTGCTCGACGCCTTGAATATTTTCGGCGAAAAGAAAATTGTTGAAAATGAGATCCTCGTATTGAAGAGCTCCTCGCTGATGCAGGAAGTGGTGAAATCGCTGAATATTTATGCCTCCGTTTTCAACAAAGGAAATGTTCAGACAGAAGAGCTGTACGGAGATAATTCCCCCATTGTATTTGAAGCCATTGACAAGGATAGTATCAACGGGGGAGGCCGCCACGAATTTGATATCCTCTGGGATAAACGCATCGTGCAGATAGATGGAAAAAATATCCCTTTCGACGGGGTATACACCAACAACAGGACCTCTTACAGGCTCCGCATCAATCCCACGTATAATACCAACCTCCACGGAAAAAATTATTTCGTAGTATTCAATACCATCGCTTCGGCAGCGGGCCCGCTCAGTGGAAGTATCAAGGCAGCGCCTTTGTCTTACCAGTCTACCGTACTCGACCTGAAGATAGAAACGCCCGTTCCGGAAAAAGCTAAAAATGTACTCAACAAACTGTTTGAAGTATATAACGTTGCCGGGATAAAAGACAAAAACCAGATCGCGGCCAATACCATCAACTTCATCGATGATCGTCTGAATACCGTGATCGCCCAGCTCGACAGTGTAGAACGCAACATCGAAACGTATAAATCACGCGAAGGCATCACCGACCTTACCGGGCAGGCTTCCATTTATTTCAACAATGTAAGGGAACTCGACAAGCGTAAAAGCGATCTTGATCTGCAACTGGATGTACTCAATGGCCTCGAGCGTTACGTAAACAGCAAAGGGCAGCGTGCCGGTACGGTTCCTGCATTGCAACTGGTGACCGATCCGATCCTGAGCTCATTGCTCACGCAATTGTACGCGGCCGAATTCGATGCCGGAAAAGCCAATGCCGAAGGCGGTGCGCAAAGCAATGCCGTGGTACTGGCGGAAGAAAAAGTGAGCCGTATCAAAAAAGATATCCGCGAGAACATCGGCAACATCCGCAATACCTTCCTGACAGAATCAAGGAGCATCAACGATAATATTTCACTCAACAACAGCCTGCTTCGCAGCGTACCCGGCAAAGAAAAAGGGTTGCTCGAGATCAGCCGTCAGCAGGCTATCAAAAATAACATCTACACCTTCCTTTTGCAAAAAAGGGAAGAGACCGCCATTTCCTCAGCGTCTACATCCGCTGACCTGAGGGTGCTGGAAAACGCTTCGTCCGGTGGCCCGATCCGCCCGATACCAAGTAAATTTTACTGGACGGGTTTCATCATAGGCCTGCTCGCGTTCATTTTGTATGTGCAGATACAGGAGCAGTTCAACAATAAGATACTTTTCAGAAGGGAAGTGGAAGATAAGACCAAAGTGCCGGTGATAGGCGAGATCGTACAATCCCCTACCAAAATGCACGTAGCTATTTCGGAAGGTAAGAGAACCGTTATTGCCGAACAGTTCCGGGCACTCCGCACCAACCTTGGTTTCATGGGCTTCAACGACAAGGAAAAAACCTTGCTGGTGACCTCCAGTATTTCCGGTGAAGGAAAAAGCTTTGTGGCCACCAATCTTGCCATCAGTATCACATTGACCGGAAAAAAAGTGGCGTTGCTGGAGATGGATCTTCGTAAACCCAAGCTCAGCAGGCATCTGAATGTAAAACGTGATCCGGGTATCTCCAGTTATCTCGTGGGAAAAACCACCCTCGATGAGATCATCAAGCCAACAGATCATGCCAACTTATTCCTTGTTACGGCAGGGCCGATACCACCTAACCCTACAGAGTTGATCGGTAAACCCAGCTTCGCCGAAATGATGGAAAAGCTGAAAGAACGCTTCGATTATATCATTGTCGATTCAGCGCCGATCGGTCCGGTTACCGATGCGCAATTGCTCAACAAGTATGTTGATATTACCGTATACGTGATACGCCATGCCGTTACCCCTCACAGCTTCCTCAACCTGGTGGAAAGCCTCAACAGGGAAAAACGCTTCAAGAACATGTGCGTAGTTTTCAACGGGATAAAACCACGGGGGGTTTCTATATTCAACTATGGTTTTGGTGGTTATGGAAACGGGTACGGTTATGGCTATGGATATGGCTACGGCTATGGTTACGGCTATGGCAACGAGGCAAGCAGTTACTATACTTCCGAAGGGGAACAACCAGGCTTTAAAAACCTGTTTGGTGTGGTAGGCAAAGTGAAGAAATTATTTAAAGGAAAACGTAAAAGATAAAGGCAGCCGGGCATCCCTCTCACGGGGGATGTTTACTGTTTTTCAGACATACCGCTACAGGGATTGCATACTGTAGTTTTCAAGCCATTTTCTCTTCCGTTACAGAATAACTGTGATTGAGGAGCAGCGAAGCTTTGTCCATGACCGAAAGTAATTCAACCTGGTACGTAGTTTATACCCGCCCCAGATGGGAAAAGAAAGTGGCTTCCAACCTTGAATCCAAAGGCATCGAATATTATTGTCCGCTCAACAGGGTACAGAAACAATGGAGCGACCGGAAAAAAGTAGTACTCGAACCGCTATTCAAAGGCTATGTTTTTGTAAACATCCATGAAGCCGCCAAATGGGATGTGAAACTGGTAGACGGCATCGTGAATTATGTATACTGGCTGGGCAAACCGGCGGTAGTGCGGGAAGAAGACATCGTGACCATCCGGAAGTTCCTGCAGGAATTTGAAAATGTGGAAGTGACAGATAAAAACCTTGACGTGAACAAGACCGTGATCGTAAAACAAGGGGTGCTCATGAATTACAAAGGTATCATAGTAGAAGTAAGCGGCAACAAAGCAAAAGTAAAAATAGACAGCATGGGGCTGGAGCTGAGTGCGATATTCGATAAAAGCAACCTCGAAGCAGTTTGAGGAAAATGCTGGATACTGGCAGTTCATAATTTCAGAACTTCGCTCAGTTCCTTGCTGCGATGATCCAGCATCCAGCAACCACCATCCAGCATCTACCACCTAACCTAATACACTTCCAAACCTAAACAACCCCGCGGTTGTCGGTCGTCGGTTATCCGTCGTCCTTCCGCCGTCGTTTTCTCTTATGTGCAGGATAGCAGGCAAAATAGACAGATCCATTCCTTTTGAAACCATCCGGCAGCAGGTAGACCATATGTGCGACCTGCAGCGCCACGGCGGTCCCGATGGGGAAGGCCGTTATGTATCACCCGAAGATCAGCTGGTACTGGGGCATCGCCGGCTGGCATTGATAGAGCTTTCGGCCCTCGGCCATCAGCCCATGCATTACCGCGACCGGTACGTGATCACATTCAACGGAGAAATTTACAATTACAAAGAGCTCAGGACCGAATTGAAAAAAGAAGGATATGAGTTTCATGCTCACTCCGATACCGAAGTGGTCCTGGCGGCTTTTGCAAGATGGAATACGCAGGGTTTTTCGCGGCTGCAGGGAATGTTCGCATTCGCCCTGTGGGACCGGCAGGAAAAGGAATTATTTCTTGTCCGTGATGCGGCGGGCATCAAACCGCTCTATTATCATCTGTCGGATACCGGTCTCGAGTTCGCTTCTGAAATACGGGCGTTCTCCTATTCCGGCCACAGGCACGTGGAAAGCAAGGAATGGCCGGTGCTCCAGCTCGCCTATGGGCATATTCCCGAGCCGGTAACAACCCTCAGCAATGTGAGGCCGCTGCACAAGGGTTGTTTCCTGAAATATAAAGCTGCAACAGCAACTACCAGCCTTCAGAGTTTTTCCTTTTATACTTTTTCCGAAAAGATCACCAGCCGCGGACAGGCGGTCAGCGATACAAAAAATAATTTTGAAAAGGCCGTCACCGGCCATTTACTTTCCGATGCCCCGATAGGCGTGTTCCTGAGCGGCGGTGTCGATTCCAGCATCATCACCAATATTGCGGCAGCAACGCAGCAGGAACATCTCAATACATTATCACTTTATTTCAACGAAGAAGCGTTTTCCGAAAAACGATACCAGGATATCCTGATCGAAAAGCTGCAATGCAGATCATCGCAGCATTTACTGGTAGAGCAGGAATTTGAAGCATCCTTCGCCACGATACTGGATGATATGGATATGCCGAGCTGCGATGGCATCAATACCTGGTTCATCAGCAAGCATGCGGCAAAACAAGGCCTCAAAGCCGTTTTGTCCGGCATAGGTGGCGATGAATTATTCGGAGGTTATCCTTCCTTCGGAAGAATTGCTACCGCCAAAAAATTACAACGCCTGCCGGATGCGGTACTCAACGCCGGAAAAAGAAATTCGAATAAACGCGTCAGCCGCCTGGCTTACCTTCAGCTGGAGGGCATCAAAGGGCTCTATCTTTTTCTGCGCGGGCAATTCACCCCAATACAGATCGCCACACAGCTTGGCTGTACCGAAAAGGAAGTCTGGGATACGCTCGAAAGCACACCCGTTTTTCCGGTAACCGATAGTCTTGCCCCTAAAAACGAAGCCAGCTGGATGGAGATGAACCTCTATATGCAAAACCAGTTGCTGCGGGATGCGGATGTGATGAGCATGGCGCACGGGCTTGAAATACGCGTGCCGTTCCTGGATGATACACTCATCCGCCAAACCTGCTCCATAGCACCCGAAGTAAAATACGCCGGTGAACATCCGAAACAACTGCTCATCGATGCATTCAGGACCGATCTGCCGGATGCCATCTTCAATCGCAAAAAAATGGGCTTCAGCTTTCCGTTCACCGAGTGGCTGGGAAACAGTGAATATGTAAAAGAACTGATGGCCGGAAGCGAAAAGAACACCCAACTCAATTACCAGAAATTCCGTTCGGGAAACCTGCATTGGAGCAACCTGATGTCGCTGATATTGCTGCGCAAAAGAAAAGCCGCATAAAAACAAACAGATAGTTTTGGCAAATAATATACTTTTTCTGACGCTTCGTACTTTTTCCGCCACCGGCGGGATCGAAAAAGTATGCCGCATCCTCGGCAAAGCATTGTATGAGAACAGCATCGAAAACCATCAGCCGTTCGAGATGTCCAGCATGTACGACAACAGTTCCGATGCCGAAGGGAACCTCTACTTTCCTGCGGAAAATTTCAACGGGTATGGGGTAAAAAAATTGAACTTCATTGCCGCCATGGTAAAAAAAGGCGTGAAAGCCGATACCGTGATACTCAGCCATATCAATCTGTTGATGGTAGGGTGGATGATCAAAAAAATATCCCCCTCCACGAAGATCATATTGCTGGCGCACGGCATTGAGATATGGGATGCTATCAGCAATCACAAAAGAAAGATGCTGAGAAGCTGCGACCAGGTAGTTTCAGTAAGCAGGTATACCATGAACAACATCATCGCTTCGCATGGGCTGGATAAAAAACGTTGTTCTGTATTGAATAATTGCCTGGATCCCTTCCTGGCCATTCCATCGGTCAATAAGAAACTACCGGCGTTACTTCAAAAATATGGCCTCAACAAAGACGACAGGATATTGATGACGCTTACCCGGCTGTCTTCCAAAGAACGTTACAAAGGATATGATAAAGTGATCTCTGCTATCGCAAATCTGAAAGACAGGCTGGAAGTAAAATACCTCATCGCCGGAAGTTATGATGAGCAGGAAAAGAAATTTTTGCAGGAGATCATCAACAACCTGCAATTGCAGGATAGGGTGATACTCGCCGGTTTCATACAGGATGAAGAACTGGAAGCACATTTCGCCCTGTCGGAAGTATACGTGATGCCCAGCAGGAAAGAAGGGTTCGGCATCGTATTCATCGAAGCGATGTATTACGGCCTGCCGGTGATAGCGGGTAATAAAGACGGATCTACCGATGCCTTGCTCGATGGTAAACTGGGGCAGCTCGTAGACCCTGAAAATACGGAAGAAATAACCCGGGCGCTCGAAACCGTTCTTGAAAACCCGCTGACATATAAACCCGATCATCAGCTACTGATGAATAATTTCGGGTATGAAACTTATAAAAGAAAACTGCATCGATTGTTGCAGCTTACCAACGCACCAGTTACAAATTAGAATAGCTGTCAGCCTGAGCTTGTCGAAGGCGAAATCAGGCAAAGAAAACCTTCGACAAGCTCAGGCTGACAGCGTAAGTGATAATCTTATATAACTTACAACTCATTACGAACGAATTAAATATGGATACGCAAACCACCCGGGGTTCTGACAGTACCGCCGAACATTGGGATACCGTCATAGAACCCCGTGCAAAGCTGCTCGACCTCAACCTGGCTGAAGTGTGGCGCTACCGCGATCTGTTGTGGCTTTTTGTAAAACGCGATTTTGTATCGCAATACAAACAGACCATACTCGGTCCGCTATGGCATTTTATTCAGCCCATCTTTACCACTGTCATTTACATGTTCATCTTCGGACAGGTGGCCGGCATTCCTACCGATGGTATCGACCGCATCCCTTTCTACATGAGCGGGATCGCGATCTGGAATTATTTCAGCAGTTGCCTTACCGCCACTTCTTCCACTTTTGTAGCCAATGCCAATATTTTCGGTAAAGTATATTTTCCAAGGCTGGTGATACCGTTGAGCAGCGTAATGAGCAATATCGTAAAATTCGGTATCCAGTTTTTTTTATTGCTGGTAGTGCTCAGTTGGTTTGGCGTAAAGAACGGGCATTTTCATTTCGGCCTCAGCTGGCTGCTCATACCATTGCTGGTGTTGATGATGGCGGGCCTCGGGCTTGGGATGGGCATCATCATTTCATCCCTCACCACCAAGTACCGCGATTTCAACGTACTTATCGGTTTTGCCGTGCAGCTGCTGATGTATGCCACTCCTGTGGCGTACCCGCTTTCTTACCTGAAAGATAAAGGGCTCGGGGGCTGGGTGGCATGGAACCCGCTTTCACCTATCGTGGAAGCATTCCGTTATTCAATATTCGGCGTAGGGCAATTGGATGTACAGGGATTGCTGTTCAGCGGCACGTTCATCATCATCGTAGTGATGATAGGGCTCGTCATGTTCAGCAAAGTGGAAAGATCATTTATGGATACCGTTTAATTTTTTCCGACAACATGAACCAAACCGTCATAAAAGTAGAAAATATCTCCAAGCAATACCGCCTGGGTGCAGTAGGTACGGGCTCCCTGGCGCATGACCTCAACAGGACATGGCACCGCATCCGCGGAAAGGAAGACCCTTACCTGCAGATCGGCGATGTGAACGACCGTTCGCAGAAAGCCAGCAGCGATTATGTATGGGCGCTCCGCGACATCAATTTTGAAGTAGCGCAGGGCGAAGTCACCGGCATCATCGGACGAAACGGCGCCGGCAAAAGTACGTTGCTTAAAATACTCAGTCGTACTACTGCTCCTACTACCGGCCAGATAAAGATCAAAGGAAGGGTGGCATCACTGCTGGAAGTAGGCACCGGGTTTCATCCCGAACTCAGCGGCCGCGATAATATCTTTTTGAATGGCGCCATATTGGGCATGACGAAAAAAGAGATCAAATCAAAGTTTGACGAAATAGTGGATTTCGCCGGTGTGGAACGCTACATCGATACCCCCGTAAAAAGATATTCCTCCGGGATGTACGTGCGCCTTGCATTTGGCGTAGCCGCACACCTGGAGCCGGAAATATTGATCGTGGACGAAGTGCTGGCTGTTGGCGACGCGGAGTTTCAAAAAAAAGCCCTCGGCAAAATGAAAGACGTAAGCGGAAAAGAAGGGCGGACGGTGTTGTTCGTAAGCCACAATATGGGCGCCATTTCCAATCTCTGCAACAATGTGATCCTTCTGCAAAATGGTACCAAGACATTCCAGGGCGATACATTTGAAGGGATCCGCAGGTACCAGGATCGCGACAATCAGTTATCAAAAGAAACGATCCTTGAGCAACTGAAGAAGATCGAGGATGAACATTTTGAATTCATCGATGTAGAGATATTGCAGGAAGGCGAAGCCAAACAGGAATACGGTTCCGGAAAAGAGATCGTAGTAAGGTTTCAGTACAAAGTTAAAAAAGCCGTACTCGGCCTCCGGGTTGGTATTGATTTGATAGAGCAACAATCGGAGATCGTGTTGTTCCGCACTTTTCACGATGATGAGTACCAGGAAATGAATTACACACAGCCCGGCACCTACACTTCGGAAATGACACTCGACAGCGATTTCCTCAATGCCGGCAATTACCTCATCAGCCTCTCGGTAGGCATCCATAATGTAAGATGGATCTCCTACGACAGCATCCGGGTGCCGCTGGCGATCACCACATTGTTCGGACTTAATAAATTTTATTCAGACACAAGGCCAGGCCTCATAATGCCAAGAATCAAATGGGAAACAAAAAATTCACTCTAGAAAGGCTCGGGTCTTATCTCGAGATAAAATTCAATATGGTCGTGCGTTCCATCAACCGCAAGACCGGTAAGATATTGGCCGGTTCACACGACCGAAATGTGAAGAGGGCCGAAAAGGAATGGGACGACCGCTTCCAGGGGAGATCTTATTTTGAGCATACGATCAACAATTCCATCCGGATCAATCTTTACAAAGACAGCATCCTTTCAAAAGTGATCGTGGATGGATTTGAGGAGAATGAGATCGTATTCATGCAGAAATTTTTGAAGCCGGGCGACACGTTCCTCGACATCGGTTCCAACATCGGCCTGTTCTCGCTCCTGGCTTCCGGCATCGTTGGCGCCAACGGGAAGATCATCGCTTTTGAGCCATCGCCGCTCACTTACAGCAGGCTGATGGAAAATATCACGCTCAATAATTTCACCAATATTACCGCAAGGAATATCGGTTTGTCCGACAAGCCCGGCACACTCGAAATGCAGCAGTCCGATAATGGCTACGATGCATGGAACACTTTCGCGCCGGCCGATTCCGGCAAATTCCATAAATCGATCTCCGTTCCTGTCGCTACATTGGACGATGAGCTTGCGGGAGTAGAAAAGGAAAAGGTAGCCCTGATAAAACTCGATGTGGAAGGCTGGGAAAAATATGTGCTGGAAGGTGGGTTGCAATTCCTCCGCGATCATTCACCCACACTCATCATAGAATTTACCGATTCCAATACATTTGCTGCAGGATATTTTGTGCAGGATATTTTCACCCTGCTCGAAAGCCTCGGCTATCAATGGTTCACGTACGAGAACGATCAGCTTGCCGTTGAAAAAATGCGGCTGCATTACCCATACAATAATCTCATCGCTACAAAGAACGAAGCAAACGTTCGCCAACGCATCGGGATCGCTTAAACAATACCGCAAATGTAAGCTACCCGTCACTGAACATCCAACCGAACGGACTTCACAGATCATACCCGTCCGAACAGCGTCAGCCGGGCTGGCATCACCGATCATAGATCATACATCACAGATCACAGATCATAGATCATAGATCATACATCATACATCATACATTGCTTCTCTCCATCATCACCATCAACTATAACAACGCTGCCGGCCTCGAAAAAACCCTGCAAAGCGTTTTTTCCCAAACCTGCCGCGATGTTGAATATGTGGTAGTAGATGGGAACAGCACCGATGGAAGCAGGGCATTACTGGAAAAAAACAGCGCTTCCATTTCCAGATGGGTGAGCGAACCGGATACCGGCATTTACAATGCCATGAACAAAGGCATCCGTTTATCGACAGGTAAATACCTGCTGTTCCTTAACAGCGGCGATACATTTGAAAACAACGATGCCTGCCGTCACCTGCTCGATGCCATCAAAGACGATGTAGATATCCTTTATGGTAACCTCAAAGTGATACTGCCTGATGGCAGCACCACGATGTTCATCGCGCCGCCGCAGCTCACGGTCGATTACCTGCTCAAAGGAAGTTTGTTCCACCCGGCAACCGTTATCAGCCGCCGGCTGTTTGACGAGTACGGATTGTACAGTGAAGACATGAAGATCGTTTCGGACTGGGCTTTCTTTTTCAAAACGATCGTTACCGGCAATGCACGTTGTGTGCACCACAATAAAACCGTTTCCGTTTTTTACAAAGATGGCATCAGCAGCCACCCCGATAACCGGCAGTTGCTGCTGAAGGAACGGCAGGATTACATCGATGCGAATTTTCCTCACGCTGTGCGCAACCTGCTGCACGAACACGGAACATTGACCGAAGAGAACAGGCGGCAATATTATGCCTTCAACAATAAAAAAGTCTTACTCAAACAATTCATGAAAAAACTGCGGGAAGATATCCTGCGCAGGCTCAAATAAAACCCTTGCCCGTTTTCAGTATCATAGTGCCGGTTTACAATGTGGAAGCTTACCTCAGGGAATCTGTGGGCAGCCTGCAGCAGCAATCCTTCACGGATATTGAGATCATTCTGGTAGATGACGGTTCTACCGACAACAGCGCAGCGATAGCCGACGAACTGGCTGCGTCCGATCAACGCATCAGCGTATACAAAAAGAAAGGCGGTGGCGCCAGTACGGCCCGCAACCTCGGGTTGAAACATGCCACAGGTACCTACATCTACTGCATGGACAGCGATGATATTGTGGCGCCCGGTATGCTGGAGCAGCTCAACAATGTTTTTGATACACAAGGCACCGATCTTGTGGCATTCACGGCGGTTTCATTCCTGGATAAGGATTTTGCGGGTGCCGATAATACTGTGCCCGACCTCAGTTCTAATTTTTATGCACGTAATTTTCTTGCGGAAAAAAAATATACCGGGAGGGAATTTTATCAGTGCATGACAGATGAAAACAATTTTGTGGCGAGTGTTTGTTTGTTTGCCGTAAAACGCGGACTGCTCACACAACAGCAGATACACTTTCATGAAGGCATCATGCACGAAGACGAATTGTTTTCGCGTACCCTTTTCCTGGCTGCGGAAAACGTTTATTTTTTGAAACAACCGTTTTACCAGCGCCGCATCCGGGCCAATTCAGTTTCTACCCGCAACCCCGATCCGCATAAGGCATTTTCATTGCTCACTGTAGCCGAAGGGATTGAAGAATTGTATAAAAAATATTCCATTACCGCTTTGCGGGACGACAGCAAACAATTTGTCCGCTGGACGATCGACTGGCTGCTTACATTCAAAGAACGTACAGCCGAATATGACAAAGTGCTTCGCCAGTTGCTGCGCTCGCCGGTGACAAAAAATATCGACATAGGTTTCAAAACGACCATGCACCTGAAGTATAAAAAATTCGGGCAGTTGCAGCAATCGCTGGTGTCGATGAGGATGAAACTGGGATTGCGTACCCGGCTGAAGTCACTATTACGAATGAATACTTCCCGTCAGCAATCATGACAAGCACCACACATACATCGCCGCTGGCGCCCATCGTGGTGTTTGTGTACAACAGGCCTGCGCATACCTTGCAGACACTGCAGGCGCTGGCTGCCAACAGGGAAGCGGCAGGTTCCGACCTGTATATTTATGCCGATGGCGCTAAAGCAGGGGCATCGCAGGAAGACCTCGACCGCATTGCACAAACACGTGCCGTGATCAGGCAGCAGCAATGGTGCGGGAATGTTCATATAGTGGAATCCGCTTCCAATAAAGGATTGGCGGCTTCGGTGATAGAAGGCACTACCGCGGTGGTGCGCAAACACGGAAGCGTGATCACGCTGGAAGACGATGTAGTGGCCGGCCGTTTTTTTTTGAAATACATGAACAGGGCTTTGCATAAATATGCCAATACACAAAATGTATACATGATAGCCGGTTATATTTTCCCGGTAAAAAAGATCGCCCGCAGCAACCGTTCTTTCTTTTTACCTTTAACCACTACCCAGGCATGGGGTACATGGGAGCGGGCCTGGAACAGCTTCGATACGAAAGCCACCGGGTATGAAGCGCTCAAAACGGATGCTGCATTGCGCAACTCTTTCAACCTCGATGGTAATTTTGATTATACCTCGATGCTGGTGGAGCAGATGGAATCCGACAGGATCAGTTCCTGGGCCATCCGCTGGTGGTGGTCGGTATTCCGGCAAAAAGGCCTGGTATTGTACCCCGATAAAAGCCTGGTGAAAAATACCGGCTGGGATAATTCAGGTACACACTCGGGTGGCGAAAATCCTTTTGAAGAAAAGGATTGGGAGGAAGGATATGAGATCACGCATTTCCCGAAGGCTGTAAAAGCGGATAGTAAAAAATTTAGCCAGTTAAAAAAATATCTTTACGCTGCTTTCAATTCTCCTAAAAAAGGATTGCTTGAAAAAAATATAAATCGATTAAAAGGATTTATAAAAGGGAGGAAAAAATAATCAGTAATGTTATTTAAAAGAGCAATAAATTATCTTCTGAGGAAAGTGGGGTTGCAATTGCAATCTGTAAAAAAAGTTGTTCACGCTACAATTGATTCCCATATGATTATTGGAGACAGGACAAATGTTTCAGGAATAAATATTTCTGTAAGAAATGCCCAGGATCCCAATCAAAAATTATTGAAAATCGGTAATGATTCGATGGTAACCGGGACATTTGTTTTTGAATTGCCTACCGGAAAAATAAATATTGGAGATCGCACATTTATTGGCGGCGGAACTTTCATCAGCATAAATGAAATTAATATCGGGGACGATGTCATGTTTTCCTGGGGTTGTACCGTTATGGATAACAATGCACATTCTTTAGTTTCCACAGATCGTATGAATGATGTGTTGGATTGGAAGAGGGGAATTGATGAAGGCAAAATAGGGGCATATAAAGATTGGACAAAAGTTAGTCGCAATCCTGTCAACATTAAAAGTAAAGCGTGGATTGGTTTCAACTGCATCATCCTCAAAGGCGTCACCATCGGCGAAGGCGCTGTGGTGGCGGCTGGCAGCGTGGTTACCAAAGATGTTCCCGATTATGCGGTGGTAGCGGGCAATCCTGCCACTATCGTCAAATACACAACATAATTTTATGCGCACCTGGGAAGAAACCATACGATATATCAGAACATTGCCCGAATATGCCGAACTCGTAGAGAAAGCATATTTTGAAGAAGACCTGGCAGCCAATGTAGAACGGTTCAGGAAGAGCGAAGAGTTTTTGCAAACGTTGAAGTTGCTGCGGCAATATTCACCGGGAGCTAAATCGCTGCTCGACATAGGAAGCGGCAACGGCATCAGTGCCATTGCACTGGCATTGGAAGGCTACGAGGTAACGGTTTCGGAACCCGACCCGAGTGATACGGTGGGCGCGGGTGCCATACGCCAGTTGCAGGCGCAGTACGACATAGCCGGGATGAAAGTATATGAGCAGTTTGCCGAAGACATCGATGTGGAGAAAGCATCGTTCGATATCGTGTATGTGCGGCAGGCCATGCACCATGCGTATGATCTCCGGCAGTTTATTGCCAACCTGGCAACGCTGCTCAAACCGGGAGGTTTTCTTTTCACCATCCGCGATCATGTGATCTATGATGAAGATGATAAGGAAAGATTTTTGCGGGAGCATCCTTTGCAGAAATTTTACGGCGGCGAAAATGCGTTCACATCGGCCGAATACCGGGAAGCGATGGAAGCCGCGGGGCTGGCGGTTTTGCAGGAACTGTCCTACTACGATTCCATTATCAATTATTTCCCGATGACCCATGCGGATATCGAAAAGCAGAAGGAAACGAAGAGGTTGCAGTTCCGCTCGGCATTCAATACACGTGTAGGCGCCATGCGGGCCATACCGGGGTTGTTCGCTGTTTATAAAAGAAAGAACAGGCACCTGCTGGAGCTGAATGAAAAAGACATTGCCGGCAGGATGTACAGTTATATCGCTCAAAAAAAATGAAAAAAATACTCATCATAGGGTCGAAGGGGTTCATCGGAAGCCATGCCATGGATCATTTTTCTGCTAATGCAGCATATGATTGTTATGGCTGTGATGTGGTGACCGATCATGGCGCACGGAATTATTTTACCATTGATGCGGGCATCAGTGATTTCGATGAGATCTTCGAAGCACATCGTTTTGATGTATGCATCAATTGCAGCGGGGCGGCGAGTGTGCCGGATTCATTGAAGCACCCGCTGCGTGATTTCAACCTCAATGTATTCAATGTAGTAAAAGTGCTTGATTCTATCCGCAGGCATTCGGGCAGCTGCAGGTTCATCAACCTGTCGAGCGCCGCGGTATATGGGAACCCCGAATCTTTACCGGTGAATGAAAATGCGGCCAGGAAACCCATGTCGCCATACGGTTATCACAAGCTCATGGCCGAAGATATCTGTAAGGAATATGCCGGGCATTTCGGTTTGCATACCTGCTCGCTGCGCATCTTTTCGGCCTATGGCCCGGGATTGAAAAAACAATTGCTGTGGGATATTTTTCAAAAAACACTCGCGGGAAAAGAAGTGCTGTTATTTGGAACAGGAAAAGAAACAAGGGATTTTATTTATGTAAGTGACATCATCCGCTCACTGGAACTTGTAGTGGGGCAGGGAGTGTTTGAAGGAGCTGTTTACAATATAGCCAACGGGCAGGAAGTGAGTGTGCAGGAACTGGCGTCGGTACTGCTGGCAAAGATCGGCTTCAACGGAACGCTCGGTTTCAACGGGGAGCAGCGGGAAGGCGACCCTACAAGATGGAGCGCCGATATTGCTAAAATAAAACAATTGGGTTATGCCCCGGCAGTATCGCTGGATGCGGGCATCGACCGTTATGTACAATGGCTACGCGAAGAAAAGTTGCTATAATATACGAATACAATGAGAACTGGATAGGGGGTACTTATTACATCGAGAACCTCGTATCTGCATTGGGAAAACTGCCTGAAGCCGATCAGCCGGAGTTACATGTATTTACCGCAGAACCGGGGCATTTTCAAAAACTGAAAGCAGCTACCGGTTATGCATACCTGCAGGAAGGAACGAAGCTCAGAAAGCTGGATATCGTTTCGAAGTTGCTGAATAAACTCTCATTTACCGCCGCGAAAAAATTCATCGTTTCGCCCTACCGGCAGGATATACCGGTGGTGTTTCCTGCAGACCTCAGCAATCCGCTGTTTCCGGCCACCGGCAATATTTTCTGGATCCCCGATTTCCAGGAACATTTTCTTCCGGAATTTTTTTCCAAAGAAGAGATCGTTTTAAGGAAAGGGACGCAGCAAAAGATAGCGGAGCAGGGCCAGCAGATCGTATTCAGCAGCAAGACGGCGCAGCAACATTTCAACCGGTTTTTTCCCGGTTCGGCAATCCGTCAGTTTGTGCTTCCTTTCGCGGTATCACATGTGGTAGCGCCTGATACATCTGCATTGCATGACCGATACGGGCTGCCGCAAAAATTTTTCATCTGCAGCAACCAGTTCTGGCGGCACAAGAATCACAAAGTGGTGCTCGAAGCAATTGCACTCATCAAAAACATACGCCCGGATATTTTTGTGGCGTTCACCGGTAAGGAAAACGATTATCGTTACCCGGGTTATTTTGAAGAAATAAAAGCGCAGGTGGCAGAATTGGGTATTGAAGAAAATATTCGTTTCCTGGGCTTCATCGATCGTGCCGATCAGCTCGGGCTGATGACGCTGTCGCAGGCGGTGATACAGCCTTCTTTTTTTGAAGGATGGAGTACGGTGGTGGAAGACGCCAAATCATTGGGAGTGGCGCTGGTAGTATCGGATATAGAAGTACATCGTGAGCAACTGGAAAATTACGGGCCATCGTATTTCTTTGATCCTGCCTCCGCGGAAGCGCTGGCGGCCGCGTTGCCACAGGGATACAGCGAACATGCAGGCAATGATTACAGTAAAAATATAAACGCCTTCGGCGAAGCCTTTTCGCAGATCATCGATCAGGTCATTTCATCAAAAGAAGCAGGTTGAAGTTATTATCCATCATCACCATCAATTACAACGATGCGGCGGGGCTCGAAGCTACCATCGCGAGTGTGATCTCACAAACATACCGGGAGGTAGAATTCATTGTGATTGACGGAGGGTCTGCCGATGAAAGCAAAACGCTGCTGGAGAAATATCAGCAGGATATCGCCTACAGCGTCAGTGAAAAAGATAAGGGTATCTACAATGCCATGAACAAAGGCATTGATGCCGCTACAGGCAAATATTTACTTTTTCTTAATTCGGGTGATGTGTTATCCAATAACACCGTACTTGAAACCATAGTGCCTTCTTTGCAGGATGCCGACATCGTGTACGGCGATCTGCTGATCAAAGAACCGGCAAAGGAATGGGTGAAACATTACAACGAACGGTTGACGTTTGAATATTTCATGCGGGATACATTGCCCCACCAGGGTTCGTTCATTTCGCGTGACCTGCTGATAAAAGCGGGTAAATATGATGAGGGCCTCAAGATAGTGGCCGACTGGAAATTCTTCCTGGATGCGGTATGCAGGTATGAGGCTGCAACAAAATATGTTCCGCTGGTGATCACCGTGTATGATTATACCGGTATCAGTTCGAGGCCTGAATATTTTGAAGTGCAGCTGGCTGAAAAAAAGAAAGTGCTTTTATCGGGTTATCCCTTGCATGCGGACAGCTATAGCGAGCTGGAAGAATTGCGTTACCTGAAACGGCATTTCGAAGACCTGACAAAGAATTTTTTTGTAAGAAAAATATTTGCGTTGCAGTTGAAAAGCCGGGCCATCTCCGGAAAATTCAAAAAGCTTTTCAAAAAATAATTATGGCGGAAGTAGTTGTATCGGTGATATCGGCGTGTTTCAATCATGGTGCATACCTGGATGAAGCGATCGCCAGTGTGAAAGACTATAACTGGAAAGTGCCGGTAGAACATATCATTGTAAATGACGGCTCTACCGATCCCGCTACCATTGAAAAACTGGCGCAGCTGAAAGCTGCCGGTGTGCATATCATCGACCAGGAAAATGGTGGCCCGGCCAATGCCCGCAATACTGCTTTAAGATCTGCAAAAGGCGTATATGTGTTGCCGTTAGATACGGACAACAAACTCAGGCCCGCTGTTTTTGAGAAAGCATTGGATATCATGGAAGCTGATCCGTCGATCTCGGTAGTGTACCCGAATGCGCAATGTTTCGGCGATGAAACTTATCTGTGGGAGCCCGGCGAATTGAACCCCGACCTGTTACTGGCCCGCAACCACATCGATACCTGCTCGCTCATGCGTACCAAAGACTTGATAGCGATGGGAGGGTACGATGATAAGATACCCGTATACGGCAATGAAGACTGGGATCTCTGGCTGCGTATGTATTTTGAAAACAAAAGAATGTTCTACCTCCGCGAGACGGGTTTTGATTACCGCATCATCAACCGGTCATTGTCCCGCAGGGAATCCACCCCGCGGCAGGATGAGATCAACGAATATATCGTGAAGAAATATGCGGTGCAATATGCCCGTCATTATGCACAGTTGTACGATGAAAAGAAGAAATTTGAAAACCTCAAATCCTTTCTTCGCAACAACAAACTCAAGAGTATATTGAAAACGATCCTGGGCAAGCCCCTGGTAAAATATTAAGCGTATCAGCAATGCCGTTACCATCTTCCCCGCCAAAGGGGATACAGAGAAAATAAGCATCGTGGTATGTTCCCGCAATGCTGCGCTTTTAGCGGCATTGAAAGAAAATATTGAAGCCACCATAGATTTTAATTATGAGTTGATAGTGGTGGATAATACCATTTTTCAGCAAAGCCTTTGCAGCGTGTACAATCATGGGCTGGCAGCGGCCACCGGAAAATATTGCTGCTTCTGCCATGAAGATATTTTGTTTGAAACAAAAGGGTGGGGCCGGGAACTGGTGTCATTGTTAAATAACGGGAGCATCGGCCTTGCTGGTGCAGCCGGGGCAATCTTTAAATCGCGTTTCCCCGCTTCGTGGGTAGCGGTGCCGCAGCAATACTATCGTATCAATATGATACAACGAAAAGCAGGTGGCGAAAAAGTTCCTTATAAGATATTGGATGAAGGAAATTTTTCCGAAGTGGCAGTGCTGGATGGTTTTTTCATGGCAGGAAGAAAAGAAGTATTTGATGAGTTTCCGTGGAATGAAGGATCGCTGAATGGATTTGATATGTACGATATCGACATCAGTGTGCGGGTACGGCAAAAGTACCGGGTAGTTGTAGCCAATACCATCACGATAGAACATTTATCTGAAGGCAATTTCAGCGAACGCTGGTTAACAGCTTCCGAAAATTTTCACCGGGATAACCAGGCCTTGTTGCCGGCATACACCGATGGGTTCGATAAAAAACAAATGGCAGCATTGGAGTATTATGCTTTGGTAGATTACATCAATAAATTGCTTCGGTTTAAAAAAACACGGCAACAGGCAATGAAATATATTGTTAAAGCATTTACATTAAAACCTTTCAGTAAACCGAATATTACATTGGTGAAAGCATTGTTGAAATCCCGGAAATAAATTGAACGATCAGAAATATTTTTCGGGGATCGATGGATTACGGTGTGTTGCGATATTGCTGGTATTACTCGAGCATTTTCCCCCGTGGATCGGTAAATATATTTCTGCGGGGTATTATGGCGTAGACCTCTTCTTTGTCATCAGTGGTTTTTTGATCACCCGCATCCTTTGCAAGTCAAGGGAGACCAGCTTCTTCAAAGCATATGGCATATTCATGGGAAGAAGGACATTGAGGATCTTCCCGGTATACTATTTCGCGATCCTGGTGTTGTATATACTGCAATATCCTGTCATCCGCGAGTACCTGGTTTATTTTGTAACCTATACGTACAATTATGCCTGGGTATATTACAAAATACCGGTGAGTGATGTGCACCATTTCTGGTCGCTTTGTGTGGAAGAGCAATTCTATCTTTTTTGGCCACTGGTTGTTCTGGGACTTCGTAAAAAACAACAGATTTTATTGGTGGTCATTGCCGCGATCGTTTCTGTTGGATTTTTACAAACTACCCTGGATATTTTTCCTTCTTTAAGCCCTTATAATGGAGCAGGAATACTGACCAGGATGGCATCACTTGGGTTAGGCGCATTTGGTGCGGTGTATACGTTGAACTATAAATTACCTGAAAAATTATTCAGGTCGGTTTTGTTGGAATGCCTCGTGTTGCTGCTGGTATTGCCTTTGTCGCTTGTTTTTTTCTTTAAATTAAAACCGGTCGTCCTGGGGCTTGTATCCCTGTACCTGGTATTGAAAGCGGCCTTCTTCGGTTTCCGGATCGGCGGTATCAATAAGTTTTTACATCACCGTTTTGTATTATACATCGCATCCATCTCGTACGGCATTTATGTTTATCACGGGCCGATACAATATTACCTGAATGAATATGCCTTTAGCCCGATATGGAACAGCATCGATTTTAGTTTTTTTCCTGTGCTGGAATTTCATCCATGGATATTTAAACTGCCTTTATATCTTGCCATCACCATCGGCTTTGCAGCCTTGTCTATGCGGTTCCTGGAGCGGCCTTTACTGAAACTGAAAGATCGTTTGTTTAAATAAAATGCCGGCGCTTAACTGATATGAGGATCGTTTATTTTCTTCCGGATGTGGAAGCGGGTGTTTCACGGATCGTTAAAAATCTGCTGCGCTACCGGAAAAAAAACAGCGGCTATACGTATGCGGTAGTACTGTTCCGGTCGGATAATCAGCAGATGGATGCCTGCGATGGAAACTTCGCGGCCGACGAGGTCATCCGTTTTTATTACCCTTCGGAAGAGAGTGCTTTCAGTACTTTTCGCAGGTTGAGCAAAACACTGAAAAGCCAGTGGGACATCATTGTTGGCAATGACGGACTGGAAATAAAGATGGTGGCCACTATGCGTTTGCAAAACCCTGTTGTGTATATTTTGCATGGTGATTTTCCCTATTATTATTCCATGGCCAAACACTATGGAACTGTTGTGGATGGGTTCATCGCTTACAGCAATAAAATAGAAAAGGATGTAGCGGCATTTGAAAACGGGGCCGGCAGAACCCGGAAGATATATTATCCATCAGCTGCGGCTGCGGACGAACCAGGGAATAAAAAACAACCCCGGGGCGAAAAGCTGAAGATCTTGTTTGCAGGATCGCTGATCGAAAGAAAAGGGGCCCACCTGTTGCCGGCCATTTATGAGCGTATAAAAAAGAACGGGGTAGATAATTTTCAATTCACCATAGCAGGAAATGGCCCGCTCGAAAATGCCCTTAAGCAACAACTGGGCGATCAGCCTGGGGTAAGTTTTGCCGGCTGGCTGAATGAAGCAGCCGTGATGCAGGAAATGAAGCAGGCGGATATTTTTTTATTCCCTTCGTTTTTGGAAGGGTTACCAAATGTACTGATAGAAACACTTTCAGCCGGGGCGGTACCCGTTGCGTTTGATATTGAGAGCGGAGTGTCTGATGTGATCAGGAATGGGGTAAACGGAATATTGTTGCCGGTAGGTGATGCTAATGCTATCGCGGATGCCGTTACAGGCTTATATCACGATCACGCCAAATTTGAAATGCTGCGCAATAATTCTGCCGCGATGCTGCAGAAATTTGAACCGTTCGCACAGGCTGATGCGTATGAAAAAGCAATCGTTGAAATTTCGCAGCATAAAAGGGAAGGAAAGATTTATCCCCCTTACATCCGCGGTCGCGTACTCGACAGGAAGTGGATACCCGGGTGGATCGTATTTTTTTTGAGGAAGATCATACGCAACCCGAAATTATAATTAAAGCAGAACGCACGTTAGCATACCATGAGCACAGATAGCAACAATCCTTTGATCAGCGTTTTGATGACGGCTTACAACCGTGAAAAATTTATCGCCGAAGCAATTGATAGCATATTACGATCTACCTACGAAAATTTCGAGCTTATCATTGTAGATGATGGTTCGAAGGATGAAACGATAAGCATCGCAAGGGAATATGAGCGCCGCGACCCGAGGGTGAAACTTTACCTGAATGAAAAGAACCTTGGGGATTATCCAAACAGGAACAAAGCAGCGTCTTATGCCAAAGGGGAATTTTTGATGTACGTTGATTCCGATGATTCGATAGAAGCGGATGCAATGGAGTATGTAGTTAAAAATTTTGCATTGTTCCCGCAGGCGGATTTTTCTTTGTTGTATTATAAAAAAGATATTACGGGGCCGGTAATGCTTACGCCGGAACAAAGCCTTCAGAAACATTTTTTTGAAAAAAGTTTTCTCAATATCGGGCCTGGTGGTACCATCGTACGGAGATCCGTATTTGAAAAACTTGGGCGTTTCCCTGAAAAGTATGGCCCCGCGAATGACCTGTATTACGATCTGAAGATGGCAAGCAACACCAACCTTTTATTGCTGCCTTACATCTACCTGAATTACCGCATCCACGACGGTCAGGAAGCGAATAATAAATACAGTTACCTGTACAACAATCACCGCGTGATCGTGGATGTTTTTAATGAACAGGCGATCCCTTTATCGGCAAGAGATAAACGGCGCGTGATCCGTAAAAAGACCGGTGAAAATTTATACAGCCTTTTATACTACCTGAAAAAGACCGGTAACCTGAAAAAAGCCGCGAAGGCACTCAGCATGTCCGGCATTTCTGTCCGTAACATTTTCGGACGATTGAAATAATGGCGAAGAGCTGACATGAAGATCTTATTTGTAACAGGAAATTATTTGCCGGGCAAAAAAGGTGGTATTGAGAATTACACCCATTACCTGGCAAAGCTATTGCAAACGCAGGGTTTCCACGTAGAAGTGGCAGCTTTGTCGGTGCAGGAAGGGCATGATTATATTTTTGATGAGGTATTGGTAAACCTTACAGGAAGGAGCACGGAGAATTTTTCAAAACTGCTCAGGGAAAAACAGTTCGATATCTGCCACTTCCATGAATATTCATCCTTCGGTGGAATTGAGATTCCCTGGTTTCGCATCGCGAAAGAATTCTGCAAAAAAGTATATTTCACTTTTCATATTCCATACCTTACTTGTTACAAAGGCGATTTCCGGTATAAGGGTGTAAGCGATTGCAATACATTTACCGATGCCGGCAGATGTGCCAATTGCAACCTTATCAGTAAACTGAATATCGGGATGCTGCAAAAAGGGCCGCTGGCAGGTGTGCTGGAAAAAGCGATCAGTTATTCTGGTATCACCGGTAAATTCAGGCACCGTGTTGCTGCACGGACAAAAGATCTTGACGCGTTGATCAGTTTGTGTGACAAAGTATTTGTGCTTGCGAACTGGTTCAAACAATTGCTGGCGGACAATGGATACGATTCGGAAAATATTGTGCTGTTGCCACACAAGCCATTGAAACCGGTAGCTTCAGGCGATGAGGCCGATAATGCCATAACAAAACACAGGTTGGTTTTCATCGGGCGCATACAACAGATCAAAGGGCTGCACCTTTTGTGTGAAGCGATGAGCCGGCTGGAAAATAAAGAACTGCAGGTAGATGTTTACGGCGATATCATGGAAGCGGATTATTTCGATTCCTGTAAAGCTATTTACCATTTCAATTATAAAGGAACGGTCAGCCAGGAGGTGTTGCTGGCGCAATTGAAACAGTATGATTTCCTGGTGCTGCCCAGTGTTGTTCCGGAAATGCTGCCATTGGTAATATTGGATGCGTTTCAGCATTCATTGCCGGTGATCGCGTCTTCGAGTAAGGGTAACCGTGATGTGGTGAACAGTGCGGAAAAAGGTTTCCTGTTTGAATACGGAAGTGCAGCAAGCCTCACAGAGACCATCCGGCTTGCTTATGAAAAAAAAGCGGCGGGGTGGAAACCGTCTTTTGAAAGGACCGATGCCGCGAAAAGTACGGCCGAACTTGTTTCTTATTACTTAAATTAAAATGGGTTTTCAAAAGCCTTATCAATAATTAAATACAGCGTGAAACCCAAAGTCATTTATTTCCTGAGCCACCCGATACAATATTTTTCTCCTTTGCTGAGAAAAATGGATAAGGAACTGGACCTGCATGTGTATTACTTTTCAGACGCGAGTATCCGCGGAAATTACGATGTTGGTTTCGGACAAAAAGTGAAATGGGATATCCCTTTGCTGGAAGGTTATGAACACAGTTTCCTGAAAAATCTTTCGGGGAGAAAATCGCTTTCCAATCGTTTTTTTGATGTATTCAATCCTTCGGTCATTTCTACATTGTTCAGAAGCCCTGCTAAAATTGTGATCGTAAACGGATGGAGTTACAGCTCTACACTGATGGTGATCTTCTTTTCCGTTCTTTTCAGAAAAAAAGTATGGCTTCGTGCAGAAAACCCGCTGAACCAGGAGTTGAGGAAAAGCGGAAAGGTATTAAAGATCAAAAAAGTGTTACTGGGATATTTATTATTTCCTTTTGTAAGCAGGTTTTTATACATCGGCTCGCAGAGCAAAGAGTTTTTTATATACTATGGGGTCAATCCTAAAAAACTGGTGTACACACCTTATGCGGTCGACAATGATTTCTTCCGGGAAGAGGCGAAAAAGTTTTTCGATAAGGGAATGATCAAAAAGGAACTTGGTGTTGATCCCCAGAAAAAAGTAGTGTTATTTTCCGGGAAATATATTGAGAAGAAACGCCCGCTGGACCTGGTTAAAGCATTTGCGCAGCTACGTCGGGATGATGCTACGCTGTTGATGATGGGAGAAGGTGGATTGAGAAAGGAAATGGAAACTTATATTGCGCAGAATAATATAGCGGATGTAGTGCTGACGGGCTTTGTGAACCAATCTGAAATTGTGAAGTATTACGCGGCCGCGGATGTTTTTGTAATGTGCTCGGGCATGGGCGAGACCTGGGGTTTATCGGTAAACGAAGCGATGAACTTCAGCATGCCGGTGATCGTATCTTCCACCTGTGGCAGCGCACACGATCTTGTTCAGCAGGGTGTAAACGGGTTTGTGTATGACGAAGGGGATATTGAAGAGTTATCAAAAAAGCTCAATCAGTTGCTGTCGGATGAATCACTCCGCATCAGCGCCGGCGAGGCTTCAAAAAAAATAGTGGCGGATTTTTCTATAGATAAAATTGTCGGGGAACTAAAGATCGCGGCAGAAAATTAAATCAGTATGTGCGGAATCGCAGGGATAATAGGAGGTAATACAACACTGATACAGCCGATGCTGGAATCGATCCGGCACCGTGGCCCCGATGGGTTGCATTACTGGGCCGAACCTTCCATCGCGTTCGGGCATGCAAGGCTCAGCATCATCGATCTGTCTTCCAATGCCGATCAGCCGATGCAGGATAGTGCCAGCGGCAACATGCTGGTGTTTAACGGGGAGATATATAATTACCTTGAGATAAAAGCGGCTATTGGTAACCGTTATGATTTCAAAAATGATTCCGATTCGGAAGTGATCCTTGCCGCGTATGCGGTGTATGGAATAGAATTCATCAACATGCTGCGGGGCATGTTCGCCTTTGCATTGTATGATAAACAACAAAACAAAACGCTGGTCGTTCGCGACAGGTTTGGGATAAAACCATTTTATTACCGGCAGGATAATGAAGGTTTTTACTTCGCTTCGGAGATCAAGGCTTTGCTTCGCGAACAGGAAAATATCAATGCTTTTAAAGTGTATGAGTTCCTGGCCAATTGCCAGCTGGATACCAACGAGGAAACTTTTTTTGAAAATGTGCTGCAGCTACATCCTGCGCATTATGCGTGGGTAGATGCGGAGGGGCGTATGTCGGAACAAAAGATGTACTGGGACTTTCCATCACCCGGCAGGAAGAAATTCGATGCGGCTGCTGCCGAAGAATTTGTGGCTCTTTTTTCGCAAACAATCAGTCTTCACCTGCGATCCGATGTGCCGGTTGGCTCATTTCTTTCCGGCGGTATCGATTCTACTTCTGTTACCTGTTTCGCGGCAGCACAGATGTCGCAACCGGCGCTGCATACCTTTTCCGGGATATTGCCGTATTTCCATCCGGAGAATGCATTGATTGAAGGAGTGCTCAAAGGCAACAGTAAATTGAAGCCGCATACGTTTCCGCTCGATGGAAAAGATTTTTTCAGGGATATGCCTTCCGTCATTTTTCATCACGATGAACCGGTGATGGATGGATCTATGTATGCGCATTATAAACTTTGCCAGCTGGCCAGTGAGCATAAGATAAAAGTATTGCTGTCGGGATCCGGCGGCGATGAATTGTTTGGCGGTTATGCTTCCTACATACATGCGCATCATGCTACTTTACTCAAAGGGTTGAAGATAGTTTCTTACCTGAAAGATGTAAAGAAGTTTTCAAAGATGGGCACTTACAGCGCATCGCACCTGCTTATCAAAAGTATGTACGAAACCATTCCGCAATCGCTGCGTACGATGATCAAGAACCGCAGCCTGCAGAAAAAGATCAGGCATATTGTACAGGAAGAAAAAGTTCCGCATTATTATCATCAACATCGCAACCCCTATTTTGCCAACCTGGTAAATAATTACCGCAGCTGGACGGCGCCGCCGTTCCTTCATTACGAGGATCGTAATTCGATGGCATTTGGCGTGGAAACACGTGTGCCTTTTTTCGATCATGTGCTCATAGAATTTGTGTTGCAATTTGCTACGGAAGAAATTATTACGGGCCGTACGAAATCAGTCATGCGCAATGCCTTCAGGGGCAGGGTGCCCGATGAAGTGCTGGATCAGAAAGGGAAGTACGGGTTTCCTTCACCGATCGATCATGCACTGCGGACGGATGAACGCGGGCGTGAATTGTTTTACGGACATGTAAAGGAAACGCCTTTCCTGGAAGAAAAAGAAGCGCTTGCCCTGGGCGATAATTTTTATAATAACAATGGGGATGTATCTATTTACTGGCGCACCCTCAGTTATGTTTTGTGGTACCAGGTATTTTTCAAAAAAAACTTAGTATAATTCCGTGAACAGCACCGCATCGTTGAATATATTATACATCGGCACACTCGACCAATCGGGAAATTGTTACAGGCGGTTCCAGACGTTGCAGGCAATGGGCCACACGGTACATGGATTGGATACCGATCCGTTCATTTTCGGAAATATCTTTACAAAATTTCATTTTCACCTGAACATCGGCCCCGGCATCCATCGTCTCAATAACGCCGTGTGGAAAGCAGTTCAGCAACATCAGCCCGAAATAATATGGGTGGATAATAAAAGTTATCTGCAGGCCGCATTGCTGAAAAAGATCCGCAGGGATCATCCTTCAACAAAGATCATCAGCCTGCTTACGGATGATCCGCTGGGCAGGAAATGGCGCTTGTATTTAAATACGGCTCCCTGTTTCGATGTTCATTTTGTACAGCGCAGCATCAACATACAGGAGTTAAAAGATCGCGGGGCCAAGCGGGTTGAAATATGTTATCGTTCATTCGATCCGTCTTTTCACCGGCCGTTATTGCTTTCGGCCGAAGAGCATAAAAAGTTTGATGCGGAAGTTGGTTTTGTAGGAACGCACGAATCTTATCGCGAAGACTGGATCGTGTACCTGCTCGACCATGGAATAAAAGTTTGGGTTACCGGCAACGATTGGGAGAATGCGAAGAACTGGGAAAAGATAAAACCGTTTTACAGGGGGCGCTCGGTGTATGGCGAAGATTATATAAAAACCATCAACGGCATGGATATCGCGTTACACTTTCTCCGCCATGTGAACCGCGATGAACAGGATAGCCGCACTTTTGAAATACCGGCCTGCGGAGTGTTCATGCTGGGCGAAACGAGTGAGCTGCATCTTGATCTTTTTGACAACGGACAAGAAGCCGTATTTGTAAACACGAAGGAAGAAATGCTTGAAAAAGTAAATTATTACCTCGCTCATCCCGAAGAAAGGAAAGCGATCGCTGCCGCGGGATTGGAAAGGTCCATCCGGAGCGGCTACGATCATCGCTCGAGGCTTACGAGGGTAATTGAAAAGATCTGAACATGAGAAGAATTGTTGTAGCTATTTATATAGACCCGGATTTTTATCCGCCTACCATCAACGCGATCCTCAATTTCGCGGAGTTATATGATGAAGTGGTGGTGGTAACCCGCAACCATAGCCTGTCCGATTTTAATTATCCATCGAATGTGGTATTGAAAAAGATCGGCAAGTTCATGTCGGTCCGCGAATCGGCAGAAGTATCCACGTTTCAGAAGTTCAGTTCCTTCTATCGTTTTACCAAAACACTGGTAAGCGCCTGCCGGCAGAAGGGAACGGAGATGCTGGTGCTGTACGACCCGTTTCCATTGTTTTCTTATTTTGTATCCAGGAAATTTTTATCAAAAAAAATAAAGGTCTGGTATCACAATCACGATATGCCGGATATGACGAGGCTGAGTAGGTTCACCCTAGGCGGAATGGCGGGGCGTTATGAAAAGAACGCCATGCGGCACATCGATTATTTTTCCCTGCCTTCTCCCGACAGGACAAGATTTTACCCCGGGCTGAAGCCGGGACTGGATGCATTCATCATCCCGAATTATCCTTCGCTGAAAGTGTATACGGCGCAAAATCTTTCCATCAAAAAACAAGGCGATGATCTCAGGATCATTTTCCAGGGATTTATCGGTAAGGGGCATGCATTGGAAGAGATCGTTGACCTGCTTAATGATCAGATAAAGGGAAAACAATTGAAACTTATCCTGAAAGGCTCGGTGAAAAAAGAATATGTGGAACAGTTGAATGCGCAGGCGGAAAGTAAAGATGTTTCGCAACAGGTGGAGTGGGTGGGTATAGGGCCGTATGCTGAATTGCCAAAGCTCACGGCATCCTGTCATATGGGCATTGGGGTGCACATGAATACTGATAATGTAAGTAAGACGCTGGGAACGGCTTCCAATAAAATATATGAATACGCGGCTTGTGGCTTACCGGTGATATTGTACGATTCGGAGCAGTTTACCAAATACCTTCAAAAATATCCCTGGGCATTCTTTACTGACGGCACCCGGGAATCATTAAAAAACATACTGATACAGATAGCGGATAATTATGATGTATATTCAGAAGCGGCCAGGGAGTCTTTTGCCGGGCAACTAAATTTTGAATATGTATTTTTGCCTGTATTAGATAAGATCCGGGAAGCAGAAAAAAGCTAAGTTTCCAATTATGTACTCATTATTTCAAGTAAAATTCAGTTGGCCTATATATCTGGTGTCTTTATTGCTCATCAGGGTATTGTTCATGGATATTACCTGGCTGAGTTTCTTTGCTATTGCGATCACCTTGCACCAGTTTTTTTTGTTGTTTTATAGCTTCGGTTATGTGCTTCCTATACGTTACCTGCTGGGAAGTTTCATGTGTCTTCAGATGTTTCTTGGGCCCGCATTTGCCTACAGCGGCCTGGATGAATACCAGCTGATGTACTACAAGATGCAGGTGCCCGAAGAGCAATACTTTGCATACGCAATACCGGCTGTGATCTTATTCATCATGGGATTACATTTTTTTGCGGGCAAATTCAAAGGGGAAACAATCGACCGGATTGCAATACAAAAATTCGTAAAGTTCAACCCCCGGTTACCTTATGTATTTATTGCGATAGGTTTTTTCTCCAGTGTCGTTTCAGGATTTTTCGGATCAGAACTGGGTTTCGTATTTGTATTGCTGGGCGGGTTGAAATTTATCGGTACAAGTCTGCTGATCTTAGGTGATCGTAAATTGAAACCGCTCACGCTCATTGTAGTATATGGAGCTATATTTATCTCTTCGCTGTCGGCAGGTATGTTTCATGATCTGTTGATATGGCTGATCTTTCTCGGGGCAGTGTTTGCGCTCAAATATCAACCAAGCAATCTGGTGAAAGGTGGATTTGTGCTCGCTTTTATGACCCTTGCCACTTTCATTCAGCTGATCAAATCCGATTACCGCGAATCTACCTGGAAGGAAGGGCAGGAGGCAGGCCTGGAAACATTGAATAAAGTTATTGAAGAAGACAGGCGTGGAAAAGACGGGGGCATATTCAGTGTTGAAAGGCTTGCAGAAAGTAATATCAGGATCAACCAGGGATTCATCATTACCAACATCATGGCAACGGTACCTGCCAAGCAGCCCTTTGAAAACGGGGAGGAAATGTTGCTCATTGTACAATCCGCCATACTTCCAAGGATACTCGCTCCCAATAAACTGAATGCCGGCGACAGGAAAATATTTACAAAATATACCGGCATCCCTTTGCAGAAAGGTACTTCCATGGGGCTGAGTTCACTCGGGGATGCCTATGTAAACTGGGGTGAAATGGGCGGCTCGATATTCATGTTCTTTTACGGGCTGTTCTTCAGCTGGGTACTGAACAGCTTTGCCCGGCATTCCTACCGCTTCCCGATATTGATGGTGATCACGCCTTTGGTATTTTATTATCCGATACGTCCCGATTGTGAATTGCAAACGATCCTCGGCCACGTAGTGAAATCCAGCTTCCTGATATTTATCATGTTGCAGGTGTGGAAACACAAATTTTATGTACGCCGCAAAATACCCGTATTACAACCCACCACTTGAAAACCATCTTCATCAGCATTCCCTGGTTCCGCCCTGCTTATAAAGCCGGGGGGCCCGTGCAATCCATCGCCAACCTGGTAGATTCTTTTACAGATGGTGTGCAATACAGGATATTCTGTTCGTCTACCGATCTCAATAATGAGCCTTTATTGAATATAGAAAGCGGCAGGTGGACAGATTATAATGTTTACACCAAAGTGTGGTATGCTTCGGCAAAAAATAAAAGTGAAACATTGCTGCGGTTAGTGAAGGAGGAAAAACCGGAAGTGCTGTACATCATTGGCCTGTACGACTGGCATTTCAACCTGGTACCCTTGTTATTTTGCGAAGCAAAAAAGAAAATAGTATCTGTAAGGGGGATGTTGCATCCCGGTGCTTTGTCGCAGAAAAGCTGGAAAAAAAATATTTTTCTTCGCTCATGGAAGATGGCACGGCTGCATAAAAAAATTACGTTTCATGCTACTGATGAAAAAGAAGAGGGTTTTGTAAAAGCGGTTTTCGGGCCAAAAGTGAAAGTGGATATCGCGGGCAATTTTCCAAGGAAATTGCTGAAGGCGCCCAACATCACCAAACAATATGGCATCCTGCGGCTGGTGAGTGTGGCATTGATAAGCCCCATGAAAAACCATCTGCTGGTATTGAATGCATTGAGGCGCACCAATTATAAAGTGACGTACGATATCTACGGGCCGGTGAAAGATATGGAGTACTGGAATGTATGCCTGGATGTGATGAAAAAATTCAGGTGGAATGTTAAAGTGAATTATCACGGTAACCTTGAGCCACGGTTTGTGAACGAAGTATTGCAGGAAGCCGATGTTTTCATCTTGCCGAGTAAGAGTGAAAATTACGGGCACTCCATCATAGAAGCATTGAGTGCCGGATTGCCGGTGATTACTAGCAACAATACGCCATGGAATGGCCTGGCAGAAAGCGGGGCAGGCAAAAATGTGGAACTCACCGAAGACGCGGTAGCCACAGCGATAGAAGAATTTATCAGGCTCGACAAAAAGCAATATACCCCTTACCAGCAGGCCGCGATCGATTATGCCGCAAGCCATACCGATCATGCGTTTCTGGAAAAACAATATAAAAGAATGTTTGAATTATGAAAGGGAGTTTCCTGGGTGATAAAAAATTTTTGTGGTTTGTAGCGAAATTCCTGCTGATCTTTTGTGTCTTGTATTTCGGCACATTAGCCGTTATCGGTCTCGCTTCACCCGAAGGTTATTACAGTCCGTTCGTTGCTGAATATTTTGATTATGTAAGCGGTATAAAAAACATGTTACTGCTTTGTACGCAGTGGCTGCTTTCTTTATGCGGTATCAAAACCCAGGTAGAACCCGGTTTTCTCATCCGTTTCGTGATGGGTAAATCGGTCTTCATCGCGATGGATTGTGTGGGCTATGGAGTGTATAGTTTCTGGCTGGCTTATGTGCTATCGAACAGCATCAGCATTGGCAAAAAGATCATCTGGTCATTTGGCGGCGTATTGCTGTTGTTCATCATCAACGTCATCCGGATCTCCTTATATCTCACTGCCATTAACCGCAACTGGGAGATGCCTTTAGGCGTCGATCATCACACGTGGTTCAATATTGCAGCTTATCTGGCTATCTTTTTAATGATATGGAGGTTTGAAAAAAGTATGAAAATTTCATCCGGCCAGAAAAGCAACGAGAAGCCAACTAGTTAATATGACCAAGCCGACAAAAAAGATAGCATACATTCCCCAGTTAGACAACCTCCGTTTCTTTGCCGTGTTACTGGTGATAATATATCATTGGGCACCGGGTAATATTGTAAATACAATTCCGAACGGGTTTATCGGGGTAACATTTTTTTTTGTGATCAGCGGGTTTCTGATCTCTTCCAACCTGTTTATAACACGGCAGCTGTTCCAGGAGCGTAAAGTAACATTTTGGCATGCACTGAAAATATTTTACTACCGGAGAAGTCTCAGGATATTCCCCCTTTATTTTTTAGTAATATTCCTGGTATATTTTTTAAACAAAAATATTTTCAACGGACACTTTTTTTACTATCTCACCTATACTTCCAATTTTTTGATCTTTGAAGAAAAAAAATGGGCAGGGGGGCTTTCACATTTCTGGAGCTTGGCAGTAGAAGAACAATTTTACCTGGTGTGGCCGTTCATCATTCTTTTTTTAAAGCGCCGCTGGTTAAAATATGTATTACCCGGTATCGTGATCGCCAGCATTGTCTTCAAATTTATCTTTAGCAGAACGGGTTATCTCGAAGTGCTTCCTGTTAGTTGCTTTGATGCTTTTGGCATAGGGGCTATTTTGGCATACCGGATGGATCTTAAAGAGCTGCCTGTTAATTCAGGTTCCGGAAAAAGATGGACAACGTTCCTGATCGTTTTTTTTATCACGATTTTAGCCGGTTATTTTAAGATCGGTTTTATTTTAGGAGTGTTGATATCCATTTTGTCAGCACTGATCATTTTTTTTTCAAAAGAATATTCAGGTGGATGGGCGAGCTTTTTTCTGCAGAACAGGATGATCCGGTATCTTGGAAAAATAAGCTACGGCTTATATGTATATCATAATTTTGTACCCTGGCTGGTGCGTTGTATTTCAGGAAAGGAAACAGAATTTCCAATAAATGTGCCGGTATTGATACCTGCGGCTGCAATCGCAAATCCTTATGTAGCAATGGGTTTACACTTAGCATTATTAGTGGGAATAGCCTCACTTTCCTGGTTTATATTTGAAAAGCCTCTCAATGATTTAAAAGTCTATTTGAAATAGGTTTTACATTTTGGTAATAAGATTTAAAACAACATCTTAAAAGTATTTGGATGATCATAGTAGGAATTAACGCATACCACGCAGATGCTTCGGCGGCGATTTTTGTAAATGGAAAAATGGTAGCGGCAATTGAGGAAGAGCGGTTCACCCGTGTGAAGCATTGGGCTGGCTTTCCGCAGCTGGCGATAAAATTTTGTCTGCAGGAAGCAGGGGTTTCCTTCAAAGACGTAGACTTTTTCGCGATAGGCAGGGATCCTAAAGCAAAGTTCCTGAAGAAAATATTGTACCTGGCGGCTAACCCGTCGGGCAGTTTCAAAACGGTGAAAGACAGGCTGGGCAACAGCAAAAAAGTATCTTCCATCCAGAAGGAACTGAGTGAAATTTCCGGCTTGCCGGAAGAGGACTTCACGCATAAGGTGCGTAACGTGGAGCATCATCGCAGCCACCTTGCTTCCGCGTTCTTTGCTTCGCCGTTTGAAGAAGCCGCCTGCCTGTCGATAGATGGCTCCGGCGATTTCAGTACCACCATGACGGGCATCGGCAAAGGAAATCACATTAAAGTATTGCAATCGGTAGACTTTCCACATTCCATCGGGATTTTTTATACGGCATTTACACAACTGCTCGGCTTTCCTCATTATGGCGATGAATACAAAGTGATGGGGATGGCGCCTTATGGCGAACCAAAGTATGTGGATGCATTGTATGATGTGATCAAACTCACCGGCGACGGGCTTTTCAAACTCAACCTGGAGTATTTCCGCAAAGGGACATCGGGGGTGATAGGATATGATGAAAATCATGTACCCGTAGTAGCGCCGATGTACAGCGAGCATATGGTGAAAAAATTTGGCGCCGTAAGGTTGAAGGAAGAACCTTTGTCGCAATACCACAAAGACCTTGCGGCGTCTGTACAGCGCATGACCGAACTGGTGATCTTTCATATCCTCAATCACCTGCATGCGGCCACCGGGCTCGATAAAGTGTGTATAGCAGGTGGGGTGGCGCAAAATAGTGTGGCCAATGGTAAGATCACCCGCAACACCCCATTCAAAGAAGTATATATTCCTTCTGCCGGCCATGATGCCGGGATTTCGATGGGCGCTGCATTGTATGTGCAACACCAGGAAAAAGACCAGCCACGCCATGCCATCTATTCTGCGTATACAGGTAGCCGTTATGATAACGCTGTTATCCGCAAAATGCTCGATGAAAAGAACATCGCTTATACCCAATACGATGGTGAACAATTATATGATGTGGTAACCGATCGCCTGATCAATGGCGGGGTAGTAGGCTGGTTCAGCGGAAGGGCCGAGTTTGGCCCGCGTGCCCTGGGGGGGAGATCCATCATTGCCGACCCACGCCGCAACGATGCCAAAGAATTGCTCAACAGCAAAATAAAACGCCGGGAGAGTTTTCGGCCTTTCGCACCATCCATTCTGAAAGAATATGTAGCAGAATATTTCGAGCTGGATGAAGCTGTGCCGTTCATGGAAAAAGTTTTTCCGATCAAAAAAGAAAAACAGGCTTCGATCCCGGCTGTGACACATGTGGATGGAACAGGCCGCCTGCAGTCTGTTGACAAGGAAATTTCCCCGGCCTATTATGCGCTTATAGATACTTTCCGGAAAAAAACCGGTGTCCCTATATTGCTCAATACTTCGTTTAACGAAAATGAGCCTATCGTAAATACGCCCGAGGAAGCGCTGGCCTGTTATTTACGTACAAGTATGGATATGCTGGTGATGGAGAATATTGTGGTGTCGAGGTAAACCCCGGAGGTTTCTTTCAACCTCCGGGCGTTTGTTTAAAACGCTCCGGGGTTACACCAAACCCCGGAGGCTTTCTTCAACCTCCGGGCGTTTGTTTAAAACGCTCCGGGGTACACCAAACCCCGGAGGCTTTCTTCGACCTCCGGGCGTTTGTTCAAAACGCTCCGGGGTTAAACCAAACCCCGGAAGTTGAAAGAAACACCTGCCCGCAACCTGATTTGGCGTGCTATTTGCAAACGAGTAACCGAATAAACCTTTCAGGTTTTTTCATTTACAGGTTTGCAAAATATTAATAAATGTCCCTCCCTAATGAATATTTATTTTTATTACCGTATTTTGCAACAACCACAACAGCTTAGTAATCATACCGGCAGCAATGAAAGTATCAATCATAACGGTCACTTACAATTCGGAAAAGTATCTGGAGGATTGTATCCTTTCTGTTGTAAAACAGCAGCACCGGTCTATTGAGCACATCATCATCGACGGGAAATCCAACGACGGGACCGTTGGGATCATCAAAAAATACGAATCACATATCGCCAGATGGGTGTCGGAAACAGACAGGGGCATGTACGATGCCATCAATAAAGGCATGGCGATGGCTACCGGCGATGTGATAGGTATACTCAACAGCGATGATATGCTGGAAACAGAAGATGTGATCTCAGCTATCGTAGAGGTATTCGAACGGCAGCGGGTAGGCGCTGTATATGGCGATCTAGAATACGTACATTCCGACGATACCGACAAGGTTTTCAGGATATGGAAAGGAAAAGTGTACGACAGGTCGCTGTTCAAAGTTGGCTGGATGCCGGCACATCCTACATTTTATATCAAGAGGAGCCTGGTAGAAGAGTTTGGCGGATATGAATCGCATTATTTTACCGCGGCGGATTATGAGTTCATGGCCCGTTATTTATTTCACCACCGGGTAACGGCTTATTATCTGCCAAAACTGATCGTGAAGATGCGGGTCGGCGGGCAAAGCAACCGGAATTTTCAGCAGCGTTTCAGGGCCAACAGGAGAGATTACCTGGCGATGAAAAAGAATAAGATACCGTTTGCGTTCTTTGTATCGATACTGAAACCGTTGAGCAAACTGCATCAATTCTATAAGAAGAATTAATAATTAATAATTAATAATTCTTCAGAGTTCAGGTTTGTGATATTTATCGGGATTTTTAAAATACTAATTCAATCATCCAATAATTAAGTATTTAATAATTGTAGAGGCCGCTCAATTATTAATTGTTAATTATTAATTATTAATTCCTTTGTTCGGATTATTTAAAAAGAAGACTTCTGGTTTCACCGAAGATTATTTCCCCATCCAGGCAGATATGCATTCTCATATTTTGCCGGGGATCGATGATGGTTCGCAGGATATCGCTTCTTCCATTTTATTGGTGAAAGGGATGCTGAACCTGGGTGTCACGAAAGCGATCGCCACTCCGCATATCATTGGTGATATGTACCGTAACAATCCCGACACGATCGGCCATGCGCTCAGCCAGCTGAAGCAGGCTTTGCAAGATGAGTCGATTACTTTCGACGTATCTGCTGCAGCGGAATATATGCTGGATAGCTATTTCTTTGAATTACTTTCTTCCAAAGTACCCTTACTAACGGTAAAGGATAGCCTGATCCTCACAGAATTTTCTTACTCGTCCATACCTTCAAATCCGGAGCAAATGGCATTCACCATCCTCACAGAAGGTTACACACCAATATTGGCGCATCCTGAGCGGTATGCTTATTACCATGGAAATCTCAAACAGTACGATCACCTGAAAGATCTCGGTTTTGTATTGCAGGTCAACCTGCTTTCGCTTACCGGGTATTACGGTAAGGAAACAGCCAAAGCGGCAAAGTATATCATCAAGAGCGGACTGGCATCTTTTGCCGGAACAGATATGCACCACGAACGCCACCTTGCCGCACTCACCGATCGCAGAAGCCGTAAATTATTTGCGGAAGTATTTGAAGATTCGATGTTGCTGAACAACGGGCTTTAAATCTTTAAGGTTCGGGATATCATAGATCCTGCATTTTTCTTCACCGCAGAGAATAGGAGTTAGCAGAGTTTTCGCGGAGTATGATTATATATTTTTCTCTGCGAAAACTCTGCTTTCCTCGTTCTCTGCGGTTTAAAAACTTCAAAAATAAAAGAGCCTCCATTACGAAAGTTATCTCCAAAAAAACTTTCGCATACGATCAACCAACCCGTCATCTGCAACCTGTAACTCTTTTCACAGTTTGAGATAATAAGGCCTCAACAACTCCGCAAACCGCTCCGTATATACACGTTCTCCATCGTGTATGATGATCTCTTCCTCTTTTTTCTCCCTTTCTTTTTTTGAAAACAACAGCATTGTCCTGAAGCAGGCATGTGTGGTTGTTTGTTTTACTACAGCTTTGCTGAACGTAAAAAATCCATGCCGGTCCAGCAACGATTCCAGGTATTCAGTTCGATGAAATGGAATGAGCACAGCTCCCGATCCTTCCACAGCAATATGGAGGCTGAACTGTTTCATTAATTCTTCAAGGGTCAATGTGGTATCATGCATGGCCGCATTTCGCGAAGCATCAGGCGAACGCAGATCGGCTTCAAAGAATGGCGGGTTTGAAATGATCAGCCCGTATTTTTCCCCGGACACAAAACCCTGGATCTTCCCGGTATGTACTTTCAATCTTTCCTTCCATGGCGAAGCGGCAAAATTTTCTGCCGCCTGGGTAGCCGCCGGGGCATCCAGTTCTATCGATTCGATCTTTCCTTTTAATTGTTGCGCCAGCATAAGGCTAAGTAATCCCGTTCCGGTGCCGATATCCAGCACATTAAACTCCGTTTCGTTTTCACCCTTCATTTTTTCCGCCACCCATGCTCCAAACAAACACGCATCTGTGCACACTTTCATGGCGCATTTGTCTTGGTGTATGGTGAATTTTTTGAAAGAAAACATTGGCTCAAAAATTATAACCCCGGAGGTTTTCTTCTAACCTCGGTGTGTGTTAAATTATCTTCGGTTGATTTATAAACAAAACACTCCGGGGTTAAGAAAACCACGGAGGTTTTTTACCAGTCCCCTCTTGCTCCAGGAATCACTTCCATGGTTTCAAATTTTTTGTCGAGGTATTTATGGTATGCTGTGATGGCGATCATAGCGGCATTATCGGTGCAATATTCAAATTTTGGAATGAAGGTATTCCAGCCCTCTTTTTCGCCCAGCGTTTTGAGGCCATTCCGCAACCCGCTGTTGGCACTCACACCACCGGCGATACAGATGTCTTTGATGCCGGTATCGTTAGCGGCTTTTTTCAGTTTATTCAGTAAAATGCTGATGATGCGGTCCTGTACAGAAGCACAGATATCATTGAGGTGGGTTTCGATGAATTGTTTTTTAGTGGCTTCATCCGCAAGGAACTCTTCCTTATAAATATTGGCGGCGCCGGCATTCTGCAAAAAGTAGAGTATGGAAGTCTTTAACCCGGAAAAGCTGAAATCGTATCCCTGTATCCTGGGTTCGGGAAAGTGGTAAATGGCTTTTCCTTCACGGGCATATTTGTCTACAAGCGGACCGCCGGGGTAGGGAAGTCCGAGTAGTTTGGCGGTTTTGTCAAACGCTTCTCCTGCGGCATCGTCGATGGTTTGTCCCAATATCTCCATATCGTTGCCCGAACGGCAAAGCACGATCTGCGTATGCCCGCCACTCACCGTGAGGCAAAGGAACGGGAATGCCGGTGCTGGCTGCTCGATCAGGTTGGCCAGTACATGTGCCTGCATATGATGAACGGCTATCAGCGGTTTATCGAGCGACAGTGCCAGTGATTTGGCGAATTCGGTGCCTACCAGCAATGCACCTATTAATCCCGGAGCCTGGGTAAAGGCTACCGCGTCAATTTCCGGGAGGCTGCAATTGGCTTCTTTTAACGCGGTATCTACTACAGGGACGATATTCTGCATATGCGCCCTGCTGGCCAGTTCGGGAACCACGCCACCGTATTGCGCATGAACTTTTTGAGTAGCAATGATATTGGAAAGGATGCGGCCATCGCGGCAGACGGAAGCGGCGGTCTCGTCGCAGGAAGATTCTATAGCTAAAATAGTTGCCAAGGCAATTAAGAATTAAGAATTAAGAATTAAGAATTAAGAATTAAGAATTAAGAATTAAGAATTAAGAATGCGAAGATAGTTAAGAAAGGGTAGTCAACCTCCGGTAGTCAACCTTTGGTAGTCAACTCCCGGTAGTCAACCTTCGGTAGTCAACCCTCGGTAGTCAACCCTCGGTAGTCAACCTTCGGTAGTCAACTCCGGGTAGTCTACTCCCGGTAGTCAACTCCTGGTAGTCAACCCTCGGTAGTCAACTCCGAGTAGTCAACCTTCGGTAGTCAACTCCGAGTAGTCAACCTTCGGTAGTCAACTCCCGGTAGTCAACCCTCGGTAGTCAACCCGTAATTGCAACACCTGCAGGGTTGCCATCCCTGCAAAACCGCATTATTAATTCTTGATTATTAATTCTTAATTGACCCGTAATATTACGGTCTTCTAACTGTTTTTCCCTACATTCGCAGACAAAAAACTACTGCATGAGACGTAATGTTACACTTGTCCTCATCCTGTTCCTATGCCTGTCAACAAGTTCGGTAAAAGCTCAATTTAACCTGATAGTTAATGAGTTATCTCAGGGCACCAATGGCTCTAAGGAGTTTATAGAACTTTTGGTGGTGGGTACCCGTACCTGTACGGACAGTACCGCCGACCTTCGCAACTGGATCTTCGATGATCATAACGGATGGTATGCCGGCGCGGGCTCCGGTATCGCCGCGGGGCATTATCGTTTCGCCAACAGTTCCAACTGGGAAAAAGTTCCCTACGGGTCAATCATCCTGATCTACAACAATGCCGACAGGAATACTAAAATACCTGCCGGAACCGACGATCCCACCGACGCCAACCACGATTACAAATACCAGCTTCCTATCACCAACACTTTGATACAGCAGAACGACGCCACCCCGGTGACGCCCTCATCCCCCAGCTATGTATACCCGACTACGGGGTACGGCACCAGTTCCAACTGGGTATCCATCGGGCTTGCCAACAGCGGCGATGGTGTTATAATAGTGAACCCTGCCAACAGTGGAGTGGCGCATTTCTCCATCATATTCGGTCTTGGTGCCGGTGGCGGTGCCTTCCAGGTGCCTACCGTGCAGAAAGCGAATGTGGATGGCGGGGCAAACTTATATTTGAGCAACGCCCTGTATACCAATGCCGCCAGCTGGATCATCGGCGATGCCGGAACCACGGATGAAACCCCGGGTGCTGCCAATACAACCGCCAATGCCACCTGGATCAACAGCATGCGGGTGCAGGCCACTTTGCCCGGCAGCGTTTCCGGGAATATCACGCAGCCTACCTGTGCCGTTCCAACAGGCTCGATCACCGTTACCGGTCCTACCGGAACAGGTTATACTTACAGCATCGATGGCGTGAACTTCCAGGTAAGCCCGGTTTTTACAGGACTGGCTCCCGGTGTATATACCATCACAGTGAAAAATGCGACAGGTTGTGCCGTTACCGCAACGATCACCATCAACTCCGTTCCGGGTGCGCCTGCGGTGGCAACTTACACACTTACCCAGCCAAGCTGTACTACACCTACCGGTACCATTACCATCAATACACCAACAGGAACCGGCTTGACTTACAGCATCAATGGAACTACTTTCCAGGCAAGTAATATATTTACCGGCGTTGCTCCGGGAACCTATACTATTTCGGTGCGAAATGCCGCGGGTTGTACCTCCACTACTACTGCAACTTTAAATGCCGTTCCATCAGCGCCAGCTGCAGCCACGGCTACAGTCACCCAACCTACCTGTGCCACTCCAACCGGAACGATCGTAATTACGGCACCAACCGGCACCGGCCTGGAATACAGTATCAACGGAACTACTTTCCAGGCAAGTACCACTTTTGCCGGTCTTGCGCCAAATACTTACACTATTACAGTACGTAACGCCGCAGGTTGTACTTCCACTGCTACCGCAACGGTGAATGCCGCTCCATCAGCGCCGGCTGCAGCCACGGCTACAGTCACCCAACCTACCTGTGCCACTCCAACCGGAACGATCGTAATTACGGCACCAACCGGCACCGGCCTGGAATACAGCATCAACGGAACTACTTTCCAGACAAG
>NZ_RJUB01000124.1 GCF_024343615.1 Ferruginibacter sp. HRS2-29 | reverse complement strand
TCCTCTGGTACCGTCAAGTGAGCTAGAAAGCCCTTTTTTCGTCCCAGATAAAAGAAGTTTACAACCCAGAGGGCCTTAATCCTTCACGCGGCATGGCTGGTTCAGACTTGCGTCCATTGACCAATATTCCTTACTGCTGCCTCCCGTAGGAGTCGGGCCCGTGTCTCAGTGCCCGTGTGACTGGTCGTGCTCTCACACCAGTTACTGATCGCAGGCTTGGTGGGCCGTTACCCCGCCAACTACCTAATCAGGCGCACGCCCATCCAAAACCGCCTTGCGGCTATGATAATAAAGTGATGCCACTTCATTATATTACGGTGTATTAATCTCTCTTTCGAAAGGCTATTCACCAGTTATGGGAAGGTTGCGTACGTGTTCCGCACCCGTTTGCCGGTCGCCACCCAGTATTGCTACCTGTGCTGCCCCTCGACTTGCATGTATTAAGCCTGCCGCTAGCGTTCATCCTGAGCCAGGATCAAACTCTCCATTGTAAATGAGTTGTTTGAATCGTGACTTCGTAATTTCAAAGTGAAATTATCTTTGTCAAATTCTAATTGTTATTTTAGCTGACAAAGCCTTGTTAATCTGTTAATTATGCTGCTGTTTCCAAACTTTCAAAGATCTTTCCGAGGCTTACCCTCGCCCCTTTTTTAATTGGGAGTGCAAAGGTAAGCTTCTCTATCATTCAACCCTAATTTTATTTAAGGTTTTTTGAATTATTTTTTTTCAAATCTTCCGTACAAATCCTTTGATGTGTACCCCTTTTTTAATCGGGTTGCAAAAGTACATCTAATTAATTAACAACCAAAATTTTATTTCAATTATTTTATAAAAAAATGAAGACTTTTTGTGGAGATTTTCGAAGAACTGATTGCCTTTTTTCAAAAGCGGACGGCAAAGATAAGGGTGAATATGTTCCTGTCAAACTTTTTTTGACAATAATTGCTGTTAAATAAAACACAATGGCCTGAAAGCCACTGTACATCAGTGTTTCAACAGGGAATATTTTTTTTATAGAAGCACTTACTGTTGCGGCGATACTCTCTCTAAGGATAATTCACCTGGGCCAATGACAGTCCATGTGCAGGCGTTGCGAAGTTTGCTTTAGCGGGATCTTTACTTTCTATGATAGAAATAAACTCTTCGATACTGCACTTTCCACGGCCAACAGGCAGCATTGTGCCTACCAGCGCCCGTACCATACCGCGAAGAAAGCGGTTGCCGGTTACATGATATTGCAGCACATCCCTACTTACCACCACCCATTCACTTTTATAGAGGGTGCATTGATTGGTAAACGACTGGTTGTGTTTTTTTGCGAAGCTTTCAAAATCCGTATACTCCATCAGCAGAGCTGCTGCTTCATTAAGTAATGAGATACCCAGCTGGTAAGGATAATAATACCCACGGTCATTCAGGAAAGGATCCTTGAACTGGTAGATCGTATATATATAACTCCGCGAAACCGCATCAAAGCGGCAGTGGGCATCATCTTTTACATGGCGGATGCTCCTGGCTGCAATATCAGCGGGCAATATCGCATTGAGGTGATAAACGGTTTTGCTACAGGCCGCTTCATCCAGCAGCTTCTCCATATCAAACTGAAAAAAATTCTGCAGTGCATGTACGCCTGCATCTGTACGGGAAGACCCGGTGAGTGCAACAGGTTCGCGAAAATAGGTGGCTAATGCTTTTTCTACTTCCGACTGCACGGTATTGGCATTCTGCTGCACCTGGAATCCTGCGTAGGCGGTTCCTTTATATGCCACTTCTATGAAGTATCGTGCCATCTGCCGGAGATTAATTGCGGATCATCGCTTTGAAGCGGGTGATATAGTATGGATCCGACAGCTGCTTTTCCAGCGAACTGAAATTTTGGGTATCATGAATGAATGGATAGGCCGCATCGAAAAAATTATATTTGTCCTTATCCTTCAGGAATAATACACTGAGGTTTTTTACCTGCTCAGTAGAATAACATTTTGACTTGAACATCTTTTTCGCGGCAGCGATCATATCGTCTTCCTTATCTTCCGCGGCCATCTTTTTTCTTATTTTGAAAAAATCATCGTCGGAAGCCAATGAACGGCAATCAGAATTGATGGTAAGTGGCTTGGTGGGGGTGGTTACGGGTGCAACAGTTACGGGCTGCGGGTTTGCGGGCTGCGGGTTTGATGCGGCCGGAGTCGTGGCCACAACGGTTGTCTTTACCGGCTCTGCGATCACTTCTTTTACAGAATCAACTTTTGCATTTGGATTCACCAGTTCGATGTCCAGGAATTTCTTGTCTTCTTTTACTACTTCTTTTACTGGTTCTTTCACCGGAATAACCGCTTTTGTGACGGCAGGTATGAAGATACGCACCGTATCATTGGCGCCAGCGATATTATCTATATAAACTGCGGAGCGGCCGCTGTTATCCTTAGTGCTATTGAGCATTTTAATGCTGCCCGCGTTTTCAACAACTGCTGTTTTTACAGGTTCCGTCACCAGTTTAACTTCTGTTACAGGAGTTGGCTGAACGGTAAGCTGCGAATCTTTTGCCGGCGTAACTACCTGAACGGGAGTTTTTACCACCCCCGACAATGTATTTGAAAAACCATCGTCTTTTGGCTGTGTTGTAGCAGCAGTGCCACTTCCGGCTGTACCGCCAGAAGCCATGTTGACGGCCATTGTTTGTATATTATATAAACCCCAGCCTTTGTCGCCGAAGTTTTTAAGCATATAACCCGCATCACCGCTTACGTTGATGCTGATGGATTGCTGCGGGAATTCATTTTTAGGAAATCCTACCGATAATACATAATCCCCTTTCTGCAACTTGGAAATGATGGCATAACCGGAAGCGGAAGAGCTGTATACTTTATCATTCAACCGAACATAAAAAGGCTGTTTATTGTCGGATTGCACATACACAAAATGATTGTGTTGGGAAAAGGCACAAACGGATGAAAAAATCAGGGAAACAGCCAGTAGCAGGATTTTCATTTAAACTTTACTTTATATGTATTGCAAAGCTAATTAATATCGGGGATTTACCTTTTATAAAAAATTTACCTCCCTATATGGCAGGCTCCATTACTTTTGCGCCAAATTAATAGAAACATGAAACGACTCTTACTGTTATGTGCCATTGCGGCAGCACCGTTCTTTACGTTTGCCCAGCCACATGATGATGACAATGACACGACCTGGAAAAAGATATACCGGGAAAGCTATCCCAAGATCAATGACCTGGTACACACCAAACTGGATGTAAAATTCGATTACGACAAAGCTTATCTGTACGGAAAAGAATGGCTTACGCTGCAACCGCACTTTTACCCCACCGACTCCGTATTGCTGGATGCAAAAGGAATGGAGATCAAAGAGGTTTCCATTGTAAAAGGCTCTTATAAAACAGCGCTGAAATACAAATACGATGGCCAGCAGGTAAATATCAAGCTTGACCGCCTTTATACTGCCAAAGAAAAATACACCTTGTATTTTGATTACACCAGCAAGCCAAACGAATACGAAGCCGTAGGCAGCGCTGCCATTACCGATGCAAAAGGATTGTACTTCATCAATCCGAAAGGAGAAGATAAGACTTCGCCTATCCAGATATGGACACAGGGCGAAACTGAAGCCAACAGCGTGTGGATGATCACCATCGACAAGCCCAACCAAAAGACCACGGAAGAAATATACATGACCGTTCCGGCAAAATACGTAACGCTCAGCAACGGCCTTAAAATAAGTGAAAAGAAAAATGCTGATGGCACCCGTACCGATTACTGGAAAATGGACCTGCCGCATTCCCCGTATCTTTTCTTCATGGGTGTAGGTGATTACGCGATCACAAAAGATACTTATAAAGGAAAAGCGGTAGATTATTACACCGAAAAAGACCAGGCGCAGTATGCCCGCAAAGTATTTGGCAATACACCTGAAATGATGAAATTCTTTTCTGAAAAATTAGGCGTAGAATTTCCATGGGCTAAATATGCGCAGATCGTGGGCCGCGATTATGTGAGCGGTGCAATGGAAAACACCACTGCTACCCTTCACCAGGAAAGCGCCTACCAGAACAACCGTCAACTGGCGGACGGAAACAGGTGGGAAGAAACGATCGCCCATGAATTGTTTCACCAATGGTTTGGCGATTACGTGACTGCAGAAAGCTGGAGCAACATCACCGTAAATGAAAGCTTTGCCAACTACAGCGAATATCTCTGGAACGAATACAAATATGGCAAGGATGCTGCCGACGAGCACAATTACCAGGATATGCAGGGTTACATCGGTAGCCGCAGCGAAAACAAAGACCTGGTGAGGTACCATTATAAAGACAAAGAAGATGTGTTTGACGCTGTAAGCTATAACAAAGGCGGACGCATCCTCAATATGCTGCGCAATTATGTAGGCGATGATGCTTTCTTCAAATCGCTGAATAATTACCTTACTACCAATAAATTCAAAAACGGGGAAGCGGCACAATTACGCCTGGCTTTTGAAGAAGTGACCGGCAAGGACCTGCACTGGTTCTGGAACCAATGGTATTATGGCAGCGGGCATCCGAAACTGAACATCAGTTATAACTATAACATTCCTGGTATGCCGGGGGTGGTGGAAGTGGTTATCGAGCAGACGCAGAAGACCGGCAAGATCTTCACTTTGCCGATTGCGGTGGATGTGTATGTTGCAGGTAAAAAAGAACGTTACAATATTGTAACCAGCAACAAATCGGATACTTTTTATTTCAAAGTAGCTGCTGTTCCCGACCTGATCAATGTAGATGCCGACAAGATGTTGCTGGCAGAAAAAACAGATAATAAAACGGAAGCGAATTTCATTGCGCAATGGAACAATGCAAAGAACTATCTCGACAGAAGGGAAGCCATTGAATTCTTCGCTAAAAAGAACATGCCTGAAATAGCGAAAGGTTTGTATGATAAATATGCGCCATTACGTACGCTTACGATCCAGAAGATCGCTGCGACACCATACAAATCCGACAAGGTTGTTTTGGAACAGATTGAAAAGATCGCGAAAACCGACAACGATAAACTAACAAAGGCCGCTGCTATCAACTACCTGGTAAAATTGGGAGATGCGAAATACCAACCCATCTACGAAGCTGCAGTAACCGACAGCTCTTACTCTGTAGCGGGCGCTGCGTTAAAAGGACTTGCTGCATTGAATGCGGAGAACGGTTATACTCTTGCCAAAAAATTCAGCAGCGATGCTAAAGGAGCTTTGGGTACAGAAGTTAAAAATATCCTGTTTGCCAAAGGCAATGAATCTGATTTTGAATTCCTTTCCGCAGATTACAAAAAAGGCGGGCTTTCTTTCCAGAAGATAGGTGCAACAGGCAAGTATGCTGATTACCTGTCGAAACTGACAGATATTGCCAAGATCAAAGCGGGTGTGGATGATATCATCAGCTTCCGCAACTCAATACCAGCGGCGTTCCGCGACAGGACTGATCCTGCGATGAAAGGCGCCCTGGATAAATTGGCGAAAGCGAAAGGAGGAGAGGTTGAGGCTTATATTAATGCACAATGGAAATAGTGAGAAGTGAATGGTGAATAGTCAAACCTTTGAAGCTGGTACTTTTTCGTTCCGGCTTCAGGCCAGAGACTAAACCAATAGTTAATAAAAATCCCCGCAAATAAATTGCGGGGATTTTTATTAACTATCAAATCATATTGCTGAAAGTGGTAGCCAAAGGGTATTCGATCAAATTATAAACTGCAAAGGCTTGACTGTTCACTATCGGCCTCTTCACCCTTTTGTAGTAATTTTTTTTCGCACCGGTGGATGTATCTTACCCTCTCATCATCTATTAAAATCAGTTTATGAAAAAAATTGCTCTTTTGGTATGTCTGGCTTTTTGCGTTCAACATTCGTTTGCGCAGGACAAATGGTTTACGCTTTACACAGATTCTGTTGGCCTGGTGAAAGATGCTAATACGGTATCCGACCTGTTCATTGCCGATATCAAAAAACTGGCGCCCGACCTCAAATTTAATCCTACCACCATTTTACACACTACCCCCTATCTCATATATTACGATGAGCGGGAAAAAACCGCCAACATTCCTTTATGGGAACAGGTACTGCCGGAATTAAAAGGATTTACGTATAAGGTAGCAGGGAGTGAAGAAGGCGGGAGACAAATGTTCGGGTTGTTTTTTAATGGCTTTTATCTTCCGCATGAATTAGGGCACGGCATACAGCATTTCTTAGGCAAAAGCGGTATATCGGGAAGTTTCGATAACGAATACCTCGCCAATACCATCAGTATGCTTTTTTGGAAAAAACATGGCCGGCAAAAAGAACTGGACTCCTGTTATGCTTATGCAAAAACAATGTATGCAACACTCCCCAACCCCGTACCAACAGGCAAGACTATTGAAGCCTATTTTACAGAAAATTACGAAGCAGCCACCAGAGATCCATTCGTATATGGATACATGCAGTTTGGGCAGTTCATTAAAATCTATGAAGATAAATCACTGCCGGATTTTGATGGATTTGTGGGAAAGTATTTATCAGGTCAATAGGTGAATGGTGAAATCTTTGAAGTTGGTATGTCTTTCATTGCGACTTAAGTTTAGAGATTAAAATAGTATAAATCAGGATCCCCGCAAAAAATTGCGGGGATCCTTGTATCAACAATATATTCTTAAAAACTTCCGAGAAAAATATTTCGATTTAATTACAACCTTCGAAGGTTTGACTATTCACTATTCACCATTCACTTTTACCAGCTACCGCTCGAACCGCCGCCACCGAAGCTACCGCCCCCAAAGCCACCGCTGAATCCTCCACCGCCGGAACTTCCACCGCCGCCACTCCAGCCACTTCCGCCACCACCGCCGCCCAGCATATTGCCGATGATGAAAGGGATGGCCCCACGGCTGCTCATGAATGAACCTCCCCGACCTCCCCCTCCACGGGAAGAAAGTAAAATGATGATCACAATTATGACAATTATGGGAATGATACTGAAACCTCTGCTGCTGCTTTTAGGCGCTGGTGTTTTAAATGTACCCTGCACTGCCTGGATGATCGCATCCACGCCTTCGTCGATACCACGGTAATAGTCATCACCCTTAAATTTGGGTACGATCACCTGCTGAATGATGTCATCCGATTCTACATCCGTAAGCGCTCCTTCCAATCCGTAACCGGGAGAAATACTTAGTTTCCTGTCGTCTTTTGAGATAAGCAGAACAAACCCGCTGTTGTCTTTTTTATTTCCAACTCCCCATTTCCTGCCCAGTTCAATACCCGCATCCGAAACATCCATCCCGTCCAGTTTTGGAACGATCACTACTTCGATCTGGATCGAAGACGATTGGTACAATTGCTGGATCTTGTTTTCGAGCGTATATTGCTGATCACTTGTAAGAGTAGTGGTGTAGTCCACCACTGCCATAGCTGGCGAAGGAGGATTGGCGATTACGTCTTCCATGCTTTTGAACGGCCGTTGTGCAAAAGACATCAACGCGCTGAAAAGAAAGACTAATATGTAGAAAAGTTTTTTCATTGATCGTTCAAAAGTTCATCATTTACCGAAAACGATATCGTCGGGTAATTCATTCTTATCTGTGGTAGATTCGTAAGGAAACTTTTCCTTCAGCGTTTGACCTATCCGAAGGATACATTGTTCTATCCCCTTGCTCACATTGTCTTTGGTAAACTGAGAGATCATATTTGTCACGGCTTCATCCCAGTATTCTTTGCCTACGGCGTTATAAATCCCTTCGTCTCCAAACAAAGCCAGCTGATGATCTTCCATGGCAACATATAACAGCACCGCGTTTCGATGTTCCGTTTTTTCCATTTTCAGTTTGAAGAATACTTCTGCCGCCCTGTCGATGGCATCTACAAAAGCATTACGGCTTTCTACAAATACACGAATTTCGCCACTGGTGGTTTTTTCGGAAGCTCGGATAGCCTCCACTATCTGCGCCTTATCTTCCGCAGAAAAGAATTCCTTTTGTTTTTTGCTAAAAAAAGAAAATATGCCCACCGTTGATAATTATTTAAAATTTGATTTCCACTGATTTTTCCGCACCGGCATCCGCGGTAAAGCCTTCTTTCGGTTTAAAGCCGAGCATTCCAGCCACCAGTTTTGTCGGAAAACTTTTTACAGAACTGTTGTATGTGGCAATGGCATCGTTAAAATCTTTCCGGGCGATCTTTATCCGTCGCTCAGTTCCTACGAGCTGCACCTGCAGGTCGGAAAATGCTTTCGTTCCTTTAATATCCGGGTATTTTTCTACGGCAATGAGAAGCCTGTTGGTAGCCGATGCCAGTTGATCCTGAACCGCTGTCTGCTGCTGGTACTGATCTGCACTCACATCGCCGGAAATGTTGATGCTGCCCGCTTTGGCTCTTGCCTCTGTTACCTGCTGTAAAGTGGTTTGTTCATACTCCGCCCCGGCCTTCACTACATTTACAAGGTTCGGCACAAGGTCGTTGCGCCGCTGGTAAGCGTTCTGCACTTCGTTCCATTGCAACTTTACTTTCTCCTCTTTCGATACCAGTCCGTTGTATGTAACCATGACATAAATACCCAGCAGGACGATGATGCCCCCGATAATATACCCGGAATAACGTTTATTCTTCATTCGCTAATGGCTTAGAATTTAACTTCCGGCGCTTTTTCGGCCCCGGCATCCGCGGTGAAACCAGCTTTTGCTTTAAACCCAAACATGCCTCCAAGGATGTTCATTGGGAATGAACGCACTTTGGTATTGTACACGTTTATCTCATCATTGAAAACTTTACGTGAATTCTTGATATTGTTTTCAATCCCTTCGAGCTGGCCCTGAAGTTTGGTGAAGTTTTCAGTCGCTTTTAGTTCAGGATAAGCTTCTACTGTAGCCAGAAGCCTACTAAGTGAGCCGCTCAATTGCCCTTGTGCCGCCTGATATTGAGCAATATTTTCCGGTGTAAGGCTATCTGCACTGATGTTTACACTGGTAGCTTTTGCCCTTGCATTTACTACATCGGTCAGCGTTTTCTGTTCGAAATTTGCCGCCCCTTTTACAGTGTTTACAAGATTACCAACAAGATCGTTACGATTTTGATACTCTGCCTGAACGTTGTTCCAGGCTTTTTTTACGCTTTCATCCTGCTTAACAAGGCCATTATAGCCATTGCAGCCCATGAAGCCAACAATTACGAGTACTGCTAATACGATTATGACACCAACTTTCATGATTATATGTTTTAAAGTTTAAGGATATAAATGTAGTTAATACAATTAAGAATTACTAATTAAGAATTAAGAATTAACACAGATGCCGGATAACGGGCATACTTTCGCCGGTTCGGTATTCAGCCGCTGCGATATCCGGCATCCGGTACCCGGCATCGGCTTTTATATCACATTGAAAGAATACAAAATTGTAGTAATGAACAAGACGATCAACCCCGCCAAAAAGATGCCGTCGGCGATGTTCTCATAAAGGATGCTTTTATTCGTTTTTGAGCGGATGGAAAGAAAAGAAAGGATGCAGCTTGCCATGAAAAGCACCAGCGCCAATACCGACAATTCATCGAAAAAAGTGGTGCCTGATAAATGCAGCACGCGGAAAGAAGTGATGAGGATGAAACAGATACCTAAAAGGTTGGAAGACGCATTGAGTATGTGGGAGGATTTTTCGTTGCCTTCTTTCATAAAAAAAATTAAGAATGAAAAATTAAGAATTAAGAATGAAAACGCTCCTCAAAAATTGAAGAGCGTTTTGTTAATTTTTAATTCTTAATTCTTAATTCTTTATTGCAGCTATCCCCGGCAATTCTTTTCCTTCAAAATATTCAAGCAAAGCGCCACCGCCTGTGCTTACATAACTTACTTTATCGGCGAGGTTGAATTTATTTACCGCTGCCACGCTGTCGCCGCCACCTACCAGGCTGAAGGCGCCATTGGCGGTACTTTCAGCCACCGCCAACGCGATGGATTTTGTACCGTTCTGGAATTTTTCCATTTCAAAAACCCCCATCGGGCCGTTCCACAAAATGGTCTTCGATTTTTTAATGATCTCGCTGAAGATACCGATGGCTTTTCCGCCGATATCAAGCCCCATCCAGCCGGCTGGTATCTGGTCGCTCGGGCAATCCTTTGTATCGGCATCTGCCGCAAATTTATCCGCGATGATGGATGTTTCGGGCAAATGGATGCTCACCCCTTTTTGTTTTGCCTTTTCGAGTATATCCAGGGCGGTCTGCATACGGTCATCTTCGCAAAGTGAATTGCCGATGTTGCCGCCACGGGCTTTCAGGAAAGTATAAGCCATGCCGCCGCCGATAATGATGTCGGTAGCCCGTTCCAATAAATTCTCAATGATCAGTATTTTGTCTGAAACCTTTGCCCCGCCAATGATAGCACAGAAAGGTTTTTCAGATTGATGCAATACTTTTTCCGCACTCTTCACTTCTGCTTCCATCAGCAATCCGAACATTTTTTTATCCTTCGGAAAAAATTCAGCGATCACAGCCGTAGAAGCATGTGCCCTGTGTGCCGTACCAAACGCGTCATTCACATACACATCGCCCAGTTTGCTGAGTTTTTCTGCAAATGCCTTATCGCCCTTTTCTTCTTCCTTGTAAAAACGAAGATTTTCCAGCAGCAATACTTCTCCGCCCCGCAGCATCTGTGCAGTCATGGCTGCCTGTTCGCCGATGCAATCATCCGCGAAAAAAACTTTGGTATCGCCACCACCCCCGGCCCCTGAAGGGGAGCCATCGAAATCTTTGTTCAATAATTCATGCAGGTGTTTCACCAGGTGTTTCAATGAATATTTATCCGTAGGGCCGTCTTTCGGCCTTCCGAGATGGCTCATGAGTATGGCACTTCCGCCATCAGCCAGTATTTTTTTGATGGTGGGGATGGTAGCCATCATCCTGGTATCGTCGGTGATGTTGAACTGGTCGTCGAGCGGAACATTGAAATCGACACGAACGAGGGCTTTTTGGTTGTTGAAGTTGAAGGAAGAAAACATAGTTATTAGTTATGAATGATAAGTTATGAATTATGAGTGATGGGTTATGAGTAACGGATCATGGATCCAAATATACGTCAATAAAAAAGGAATAAGAAAGAGCGTAGGTTTACAACACTTCCTTATTCCTTTTATTATGAGGTAATGACTTATCACTTATAACTCATCACTTATAACTTTTGTTTACTTTATTAATCCTGCGAAATGCTTCACAGTACGCACCAGCTGGCTAACGTAGCTGTTTTCATTATCGTACCAGCTTACAGTTTTTACCAGTTGCTTGTCGCCTACTTTCTGAACTTTGGTTTGTGTTCCGTCAAACAATGACCCGTAAGTAATACCGATCACATCGCTGCTCACGATCTCATCTTCTGTATAACCGAAGCTTTCATTGCTGGCGGCTTTCATCGCTGCGTTTACTTCTTCAGCAGTTACTTCTTTTTCGAGGATGCTGTACAATTCGGTCACAGATCCTGTGATCACCGGTACACGTTGTGCACCACCGTCCAGCTTTCCTTTCAGTTCCGGCAATACCAGGCCGATCGCTTTTGCAGCGCCGGTGCTGTTAGGTACAATGTTGGCAGCTGCTGCCCTTGCCCTGCGAAGGTCACCTTTCGGATGCGGAGCATCCAATGTGTTCTGATCGTTGGTATAAGCATGGATCGTGCTCATGATACCTGTGATGATGCCGAATTTATCGTTCAGCACTTTCGCCATCGGCGCAAGGCAGTTGGTAGTACAGCTGGCACAGCTGATGATAGTTTCGCTACCATCCAGTATTTCGTGGTTTACGTTGTAAACAACCGTTTTAAGGTCACCTGTAGCCGGGGCAGAGATGATCACTTTTTTAGCGCCTGCAGTCAGATGGGCTGCTGCTTTATCCTTATCGGTGAAGAAACCGGTACTTTCGATCACTACATCCACATCATTGGCACCCCATGGAATCTGCGCCGGATCTTTCTGGGCGTATATTTTCACTGCATCACCATTCACTATGATCGAATCTTCGGTGTGTGTAACGTCCTGGCCAAAACGACCCTGGGCGCTATCATATTTCAGCAGGTGAGCCAGCACTGCCGGGCTTGTAAGGTCATTGATTGCTACTACATCAATCCCTTCCATATTGTATATCTGGCGGAAAACCAGGCGACCGATACGACCAAAACCATTAATGGCAACTTTTACTGTACTCATAACTGACAAAATTTATTAATTGTTATTTGCATTTTGCGTGGCAAATTTACGAAAGGGATATGGAAAAATGAAGGAATTTTTATTGTAACCACAAAGCCACCAAGTACACAAAGCCATTTAGGAGTTTAATTATCTTAGTGAAACTTTGTGTACTTCGTGTATTTATGGTTCAAAAAAATCTAACCAGCTATCTTTCAACGTAAATAACCCCGGTTTTCATAGGGTGCGGATTAAAAAGGGTGATGCTGTCTACCATCGGCCTGCTTTTTCAGCAAAGCAGCCGTACCCCTCGCCGTAAATGCTTATATTTAAATAACAATAACATTACCATGAGCGGGATCAAAAAAGAAGACATTCAACAGGAAGTTTTCGACCTCTACGACGACTATGCGCATAACCGCATCGACCGGAAATCATTTATGCAAAAGCTGGGTATTTATGCTGTTGGCGCCATTACGCTTCCCTCTTTGCTGAGTTTCCTGATGCCGGACTATAAAAACGCCATCCAGGTAACTGCTGATGATCCCCGGGTAAAATCCATCTACATCAATTACGCTTCGCCCAAAGGGGGCGGAACGATCAAGGCTTTGTTATCAATACCTGCCGATGCAAAAACTACCCTGGGGGGCATCATTGTAGTGCATGAAAATCGTGGGCTCAACCCGCATATTGAAGATGTGGCCAGGCGTGCCGCTCTTGCTGGGTTCATTTCGCTGGCCCCGGATGCGCTGACGCCCCTGGGTGGTTATCCCGGTAATGACGATGCCGGCCGTGAACTGCAAAGCAAACGCGACAAAAAAGAGATGCAGGAAGATTTTCTCGCCGCTTACGACTACCTGAAAACAAATAAGGATTGCAATGGCAAAATAGGGGTGGTGGGTTTTTGCTTTGGTGGCGGAATTGCCAAGTGGAAAAGAACGATTGACTTTTTCAAGGAAAAACTGAAGTAAGTTCGGGGTTGACATTCCAGAAATATAATCTTATCACTCTACCGCAACATTATATATCGGATCTTCCATGACATTGACTTCAATTACTTTGTCCGCATTCAGTAGTAACCTTCTGCAATCGGCACTAAGGTGTTTGATCCGTACTGTCTTATTGAGATCCGCATAATGCCCGGTGATCTTATTTAATGCGTCTATCGCACTCATATCACTGATACGGCTTTCCTTAAAGTCGATCACTACTTCAAGAGGATCGTTCTGCACATCAAATTTTTCGGCGAAAGCCGTTACCGAACCGAAGAAAAGGGGCCCGAAGATTTCGTAGTGTTTTACCCCCTGATCATCGAGGTATTTTTTTGCCCTTATGCGCCTGGCGCTTTCCCAGGCAAATACCAGTGCAGATATTACCACACCTACCAGTACCGCTAATGCCAGGTTGTGCAGCAGTACGGTGATCACGGCAACCAGTATGCCGATGAAGATATCATGTTTCGGCATTTTGTTGATGATGCGGAAACTCGCCCATTCGAATGTTCCGATCGCCACCATGACCATTACACCCACCAGGGCAGCCATGGGTAACCGGCCGATCAATGGTGCACCAAAAAGTATGATCATAAGTATCGCTGCTGCGGCCACGATGCCCGACAGCCTTGCCCTCGAACCGGCAGAAAGGTTCACCAGCGTTTGTGCTATCATCGGGCAGCCGCCCATGCCAGAGAAAAAACCGTTTAAGATATTGGCACTGCCCTGGGCTATGCATTCCCTGTTGCCATTACCCCGTGTACCCGTCATTTCATCTACCAGGTTGAGGGTGAGCAACCCTTCGGTTAACCCCACAGAAGCCATGATCAATGCATAGGGAAAAATGATTTTCAGTGTTTCAAAAGTCACTGGTATCCTGGGCAAATGGAATGGCGGTAAACCACCGGCCACGGAAGCGATATCGCTCACCGTTTTGGTATGGATACCGAACCCTGCCACGAGGGCGAATACGATGATGATCGCGACAAGCGATGCGGGGATCGCTTTGGTGATTTTTGGAACGATGATAACGATCGCTATGGTCAGTGCAACCAGCCCCAGCATGATAAAAAGCGGAGAGCCGGATAACCAGTTTTCAGTTCCGGGTAATTTGAATTGGTTCAGTTGAGACATGAAAATTATCACTGCAAGCCCGTTCACAAAACCGAACATGACCGGCTGTGGGACAAGCCGGATGAATTTGGCCCATTTAAAAACACCCACGATGATCTGTATAACGCCGGCCAGGGCTACAGCGGCCAACACGTATTCCAATCCATTGGATTTCATGAGTGCAATCAATACCACTACAGTTGCGCCTGCGCCACCCGAAACCATGCCTGGCCTGCCGCCGAATATTGCAGTGACCAATCCCATGATAAAGGCCGCATACAAACCTGTCAGTGGTGAAAATCCTGCCAATATCGCAAATGAAAGCGACTCAGGTATCATTGTCATGGCTACGGTGAAACCGGCCAATAATTCGGTTTTATAATTTACTTTTTGTTTGAAATCAAATAGGTCAAAATATTTTATCATTACAATCTTTTAATCATACGATGGATCACCACGAAGTTTGACATTGCATAGTCATGGTGATGAGAGAAGGCTGGAATAAAAAAAGCCTGTCGATGACAGGCTTATATTTGTACCACGTACGGGATTCGAACCCGTGATTCCTCCGTGAAAGGGAGGCGTCTTAACCCCTTGACCAACGCGGCATCGTTTTAAAGGACGGCAAAGATAAGACGCCAGACTTTCGCAACCAAATTTTTTCAAAAAACTTTGCAGATAAATTAATATTGAACGGGTAAATTAATTGAGTATTTTGTGGAAACGCAGTAGCGTGCTACGATTGCCCCATTTTTTAACCCAACCCCATGATGTATGAATCAATACATTTTAGCCCTCGACCAGGGCACTACCAGCAGCCGGGCGATCATTTTTGACCAGCAGGGAACGGTGATCTCAGTAGCCCAAAAGGAATTTACCCAGTTTTTTCCCCAGCCGGGGTGGGTAGAGCATGATGCACTCGAGATCTGGAGCACTCAGCTCGGGGTAGCCATAGAAGCCATTGGCAAGGCCGGACTTTCTGCAGAAAACATCGCCGCCATCGGCATCACCAACCAGCGGGAAACTACCGTGGTATGGAACCGCAATACCGGCAAACCCATTTACAATGCCATCGTATGGCAGGACAGGCGCACCGCAGGCTTTTGCGACGAACTCCGGTCAAAAGGATATGATACTGCCATCAAACAAAAAACCGGGCTCATTGTTGATGCCTACTTCTCCGGCACAAAAGTAAAATGGATACTAGATCATGTGCCCGGCGCCCGCGAACAGGCCACCCGCGGCGAACTGGCATTCGGCACCATCGATAGCTGGCTGCTCTGGAACCTTACCCGCGGACAAGTGCATGCCACCGACGTTAGTAATGCTTCCCGTACGATGCTTTGTAACATCCACACATTGCAATGGGATGATGAACTCGGCAGCATACTGGATATACCCGGCAATATGCTGCCGCAGATACGCAGCAGCAGCGAAATATTCGGTACCACACAAAATATCATCACCGCCAAAAACATTCCTATTTCCGGCATCGCCGGTGACCAGCAGGCAGCCCTCTTCGGACAAATGTGCACCCAGGCCGGCATGGTGAAAAACACCTACGGCACCGGCTGTTTCATGCTGATGAATACCGGCGACAAACCCGTCTACAGCAACAATAACCTGCTTACCACGGTAGCCTGGAAGGTGAATGGCGTGGCACAATACGCACTCGAAGGAAGCGTGTTCATTGCAGGCGCCGTGGTACAATGGCTCCGCGATGGACTTGGCATCATCCATTCCGCATCCGAAGTGGAAGCATTGGCCATGAAGGTAGATAGCAGCGATGGCGTATATGTAGTGCCGGCATTTGTAGGTCTGGGCGCCCCTTACTGGAAGCCCGAAGCACGCGGTTCGGTTTTCGGACTGAGCCGTGGAAGTAACTCCAGCCACATTGCCCGTGCAGCACTGGAAAGTATCGCTTATCAAACCATGGATGTGCTGAAAGCAATGGAAGCCGATTCCGGAATTTCCATCAAAGAATTAAGAGTAGATGGCGGCGCTACCGCCAATGACCTGCTCATGCAGTTCCAGAGCAATATACTAAACACAAAAGTCCTTCGCCCTACCATTACCGAAACCACCGCACTTGGCGCTGCCTATCTCGCCGGGCTTGCTGTAGGTTATTGGGAAAACATTGAAGCGATTCAACAGCAATGGCAGATAGAAAAAACATTTGCACCAACGATGAAAGAAGAAAAAAGAAACGAGCTGGCGAAGGGATGGGAGAAAGCAGTAAGGGCGGCTTTAGAATGGAGCAATATTTAATTAATTACGAATTGTCAATTACGAATTACTAATGAAAGCATTCGTAATTCGTAATTGACAATTCGTAATTTAAAAATAATTCAAACCAATAGCAATTGGACAGACAAGGAATGATATCCCAACTAAACGAAGTGCCCCTATGGGATATCGTGATCATCGGCGGAGGAGCTACCGGGTTGGGAACGGCTGTAGATGCCGCCAGTCGCGGTTACAAGACTTTATTGGTCGAGCAGTTTGATTTTGCCAAAGGCACTTCCAGCCGCTCTACCAAGCTGGTACATGGCGGGGTAAGATACCTGGCGCAAGGGAATATCCGGCTGGTGATGGATGCATTGAAAGAAAGAGGTATCCTATTAAAAAATGCGCCACACATCACTTCCAATTTTTCCTTTGTTATACCCGCTTATAAATGGTGGGAAAAAATGTATTACGGGTTCGGCCTGAAGATTTATGATATCATGGCGGGCAGGCTAAGCCTCGGCAGCACAAAGATCATCTCTAAAAAAACAGCGCAGGAGTTACTGCCTACCGCAGAAACAAAAAATCTGCGTGGTGGTATAGTGTATCGCGATGGCCAATTTGACGACACCAGGCTTGCCATCAATCTTGCACAGACTGCTGAAGAAAATGGTGCTACGATACTCAACTATTGCAAAGTGATAAAGCTGGAAAAACAGGAAGGCATTATCGCCGGCGTACACATCCTGGATAGTATCACAGGAAAAGAAATGCTGATAAAAAGCACCAACGTAATAAACGCTACCGGCGTATTTACCGATGCCGTACTTAAAATGGATGATGCCTCACAACCCAAACTGGTAGCGGCTTCGCAGGGAGTACATATTGTTTTGGATAAAAAATACTTTCCCGGCAACAACGCCTTGATGGTGCCCAGAACCGCCGATGGGCGTGTTCTTTTTGCTGTGCCATGGCATGGAAAAGTGGTAGTAGGCACTACGGATACACCTGTTGACCATACCTCCTATGAGCCCACTGCACTCGAAGAAGAGATCAATTTCATACTCACGCATATCAATCTCTATTTATCAGCAGATATCAGCAGAAAAGATGTGCGGTCTGTTTTCGTGGGGCTGCGACCGTTAGTAAAAAATACTGCGGCAAAAAAAACATCTTTGTTGCCACGGGATCACACGGTGGTAATTTCCAAAAGTAAACTCGTAAGCATCACCGGTGGCAAATGGACAACCTACCGCAAAATGGCCAAAGACGTGCTGGACAAAACCATCGCCCTGGGCCAACTGGAAAAGAAAACCTGCGTTACCGAAGGTTTAAAAATACATGGCTGGACAGATACTATCGAACGCCCGGATGACCTGTATTATTATGGTTCGGATGCGGCAATGGTTAAAGAATTGTACAAAGAAAATCCTGCCTGGAAAGAATCCATCCACCCCGCTCTTCCCTATACAAAAGCGATGGTGATCTGGGCAGTGCGTAATGAAATGGCTATGACCGTAGAAGATGTGATGGCACGGAGAACCCGCAGCATTTTGCTGGATGCAGGCGCTTCCATAGAAGCGTCCCCCATTGTTGCAGAACTGATGGCAAACGAAATGCGGATGGATGAGTCCTGGATAAGGGAACAGCTGAATTCATTTATTTCAATCGCTAAAAAATATACAATGGATGATGTATGATGTGAGATGTATGATGTGGAAGTATCAATAAAAAAATTATTTCTACACTAAAGAACCATACATCATACATTTAAAATTCGCTATTATGAATATCTTCTTCTCGGAACTCATCGGGACATTCCTGTTGATCTTATTGGGCAATGGGGTTGTCGCCAATGTAGTTTTAAATAAAACAAAAGGCAACAGCAGCGGCTGGATCGTCATCACATTCGGTTGGGCGATCGCCGTATTTGTAGGCGTGTACGCCGCCGCAGCGGTAAGTGGAGCACATCTTAACCCCGCGGTAACATTGGCGCTTGCACTCAAAGATGGCATCTGGGAAAATGTACCGATGTACATGGCCGGTCAGCTGCTGGGCGCCATGACGGGGTCATTGTTTGCATGGATACAATACCGCCAGCATTTTGACGCAACTGAAAATCCCGACCTGCAACTGGGAGCATTTTGCACAGCGCCTGCCATACGAAGCCTGTTCCACAACCTGGTGAGTGAGGTCATCGGCACATTTGCATTTATACTCGGTGTGCTGTTCATTGCAAAACCCCAGGCCACTTTAGGCTCGTTAGATGCACTGCCGGCAGCATTACTCGTATTAGGTATCGGATTGTCGCTCGGCGGCACCACCGGTTATGCTATCAATCCCGCCAGGGATCTCGGCCCGAGGATCATGCACAGCATTCTACCCATCAAAGGCAAACGCGACAGCGACTGGAGTTACAGCTGGATACCGGTGGTGGGGCCGTTCATTGGCGCGATATTGGCAGTAATGATTTTCCGGGCATTTCATATTTGAACGAGTTGACAACTCCAATGAGTTGTCAACTCGTGGAAGTAGTCAACTCTAAAAAATGAAAAACATGTTTCAAGACTCTACAACAGAAGAGATCGACTTATTTATGGCTGAAGCCTGGCAGGCTTTTCACGTCTATCGCAAACAATCACTTAAACAAAGAGCAGATTTCATGCGGGCGATTGCCGCAGAATTAAAAACCAATGAAGTTGTTCTGATGCAGACTGCCGCCCGCGAAACCAATCTTCCCCCGGCACGGTTAAAAACGGAGATCAATCGGACGATCTTTCAACTGAATGATTATGCCCGTTTTTGCGAAAGCGGACAATGGCTCGATATCCGTATCGATACCGCGAATGCCGATGTAGTTCCGGCCAGGCCGGATATCCGAAAAACATTGGTTCCGCTGGGGCCTGTAGTTGTATTCGGCGCAGCCAATTTCCCTTTTGCCTATTCCACCGCGGGTGGCGATACTGCCTGCGCCCTGGCAGCCGGATGCCCCGTGATCGTGAAAGCACATCCCGGCCACGCCGAAACAAGCCAGCTGGTGGCCGATGCCATTACAACAGCCGCTAACAATTGTTTTATGCCAAAAGGAATTTTCACCCATATACATGGCGCTTCTTCCAAGGTAGGCGAAGCATTGGTAAAACATCCGTATACAAAAGCGGTTGGCTTCACAGGTTCTTTTGCCGGGGGTAAACAATTGTTCGACTGGGGAAATCAACGGGCAGTTCCTATTCCGGTTTTTGCCGAAATGAGCAGCGTGAACCCCGTATTTCTTTTACCTGAAAAAATAACGGCTGATCACGAATCGATCGCTCAACAATATGCCGCATCCATCACATTGAACTCCGGGCAATTCTGCACCAATCCCGGCATTATCATCGGCATCGGCAATGATGTGCTGGACCTGTTTGTAAATAAATTATCTGCCGAAATAAAGAACATAGTGCCTGAAACGATGCTACATGCGGGTATCTACAAAAACTATGTAGAAAAAAGAGCAGCAGCTTTATCGCAACCCGGGGTGGAGCAGGTAGCGGTATCGGCTACAGATGCGGCACTCAACCAGGGCAGCCCTACCATTGCCATGGTAAAGGCGCAGGACTTCCTGGCCAACCCTTTGTTGCAGCACGAAGTGTTTGGCCCCTACTCCATCATTGTACGATGTGCCGATATGAATGAAATGATTGCTGTGGCCAACTATCTGGAAGGGCAGCTGACAGTTACTTTGATGGGCACTGAAAATGACATTAAGCAACATACTGAACTGGTGGACATCCTCCGGAATATCTGCGGAAGATTTATCCTCAACGGAGTTCCTACCGGCGTTGCCGTAGGGTTGCCCATGCAGCATGGTGGCCCTTTTCCGGCCACTACTGACAGCAGGTTCACTTCTGTTGGCGCCGATGGAATAAAAAGATTCGCAAGGCCTGTAGCTTATCAGAACTGGAGCGATGAACTTTTACCCGATGAATTGAAAGACAGCAACCCCTTGAAAATATGGCGTACGGTAAACAATGAGTTGAAATGCTGACATCAATTTATTGTCAGCCTGAGCTTGTCGAAGGCATATTTAGCAGATAAGCCTTCGACAAGCTCAGGCTGACAATCCTTTTAATTTCGCCGGCAGAAACCAGTCCCTTACCGCAAAGCGGGTTATGATGCGGCATATCTTGTTAAATTTGTTCACTTAAAGTCAAGGAATGCTTACAAAAAAAAATCAATGGCTGTTGCATCTTATTGGCAGCATTGTTTTTTTACTCATACCCATCCTCAATACAGAGCAACGTGATGGTAATGGAATTTTCACCTTCAGCGGCCTCGCGATGCAGGATATGCTAAGGTATATCCTGCTCCTCGGATTTTTCTACCTCAATTATTTTTTACTCATACCTGCGCTTTACTTCGGCAAACAATACATCCTCTATTTTGTAATAGTAATCGGCTGCATGCTGCTGGTCGCTTTTTTGCCGCAGCTGGTCCGGCCGATCGGGATGCCCGGCCCCATGGGACCGCCACCACAAGGCATGATGCCGCCCCCGGGGCCTGGTGGCGAAAGAAACTTTTTCTTCTCGAGGATCGATCACAACCTTTTTCTGTTTGTTGCGGTAGCATTTTTCTCTCTGCTTATCCGCGTGAATAACAGGTGGAAACGTACGGAAAAAGAAAAACTGGATACGGAACTGTCTTATTTGAAAGCACAGATCAATCCGCACTTCTTATTCAATACACTCAATTCAATTTATTCGCTGTCGATACAAAAATCAGACAGCACTCCCGAAGCGGTACAAAAATTATCCGCCATGATGCGGTATGTGCTTACGGAAGCGGCCAATGATACCGTACCACTAAAAAAGGAACTGGATTATATCCGCAATTATATCGACCTGCAAAAGCTTCGCTTTGGCGATGAAGTAAAATTGAATTACAGTATCTGGGGAAAGGAAGAGGGAAAAAGGATTGCGCCGCTTATACTTATTTCCTTCATCGAAAATGCTTTCAAATACGGACTCAACGCGGCAGAAGACACCAACATAAAGATCGTGATCAACCTCTACGAATCAAGGCTTGAAATGCTGGTTATCAATAACAAAGTGACTGTACAGGTGAGCACCGAAGCCCGCAATGGCATTGGCATCAGTAATACCCGCAACAGGCTCGGCCTGCTCTATCCTTCGGCACATGAATTAAAAATAACCGAAGATGAACATCAATTTTCAGTAAACTTAAGTATCGATTTTTAATGATAAAAGCGATTGCCATCGACGATGAATTACCGGCTTTGCAGATCATAGATATTTTCTGCAACAAGATAGATTTCATACAGCTCGAAAAAACATTCAACAAACCGACGGATGCGGTGAAGTATATCAATAAATACCCGGTCGACCTTTTATTCCTCGACATCAATATGCCGTCGCTTAGTGGGATAGAATTATACAAAAATACCGAACAGGAAACGATGGTGATATTCACAACGGCGTACAGCGATTATGCAGTGGAAGGGTTCAACCTTGACGCGATCGATTACCTGTTGAAGCCTTTCACATTTGAAAGATTTCTTCAGGCTGTTAACAAAGCTGCACAGCATCAGCAATTGAAAACAACAACAGCGCCCGCGCAATCGTTCATTTACATACGTGCCGACTACAGCCTGATCAAGATCGATACCAATGATATACTTTTCATAGAAGGATTGGATGATTACCTCAAGATCCACCTTGTAAACCAAAAACCTGTAGTAGCAAGGATGACGCTGAAAAGTATCGTAGATAAATTGCCGGAAGATAATTTTATCCGCATTCATCGCAGTTATGTGGCAGCCATCAATAAGATCTCCAGCATTCGTGCAAAAATGATCACCATCGCGAATGAAGATCTTCCCGTGAGCAACAGTTATGAAGAAAATTTCTTAAAACGTATTAACAAATAATACATTTCACCGCAGAAATTTATTCGCCGGCCTCAACGATTTTTTTTCGTTTCCAATAAGGTTCATATTTAGATAGCAATTGAATCACTTCTAAAACTGATACCATGGAACGCAAAAAATTCTTACGAAATTCATTGGGTATTTTAAGCCTGGCCACGCTGGTAGATGCCTGTAAAAAATCGGACATCACAGACGTCGATAGCTCGGGAACCGTTACTGGCACCGGTACAGGAACCGGTGGATGTGTGGTTTCCCCGACAGAAACAGAAGGACCATATCCTTATCCGGGCGGCGAGCTCACCAATCCTTTACAAAGAGCGGATATCACCGCTGGCCAAACGGGTGTTCCGCTGGCACTCACTTTCAATGTGGTAAATGTAAATGCCAGCTGCGCCATCGTGAGCAATGCAAGGGTGGATATCTGGCAGTGTAATAAAGACGGGTATTATTCAGGTTATGCCAATCAACCCGGGTATCTCGGCACCCAGAGTTTTACCGGGCAGACTTTTCTCCGTGGTTATCAATTGACCGATACCTCAGGCAATGCCTTGTTCAACACCATTTATCCGGGTTGGTATAGCGGCCGTGCAACACACATTCACATCGAAGTGTATGTAAATAATGTGTTGAAAAAAACAACGCAGATCACTTTTTCCGAAACAATATCAAACACCGTTCACCAAAGTACCTTGTATGCTGCGCATGGAGTAAATACGATGAGCAATGCTGCCGATGGAATTTTTGGCAACTCCGTTTCCGACCTCGCCAATGAGACAGTAGCCCTCACAGGCAGTGTGGCCGCAGGATATGCAGGTACACATACGATCGGGATAGCTTTATAATATTGTATGAAAACCCCCTGTTACCAGTAAAGGAAGCTGGCACGCACCGGCTTCCTCATTAAAAAAACATCAGCCATGCCACAAACCATCATCAAACTCACTTACCGGCAGGTCATCGACAACACTACGCAGGATACATTTGAAAAGAATATCCTGCATTACTCTTATGAAGAATTCCTGATCAAATCGCAGGTATATAATCCCGAAAGGAAGTGGAAAACATTTACAGAACTGAAAGCGAGCGATGGCAGGGCTAATTCCCTACACTATAAAAGCGGCTTTGCAGTAGCTGGTTTCATCGATTCGCTGAAGAATATCATTCCTCAGCTGAGAAACAACCTGGGCAAGCCTTTGGCCTTTGAAGTGTACAATTTTGAATTGATCGAATCCGATATTACTGACAAAACGATGCATACTGTGGCGGTACATTATACTACATCCAGATTGATCTTACATTGTATCGCAGGAGAATTTTTAGTGCTGGGCAAAGAGGATGAAACAACCCGTGAAACTTTTACACTAAGGCTGGGCGATGATATGGCAATTGTTTTTCTCGAAGACAAATGATCAGCTCAAAGCCATATCCCTTTTGCTATCGCCCACCGGTTTTACTGCCAGGCTCATTTGGGTCACTATTGCCGATGAAATAAAAAGATAGCCTGCAATGACATACTTTATCACCGGGGAAATTTTATCCGCACCAAACCAATCACCGAAGTAAAAAATAATTCCTGTTCCGAAAAGCGCTTTTGCGATCTCCCAGATGTACGCGTTCGGGTTTTGATCCATCGATTCTGTAAGCGCGTATACAAACAGGAAAATAAAAGCTCCGTAAACAAATACCTCCGGAATTCCGATGGGCCTTATGTTGCCAAAAAGGTAACTCACCATGAGCAGCAAAACAATCATCTGCAGCCACGTCCAGGCAAGAAACGGCCTGGAATAAACTGTATCATATTTTTCAAACGAATACACATTTTCAATCTTGAACACAGGATATTTTTCCTCAACATCTGCGGGTCGCCAGCCGGTAGGTTTATAAAAAACTGCCGCTTTATCTTTCCAGCTTTTTGTACGCCAGGCATCTTTGATCAACAAAGACATATGCTGAAAATTGATCTTGATCGGGTTCCAGGTCTGCACCGGCCTTGTTATGCCGTATACCGGTGGCGCCTCTTTCAATTCTTCCTGGAAAGTGCCAAACAATTTATCCCAGATGATGAGTATCTGCCCGTAATTTTTATCGATGTATTCTTTATTGATAGCATGGTGCACGCGGTGATGCGAGGGAGTAACGATGATCTTTTCGAGAAAACCCATCTTTCCGATATGCTGTGTGTGATACCAGAATTGTGCAAAAAGATGCAAAGGCCCCACCAGCGCAATCACTTCCACAGGCACACCCAGTAAGGCTGCTGGCAACAGTAGTATCGCGAATAATCTTACAAAAACCGAAATGCTTTGTCGCAATGCACATGCAAGATTGAATTCTTCGCTGCTATGATGTACGAGATGGCTGTTCCAGAAAAAATTGACTTTATGATCGATCGCATGTACCACATACCCGGCAAAATCCAGGGCGATGAATGCTACCACATACGTCAGCCATGTAGCTTTTATGTGCGTCAACGCGATGTGATTTACCAACTGTTCATACGTAAGTATCGCCAGCACTAATCCCAGTACATCTTTGGTAACATTGGTAACCCCGGAGTTGAGGCTGCTGATCATATCCATATGCCGCACGGTATCCTTTCCCTTGCGCCAGCCGTACCATTTTTCAAACAGCACGAGGAGCAGGAAAGCGGGCATGGCAATCAAAAGAATTTTCCCGTAGTTTTCCATAAAAATTTATTACTTCAAATTTAATTTAAAGTTATCAACTTTGAAAAAAAAACGCCGGGAAAGAAGGGAGCGGAGTTTTCGCAGAGAAAACTATGCTTATCTTACTCTGCGAAAACTTTATTAACTCATTTCTCAGCGGTTAATTATGGCAAATGTAACAATCGTAGGCGGCGGCGTAACCGGTTTATTCAGTGCATATTATCTTCAAAAAGCGGGCTATGAAGTACGTGTGATCGACAATGGCTTCATCCGCGACGGGTGCTCATTTGGAAACATGGGTTATATGTCTCCGAGCCATTTTGTACCGCTGGCATCGCCGGGAATCATCGGAGAAGGATTGAAATATATGTTGAGCAGCAGCAGCCCGTTTTACATAAAACCCAGGCTGAATATGGACCTGCTGAAGTGGGCATGGAAATTTTACAAAAACAGCAATACGGAAACAGTGGTGAAACATGCGCCACACCTGAACAATATCCTTCAGCTCAGCAGGCAACTGATGAACGATGTAAGAAACGAGATCGGCGATACTTTCATGATGGAAGAAAAAGGTTGTTTCAATCTTTGCAAAAGCAAAAAAACACTGGATCATGAATTTCATGTAGCAGATGAAGCAGAAAAATTCGGATTGAAAGTAGAAAGACTCGACAGGGCCGGTGTGCAGCAACTTGAGCCCGATGTGGAACTGGATGTAGCGGGGGCGGTGTTGTTCAAAGACGACTGCCATTTTCACCCGGGCAAAATGATGGAAGCGCTGGAAAGTTATTTGCTGGATAAAAATGTTGTCATTGAAACAGGCGCTACAGTCACCGGTTTTGAAAGTACAGGCAATGCTGTATCCGCCGTCATCACTTCCGAAGGAAAATTTGAATGCGATCACCTGGTGATTGCTACAGGCAGCTGGCTGCCGATGATGAGTAAATTACTCGGTATACATTTATTGCTTCAGCCGGGCAAAGGGTACAGTCATACTTACCGGGGCATTGAAAAAAATATACGTTACCCTGCCATACTCGTAGATGGCCGTTGCGCCATCACACCGTGGCAGAAAATGTTGCGCATTGGCGGCACGATGGAATTCAGCGGTTACAACAGCGATATTCTCGGCAAACGGATGCTGGGCATTTACAATTCGGTAAAAAGTTTTTATCCCGGACTGGAGATCGGCAGCATTCCGCATGATGAAATATGGAACGGACTGCGGCCTGTAACACCCGATGGGCTGCCTTATATTTCCCGCACCGATAAATATGATAATGCAATATTTGCCGGAGGCCACGCCATGCTGGGCATTTCGCAGGGCACAGGCACCGGCCTGCTCGTGAGCCAGATGATCGGAAATAAAAAAACGGAAATAGATATCTCTGCTTTCCGGCTAAACAGGTTTTAGAAAGTTTAAAACGTTCAAGAGGTTCAAGAGGTTCAAAAGGTTCAAGAGGTTCAAAAAGTTGATATCCTAATGGAATGCATTTTAACTTTTTGAACTTTTGAACTGTTGAACTGTTGAACTTTTGAACTTCCTAAAATATTTTAAAATCCCCATCGATGATCACCCACCTGTTGCCATCACTTTGCACAGTGATGCTGACTTTCCGTTTTACAGGGTAACTGGTTTCGGTATTATTAAATTGCACATACAATAGCGCATTAAATTCAATCGCCCCATTGGCAGCAGTGTTGCCGTCATAATAAGCCGCGTTATTTGAAATTACATTTACCCCGTTATTGTCTCTCACATATAACGCCGGAAAACTTACGCCGGAACTGTACCCGCAATCGATAGAGATCACATATATCCTCCCGGTTCTGCCTGCCGCAGCCGGCAATGTAAGCTGACTGAATACATTTCCTGATGGTACATAACGTATACTGTAATCATTATCCGTAGCCGTGGCGTTGCCGGTAATTATTCTTATCGGCATACTAACGCTGCCGTTTACCTGCAATTTCGAATTAGGGGATGGGGTATTGATCCCCACATCGCCAGCATTGGTGATCACCATCGACTCTGCCAAAGAATTGCCATTGATGGAGGAACCCGTAAAAAATCCGAGCCTCGTTGCAAAAGCACTGGTACCGGTATATTTTATGGCTCCCATAAAAGAATTCCCAGCTTTATAAAAAGTAGCAGCCTGCACGTTTGTTGCAAGTGTAGCCGGATTGGTAATCGTGGTATTACCGGCCGCATCCACCCTGAAATTCTCTTTGAAGCCATTCGTATAATCGTCGTAGCCAATGGTGGTGGAGGCCGAACTGTTATCGCTGTAGATGCGCAATTCATTTCCTGAAACAGCCAGCCCTACATCACCGGTAGCACCGGGATACAAGGATATTTTTTTCTCCAGTGTTGCCGGAAATGATAAGGGGTTTGCAGGATTAGTATAATTTAACCCCACGTAGCCACCGTCCGTTATACTCAGGTACTCCTTCAGGGCAGTAGCATTTACGCCGGTGTAAGCAAACAGGCCCAGCCTGGCAGTATTTGCCCCGGTACCAATTACCTTGATGGCACCGCTATACCTGTTATTGGTTTTAAAATAAGTAGCGATTTCCGTATTCGCCGCAAGTGTTACCGGATTATTGAGCCATGCCGTTCCATTATTATTTATCCGGAAGGTTTCTGTAAGTGCGGCACTGGCGCCATACCCGAAGGAAGTGTGTGCGCCGGAATTGGCATTGTACAATTGTAATTCTGCAGACCCGATCCCCATGCCATACATGGCTGTCGGGCTTTCATAATACAGATCCAGCTTGTTGCCGTTGGTAGCTGCAAAAGATAATGGCGCCCGTGGGTTGGCGTTGTATATCCCGAAATTATTATTGTCGTGGTTGAAAAAGAATTTCCATTGGTTGTTCTTTGTTCCATAAAGCCCCACAATGCTATCGTTGAACACACCTAAGAAAGAACTTTGCTCAAGCGGGGTAGAAAGTTTTTCGAACCAGAAACCGGGAGTATCGCCGCCTTTATTTCGTATGCGGATACGCCCCACCACATCCAGTGGAAATTGGGGAAGACTTGTGATAGGCGTACCGATACCAACGTTGCCGCTACCCGTCATCAATGCCGGGCCGGATGTACTCGCGAAAAAGCCACCTGTCCCGGTATTGCTGAAACCCGACACACCATATCCCCCACCCAATGCATCGCCCAGCAACCCGATACCCGCCGATGTATTCTGTACCCTGAACACCGCATTGCCGGCTGTGGTGGCGGCTGCGCCGGAATAAGGCAGCACGAGGCCACTGCCGGTAAATTCATCGCTGATCTTTATCCAGGTACCAACTTTTCGGATATACAAAAAACCATCGGTGGTGTTGTATACAAGCAGTCCATCGGGAGCTGTAGTGAGTGCCGTTATCTGCGGGCCAGACAGGCGGGGAAGCAACAGGCCTTTGTTGGTGCCGCCATCCAGGTCGAGGACAGCATTGCTGTTTGGAGTGCCGGGCGACCCGATCTTCACCTGTGCATGAATGCTGTTGGTGATAAGCATTAAAAATACAAACAGCAGACACTTGTTCATAACAGATATTTAAGCCTGCAATGTAGTGGCATTAAATATCCGGCACAATAGCCCTGAAGGGTGAAGAGGATGTATGATGTATGATCTATGATCTATGATGTAAGATCTATGATCTGATACTTTCTGATTGAAGATTTCTAAAGTATGTCAAAACATTTAATCAGAATGAACTATAGACCATACATCATAGATCATAGATTACCCCAGTCCTATTTCCTGATGCCGCTCAGGTATTTCTACATCCAGGAAACCCTTTTGCACCAGTCTTCTTTTGAAATCCTGTTGCACATCGTATTCCCCATGAACGAGGAAAAGTTTGGCGACCGCACGTTTATCCTGGCAGGCAAGAAATTGCAAAAGATCTACATAATCGCCATGAGCGCTCATGCTGCGGACTTCTCCGATCTCGGCGTTGACTTCATGTGTTTGTCCGAAAATACCTATCTCTTTTGGATGTTTTTTCAATCTTCCGCCTAAGGAATTAGGTTCGCAGTAACCGGTGAGTAAAATAGTGTTGCGGCTGTTTTCAATATTATTGCTGATATGATGCTTGATCCTTCCGGCATCTGCCATTCCGCTGGCGGATATGATCACACAAGGGCCTTTGTAATAATTCAGCATCTTACTTTCATCCACCGTCTTCGTAAACTTAAGCCCTTTAAAACCGAATGGATCATGGTCTGTCTGCAGTACTTTTTGTATCCGGGCATTAAAATATTTCGGATAACTTTTTACGATCTGCGTTGCTTTCATACTCAGGGGGCTATCGACAAAATATTCAAGCGCCGGAAGCCGTCCCTGGTTTTCCAGTTCGTTGAGCGCATATAAGATTTCCTGTGTGCGGCCAACACTGAATGCAGGAATGATCAGTTTTCCTTTTTTCTCTATACATGTCTTTTTAATCCAATCCAGCATCGCATCAGGTGTCTGTACATATTCATCGTGCAGTGAATTGCCATATGTACTTTCAAGGATGATGTAATCCGCCTGCGAAAAAACGGCCGGTGATTTCAGGATTATATCGCGGTAGCGGCCAACATCACCGCTGAAGGTCACTTGCCTTGTTTTACCATTTTCTGTTATCCGTATATGCACCGCTGCACTCCCGATGATATGGCCGGCATCGGTATAACAAAATTCAATTCCAGGTTCGATCGTAAACCATTTGTCATAGTCAACGGTTACAAACTGATCAACAGCCGCCAGGGCATCCAATGTGGTATAAAGCGGTTCCACATAAGGCAGCCCCTGTAATGCACGACGCTTGTTTTCAAATTTCACATCGTTCTCCTGTATCCCTGCACTGTCTTCCATCAGCACAGCTGCGAGGTCTTTGGTGGCGGGTGTGGCAAATATCTTTCCTTCGTAACCATCTTTCACGAGCTTCGGTATCAGTCCGCAATGGTCGATGTGCGCATGCGAAAGGATCATGTAGTCTATCTGCCTGGGATCAAATCCGAAATCCTTATTCAACAACGGCGTATCCGGCCCCATTCCCTGGAACATGCCACAATCGAGCAATATTTTTTTCCCATTGCTGAGTGTCAGCAGATGCTTGGAGCCGGTAACTGTACGGGCTGCGCCGTGAAAGGAAATCTTCATGAAAGCAAGTTTAGAGATTAGTATTTAGAGTTTAGAGAGGTTTAGAAGGTTTAGGAGGTTTAGGACGTGTCCCGGATCTTAAATTCTTCGAAGAACTTTATAAAACTGGAAATTATAAAGTACAACTTTGAACCTTGAACATTGAACCTTATCAACCTTTTACCGCCAGCCAGGCCATCATCCCCATCCCGTTTTCAATCGCATTTTCATCAATATTAAATGTCGGTGTATGCACGTTGCTCGTGATGCCTTTTTCAATATTACCTACTCCAAGCCGGAAAAAGCATCCCGGTACTACATGTGTATAGTAAGCAAAATCTTCTCCTCCCATCCGCAATTCCGTTTCGCTTACTTTATCTTTCCCGGCAAACTCTTCGGCCAGTTTTCGTGCATTTGCGCTGAGCGCTTCGTTATTGAAAACAAACGGATAACCCACATCTACTTTTATATCTATTTCCGCCCCCATTCCCGTAACAAGATCGGTAGCCTGTTTTACAATGAGTTCGTGTGCTTTGAAACGCCACTCTTCATTCATTGCCCTGAAAGTACCCATCAGCTTCACTTCCGAAGGGATCACATTCGTAGTATTCCCTCCCTGGAAAGACGTGATCGACAGCACAGATGGATTGAAAGGATTGTTATTCCGGCTGATGATCTGCTGCAGGCTCACTATCAGTTGCGATGCAATAAGGATCGTATCCGCTGTAAATTGCGGAGCGGCGGCATGCCCGCCTTTTGCCTTTATGGTAATGTATATCTCATCGGCACTCGCCATCACCATCCCGCCGCGAAAACTATATTCGCCTACCTGCAGCCCGGTGTGTACATGCAGTGCGAAGATCTTTTCGGGAACAGGATTTTCCAATGCCCCTTCTTTTATCATGTAGCTGGCGCCACCGGGATTTTTTTCTTCGCCGGGCTGAAAGATCAGCTTCACAGTACCCTCCCACTCATCTTTTGTTTCGGATAATATTTTTGCAGCACCCAGCAAACAGGTAGTATGCACATCATGCCCGCAGGCATGCATTACTCCGGGATTTTTTGAAACATAGTCTACTTTATTCTCTTCCAGAATCGGCAGTGCGTCCATATCCGCACGCAATGCAACAATACGGCTATCCGGATTTTTACCTTTGATGATACCCAGCACACCGGTGGTGGCCAATACCTCGAAAGGTATATCCCAGCCCTTTAATTTTTCCTGTATGAACCTGGAAGTTTCATACTCGAGATAACTCAACTCGGGATTGGAATGTATATGATGCCTCACGGCAATGAATTCTTCTTTGTAACGGTCTGCCAGTTCTTTAATCTTTTCAATCATGCACTTCGATTTTGCTACTGTGAAGTTAAAAAATAAGAAACATAAAATAAGGAATATTAAATAAGGAAGTCCGGAGGCCGTACGATTTTAAATCAGTACGAAATCCGGACTTTCTTATTTCTTATTATAAATTTCTTATTATTTATGCTTACTCATCATCCTGCGGAGCATTCTTATCAGGTTTTACTTCCACCACTTCCGGCACCAGGTAAATATTCCCGGTCACCAGTTTGCGTTTCAGCAATTCGTTGCGCATTTTTTCCGCATCTGCTTTTTCTACAAAATTTCCGAATTTAAGTTTGATGTACGGCGACTGGAAACTCATATAAACCCCCTGGTCAGGATATTGCTGCAGCAGTTGCGTACGTAGTTTCATAGCCAGCTCCCTGTCGCTGCTGCTCAATACCATCAGGCGAAAACCTTTAGCGGTACGGCTGTTGCTGTAAGCCAGGGCTCCGTTGTACTCACCCATTTTTTTACCGAGAATGTCTATCCTCGGGTCTTTATTGATGGTGACTACCCCCAACGGAATAGTATCATTTGTGGCAGTTTGTGCTTTTGCCGCCGCAAAGAAAGCAATGGATAGGGTTAATAAGAGTACTTTTTTCATTCTTTATTTTTAACTGCCCGCATAGAGGCAAAAATCGTTCCAGCTATTATTTAGCAGCTGTTTTGATAAGTTTTTCGGCATGACTGCTCCAGATAAAAGCCGCGCCCTCTTCCAGGAGGCCTTTTGCAAATATAGGGTCATTCACGTTTCCTGAAGCTACTACCTGAATGGCGTCGGCCAAATGCTTACGGATAAGTTTGATCGTTTCCCTGCTGGCGCCCCTGTCCGAGTAACCGGTAGAGGTAATGATAAAATCTACCCCCGCAATGCCGTAAAGGTCGCAGCATTTGGTGATCTCATCATCTGTAAGCAAACCGGTTTCTAAAATGATACCGATACTCTTTTGCTTGCTTTTTACCACCGGTAAGATCGCGTTCAGTTCATGCGCCAGGTATTGCCAGTCGTTATTTTTTAAAGCCGCAATGTTGATCACCACATCCAATTCGTCAGCTCCATCCAAAATAGCCAGCACGATCTCTGCAAGTTTCGCCTCCACGGCACTATATCCAAAAGGGAAACCGATAACGGTGGCAAGTGTAATGTTGCTTTCGCCGATGAATTCCTTTGTTTTTTTTATGAACAAGGGTGGCACGCAAATTTTTGGAAAGTTGTTCTCTTTTGCTCCATCGCAGATTTTCTCTACAACTTCAAGAGTAGTTACAGGCGATGTTATAGAAGCAATAATATTGGAGTTAATACTCATTTTTGAAATTTCAAGCTGTTGGATTTTTTTTTAACCGCGGAGAACAAGAGAAAGCAGAGTTTGCGCAGAGACCTCTGCGTAGGCTCTGGCCACTCATGTTCTCCGCGGTTAAAAAAAGTTACGAAGAAACGATGCAACTATTCCAGTTAATAACCGGGCGCCGAGCCCCCGATATTTTCAATGGGATGCCAGGTGGTTTTAACTTCCTGCGTATCCATGATAAAATAAGGTGACTGCCCTTTTTCCGACAACCAGTTGATACTATCGTAAACGGTTACACGCTTTAAATTCAGCGCCCCTTTTTCCCGGATCAGTTTTTTTACGGCTGCATCTTTTTCGCAGAAGATCATCGCATTTACATCCATATGATCGGCAAAATAAGGCGCCAGTTCGCTTACTTTCCCGGTAAGTATATTGATCACCCCACCCGGAACATCCGATGAATTGAGCACTTCAGCAAATGTAACTGCACATAAAGGTTTGGTATAAGCTGCCAAAACGATACAGGTATTACCGCCGGCAATAACAGGTGCAATCACGGACACAAGCCCCAGCAGCGAATCATTTTGCGGAGCAATAACAGATACCACCCCGGTTGGTTCCGGAACGGAAAAATTAAAGTGAGAAGATGCCACCGGGTTTACCGCACTAAACAATTGCTGAAATTTATCGCACCAGCCGGCGTAATAGATCAGCCTGTCGATGGATAATTCCACTTCTTTTTCCGCCTGCACCCTCGTGGAATCCTGCTTAACCAGTTCGTCTACAAATTGTGCTTTACGGCTTTCCAGCATTTCGGCAATGCGGTACAATATCTGGCTGCGGTTAAAAGCAGCTCGTGAGCCCCAATCGCCAAATGCAGTACGGGCGGCTATTACAGCATCGCGAAAATCTTTGCGGGAACTCAGGCAAACATTTGCCAGCACTTCCTTTTTATTGTTCGAAGCAGTGTAATACCTGCCCGATTCTGTCCGCGGAAATTTTCCACCGATGTATATTTTATAGGTCTTCAACACTTCCAGCCTGTCTGCAGGCGCAGCAATGTTTTTCTGTGGTGCTGATTTTTTCGCAGTTTTTTTTATAGTAACTGTTGCCATAATGAACATTTTATTACCTATCTAAATTGCAGGCAATTATTAATTCTTAATTATTAATTATTAATTCAACCTAAGTTGAGATAAGGTGCCAATCCATGCAACCCTCCTTCCCTTCCATAACCGCTTTCTTTGTACCCGCCGAATGGGGATGTAGGATCAAACTGGTTGAATGTATTTGCCCAAACCACGCCAGCCCTGAGTTTGGTGGTAAGGTTGAATATCTTCGACCCCTTATCTGTCCACACACCCGCCGAAAGTCCGTAAGGTGTATTATTCGCTTTTTCAATCACTTCATCATCCGTGCGGAAAGTCTGGATAGTAAGCACCGGGCCAAAAATCTCTTCCTGTGCTATCCTGTTGGATTGTGCAACATTGGTAAAGATCGTTGGCCTGCAGAAAAACCCTTTGGATGGTATTTCCACATTTGCCTGGTACATTTCCGCTCCTTCCTTCTGTCCTATCTTTAAATATTTGTTGATGGTGTTCAATTGTTCTTTCGAATTGATGGCGCCGATATCCGTATTCTTATCCATCGGGTCGCCAACGATCAATGTTTCCAGGCGGTCTTTCAATTTTCTTACCACTTCTTTATATACTGATTCCTGCACGTACAACCTGGATCCGGCGCAGCATACATGCCCCTGGTTGAAGAAAATGCCATTGATCACCCCTTCCACTGCCTGGTCGATCGGCGCGTCATCAAAAATTATATTGGCAGCTTTACCGCCGAGTTCCAGCGTTGCTTTTTTATTCGTACCAGCTATCGCTCTCTGTATGATCTTGCCCACATCTGTTGAACCGGTGAAGGCGATCTTATTGATATCCGGGTGATTTACAATAGCTGCCCCGGTAGACCCTGCCCCCGTAATGATATTGACCACACCCGGCGGCAGGTCCGCTTCCCGGATGATCTCTGCCAATTTTAATGCGGTAAGGGAAGTATTTTCGGCCGGTTTCAATACCACCGTATTACCCGTTGCCAAAGCCGGCGCTATCTTCCATGCCGCCATCAGTAAGGGGAAATTCCATGGAATAATTTGCCCGGCAACGCCCAATGGTTGAGGATCTTTCCCCGGAAATGCGTAGGCCAGTTTATCTGTCCAGCCTGCATAATAGAAAAAATGATTGGCTGCAGTAGGCACATCAAAATCGCGGCTTTCGCGGATGGGTTTGCCACCGTCCAGCGTTTCTATCACGGCCAGTTCCCTCGCACGTTCCTGTATCATCCTTGCTATCCGGAAAATATATTTTCCCCTTTCACTTGCCGGCATTTTTTTCCAGTACTTGTCTGATGCAGCCCTGGCGGCTTTCACGGCCTTATCAACATCCGCGGCATTCGCGTCGGCTATCTCCGAAAGCTTTTCTTCCGTAGCCGGATTGATGGTACTGAAATATTTTTTGCTCTGCGGCTTTTCAAATTTCCCGTTGATGAACAGATCATAACGGGCATCGATCGTGGCGGCGCTTTTACTTTCCAACGCGGGGGCGTATTTGCGGGCAGAATCGAATTTCAATTTCAATGTATTATTCTTGGTAGTTGCCATAATAATTGTTTAAAAGGTTCAAGAGTTTCAAAAGTTCAAAATGTCCTTTCGATTTGTTACTCCTTACCTTTATATTTTTCTCCTTTTAAATCGGAAGACTGTAAATAGTTATTAAGTTTTTGTATTAAACCGCTGATCTTTTTAGCTTGTTCACTTAACCCCTCGAATTCTTGCATGCTTATATAATTCCGATCCAATGCACGATAGAGCTGTGATCTTAGTTCTCCGCAGGAGGCTTTACCGACATAAAGAAATTGTATAAATCCCTATTGCCGTCTCTTTCAAAACCTTCAGCAATATTATCCATAATTGAACCTGCTGATCTTTCTATTTGATTGATCAGTCCATAATTTCTTCGAAATCGCTCGCTATCAATAAGTTTCCCAACTTCCAGATTCAATTTCCTGGCTTCCTGCCACGAAATGATATCTTCAAAACATTTAATCGTTGCCATAACCTACTCTCTTCTTATAACATTTCCAATCTTAAAATACTATCCTTCCTGATGAACTTCCCAAACCTTTTGAACATTGAACCTTTAAACCTTTTGAACCTTTAATCTATCGCGAAATAGTCCTTCCCCTGGTATACACCCGTCTTTGCTTTCATCACCTGCATCAGCACATCGTTTGCAAGGCTGCTGGCGCCAAAGCGGAACCACTGGTTGTTCATCCAGCTTTCGCCCAGTGTTTCATTCAGCATCACGAGGTAATGCAATGCCAGCTTGGATTTGGAAATACCACCGGCAGGTTTCATGCCGATCATCTTTCCCGTTTTATAATAAAAATCACGGATCGCTTCCAGCATCACCAGCGTTACAGGCATGGTAGCCGCGGGACTTATTTTACCTGTAGAAGTCTTGATAAAATCGGCCCCTGCATGCATGGCGATATCACTGGCTTTACGCACTTTATCGAACGTGCCCAGTTCACCCGTTTCAAGGATCACTTTCAATCGTGCATTGCCACAGGCTTCTTTGATGGCTGCAATTTCGTCGAAGACAAAATTATATTCACCTTCCAGGAATTTGCCGCGGCTGATCACCATATCGATCTCATCGGCCCCTTGTTGAACAGCAAACTTTGTATCACGGATCTTGATATCACGTGGTGCTTGTCCGCTGGGAAATGCTGTTGAAACCGACGCCACTTTTACCCCCGAATCGCCCAATGCGAGCTTCGCGGTCTTCACCATGGATGGGTACACGCAAACAGCGGCAACAGTAGGCAGCCCTTCAAATGCATCGTGCAGGTGCATCGCTTTGTAACACATCTGTTTCACTTTCCCTTCCGAATCTTTTCCCTCCAGCGTAGTAAGATCAATCATGTTGAGCGCCAGCAAAAGCCCGTTCATTTTTGTTTCGTTCTTAATGCTGCGTTTGGTAAATCGCGAAGCCCTTTCGATGATACCTACCTGGTCTACCCGGGGAGACTGGCTGAAATCGGGCTGGTATGAGATTATTTTTTCCGGCATAGTCAATGTTGTAAGTATCAAATTTAAGGAATTACCCTTAATTGCCACAGTTAGCTACTCGAACATCGGATAATTCAAAATAGCTGTCAGCCTGAGCTTGTCGAAGGCTTGCTCATTTTTACTAAAATCGCCTTCGACAGGCTCAGGCTGACAGCCAGGAAATTAAATTTTTATAGTGACGCGAATATTGTCTTAACTTTTAACCCCCAAACAAGTTCAAAATGTTCAAAAGTTCCAAATTTCAAGATGTTTTCGAACATTTTAAACTCTTGAACATTTTGAACCTTTTAAACCTTTTAATATGCGAATACCTGAATCAGAACTGATCCTCGATAAACGTGGTGCCATCTACCACATAGGTGCCAGGCCGGAAGAAATAGCCGGAACCGTGATATTGGTGGGTGATCCCGACAGGGTACCTGTGGTGAGCAAACACTTTGACTCCATCGAATTCAAATTGCAGCACCGCGAATTCATTACACATACGGGTTATATCGGCAAAAAAAGGATCACCGTTTTAAGCACCGGTATCGGCCCCGACAACATCGATATCGCCATGAACGAACTGGATGCCCTGGCAAACATCGACCTGGAAACAAGGACTTTAAAGCCCACCCTCACCTCTCTGAACATATTACGGTTTGGTACATCCGGTTCGCTCCGCGAAGAAATTCCTGTAGATAGTTTTGTGGCAGGCACTCACGGACTGGGTTTCGACAATGTCATGCATTTTTATAAGATACCAAATACTGCCAGCGAAAATAATATCCTCCATGCCTTTAAAGGCCATACGGATCTTTCTGTAGGCCATGTGATACCATATATTTATGAAGGCTCCCCTTCTCTTTTAAATGTATTCAACGAAGGTTACCACCAGGGAATAACCGTTGGCTGCCCGGGCTTCTATGGCCCGCAGGGAAGGATACTGCGGCTGGAACTTGCCTATCCGGGATTGATCGACAAACTCACTTCTTTCAGGTACGAAGAACATTTTGTTTCCAATTTCGAAATGGAATCATCTGCTATTTATGGTTTGGGAAAAGCATTGGGACATCAATGTATAAGCCTTAACGCCATTGTTGCAAACCGGGTGGTGAAAGAGTTTTCGAAAGATAGTGGCCTTGCGGTAGAACAATTAATTCAGCAGTCTTTGAATATTATCGCAGACAGCATTTAATGGATAATTTTATAATGCATAATGGATAATTTACTTTCGAAGTGAGATCATTCCTTTTAATGTAAATATTCCCATCCTGAAGCATTATCAATTATCCATTATAAAATTATCCATTAAATTAACCATCATCCAAAATAAACTACTATGCTAAAATGTAAGCTGCTGCTCATCTTTGTTCTATTGGGTTGCTTCTCACTGCCTGCTTTCTGCCAGGAAACATTCCCGGTAAATGGTGTCGCCGATAAACGAACGGGCACTTATGCATTCACCAATGCCACCATTGTAAAAGATTCTAAAACAACGCTGCAATCGGCCACGCTGCTCATTCGGGAAGGGCGTATCATCGAGGTTGGTACAAAAGTGAATATCCCTGCCGATGCGATACAGGTAGATTGTAAAGGCAAATATATCTATCCATCCTTCATAGATATATTCAGTGATTATGGCATCGCGGTACCTCAGCGTCCGCAGGGCAATTTCAACTTCTTTGCGCCGGCGCAACTTACCAGCAATACCAAAGGCGCTTATGGCTGGAACCAGGCCATCAAGTCGCAGGTCAATGCCGACGAGCTTTTTAATAATGACGACAGCAAAGCCAGGCCATTGCGTGAGCAGGGATTTGGCTCGGTACTCACCCACCAGAAAGATGGCATTGCCCGCGGCACCGGGGCATTTGTAAGTCTCGCCAACAAAAGCGAGAACCTTACCATCCTGCAGCAAAAAGCAGCGAGTTATTATTCTTTCAACAAAGGCAGCAGCACACAATCTTACCCGGGCAGCATGATGGGTTCCATAGCATTGCTGCGCCAGACATTTTTGGATGGACAATGGTATAAAGAAATGATGAAACAAGGCGGCAAACCTGCTACCGAAGGCGTAAACCAGAGCCTGCTGGCATGGAACGAAAATCTTTCGCTGCCACTGATATTTGATGCTGGTGATAAATGGAACGACCTGCGAGCAGACAGGATCGGTGATGAATTTGGCGTGCAGTTCATCATCAAAGCCGGCGGGAATGAATACCAGCGCATCAGCGAAATGAAAGACACCAAAGCGGGTTTTATCCTCTCGCTCAATTTTCCGCAGGCAATGGATGTGGATGACCCTAACGATGCAAGATTTGTGAGCCTCGCCGATCTGAAGAACTGGGAAATGGCCCCTTCCAACCTGGCGGCTTTTGAAAAAGCAGGCATCGACTTTTGTATCACTACGGCCGATCTGAGAGATACAAAACAATTCCTGGCGAATATCCGCAAAGCGATAGAATACGGGCTGAGCGAATCAAGGGCATTGGATGCACTTACCAGAACACCTGCTGCCATGATAGGTTTTTATGGAGCGCTTGGCAGTTTAGAACCCGGTAAAATCGCCAGTTTCCTTATTACCAACGGCCCCGTGTTTGCAGAAAAGACAAGCATTTTACAAAACTGGGTCCAGGGTGAAAAATATATTGTGAAAGATGAAATTGCTTCTGAACTAAAAGGCACTTATAATTTACAACTGACTTCTGCCAGCGGCAACAAGGCTTATACATTAGAAGTAAAAAGCAGCAATGCTGCAGATGTTTACGCAAAAGATACTGTGGCAGCCAAATTTTCTTTTGATGGAAAAATGGTGAAAATAAATTTCAACGAAACAAAAAAAGGAAAGAAAGGATACCGGCTGAGTGGTGTGAATAATGGAAAAGAGTGGAACGGATCTGGCACAGATAGTACCGGAAACACTATAGTATGGACCGCAACATTTGTAAAAGATGCAGTAGCCAAAACAGATAGCGCAAAGAAAAAAACAGCTCCTGTTATAGGTAAACTGACTTTCCCCAACATGAGTTATGGCTGGGAAGAAATGCCGAAGGCGCAAAACATGCTGATCAAAAATGCGACGGTATGGACGAGTGAAAAAGAAGGCGTGCTGCAGAATACGGATGTGTTGGTACAGAATGGAAAAATTGCCTCGGTGGGAAAAAATCTCGCCGCCGGAAATGCAGTAGTGATCGATGGTACAGGCAAACATCTTACCGCAGGCATCATTGACGAGCACTCACATATTGCGGCAGCATCTATCAATGAAGGCGGCCAGTCGGTGACTTCGGAAGTGCGCATCGGCGATAATCTAGACCCCGATGACATTGATATCTATCGCCAGCTGAGCGGTGGTGTTACCACATCACATATCCTTCATGGAAGCGCCAATACGATTGGCGGGCAAACCCAGCTGATCAAACTGCGTTGGGGTGGCAATGACAACGATATCAAATTTAAAGGTGCCGATGGTTTTATCAAGTTCGCCCTTGGCGAAAACGTAAAACGTACGCCTGCGCAAAACAACAATCGTTTCCCTGATAGCAGGATGGGTGTACAGCAGGTACAACTGGATGCATTTACAAGAGCGAAAGATTATGAAACACAGCTGAAAAGCCCTAATGCAAGATACGTGCGCAGGGACCTTGAGCTGGATGCATTGGTAGAGATCATGAATAAAAAAAGATTCATCACCTGCCATAGTTATGTGGCCAGCGAGATCATAGAAACGATGCGCATGGCGGAGCAATTTGGATTTACCGTAAATACATTTACGCATATTCTTGAAGGATACAAAGTGGCCGATAAGATGAAAGCACATGGCGCCAATGCCAGTACTTTCAGCGATTGGTGGGCATACAAGATGGAAGTACAGGATGCCATTGCCTACAATGCAGGCATCATGCATGGAGTAGGATTAAATGTAGCCATCAACAGCGATGACGCGGAAATGGCCCGCAGGCTCAACCAGGAAGCGGCAAAAAGTATCAAGTACAGCGGCATGAGCGAAGAAGATGCATTAAAAATGGTGACGATCAATCCCGCGGTGATGCTGCATATCGACAAGCAGGTAGGAAGTATAAAAGCAGGTAAAGACGCCGATCTTGTATTGTGGAGCAACAATCCGTTGAGCGTTTACGCGGTAGCGGAAAAAACGATCGTGGATGGCACTTTGTATTTCGACAGGGAAAGGGATAAACGACTGCGCCAGCAGGTATTGAATGAAAGAACCCGTATCATTCAAAAAATGCTGGATGAGAAAAAAGGCGGTGGCCCTACAACCCCCGCTACGCCAAGCTTCAGGAAGGTGAATGAATGTGAAGATCACATGCACAAGCATGGTTTGCTGGTGGAAAACAGTGAAGAATTAATAATTAATAATTAATAATTCAATCATTCGAAATTCATTCCCGGACTGTCACCCTGAGCTTGTCGAAGGAAATATCATCCTGAGCTTGTCGAAGGAAATATCATCCTGAGCTTGTCGAAGGAAATGTCATCCTGGGCTTGTAGAAGGAAATATCATCCTGGGCTTGTCGAAGGAAATGTCATCCTGGGCTTGTAGAAGGAAATATCATCCTGGGCTTGTAGAAGGAAATGTCATCCTGAGCTTGTCGAAGGATAATACACTTAAAATATTTTAAATAAAATCTAATGAAAAAATATATCGTCCTATTCCTGTTGTTCGCCGGACTGAAAGGCTTTGCACAGGATAACATTTCACCGGCACCGGTTTATAAAGGGTTGCTTTTTATAAAAAATGCGACCGTTCATGTGGGCAATGGCCAGGTGCTGGAAAATACCACGATACAGGTAAATAACGGCAAAATTGAAAAGATCGGCGCAAACCTTCCCATCCCCGCAGATGATGTAAAAGTATTTGACGCCACCGGCAAACATGTATATCCTGGTTTGATCTTATCCAATACCAACATAGGCTTGAGGGAAATAGGCAGCCAGGTAAAAGGCAGCAATGATTACAATGAGATCGGCGAACTGAACCCGAATGTAAGAAGCATCGTGGCCTATAATGCCGATAGCAAGATCATCAATACGTTGCGCAGCAACGGAATTTTATTCGCCAACATTGCACCACAGGGATCGTTGCTGGCAGGCAGCAGCAGCGTGGTACAATTTGACGCATGGAACTGGGAAGACGCCGTTTACAATATGGATGACGGTATGCATTTTTATATGCCATCCTTATTGGTACGCCCTAACCGCTTTCGCCAGAATGCGGGGCCGGACAGCGATCCGTTGAAAGAGGCATTGGACAGGATCGAAACAGTAAAGAATTTTTTCCGCGATGCAAAAGCCTATTCAGCGCATACGGGTGACCGTACTGCCACAAACCTGAAACTTGCTTCGGCAAAAAAATTATTCAGCAAAGAGCAACGATTGTTCATCCATTGCAACACGGTAAAGGAAATGCTGGTAGCCATTGACTTTGTAAAAGAATTCGGTTTCAATGTAACAGTTGTTGGCGGAAGCGAAAGTTTTCAGATCGCCTCTTTACTGAAGCAAAATAATATTTCTGTCATCCTGCAACAATTGTTCAGCCTGCCTACCAGCGATGATGACGATATAGACCAGCCATTTAAAACCCCTGCTGTTTTGCAAAAAGCCGGTGTACTCTTCGCCCTTACCGATGAAGACGGCCAAACTACCGGCCGCAACCTGATGTTCAACGCAGGCCAGTCCGTGGCTTACGGGCTCAGCAAAGAGGAAGCGCTGCAGGCTATCACACTGAATGCCGCCAAAATATTAGGCATCGCCGACAAGTCCGGCAGTGTGGAAGTTGGAAAAGATGCCAACTTCATCATCAGCAATGGCGATATTCTGGATATGAGAACAAGCGTAGTTACAAAAGCGTTTATACAAGGCCGTGATGTAGACCTGAATGACAAGCATAAAGAGCTGAATGATAAATACAAAAAGAAATACGGGATAAAATAAAAATTACGAATTAAACATTACGAATTACGGATTGAAACCATCATTCGTAATTCGTAATGTTTAATTCGTAATTTCTACCCTTTCTTCCCTTCTTTCGCTTCTATCATCCTCATGTGTTTGGCATCCTGTAAGAATTCGGAGGCGAAAATAAATTCGTTGAGTTGTTGGTTATCGGAGAAAATGATCTCCTGGCTGTTGCCTGTCCATTCTTTTTTACCATCTACCATGTAGAGGATATTATCGCCGATCTCCATCACACTGTTCATATCGTGGGTATTGATAACGGTAGTGATGTTGAATTCCACGGTAAGTTCCTTGATCAGTTTATCGATCACCATCGATGTTTTAGGATCAAGGCCCGAGTTGGGTTCATCACAAAAAAGATATTTAGGATTGAGCACGATCGCCCTTGCTATACCTACCCTTTTTTTCATACCTCCACTGATCTCTGCAGGAAATTTTTTGTTCGCATCTTTCAGGTTTACCCTTTCCAACACTTCATTCACACGCTTCATCTTTGTAGTGTTGTTGTCGTTGGTAAACATGTCCAGAGGAAATTTGATATTATCTTCCACCGTCATGCTATCAAACAGGGCCGACCCCTGAAACAGCATGCCTATCTGCTGGCGCAATAGTTTACGCTCGTCTTCCACCATATCGGTAAAGTTCACGCCGTCGTAGATGATCTCACCTTCATCGGGCTCAAATAAGCCTACCAGGCATTTCTGCAATACCGTTTTACCACTGCCGCTCGTACCTATGATGAGATTCGTCTTGCCCGTTTCCATCACGTGGCTCACCCCATCGAGAACGACCTTGTCGCCGAAGCTTTTTCGTAAATCTTTAAATTCAATCATAAAGAAAGTTCAAAAGTTTAAAAGGTTCAAAAGGTCAACAGTTCAAAAGGTTCAACAGTTCAAAAGGTTCAAAAGGTTCAACAGTTCAAAAGGTTCAAAAGGTTCAACAGTTCAAAAGGTTCAAAAGGTTCAACAGTTCAAAAGGTTCAAAAGGTTCAAAAGGTTAAACAGTTCAAAAGGTTAAAAAGGTTCAAGGTTTAAGGTTTAAAAGTTTAAGAGCTCAAAGGTTGACGGCTTCACAAACGTTTTGAACCTCTTGAACCTTTTGAACCTCTTGAACCTCTTGAACTAAAGAAGAGCTGCTGCCAGGATATAATCCGACAATAAAATAACGATACACGTCACTACCACAGATTTCGTGCTGCTACGGCCGATCTCCAGCGAACCACCTGTTACGTAATATCCAAAATAGGCAGGTATGCTGCTGATAAAAAATGCAAATGTGTAGGCCTTTATGAGGGCGAATGTGACGTTGAAGGGCATGAAGGATTCCATCAGCCCTTTATCGAAAGTGTCGGTAGATAAAATTCCGGCCGCAGAGCCGGCAAAACGGCCGCCGTATATTCCCAGCACCATCGCAAGGATCACCATCAATGGAATAGTTACCAATGCTGCCGCTATCTTCGGCATCACGAGGTATGTTTTTGTATTGATCCCCATGATCTCGAGTGCATCAATTTGTTCACTCACCCGCATATTACCCAGTTCGCTCGCGATCTTACTGCCGATCACACCGGCGAGTACAATACACACCAAGGTAGGCGCAAATTCCAGTATCACCGTGTCGCGTACGATCTGCGCAATGGTACTCTTTGAGATCAGCGGGCTCACCAGCTGGTAAGCAGTCTGCACCGTACTCACCGCACCCATAAAGAGGGAAATGATGCTCACGATGCCCAGCGACCCCACACCGATATCGGCGCATTGATGCATGAATTCCTTCCAGTATAGCTTGGCATTTTCAGGCTTGCTGAACATGCCTTTCAGCATCAGGAGATATTTGCCTAAGTGTGTAAAAAAGTTCATTCGGTTCAATTATAATATGAATTCAGCTTATCGTCAAAATAGCTGTCATGCTGAGCTTGTCGAAGCACAACCCCGTTATCAAATTCTGTCTTCGACAAGCTCAGACTGACAGTCGAAGAATAGTACCATTATTATGCCGTAGTTTTCGGCCTACGTTTCCACCATTTGCTTTTACGCATTTCCTCCTTAGCGTCGGTCTTGGTTTTGCCTTGCGCATCCACCACCGCTATCACCACCATGTTGTAGATACTGCGGATGCTGCTGCCCAATTGCAACACATGCACCGGTTTGTTCAACCCCAGCAAAATAGGGCCGATGCTGTCCGCGCCGCCAACTTCCTGCAAAAGGTTGTAGGCGATGTTACCAGCCGCGAGATTGGGGAAAATAAGTGTATTCACGTCACCATTCACCAGCTCGGTAAAAGGATAATTCTCTTTCAGTATCTCTTTGTTGAAAGCAAGGATCCCCTGCATTTCACCATCGCACACCAGGTCAGGATCTTTTATCTTAACCAGTTCGCGGGCTTTGCGTACTAAAGCGGCTTCAGGGGAATCGCTGCTGCCGAAATTAGAATAGGAAAGCATCGCTACTTTGGGAACGATATTGAACTGTTTCACTTCTTTTGCCACCAGCAAAGTGATCTCTGCCAGTTCTTCGGCAGTAGGATTGAAGTTGACCGTTGTATCTGCCAGGAACAGCGGGCCACGTTTTGTAAATAACAGGTACATGCCGGCGATCTTTTTTACGCCAGGCTCGGTACCGATGATCTGCAATGCAGGCCTGATAGCATCCGGGTAATTGCGGCTCAGCCCGCTGATCATACAATCGGCGATGCCCGTTTCCACCATCATACAGCCGAAGTGGTTACGCTCCCGCATGATCTTGTAGGCTTCATAACGGTTGACCCCTTTACGCATCCGTTTCTCAAAAAATACTTCTCCAAACTGCTTACGCAATTCTTCCGTTTCCTCCCCTTTAGGGTCAATGATCGGCATATCATCCAGGTCGATAGAGTTCAATGCCGCTATTTTCTTTATCTTTTTCTCATCACCTAACAGTATCGGATACCCGATTTTTTCATCCTGTACCAGCTGTGCGGCTTTCAACACTTTCGCGTTTTCAGCATCGGCAAACACAACGCGTTTCGGATCCCTTCTTGCTTTGTTACCAATAACACGGCTGAGCTGGTTATCCAGGCCGAGGCGTTTGTTGAGCTCAATTTCATAGGCCGGCCAGTCGGTGATCTGCTGACGGGCTACCCCGCTTTCCATAGCAGCTTTCGCTACTGCCGGTGCCACTGTTGCCAGCAACCTTGGGTCAACCGGTTTGGGAATAATATAATCTGCGCCAAAGGCGATGTTCTTTTCGTTGTAAGCCAGGTTCACGATATCCGGCACAGTGGTTTTGGCCAGTTCTGCCAAAGCCTTTACTGCAGCGAGTTTCATCGCTTCATTGATTTGCGTTGCACGTACATCCAATGCCCCGCGAAAAATGTAAGGGAAACCCAATACGTTGTTTACCTGGTTAGGATAATCGCTTCTGCCGGTGGCCATGATGAGATCTTTGCGGGAAGCCACGGCCAGTTCGTACGTGATCTCCGGATCAGGATTTGCCATAGCAAAAACGATGGGGTTCTTCGCCATCGTTTTGATCATTTCAGGCGTAACCACATTTCCTACACTCAGGCCTACAAACACATCCGCATCTTTCAATGCTTTGGCCAGATCATAGTCTTTGTATTTTTCTTCAACAGTAAACTGTTGTTTCAGCTCTTCAATATCCTTCCGGCCTTTGTGCAGTACACCGTCTTTATCAAACAAGATAAAATTGGAGGGTTTTGCGCCAAGCGATGCGTACAGTTTGATGCAGGCCATTGCAGCAGCGCCTGCGCCATTGATCACAAATTTTACCTTATCGATCTTTTTCTTTTGTATTTCCAGCGCATTCAGCAATGCCGCCGAAGAAATGATGGCAGTGCCATGCTGATCGTCGTGCATCACGGGGATATTACATTTTGCCCGCAACTCCTGCTCTATGTAAAAGCATTCCGGAGCTTTGATATCCTCGAGATTGATGCCGCCAAAAGTTGGTTCCAGGGCTTTTACGATCTCTACAAATTTTACGGGATCGGTTTCATTGATCTCGATATCGAATACATCTATATCTGCAAATATTTTAAACAACACCCCTTTCCCTTCCATCACCGGCTTGCTGGCACCGGGACCGATATTTCCCAAACCGAGTACGGCCGTACCATTGCTGATCACCCCTACCAGGTTTCCTTTGGCCGTGTATTTATAAATATCGTCGGGATTGGCAGCTATCTCTTTACATGGCTCTGCTACGCCGGGAGAATATGCGAGGGAAAGGTCCCTCTGTGTTTTTGCTTCTTTGGTGGGAATAACCTCGATCTTACCGGGTCTGCCCTTGGAGTGATATTCTAATGCCTGTTGTTTTCGAAGTTCGTTTGACATAAATCTTTTTATGTATGATGTATGATCTATGATCTATGATGTATGATCTATGATCTACGATGCCCGGTTTTCTTTACAAGTTGAAAGTGAACATTAAAGGCTGCAATTTAGTCATTTTAGGTTTGGTAATACCGAAAGATGTATGATCTATGATCTCTTTCGGATCGGATGAGTTCCCAAAAGCATAAGTACTTCAAATCCAAAGAGATCACAGATCATAGATCATAGATAATACTCTGTATTTCAGCTTGCTTTGGCTTTAAATCCCCAGGTGATGGCAAAATCCGCCACAATATTTTCCTCTTTATCCTTGCCAACAGCCCTTACGGTAACGGATACACTTTTTCCGGACGACATGGCTTCCCTCACCACTTGCTGTATCCTGCTGCCTTCGTCGCAGGTAAAAGTGGTGATGCCAGAAGCTTTTTTGATGAAGTTGGCTTCCATTTTCAGCACAAGCATGCTTACAGCAGGTTTTTGTTCAAAAGTACTGGCCATGGCCAATACACCGGTGCTCATTTCGGCCGCCATGGAGAGGCAGGCGAAATAAGTACTGCGGAAAGGGTTTTTTGAGAACCATTTGTAGGGTACCGTCACCAGGCATTTTTCTTCATCCACATAGCGTACACGTACCCCGCTGAAATAGGCGCTGGGCAATTTTGTCAGCAAAAAAAGGCGAAACTTGAAAGGATGTGTGACCAGTTGGAGAAACTTGGGGCTCATTATATTTTTTTTATTACACGAATTAAAGTGAATTACACGAATTAGCGAAGATCATTTGTTAGAAGCCGTGGTGTGGCCTCCCGGCCAACCACGTAACTTTTAAAGACACGAATTGTATTCACGAATTATACGAACTGGTGAAGACCGGGGTGAAGATAACTTAATGTAAACTACCAGCATCCGGCAACCAGCATCTTATTTAAGAACCCCTCAAATTAAAAAAGCTCCCAAAATAAAGGAGCTCAAATTATATAGCGCTAACAACTAACAACTATTTACTCCCGTACATCGCCGGATCCAATGCATGCGGCGTCCACATTTCCAGGAACGATTGTACTTTTCGCTGATCGTAACTTTTTTTCCCGTCTTCGAGGTATTCGCTGTTTTGTGTGTGGATACGTTCGCCTTTTTCATTTAAAATGATAAAGGAAGGAAACCCGAAACGCTGTGGGTACCCGAGTTTGGCAAGGGTGGCCTTGTTCTCATTTTCTTTGCTGTAATTGAGGTGATACCATACAAAAGAGGAGTTGATCACCGAATCGATCTTTGGATCAGCTTTCGCGAAGCGGGCAAACTCGATGCACCATTTGCACCAGTTGCCACCGGCTTGTACCAATACATATTTATGTTCGGCTTTTGCTTTGGCTACCGCAGCGGCGAGGTCTTTTTCGGCATTGGCGGAGGGATCGTATAATTTGGTTTCCTGTGCCAGTAATATGTTTACGAAAAGGATAAGCGTGAGGAGGAGGGTGAGTTTTTTCATACAACAAAATTAGGAAAAGTATTACACGAATTAAAGCGAATTACACGGATGATGAAAGAACGGGCATTGCTGTGTTCCTCGCAGTGACTTTCGGAACAGACACCCGGAGGTTTTGAAAACCTCCGGGGTCATCTCCGCTCAGATCAAAGTCCCCTTCAGGGGATTTAGGGGTTCTTATCTATATCCACGATCGTGGCCACCACGCTATTCTGATCAGCCGCCGTTTTGAAATAAATACTTCCATTGGCGCTGTTGCTGAACGAAACATTTTTGATCGCATTGGCAGCCACTGCTTCATTCACCTTTGCCGCAAAATCGGCCTGTGTGCTGGCATTGATGGCATCATTCAATTTTTTATAATCCAGTTCGGTTTTGCTCACCACGATCGCCATGATCTCTTTGTTGCCTATATCATCTGCCTGGATGGATTCTTTACGGGGAAACAACCGGTAACCGGTGATGCCGCAATAAGCGGAATGGATGGGTTTGTATGGAAACAACACGGTGCTTTTTCCTTCTATCGGCGTGAAAATATAGATATAACATTCCAGTGCATTTTTGATCTCCATCTTGAATTTAGTACCCTTCTTAATGGGCGCCACGGTATGAAAAACATTCCCCGTGCCCGCTTTCAACGCAATAGGCTGCTTGTTTTCATTGTTGATCAACCCGACAGTACATTCAAAAGCCACATTGAGCGCAGCGCCCCTTTTGGCCAGCGGATCGAGGCCATAAGCTTCTCTTACAAATTCTTTGAAATCGCCGTAGCGTACATAGGCAATACCATTTTGTCCCCATTGCGGGCCCCAGCTGTTCATGATCTGGAAAGCGCCGCCTTCTACCCTGTCGTCGTACCCTATCACACACATGGCATGCCCGCCAAAGCCCATCTGCTGCCGGTCTTCTCCACTCGGGTGCCATACTTTCTGTCCCATCATTTCCTGCATGAACGAGCCTCCTACCATCATGCCGATCACCACCGGCGCATCTTTGGCCAGGTGCTCCTTGATAGCACGGATATTGATCCCGTTCACATCATCACTTTCAGTAAGACGGTGAAAGCCGTGGATCTTGTTGGCAGAGGCTTCCTGCAGTAAAGAGTTGCTCGCCTGCCTGCTGCAGTCATTTTCATCGTATTGAAAATTCTCCATTTTCACGGCGCCTTTGGTCTGCATAAATTCCATGGCCCGCTGTATGTACGATCCCTGGCAATCTTCCAGGGCAATATTGTTGTAGAGAAATGCCGGGCTGTAGGCCAGCTGATCGGGCGGGGTGCGTGTGCTGGCGGCTTCCAGTACGGTACGTGCCGCATAAGCGCTGCTCCAGGCTACACAGCTTCCTTGTTTGCCCTGGTCGCCACGTTGCGGGGCAAAAGCCGCCAGTGATACGGCTTCCGGCAACGGATTTTTGGTATTATCATCTTCGAGGCCTTCGTACACCTTCGCCTTTTTAAATTCTTCAGGATTGTAATTATACCCGCTCTGCGAAAAAAGATTCTGCACGATGGAGTTGGCGCCACCGCCGCCCATATTCTTAAAAACAAAATATCCGCCCACTGCCAGGATGATCAGCAGGATCATTCCTTTGCCGCCTTTGAAAAGACTGAACAAAAGGGGTAAAAAAGCGATCAATCCGCCCCCCATTCCGCCACCGCCGGTGTTTCTTCCACCACCACCGCCGGAATTATCGTTATAATCTTCCTGTTCATTTGGATCGTCATCCACCATACGAAGTGCCATAGTAAGTTTAATTTAGTATTTAAATGTACAGTTATAATTTATAAATGCATATTATCCCTTGCGAGATTTTTTGCTGAATAAAAATAGTTTGTAACTTGTAGCAGTCACTTAAACCTGACCTATGAAAATATTATACCGCATCTTCCTTTTTTCTTTTTTTCCCGCATTCATTTTTTATTCCTGCAAGCAGGATGATCCGCCGGTGTCTGGCAAATTTTGCTGGCAATTAATAGATGCCACCGGAAATCCGCTGGGCACCGTATGCAATAAAACCGCTGCGGAAATGAGTGCCACATTCAGCAACCCCTGCTCATATTATAAGTATGACGAAAAATTCTGCTGGCTGGTCAATGACTCCCTGTTTTTCATGAACATGCCCGAAGTTGGCATACGCCTCACCATGAACTGTTTTTATCAAAAACCAACGTATACAGCTGTGAAGGTGAGTTGTGATTATTGTAAAAAATTTTTTCACCGGCTGAAAAAAACTTACAAGCTTGATAACAGTTTTACTTACTCGCAGATCACCGTTCAACAATTTTGCGGCAATACGGCGCAAACGCTTTTCCCCGGCAGGCAGATCATAGAGAAGGAAACAGCAGATTCGTTGATCGTGAGGCAGTTTAGCGGAGATGGGATACAGTGGTAAGTTCAATGGATAATTTATAATTGATAATCCATTCAACTGAAAGTTCCTTTGGGCATTCGTTGAAGTTCGCCGTTGTTGGTGATAACACCAACAACGGCGAACTTCAACAAAATATTTTCAATCAGCAGTAGCTCGGGGCACATGAAATTCTAATTCCCAACCTGCATAAAGCCCTGTTCCTTGTGTGCAATGCTAAAGGACAACCGTAACACAAAATAAAAAATATGATAAGACTATTAGTTGCCGACAATTCAAAAAAAAGTATACTTGAAGAAACCAGTTTTGGTGGACTTCCTGTTAAAGAAATTGACAAAATAGTTGAATGGCCTAAATGCAGAACCTGCGAAGCTGAAATGCAATATCAAGGAAAGATTAAAACGGACATTGGAATTGAATTGATTTTTATGTGCAATAATGACCCCGGAATGTGTGACGACTGGGATGCCGAAGGTGGGGGAAATAAAGCTATTATTATTGACGAAAAAAATCTTGAGTTTTTCAAACCTACTGACGCTAAATTATCAATCAGAGAAACAGAATATGGAGTAACCATAGCTGAAACTGAAAATGTTGATTATGACAGCGCCAGAGAAAATTGGGAAGGAAATAAAAGAGATGTTTTGGGACAGCTGTATGGAGAACCAAGTTGGATTCAAGGCGACGAAACGCCGGAATGCGATTGTTGTAATAAACCTATGAGATTTGTGGCTCAATTGGAAGAAGGTCCAGACCATAGAACAGCAATGAATTTTGGTGGCGGTGGTGTTGCTTACTTGTTTGACTGTATCAAGGGCAAGACTGCAAAATTTCTATGGCAGAGCTAAAATAGCCTGCACACAACAAGGGTTTTTACTTGTATTTGCGAAACCGGGGAATACTTTCGGATATTTTTTTTAAATATTGATGATAAATCGTTTAGAAAAAATTCGTAATGTGCATGTAAGATTAAGTTCCGTCAACTTATGAGTTAGCGGTAATTTTGGTGTAATCGAAGAAATTCCAACCAGACAATAAAAAGCTATAAAAGAATGGGACAAGAAATATGTTACATAATTACTACTCAAATTGAAAATGCAATACCAATAGATGTTGTCCATTTTAAAGAAAAGAATTGTGTGATTATACCTCTTTTAATGGGGCATTCCGAATATGAAACAATGGTGTCTGTAACATCTGACGCTTTAACTGTAGAAGAATTTATGAATACTATTATTCATTATACTCATGAATATCCAACAAAGAAGGTTTTTGATTTTATTTCGAAGGCAGAACTAAAAACATTTGGAATAGCATATTATGGTCAACATTTTATAGTTCCGGAAGATTCGGTACCAATCTTATTTATTGATAATAAAAAAACAGAGATACATTGGGAGAACTTTATGAATGAAATTCACCAAAAATTAGGAAGCGAATTGAAGTATTACGAGTTATTAAAAGACGAGGAAAAATATCGGGATTTTTACATTGCTGAAACTTATTATTTCAGACAATTAGAAAAAAACTACCGCTAACAAAAGGTTTGCCGCAAAGCTGGCGGACGGAATAACAATCATCCGTTGTACTATATCATCTAATATTGGCTTGAGCAAATTCTATTGGCTTTAGTTGTTAACTTCATCATTCGTTTTTCAATCGGGTTAAGTTGCCGGGCTGACAATAGCGATAACCCCAGCCCTGTGGCGTATCACACTTATCGATCTTCTCATAGAGCATTAATGAATGCCCCACCAGGGGCATTTGTATTTTACGGTTTTTAGATTTTTCGCCGTTGTTGGTGTTATCACCAACAACATCATTTTTCGCCGTTGTTGGGGAGCACCAACAACATCATCTGACAAACCTATTTAACTACACCAATATTTGTAAGCCCCGCCATAGGCATTTATATTTTACGGTTTTTAGATTTGCATTTTTGAAATGAAATTGTTAGTATTGGTGTACCGTAACCTTATGCTCTTCACTGGGAATATTTTTTTCAATAAACATACTTGTATTTACGAAGCTGGAAGTGGGCTCGTATATTCTTTTAAATAGCTGCTGCACAGGGGTTTAAAAAATATGCGCATGGGCAGACTAAGGTTTGGCTTCGTACATTTTTTGAGTTAGCGGCAACTCTGAGAGACACCATTACTATAATCAAACTACTGTTATATTCAATTTAATAGGACACCATGTATACAATTCCAGAAGAAATAATGGACTATGTTAGAAATCATTTTGCAAACTGTAATAATCAACTTGCACAATCATTATCTATGTTCCCTGGAATTAGGGAAGAGTCATTAGACAATAATTTTATTGCGTATTTTTCCAAGTTTGGTGGACCTGTTAGAGTAAATCCGAATTGGAATGTCCGCTTTGAAGCTCACTTTATTGGCGGAGGTCGACATTATGAAACATGGGAAGTTGCTGATATTGGGCTGATGGTTATTTTTAGAAAGAAAGGCAAAATTGTCAGAAGTAAAATGGCTTTTCTTCAATCCAAAAAATTGTATGCCGATAATGTCAAGGTTCCTGAAAGAGACCCTTACGGTAGAATGGGCATGGGACGACTTCTAGACACTAAAGCTGAACATTTAGATAAAGTAAAAATGAGAACTTTGAAATTTGAAGAAAAGTCAAAGTATAAAGCTTTCAAAAAGGAAAGTGAACAGCAACATGCAATGTCTTCTTTTCAGACAAGATTTGGAATAAACATGTATTACTTGTTTTATAACCCATTAACAATTCCTCATACCATTACATCTCCATTTGAAGGACAACTTGATATGGATGAAAACAAAGTTGGATGTAGAGTTATGACGAAAGATTTTTTAGATGAAGCGTTGACAATCCATCCCAAAAATCACATGCCCTCATATGGTGACATTAAGTATATGCTAACCGGAGAGTTTATGAATGAAGAACATACCGGGGGTTGGCGATTCGAATATTTCGTAGCTGACTTAATTATGAGATGTAAAGAAGGCTTGATTGACGACTCTCCAAATTTCGAGACTTTACAAGAATTACTTTACCAAAAGTCAAGTCCAATTTCCGCCGCACTTTCAATAACAATTGACAATGAAGATGAATAGAACTGCAGCTAACAGGCGGTTTGGAATATGGCTGGGCGACGAATAAAGCCACGCAATAGAATAACAATGAACTTTTATTTATAAATCTTACAGCGGTTACGGGCTGACGATTTTCAAATACCGCCACATCGCCAAGCCGTATCCGTTGTGCATAATTTTAAAACACTAACAAACAATATTTAAAATTAAAAACAAAACAAAATGGAATCAAAATTTAATCTACCATTAGACTTAAATAACAATACAAGCCTAAAAACATTTTTAATTTCTTTGGAAGATTCAAAATCATTCAAGAGCCTTTCTAAGGAAAAAACAAAACTTCCTATAACGGCAAGTGAAATATTATCTATGCTCAATGACCCTATATTTAAAAAAACTAGCAAAGATTTAGTAATTAAATATGTGCAAGTAAAGGATGGGAAATATCCAGTCGAAAAACTAAAATCCGAAGGAAAAGAGTTTCATACTTTACTGACAACAAAATATCCTGTTGGTTACAAAAGACTTCAAGAATGTGCTAATGATATAATTTCAACTGAATTAAAGTCTTTTGAGACAGATGTAGCAACAGATATTGCAATTGCAGTAGAAGCTGTTGTAGCTGCGACAGTTTGGGCAAATGTTGCAGCCGTAACACAAGTTGCTGTTGCTGCTGCAGCTGTTGTAGTTGTTGGTGTATTTGTTATTTAATAGATTCAAAAAAACCTTATGTACATACGACCACAAATACTATCATTAATAACTACACATCAATGCACTGCAGCTTGCGATCATTGTTGTTTTCATTGCACACCAAAAATTACTAAATCAATCCCCATTGAAAGACTTCACACATTAATAGATGAAGCATCTGAAATTGGTAGTATAAAAGTTGTTGTCTTTACAGGTGGTGAGTGTTTCCTTCTAAATAGAAATTTAGACGATTTAATCAAAAGAGCAACTTCATACAATCTTAAAACAAGATGTGTGACAAATGGTTATTGGGGAACATCAAAAGAATCAGCTACAAGTAGAATTAGAAGAGCTTACGATTCAGGATTAAATGAAATTAATTTTAGTACAGGGACATTTCATAGTAAATATGTCAAGAAAGAGTATGTCTTAAATGCAGCATTGGCAAGTTTAGAACTAAAAATGAGAACTGTAATCAATATTGAGATTTTTAAAGGTGATGATTTTAATGCTGATTTTTTCTTAAAAAACGAGATTCTAAATTCATATCAAAAAAATGGACTCTTAACCATACAAAGAAATGTTTGGATGCATAATGAAGGCGAAATAGATTTTGAATACGAAAGAAAGCATACAAGATTTGAGGAAAAAAATAAAACAACCTGTTCAACAGTGTTAAATGTTATAACAGTTAACCCTGACCAGAATTTAATAGCCTGTTGTGGCTTGCACCTTGAAAAAATTGCAGATTTATCACTAGGTTCTATAAAAAATAAAACATTAAAGGAGGTTATTGAATCACAACAACCAGATTTATTAAAAATTTGGCTACACGTTGAGGGTCCTGAAAAAATACTTGACTTTATTAAAAGCCATCACCCCGAATATGAACTACCTGTTAATTCAGTTCACATTTGTGAAACTTGTTTACACCTATATACTGATGATATCGCCAAAAAAGTGCTATCTGAAAATTATAAATTAATAGAAGAGAAAATATTAGATAAGTATTATTCAACACTTGCTTTAGGATATTTATCAGATAATAAATTTGAAAATGAAGTGGAAAGCGTTTTTGCATAATTATAAACACAATAATATGGAAAAGGAATCTTGTTTTTATTTTGATATGACACCGATATTAACTGATGCTTTAGGGATTGCATACAATAATTGTGATGAGTGTAGGAAATTCCTATTACAATGGCTTCCCTCTAAATTAATAAAATCTTATTACGTACAAGCACATAGTAATTTAGAAGTGTTCTCAGAAAACAAGGAGTACAGTTACAGGTTTTTAGGTGTTGGTAAATGCTAAAAACTACGCACAACAAGGTATTGCCAAAAGCGGGGCTGAATGGCTTCGATTGAACATTTTTACAAGATTCAACTTTTGTTCATAGATTAATTTTGTGCTCCCCTTCGGAAATAACCAAACCGTTCTACGCCCTCCCCCTCACCTCCACAAACCACCCACCCTCCACCACACCCATCATCCTATTCCTCCATTTTTTCATCTCCGCAGACGTAAAACACCCCTCAATACTCCCATTCATAAGCGCAAATTCCATCAGTTCCTGCAATACTTCTTCCCAATTTTCCATTATGCCAAATTTTTCAAAAGTGCTGTAAGGGTTTACATATTCTTCCCAACTAAGGTGGCGGGTAAGTGAGGCCCATTCTTGCGTGGCCATACTATCAGGCATGTTTAAAGCCTGGTATTTTACAAGCTTGTTTTCGTGCAGTATAGCAGAGGATCTTCTGCCGGTGCTGTAGCAGATAAATTCGGCGGCGCTAAATAGCTTAAATAGTTGCTGGCTTAGAAAAATAATGTTGGCAGGGGTTGTCTCATTATAATAGTGTTCTTTACCGGCCCATTTGAATAATTTGCCTGTTTCTTCCAACGCTTCATGCAAATGAAAACAATCGTAAAAATCGTGGATAGCCTGGTAGGCTTCAGTAATGCTCGAGATATTTTTTGTCCCCTGATTCATTTTATATTATTTGATGGTGAGCGGTACATCAAATAATATTAAGAACGTTTCCCGCTTTACAACGGGAAACGTTATGCTTTCCTGTGCTTAGATGTACCAGATTTCAGAACGGAAAGTTGATAATGTAAAGATAAGCCAAAAAGATACCTAAAGGTATTTTTATTGGTAAATTTTATTTAGTCTATTTGTTTCACTATGACCCAGATAAGAAATGATGAATTCTTAGTTAAGATTGGAAAAACTCTAAAGGAACTGCGCAAAAAAAAAGGTATCCTACAAGCCGACCTCGTACATGATACCGGTATTAACATTACGAGAGTGGAAAATGGAAGCAGGAATTTGACCGTAAGTAGTTTATTAGTATTGACAGAATATCTCGATATTAAAATGGATGATTTCTTCAAACTCGTAGAAAAACAAAATTGACTAAGAGAGAGAGGTTATAACTCACTGTTTTTCAATATCTGCAGGGGTTGTCTAACCGGTGGCTCCACTAATCTGATGTTTTGGAAAAGTTTTGCTTTACTTTCAGAAAGAAAAAATAAAAAAAAATAAAACGAAAAAAAAAAAAAAATAAAAAAGTTGAAAACTGAAAAAGTCGAAAACTGAAAAAGTCGAAAACTGAAAAAAAACTTTTTAGATGCCACAAGAAAAAAAAAATTGACACATGCCACAACAAAAAAAAATTGACACGTGTCAAAAATGAAGCGCTGACACACCGGCAAAACCTCTTGTATTAATTATAATACCTGGTTCCTCAGCAGATCTTCAAACACATCCGCCTTGCGTATCAGCCTCGCTTCCCCATCCTGCACCAGTACCTCAGCTGGCTTAAGCCTTGAATTAAAATTAGAAGACATTTCAAAACCGTATGCCCCGGCATTGTAAAATACCAGGTAATCGCCTTCGCGTACTTCGGTGAGCGTGCGGTCCCAGGCAAAGGTATCCGTTTCGCAGATGTTGCCCACTACCGTGTAGATGCGTGGCGTGCCTTGGGGGTTGGAGATATTTTCGATGTGATGGTACGCTTCATACATCATCGGGCGGATGAGGTGATTGAAGCCGCTGTTGACCCCCACAAAAACCGTAGCCGGTGTTTGCTTGATCACATTTGTTTTTACCACGAGATACCCGCATTGGCTCACCAGGTATTTCCCGGGCTCAAACCATACCTGCAGTTTTTTGCCGGTTTCTTTTTCGTGCTGCGCAAATGCTTCGGCTACTTTTTGGCCGAGTTCGTTTACATCCGTTTCCGGATCGCCGGGCTGATAAGGCACTTTAAAGCCGCTGCCCAGATCGATGTATTGAAGGTTGGGAAAATGTTCGGCCATCGAAAACATCACATTCAATCCCATGAGGAAAACATTGATGTCTTTGATCTCGCTGCCGGTGTGCATGTGGATACCGGTTACATGGAGGCCGGTGGTTTTTACCACCCGCTCGATATGCCTTATCTGGTGAATGGAGATCCCGAATTTACTATCCACATGCCCCGTTGATATTTTAAAATTACCGCCTGCCATGATGTGGGGGTTCAGGCGTATGCACACGGGGTAGCTTCCGCCAAACCTGTTGCCGAACTGCTCGAGAATGGAAATATTGTCGATGTTGATGTTTACGCCCAGCTCTTTTGCTTCCAGTATCTCTTCAAAGTCTACACAATTGGGCGTGTACAGAATATTTTCTTTTGAAAAACCCGCCATCAGCCCGAGTTTTACTTCGTTGATGCTTACGCAGTCGAGCGAAGCGCCCAGAGAAAGCACATGCTTCAGGATGTTGAGGTTGGTCAATGATTTACACGCGTAAAATACCCTGGCATCGCATCCCTTGAAAGCATCGGTAAGCTTCTGGTATTGTTCACTGATCTTTTCGGCATGGTACACATACACGGGTGTACCAAATTGCGTGGCAATGTTGATGAGTTGCGGGGCTGTAAGTGTAGACATCTTTAATGGTTGTATGGTTAGATGGTTATTTGCTTTCTAATTAGTTGCGTCTCGCATAAAACGCCCGGAGGTTTTAAAAACCTCCGGGGTTCGTTTTCAAAACCCCCGGAGGTTTTTAAAACCTCCGGGCGTTTCTCCAGCTTCAGCTGGAGGCAATAAAAAAGGCATCCAAATAATTGATGCCTTAAATAATATTATAAATATACAAAGTCATCAGGCTTCTTCGTCAGTCTGTTTATCGTCTTTCTTTATTTCTTCCTCGATCTCGCTTTCTTCTTCGGCAATGATGTCTTCTATTCCTTCTTCTACAATAATTTCTTCTTCTTCTTCTGCTGCTGCAATAATTTCTTCGCCTGCTTCTTCAGTAATGGTTGGTTCTTCTGTTTCTACCGTTTCTTCTGTAGTGGCTTCTGCCCCATCCATCAATACAATTTCATCGTTGTTGGAAACAGTTTCATCACTCAACTCAGCATTTTCAGCTGCGGCGGCAAGGCCTTCCTGATAAGTTCCGCTTACATCCAGCATTTCGCTTACGGCAGTGGCTTTAATGAATTCCTCCATCAGCACTTCGCTGATCTTAGGCAATTCATCGGCGCTGTTGATGCCGAAATAATCCATGAAAGATTTGGAGGTGGAATATATCAATGGTTTACCCACAGCATCTTCATTTCGGCCGGAAATAACCACCAGGTCTTTTTCCAGTAATTTCTGAACGGCATAATCGCAGTTCACACCGCGGATAGATTCTATTTCGCTTTTGGTGATGGGTTGTTTGTAAGCAATGATGGCCAGTGTTTCCAGCGCAGCGGTAGAAAGACGCTTGATGAATTTATCACCATTGATCAACGCTACTGTTTTGTGAAAAGCCGGTTTGGTAAGGAACTGCCATCCGCCACCGCTTTGTTTGAGCTCGAAAGCATAAAACTCCGCGTCATATTTTTCCTTGATGCCGTCTATAGCAGCTTCTACCTGGTCGAGGCTCGCCCTGTCTTCAATAAAGCCGAGGGCAGTATTGATGAGGTCGGTCACTTCGAGCGATGTCAAAGGTTTGTCGCTGGCAAAAACCAGCGCCTCTATATGTGGTATGATCGAAGAAATCTCCATGCGTAGTGTAATATCCCCTGTTATTGTAACATGTTAAATTATAGAACCATTATCAATTGTCCATTATCAATTATCCATTAGCCTTGCAGCGCTGCCGCTCCACTCACGATCTCTGTAAGCTCGGTAGTGATAGCCGCCTGCCTTGCACGGTTGTAACTGATCTTTAATGATTTCAGCAACTCGTTGGCATTGTCGCTCGCTTTATCCATCGCAGTCATACGGGCGCCGTGTTCGCTGGCATTACCATCGAGTACGGCTTTGTACAATTGGGTGTTCAGGATTTTCGGCATCAGTTCGGCGATCAGTACTTCCTTACTCGGTTCGAAAATGAAATCCGATTTTTTCCTGCTGCCTGTTTCCGCTACTTTTTTTACCGGTAAAAACTGCTCGGCGATATACACCTGTGAAGCGGCATTCTTGAACTCGCTGTACACGATTTCCACCGCATCCACTTCTTTATTGGCAAATGCGTTCATCGCGTATTGCGCAGCCGTCTGCACTTTTTCGAAGCTCAACCCGGTGAATATATCCCAATAGGTATCTACTACTTTGAAACCGTTCTTGGAAAAATGCTCGTACCCTTTCTTACCAATAGGCAAAAAACGCACTTTTCCTGCCGCTAATTGTGAGGGGTATTTATCTTTTACGAGTGATTTGGCCAGCTTGATGAGGTTACTGTTGTAACCGCCGCACAATCCCCTGTCGCTGGTAACGAGCAGGATCAGTACGTTTTCCACCGGCCTTTCAGTGGCCAGGTCAATAGCTACATCGCCTTCGCTGGTGCTCACGATATTGCTCAGCATTTCCTGTAGTTTCTGCGCATAAGGCCTCATTTGTGTAATGGCATCCTGCGCCCTGCGCAATTTTGCCGCACTCACCATTTTCATGGCTTTCGTGATCTGTTGGGTACTTTGTACGCTTTTTATCCGGTTTCTAACCTCTTTTAATGCACCACTCATTTGATGTATATTTATTTGGTGTGCAAAAGTAAGATTTTTAATGGAAAATTGAATAATGGATAATGGATAATTGGCCCTTCGCATCGAAAAACTAAAAGTAAAATGGGCTTTCGCCCGGTTTGATATTAAATTCTAATTGAATATTACCCCGGTTTTATAGTAAACTTAAAGGATTTGACCATTGACAATTCACTATTCACTTAATTATCCATTAAACCATTATCCATTATCCATTAATAATTACCTTTGCTGCCCTGTCAATTTGGCGATATTTTCAGGATAGCACCATATTTGACTAAAAAAACGAACCAAACACGATTATTTCAACACTATATAACTAATTAATGAGCATTATTTCCAAACTCTTCGGGGGTAACAAAAGTGAAAAGGATGTAAAGAAGATCCAGCCGCTTGTTGAGAAAACAAACCAGTTTTTTGCTTCGTACCAATCGTTGAGCAATGACCAGCTACGTGGCAAAACAATTGAATTCAAGGAAAGGATCAAAAATCACCTTTCTTCGGTAGATGCCGAGATCGACACTAAAAAACTGGCTGCCGAATCGCTTCCTGTAGCCGATATCAACGGAAGGGACGATATCTACAAGGAAGTGGACGAACTGAAAAAACAGCGGGATGCAAAGATCGAAGAAGTGCTGAACGAATTGCTTCCCGAAGCTTTTGCCGTGGTGAAAGAAACCAGCCGCCGGTTTAAAGAGAACGAAACCCTGGAATCTACCGCTACCGAACTGGATAAGGAACTGGCCGCTAAAAAAGACAATGTGATCATCCAGGGCGATAAAGCAATCTATAAAAATACCTGGCTGGCCGCAGGCGGGCAGGTTACCTGGAACATGGTGCATTACGATGTACAGCTCATTGGCGGTGCGGTATTACATTCCGGCAGGATCGCCGAAATGGCTACCGGTGAAGGTAAAACCCTCGTGAGTACGCTTCCTTCTTACCTTAATGCATTGGCCGGTGAAGGGGTGCACATCGTAACCGTGAACGATTACCTTGCCCGCAGGGATAGCGAGTGGAACGGCCCGATCTTCGAATGGCTCGGACTGAGAGTGGATTGTATTGATAAACACGAACCAAATGGCGATGCCCGTCGCAACGCATACAATGCCGATATCACTTATGGTACCAACAACGAATTTGGCTTCGATTACCTGAGGGATAACATGGTGCATTCTCCGGATGAAATGGTACAACGCAAACACCACTTCGCTATGGTGGATGAGGTGGATAGCGTATTGATCGATGATGCCCGTACCCCGTTGATCATCAGCGGGCCGATTGGCCACAGCGATAACACCCAGCAATTCTTCGACCTCAAACCAAGGATCGAAAAACTGGTGGAAGCGCAACGCAAAGCCGTGAACCAATACCTGATTGAAGCAAAAAAGAAAATAGCCGAAGGCAACGACGATCCTAAAGATGGCGGCCTGGCGCTCATGCGTGCACACCGTGGGTTGCCGAAGAACAGCGCTTTGATCAAATTTTTGAGCGAGCCGGGTATCAGGGTGAAACTGCAGAAAAGCGAAAACTACTACATTGCCGATCAGCAGAAAGAAATGCCGAAAGTTGACTCCGAACTGTATTTCAGCATCGATGAAAAAAACAACCAGGTTGAACTGACAGATAATGGTATTTCATTGATCACCCGCAATGGTGAAGATCCTGAATTCTTCATCCTGCCGGATATCGCTACCAAACTGGCAGATATCGACAAGACAGATCTGGCCGCTGAAGAAAAACTGCAGCGCAAGGAAAACCTGATGAACGAATATTCGGCAAAAGCAGAACGCATTCACATTGCGCAGCAATTGCTGAAAGCCTATACTTTATTCGATAAAGATGTAGAATACGTGGTGATGGACGAAGCGGTGAAGATCGTGGATGAACAAACCGGGCGTATCCTTGATGGAAGAAGGTATTCCGACGGGTTGCACCAGGCGATAGAAGCGAAAGAAAACGTGAAGATCGAAGCATCTACCCAGACTTACGCCACCGTTACTTTACAGAATTATTTCAGGATGTACCACAAACTTGCCGGTATGACCGGTACTGCCGAAACTGAAGCGGCGGAATTGTGGAGCATTTACAAACTGGATGTGGTTTCCATCCCTACCAATGTAAAAGCTATCCGTAAAGATGAGCAGGATCTGGTGTTCAAGACCAAGCGTGAAAAATATAAAGCGGTTATTGACGAAGTAGAAAAAATGCGCCTGGCAGGCAGGCCCACACTGGTGGGTACCACTTCGGTAGAAGTGAGTGAATTGCTGAGCAGGATGCTGAAACAAAAAAATATCCCGCACAACGTACTCAATGCGAAACAGCACAGTAAGGAAGCGCAGGTAGTAGCCGAAGCAGGTTTTGCGGGAGCGGTTACCATTGCTACCAACATGGCTGGTCGTGGTACGGATATCAAGCTGGGGCCTGGTGTAAAAGAAGCGGGCGGTTTGGCCATCATAGGTACAGAGCGTCATGAAAGCCGTCGTGTAGACAGGCAGTTGCGTGGCCGTGCCGGTCGCCAGGGTGATCCGGGTACTTCCAGTTTCTTCGTGGCATTGGAAGACGATCTGATGCGTATGTTCGGTAGCGAACGTATTGCCAGCCTGATGGACCGTATGGGTTACAAGGAAGGCGAAGTGATCCAGCATAGCATGATCACCAAGAGCATTGAAAGGGCGCAGAAAAAAGTGGAAGAAAATAACTTCGGCATCCGTAAGCGTTTGCTGGAATATGATGATGTGATGAACAAACAACGTAATGTGGTATACGGCAAACGTAACCACGCATTGTTTGGGGAAAGGCTGGCGCTGGATCTTGACAACGCTTTCTACTCAGTAGCGGAAGGGCTGATCAATTCTTTCAAGGAAGGAAGCGATCACGAAGGCTTCAAACTGGCTGCCATCATGAATTTTGGTATCGATACAGCCATCACTGCCGACGACCTCAACAGAGGAAATGTAAATACACTCACCGAGCAATTGTATACCGAAGCCATCACGCATTACAGCAGGAAAAAAGTGGCGATTGCGGAGCAAACCAAACCTATCATCACCAACATCCGCAAGGAGCAGGGTAACCATATACAAAATGTACAGGTTCCTTTCACCGATGGCAAAAAGGGTGTGATGGCGCTGGCCAACCTGGATAAATATCTTGAAACGGATGGCGCCGAGCTGGGCAATGCATTGGAACGTGGCATTACCCTTACATTGATAGATGATGCCTGGAAAGAACATCTCCGTTCGATGGATGACCTGCGCCATAGTGTACAGACAGCGGGTTACGAACAGAAGGATCCGCTGGTGATCTACAAGATCGAAGCATTCCAGGCGTTCAAGCAGATGGATGACCAGGTGAACAAGGATATCGTGAGTTTCCTGAGCCATGCTGCCATACCGATGGAGCCATCCAGCAACCAGCGTATCAAAGAAGGTAGGGAAGAGAAAACCGATATGAGCAAGATGAATGTGAACAAGGCTGAGATTGATGCAGCAGGGGATGATTATGCCGCCAATGAAAGGGATTATTTTGACCCTTCCACACCGGTAAAACAAGAACCGGTTCGTGTGGAACCAAAAATCGGCCGCAACGACCCTTGCCCTTGCGGAAGCGGAAAAAAATATAAGAACTGTCACGGACAGGGAGCATAAAGGTTTAAAAGGTTTAAAAGTTCAAGAGGTTCAAAAGGTTAATGCATTTCGTAAAAAATGCTGACTTCTTGAACCTTTTGAACTTTTTTTTGCCGTTGTTGGTGTTTTTTTCGCCGTTGTTGAGTGTTATCACCAACAACCTCCCAACTTTTTCTAATAATGATTCATACAGCGAAATGAGTAGCATGTTGAAGTTATCCATCTCCGTATGCTAAATTTCCCAGAAGAGTGATCATATTGAGTATGTTGTTGGTGATAACACCAACAACGGCACAGGCTCGCTAAGAATAAATACAAAAGGCGCTACGGTTAATCATCCGTGCGCCTTTTGTATTTATTCTTTAGAACCTTGCGGGAAACCGCTAAAACTTAAACATCAATCCCCCATGCAAAATATATTTCCCGTACCCCGCCTCGGCAAAAAATCCGGCATTTTTTGATAGTTTGAATTCTGCGCCCACACCCACCTGGTAGGCCAGGTCGGGTAGATCCACTTCCGGCATATTGAGTTTTCTCCCTCCTGCATCCGTATACGTTTGATCCCAGGTATTTACCCCGATGGAGCCGCGGAAATACGGGCTCACTTTTCCTGTTGTGGGAATATAGCTTTTCAGGTTCAGCATAAATGCCCAGCTTTCGAGCTTTGCGTTAAAATCCGGGATGAACGTATTATTGCTACCATAATAATATGGCGCACTCACTTTTCCATACATCACGGTAGCGCCTATACTCATATTGCGGCTGAAATGGTAATCGATAGAGCCGGTAACAGGCCCCGTCTGGTTCACGCTTCCGCTGTAAGCATTGTAATATTCCGGTAGATAATCTTTGTCGAGGTTGGGGAAACCGTAGCCGAAGGAAAGGTTTACGGTAGGTTCAAATTTGGGGAGTTGTGGTTGTTGGCGCATGTTCTGTGGCCTTGGCTTTACCATCCGCCGTGGCCGCTGGCGGTAATATCCCCCGCGTCCGGGTACTATGATGGTTTGGGCTTCTGCATAGGCAGTCGTTAGTAACATGGTTACCAATGCTGCGAAAAGATATTTGCTTCGCATAAAATAAAATTTTTGCTACGACTGGTTTGGCGTAGAAAAGATTAAAGCAGAGGATAAAATAATTGTAAAAAGGACGTTTCACGCAAAGGCGCAAAGGTTTTAAAAGTTCAAAAGGTTTAAAGGTTCAAAAGGTTCAAAAGTTCAGGAGGTTCAAAAGGTTAATGCATTTATTGCCGTTGTTGGTGTTTTCACCAACAACATCACAGAAATTTCACCTGGCCTGTCCATATTAAAACCCCGAACTCTGACTTTTTCCCCATGTTTAAAAATGGAACGCTGCATACTTTATCAGGAGAAAATTCCGGGGAAAGTTGTTTATGATAACAGCAACAACGGCGATAAACAACGGCGATAAAGGTTTAAAAGTTCAAAAGGTTCAAAAGGTTAAATGCATGTCGTAAAAATGCTGACTTTTTGAACCTTTTGAACTTTTAAACCTTTTGAACTTTCTTACAGTTAAACTAAATAAAAATGAGTGTCTTTTATAGGCGCTCATTTTTATTATCTCTACATTTACTTCGTCAAAAAAATATTTTTATGGGCTATGTTTATGCGGATATAGAATTGATAAATGCACTTGATATACTTGATGCCAAGCGGCATCTTATTGGTGAAGATGAAATAAAGAGGATACATGTAAATATATTGGTAGATACTGGTGCGTACATGATGGTTATTAACGAGAATATTCAGGCAGTGCTTGATCTGCCTTTCATAGAAAAAAGAAAAATACGGATGGCGGATGAGACTGTGGGTGAATTTGATATTGTCGGGCCATTGATGGTAAAGTTCGCTAATCGAACGGCTACGTGTAGTGCCGTGGTTCTTCCCGGTAACAGCGAACCCTTATTAGGCGCCATACCTTTGGAAGAAATGGATGTATTGATACATCCGCAGCGCCAGGAACTGATCGTTCATCCGGATCACCCGGATATGGCGGTATACAGGGGATAAATTGGGGTCAGGAATTTTCTCGCCGTTCTCGGACAGCACTCAACAACTGCGATAAAAGTTGTGGGTGATAACACCCAACAAAGGCGAAAGGCTACAAAGTTGTTGGTGATTACATCAACAAAGGCTAGAAACACCAACAACGGCGAGAAAACAGCTAAACGGCGAGAACACGGGCTGAGCTTACAAAACAGGCAACACAATAACAAAGCTACTACCCTTCCCCGGCTCGCTTTCAATCTTAAGCGTAGCATTTATTTTTTGTAACAGTTCTCTCACCAGGAATAACCCAAGGCCGCTTCCTTTTTCACCTTTGGTGCCTTTGGTGGTATCATTCTGGTTAGACAAGATACTATTGATCTGCTCGGCTGTAAGCCCTACCCCTTCATCTTGTACAGTTATAAAATTATTTTTTTCATCGCGGGTAGCCAGTACATTGATTGTCTTTTTCTCATCGCTATACTTGATGGCATTGGTGAGCAGGTTGCGCAAAGCGATGGAAAGAATATCGTAATCGCCGGGCACCATATTTACCTGTATATCTTTTTGTATGGATAATTGCTTTTGAAAAGATTGCGCCGCCACATTACTTAACATATCTTCCACCAGATCAGGGATACTGACAGGAACCACGCTGGCTTTTGTGTTCTTGATCTGCACATTTGCCCAGGCCAACAGGTTATCCAGCATATCGCCGGTTTGCGAAACCGCGTTCATCGTCTGCAATTTGAATTGCTGCTTTTTTTCCGGGGCGATCGCATCATTATCGGCCAACGCCAGGTACGAACGAAGCGTCACCAACGGATTACGCAGATCGTGGCTGATGATGCTGAACAGGCGGTCCTTCACCTGGTTCAATGTCTGCAACTCATTCTTCTGCTCATTGATCTGGATATTTTGCTGCTGCAGCAACGCATTTTTATTTTTTATCCGGCTATAGAAATAAGCGAGTGCGCCCAATATTCCGAAGATGGCGAGTGCAATAATGAAGAATATATTCCGCTGATTTTTTTGACGCGATACTTCCGCATCTTTTTTCACCAGCTCGAGGTTCTTTTTATCTACCTTATAAGTAGCTTCCAGTTCGGTAAGCGCATTTTTATTATCCACTGTAAAAATGCTGTCCTTCAGGTGGTAATATTTTTTCAGGTAGATGGATTGTTTTTCAAAATCCCGGATGTTCCCAAACATATCCGACATGTTCCTGTAGTTTTCCATCACCACGGCAGTTACACCAGCCGCTTTACCGATCTCGATACTTTTATTGAAGGCTTCGAGCGCCTGTGGTATCCGTCCCGCCTGGGCATTGGCCGAAGCAATATTGTTGTAGATGGCCGACAGGTAATCTTTCGGCGCATTCGTTTTGAGATAATAGGTCAGTACCGTATCGAAACCACGCAACGCTTCATCCGTACGGTTCATGTGTTTGTAAGTAAGCGAGAGGTTCGACAAAGAATTCATCGCGTAATCTTCCGCCTTGATCAGCCGTGCGATGAGGTATGCACGCTTGAGCCAGATCTCCGCCGAATCAAATTTTCCGGCCCGGTCGTAATTCACCCCGCGGGAATCGTACAGGCTGTTCAGCTGGCCGCTGTCTTTCATTCGGAGGATCAGGTATTCCGCCTTATCATAATACTCATCTACATGTTTGAAATCATTATTTTGGAAATAAACATTTCCGATAGACATATACGCATTCGAAAGCCGGTAATCGTCTTTCAATTGCTCGTAATACACAGATGATTGCTGGTAATTGTAAAGCGACTTGTTGAAATCCGACATCAGGAGGTAAGTATACCCGAGGTCGTAGAAACTATTCCCGATCTTAAGCGGCCAGTTCAAGTGTTTGGCGAGCGCATTTTCTTTTTCAAAAAATTCGATGGCTTTGCCGGCATTATTATCCTGGTAGTAACTACCGAGTTGCTGGTAAATGATCAGCAGTGCGCTATCAGATGTTTCGGTATCTGCCGCACGGAGAAGACTGTCAACAGGCGCACGGCGCTGTGCCGGTAAGGTAAAGGGTAATAAAAGGAAAATCAGTAAACAGTATTTCATCCGTCGCTGTAATTTTATATGAATCGTTTTACCGCGGCATCACCCACTACGGATTGGATAACGGTTTCATTGTAGGTTTTGCCCACCTGCAATTGCAGTTTATCGAGCATCACCGTGCCGGTTTCCACTGAAGTGATCTTATGTTTATTGACCATGTGCGTTCTGGATATCCTTACAAAATGTTCGGAGGGAAGCTGTTGTTCAAGGTTTTTCAGGCTTACCAGGGCAATTTTCTTATCCCCGTTACCCAGAAAAATATTTACAAAATCACCCAACGATTGTATGTAAAGCACATCAGAATAATTGATCCTTACGAATGCATTTTTTTCCTTGATGAAAAATGAATCGCTGCTGCCGGCCTTAAAACCTTCGTTAGGGGCAATGTTATTTTTGAGCTCCATCAGGTTACGGGCTTTTTCTACCGCACGTATCAGCCGCTCGGGGGCGGCAGGTTTTACCAGGTAATCGATCGCATCCACATCAAAAGCATCGGCGGCATAATGCGCATGCGAACTGATGAATATGATCAGGGGAAGCTTGGTAAGGCTTTTTGCCAGTTGTATGCCTGTAAGGCCGGGCATTTCCACATCCAGTATAAGGAGGTCGGGCTGATGCTGTTGTAAAGCAGCGCTGGCTTCTATAGCATTCTCACAGGCGGCCAGGCATTGCAGGTTGGGCACCAGTTCAAGGTGCATCTGTGTAAGTTCCCGGTATACCGGGTCGTCATCCGCGATTATGTAGGTCAAGAGGCTCTTCATTCAAGTCATAAAACTAAGGCATTTATGCCAAAAACTATCCAAATACACCGTTCGTCTACTTTAACTTACTGTTTGGCGATTAGTACTTGTTATATCAGGATTAAAAGCTAGGTTTACATCGGTTTTTCATAGGATATTGGATTTTAAAGCGGGACTAGATTTCTATCTTGGTCCCAATTTTTTTTACACCGGTTCCACGAATTAAGCTATTACACGAATATGCTTTACAAGTGGTTGTTTATTACCCGCTATTGGTCGTTCCTTATTTACCAGCTTTTATATTGCGATTTTGATTCATAAGCTTTTAACTGAGGAATTATTACCCTTAACTTTTGGCATACTTTTTTCAATTATTTATCTGGAATTTATTTAATCATCTAAAAATAACGATCATGTCAGAAGAAATCAAGAATACAGGAATTCCGGAAGAAGAAAAGAGTTTCATGGATAAAACCAAAGAAAAATTCAACAATTTGAAGGATAAAGCGGAAGATGTTTGGGATAAGGTAGAAGACAAGGCAGAAGATGCCTGGGATAAAACAAAAGACACAGCAGGCGATCTCTGGGACAAAACCAAAGAAAAAGCCGGTGACGCGAAAGACAAAGCCGAAGAACTCTGGGATAAAGCTACCGGCAAAGACGATGCCGACAGGGCAATAGACAATGCTGCCGATAAGGCAAAAGAAGTGAAAGACGATGTGAAAGACGCTGCCGCAAACGTTGCCGCTAAAGTGGAAGATAAAGCAGCAGAAATAAAGAAAGACCTGAAGTAATCAACCATTTTTAAGAACCGGCCCCGCATAACAGCGGGGCCTTTTTTATTGGAAGTACGCGGTAATGGATAATGCCTTAATGGATAATGTATTATACGGGTGAGTTCTTCCGTTACAGCTATGACCTACTGATGAGAAAACATTATCCATTATTCAGTTATCCATTATCCATTATCCACTATCTTTGCGGCAATTTCGGGAAAGTCCCGTTTTCTTAATTCTAAACACATACTATTTATGGCAGTTTTGGTGAATAAAGATTCAAAAGTGATCGTACAGGGTTTTACCGGTACGGAAGGTACTTTTCATGCTACGCAGATGATCGAATACGGAACAAACGTGGTAGGTGGTGTTACTCCCAACAAAGGCGGCACTACACACCTGGAAAAACCCGTATTTAATACAGTTGCCGACGCGGTAAAGCAAACAGGCGCTAACGTTAGTATCATATTTGTACCACCGGCTTTTGCAGCCGATGCTATCATGGAAGCTGCTGATGCAGGTATCGCCCTGGTGGTGTGCATTACCGAAGGTATCCCGGTATCGGATATGGTGAAAGCGAAAGATTACCTGAAAGACACCAACACAAGGCTGATCGGGCCGAACTGCCCGGGTGTTATCACTGCTGAAGAATGTAAAGTAGGTATCATGCCTGGCTTTATCTTCAAAAAAGGAAGGATCGGTATCGTGAGCAAAAGCGGTACCCTTACATATGAAGCTGCTGACCAGGTAGCGAAAGCCGGATTGGGCATTTCTACTGCTATCGGTATCGGTGGTGATCCTATCATTGGCACCACTACCAAAGAAGCGGTTGAATTGCTGATGAACGATGACGAAACTGACGCGATCGTAATGATCGGCGAAATTGGTGGCGGAATGGAAGCTGAAGCTGCCCGCTACGTACAAAGTACCGGCAACAAAAAACCGGTTGTAGGGTTCATCGCAGGCCAGACAGCGCCTCCGGGACGCCGTATGGGCCACGCCGGCGCTATCGTAGGCGGAGCGGATGATACTGCTGCTGCAAAAATGAAGATCATGGCCGAATGTGGTATCCACGTGGTGGCAAGCCCTGCCGATATTGGTAAAACAATGGCTGAAGCAATCGCTGATTTAAAATGATTTAAACAGATTACGCAGATTACGTCTATAAATTTAAAGCCCGCAATACTTATTGCGGGCTTTGTTTTACTATCTACCTTTAAATTCCAATTATGAGAGAAATTTCAACCATGAAAAGCATTTCTATCTTTAAGTTGAAATCTGCGAAATCTGAGTAATCCTTTTAATCTGTGATTAAGGGGCGAAACCCACGTTTCAACCCCTTTAAAGTATAGCCACCAAAACTTATTTTTATCTCGCGTTGCGGATGAACCTCGACAATTCGTCTTTACTTGAACTGTAGTTGAGGCCATTCATCACAACATAGAAGTTTTCTTTATCAAGCGTACGGTCGTACATGTATTTTGCAATTTCCAGCTTGCTGCTTTCGTAGCTGAAAGATTCAAGCATTTCTCTTACCTGGTCGGCAACGAAATAATTCTGGCTGATCGCTTCTTTTGCTACTGCAAGTTTGCTGTTTTCAAAACGGGTGTTGTTGACAGTGTACCTCAGCTGATCAAAACCCCTGTCGTTCATAGCTTTCGGGTGGTTGTAGTTCCAGCCACCGTTCTGTCCATTGGAAGGATAATCGAAGCTTGTCATCGGCCTTTCTGTAACTACTGCTTTGCCATTCCTGCTGATGGAAACGATGGTGTGAGATTGTGGTTTTACATATACATTACCATCGTAGATCAGCTCATTCTTCTTGTTGAACCAGCTATTGCTTGCCTGTTGGTATACTTTGATATTGTGCGAACCGACCGCCAGGTTTTTTACTACGATATCATCATTTTGCCTGTCGGAATAATTTCTGCCATCCACCAAAATGGTTACCGCTTTTTTACTGTTTGTGCTTATTGTGAGCTTTGTTTTATTCGGAAAAGCAAATAATGAAACGGATAAAAAAGTTGCTGCTAAGAGTGTAAAGATTTTTTTCATTTTGCTAAGTTTTAATTTAAAAAAAAGTTGCTTGTTTAATCCATAGAGCAGGCCAGTTGAAAAAAGTAAAATCCGGTTTAGCTAAAAAAAAGTTAATGAAAAAAATATCCGCATCCTTGTGTAAATCAACCCCGTGCACCATCTATGGTACAACGCTTGCAGTAAAGCAGCGTTTATATCAATAAACCGTAACTTGTATTCATATTTAAATCGCATCAGATGAGTTTCAAAAAAATCGCCTCAACCCTATTATTATTTCTGATAAACATCCTATACGTGCAGGCACAAAACAATAACGATTATTCCACGGAGTGGAAGAAAGTGGCAGAGCTGGAGAAAAAAGGATTGACCAAATCCGCGTTGGAACAGGTGGTCATCATCTTCGATAAAGCAGTTTCTGCCAACAACGAAGCACAGCAGATAAAATCTGCCATGTACCAGATGAAATACCGCAACATGGTGGAGGAAGACAACCGGGAAAATAATATCTTCTATGTAGATACACTGATCGCGAAAACGAAAGCCCCCGCAAAAAATATCCTGCAAAGCATGCAGGCACAACTTTTCTGGAATTACAAACAAAGGAACCGGTACAGGTTTTATCAACGTACCGCCATCGCCGAAACTTCCGAACAAAAAGAACTGGCGACAGATATCGCTACCTGGAGCCTGAAAAAACTGAATGAAAGGATCACGGCTTTATATGAAGCATCCTTAAAAAATGATGCATTGCTTAAAGCCAATAAACTCAACGGTCTTGATGCCATCATCACCCCCGGGAAAAATAGCCGCGAATTACGCCCTACCCTGTATGATTTTCTGGCACACCGTGCGCTGGATTATTTCATGAGCACAGAAAATGATGTTACCAACCCTTCCTATAAATTCATTCTGAACGATGAAAAAATGTTTGCCCCGGCAAAAATATTTGTAGCATCAAATTTCAACAGTAAGGATACAGCTTCATTGTATCAGCATGCCATAACACTCCTGCAGGATATTCTGAAATTCCATCTTGATGACGCAAAACCTGATGCGTTGATAGATGCCGATCTGAAAAGACTGGCATTTGTAAATGATCATGGTATTTTCACCAATAAGGATAAATTGTACGAAGAAAGCCTTCGCCAGATAGAAACCCAATACAGCAGCAGCCCCTGGGCTGCAGAAGCGATGTATCTGCGGGCCGGTATTTATCTTGCAAACGGCAATGAATACAACCGGCTTACCCAGCCAGGCAAACAGTTTGACATTAAAAAAGCGAAAGAACTCTGCGATGAGATTATCAGCAAATATCCTGGTTCTACGGGTGCATTGAATGCACAAAACATGCTGATACAGATCAGGCAGCCCGCGCTGGATATTTCTACCGAAAAAGTGAATGTAATCAACGAGCCTTTCAGGAACCTGTTGAGTTATCGCAATATCGACAAGATCTATATCAGGGTGATCAAAACCAGTCGTGAAGAGCTGAAATCATTGGAGAAAAAAGAATACGATCAGTTGTGGGCGGCCATGCCGAAGTTAAAACCGGTAAAAAGCTGGGAACTGAGCCTCCCTGATCAAAAGGATTACCAGTTGCATGCTACGGAAATAAAAGCAGATGGTTTACCGCAGGGCATATATATAATTCTGGCAAGCATCACCCCGGATTTTTCCACCAGCAATAATTTACTCGCCCGGCAGATCACTTATGTAAGTAATATCAGCCCTGTGAGCAATAACCAGGATGAACTATATGTGCTCGACAGGAATACCGGTACGCCCCTTGCCAATGCCGAAGTACAACTCTGGAAACGAAATTACAATTACACTTCCCGGACCAACGAGGAAATAAAAATGAATAAATATGTAACTGATAAGAACGGTTATATCAAAACAGACAAAACAAAACCAGCTGACAGTTATAATTATTTCATGCAGGTGAAATACAAAAATGATGAGTTATTTACAGATGACAGCTACTACTCGTATAATTACAGCAGCTACGAAACAAAAGAAACAAAAAAGACATTTTTGTTTACCGACAGGAGCATTTACCGCCCGGGCCAAACTGTTTTTTTCAAAGGCATCGCACTGAGAACAAGCGCTGATGGCCGTAAAAACGATATCCTCACCAAACTTAACACTACCGTTATTTTCCGTGATGTAAACGGACAGAAAGCCGGATCGGTAAAAGTCACCACCAATGAATATGGATCTTACAACGGAAGCTTCAAACTTCCGGAAGGGCTGCTCAACGGGCAATTCAGCTTATACGACAGCGCTACCAATTCGCAGCAGTACTTCAGCGTGGAAGAATACAAACGCCCGAAATTCTTTACAGAAATAAAAAAACCTGAAGGTTCTTACAGGGTCAACGACAGCATAACGGTAACGGGTAACGCAAAAGCCTATGCAGGCAACAACATCGATGGCGCATCGGTAAAATATCGCGTAGTACGCCGGATCCAATACCCGATCTGGTATGGCTGGTACAGGCCTTATTTTCCGCAGGGAACCCGTGAACAAATGGAGATCACGAACGGCGAAACTGTAACGGCGGCTGATGGCTCCTTCAAAGTGACATTCAAAGCCATACCCGATGAAACAGCGGACAAAAAAAATCAGCCCGTATTTTATTATGATGTAAGTGCGGACATCACAGATATCAATGGCGAAACAAGAAGCGCCACAACATCGGTCGCGGTTTCTTACCAGGCATTGCAGTTGAACATCAACACACCCGATAATATTCTAGCAGACAGCCTGAAAGACCTGAGAATTGCCAGCACAAACATCAATGGCCTGTTTGAAAAAGCTACTGTTCGTGTAGTCATACAAAAGCTGCAGGCACCCGGAAGGATATTCCGCAGCCGCTATTGGGAAAAACCAGATCAGTTTGTGATGAGTAAAGAAGAATATGTTAAAAACTTCCCGTATGATGTTTACAACGATGAAGACCAGGTAAGCAAATGGCCGGTGGGTGCCACGGTGTTTGAAAAAACAGATACCACTACCGCCAGTTCTGCATTTGCCATGCAACGCGGAGCAATCGCTGCCGGCTGGTATAAGATAACGGTGACCACCACCGACAAATTCGGCGAAGCCGTGAAAGCTGAAAAATTCATTCAGCTGAAAGCGAAAGATGGAAAAATAACCGATCCTGTTTTTGTATCCGTTCAGGAAACATCTGCAGAGCCGGGGAAGGAATTTAATTATTCCATCAAAACCGGTTTTGACAATATCTGGATGGTGCAGAATATCCTGCGACCGGCCCAACCGGCTGAACTGAATTATATTTTCCTTTCGCCTGCGGCAAATTATGCTAAAAAGATAGCGGTGGCCGAAAATGATCGTGGAGGGCTTTATATGAATTACCTGTTTGTAAAAAACAACCGTGTTTACCAGGGCTCCCAATATCTCTCCGTGCCATGGAACAATAAAGAACTTACGATCACTTATGAAACTTTCCGTGATAAGCTATTGCCGGGAAGCGAGGAGAAATGGAAAATCAAAATTGCCGGGAATAAATCCGACAAAGTTGCCGCTGAAGCATTGATCAGCATGTATGATGCATCGCTGGACCAGTTTAAACCCCACAGCTGGCAATCGCTGTCTTCGATCTGGCCGGGGATTGGCAAAAGCATTTACTGGACGGCCAATAGTTTTGTACAGATAAACTCCCAGGAGAGAAATACGCTTTCGTATAATTACAAACAAGTTCCAGAAAGATATTACGATCAGTTATTAAACGATGGCTGGAGTGAAATATATTATGGTGGTGATATCAGGATAATGAGTAGAGGAATGGCTTCTGGTGCTGCCAAAGCTACTATGCCTTCTGCTGCGCCGATGGTAGCAAGAGATGAAATGATGCTGGAGGAAAAAGAGGTTTCTAAAAAATCGGTCGGTCGTACCGATGATAAAACAGTTAGTCAATGGGCAGATACATTTGCAAATGAAGCTACTCCGGCTCAAACTGCATCAAATAATAATAATGTATCCATTCGCAAAAACTTCAACGAAACCGCTTTCTTCTTTCCCGACCTTAAAACAGATGCCAATGGAAACGTGGAATTTTCTTTCACCATTCCGGAAGCATTGACGACATGGAAACTGATGAGCCTGGCGCACACCAAAGAACTGGCGGGAGGTTTTGCAGAAAAAACTGTGATCACCCAAAAGCCGTTGATGGTGCAGCCGAATGCCCCCAGGTTTTTACGTGAAGGCGATGAAATAGAATTTTCCGCAAAAGTGGTCAACCTGAGCGATAAAGAAATTACCGGTACCGCACAGCTCGAACTTTTTGACGCGGCCACCAACAAGCCGGTAGATGGCTGGTTCAAGAATGTGTTCCCGAACCAATATTTTACTGTTGCAGCCGGGCAAAGTGTTTCGGTAAAATTCCCGGTGGGGATTCCGATCAGTTTCAACAGCGCTTTGCAATACCGCATCAAAGCGATGTCCAAAGATGGCAGTTTCAGCGATGGCGAAGAAGCCGCATTGCCGGTACTGACCAACCGCATGCTGGTGACGGAAACTTTGCCATTGAACATGCGCAATACCAACAGCAAAAATTTCAAATTTGAAAAATTACTGAACAGCGCCAACAGCGGTTCACTCACCAATCATGCACTAACGGTAGAGTATACCAGCAACCCAGCCTGGTACGCAGTGCAGGCATTGCCTTACCTGATGGAATATCCGTATGAATGTGCAGAACAAAATTTCAACCGTTATTATTCCAATGTGCTGGCTGCTTATATCAGCAATAGTACACCGAAGATCAGGGCAATTTTTGAACAATGGAAAACAATTGATACCGCTGCACTGATGAGTAATCTTCAGAAAAACGAAGAATTGAAATCTGCTTTATTGCAGGAAACGCCATGGGTATTACAGGCGAAAAATGAAAGTGATCAGAAGAAAAATATCGGGATACTTTTCGACATGGTCCGCCTGGCAAAAGAAAAAACTTCTACACTCAATAAGCTCAGAGAAATGCAGAGCAGCAATGGAGGCTTCACCTGGTTCAAGGGTGGGCCGGATGACCGTTACATCACACAATACATCACAACGGGCATTGGCCATCTGCGCAAACTGAATGCATTGAGCAATGACGATTACAACAGCCTCAAAGCGATTGTCGACAAGGCATTGCCTTACCTCGATGCAAGGTTGAAAGAAGATTACGACAATCTTTTGAAATACAGAACGGACCTCAGTAAAAACAATTTGTCCTCTACCGCTATCCAATATTTGTATATGCGCAGCTTCTTCCCGGAAAGTAAGGTAAGCGCCAATGCAAGTACCGCTTACAAATATTATTACGGGCAGGCGCAGAAATACTGGCTGAGCAACAGCAAATACATGCAGGCGATGATCGCGCTGGCATTGCACCGTACCAACGATACAAAAACTCCTCAGGCCATCATCAGATCGTTGAAAGAGAATGCGATCTATAAAGATGAAATGGGTATGTATTTCAAAGAGTTCACCACCGGCGGTTATTACTGGTACCAGGCGCCTGTTGAAAGCCAGGCGATGATGATAGAAGCATTTAGCGATATCGAAAAAAATACCGCAACGGTGGATGATCTCAAAACATGGTTGCTGAAGCAAAAGCAAACGCAAAACTGGAAAACAACGAAAGCGACTGCTGAAGCGTGTTATGCCCTATTGCTCAATGGCAGCAACTGGCTTGCGGAAGAAAAAGAAGTCACCATCAATCTTGGTAATACAGTGATCAAAAGCACCAATGATAAAACAGAAGCCGGAACAGGTTATTTCAAAAAAACAATTGAAGGCAGTAAAGTGCAGCAGGGAATGGGCAATATAACTGTTTCAGTAAAACCAGTTAAGAATCCAACCGGCAGCAGCACATCATGGGGTGCCGTTTACTGGCAGTACTTTGAAGACCTCGATAAGATCACTTCTGCTGAAACGCCCTTGAAGCTGAATAAAAAATTATTCATCGAACGAAATTCCGATAAAGGCCCTGTGCTGGTAGCATTGAAAGATGGCGATGAACTGAAGATCGGCGACAAAATAAAAGTAAGGATAGAATTGCGTGCCGACAGGGATATGGAATACATCCACATGAAAGATATGCGTGCGGCTTGTATGGAACCCGTGAACGTGATCAGCAGCTACAAATACCAGGGCGGACTAGGGTATTACGAAAGTACCAAAGACGCCAGCACGAATTTCTTTTTCAGCTGGCTGGCCCGTGGCACTTACGTGTTCGAATACCCGATGTTTGTAACGCATGCAGGTAATTTCAGCAATGGCGTTACTACTATCCAAAGCATGTATGCACCGGAATTCAGCAGCCACAGCGAAGGCGTGAGGGTGGTAGTCAATGGTCAATAGTCAATGGTGAAACCTTCGAAGGTTTTATGTTTTTAGCAGGTTCATAAGATCAGCAATTTGAAAGCGGCTCCTGGAGCCGCTTTTTTTATTGATTCAGCAGTTGTTTGAGTTGTTGGCCGTTCCGGATGATACGGGTATTTTCCTCAAGATTATCCTGAAGTTCTTTCAGATTTTTTTGCTGAAGGTGGATTCGGGTTTCCACCGTTTGTTTCTTTTTGCCATGGGCAAAAAATTCTTCTTTGGAATGAAAGCTGGAAAAAACCGATTGCTGAATTTCTCTTTTTATCCCTTCCAGCTTCTTTTTGAGCGAAGCATTGTATTTTTTCAAAAGCTGTAATGTGTAAGGATTTTCCGGACCTTCTTCTTTGTTTATTTCCGCGGCTTTTTGACGGATGATCAGCATCGAATAAATATCTTCTTTGTTTTTGGCTTCAATGAGCGCTGTCATCAATTGTTCTTTTTGCTGCCGCAATGTTTCATCGCGTTCCAGATCGGGATGTACCTGTTTTGCCAGTTCTTTGTAGAGTTCCGTTACCGATTTTTTATCCAGGTCAGGGATATTTTTATATTCAGTTTCCTCTTCGTTGATGATATCTCCCTGTGGTAGTTCATCTTCTGATTCAGGCTGCGCAGCTACAGGATGCTTCTCCTGCTTCGAAACCAACGATGCCTGCCATTGCAAATAATTACCCAGCATTGTTTTCGCCTCATCGGAATAAATAGCGGCATCCTGCAAAATGGGTATGGCAAATTCGATAAAATCACGTTCAACGTTTTTCGGAAATTTTTCAGCATAAAATATCTTTTCCAGTTTAGCGATAAATTTCACCTGGGCTTTAGACACATCTATCAGCATCGGATGAACTTTTTCGAGGAAAAGTTTGTGGTACAACTCGTCCTCCGCTTTATGCTGTTCGCTGGATTTTTGCAATTCCTCTATTTCTTTCACCAGCCGGTTGAAACGCCTCGTCTCTTTTTCGAGCGGGCCATCTTTTTTAGATAGCTTCTTTTTCTCCGACGGAATATGAAGTAATGACATTTTGATAACATTTTTTTACAAAAAACAATAATAAACAAGATAATCCAACCTCCATTCACAGAATAAAACAACAAGCTTTGACTATTCACAATTCACTATTGACTTACTTGCCGTTCATCACACATACTTTACCATTCGTATGAACGCAAGTCCCGCTCAACTCCGATTTTATTGCACAATATCCGCCCCCGCTATACCTTAGCACTTCAAATTTAAACGGAGCCTGGCTCCCATGACAAATGTACCATCTTATTGCTTCTGCGCTTTTTAACTATCGCCAGAGAGTAAAACCACCCTCCTATTTTCTCTTCCGCTTACAGCTGTAACAACGCAGAATTACCTTTTGGTAAATTGTTTCTCCATGCGGTCAACCGATTGATTATATTCAACGATAAATCATTTCCTTTGAGGAAGGCCGGAGGCCGATGATGGATAATGGATAATGGATAATGGATATCGTAGCGAAGATATTAGCGAATAACAATCAAAAGGAACAACCAGCATCCGGCAACAAACACAATTTCAACAAACCCTAATAAATCAACACTACAATGGACACACAACAATTATTGGCTCAGTACTGGTGGGTGATCGTCATCCTGTTATCACTCATTTTTTACAAATTCATATTGAGGGTATTTTTCGGGATGGTGATCGTACCGGAAAACAGGATCGGGCTCGTTACTAAAAAATTCGTGCTTTTTGGCGCCAACCGCGAATTACCGGATGGCAGGATCATCGCCACCAAAGGCGAAGCTGGTTTCCAGGCGCAGGCATTGGCACCCGGACTTTACTGGGGCATGTGGCCGTGGCAATACGGCGTAGATATGCAACCGTTTGCCGTTATTCCTGAAGGTAAGATAGGGTTGATACTTTCGAATGATGGTGCAGAGATCCCTACAGGTGCGATCCTCGGCCGAAAAGTGGACAGCGATAATTTCCAGGATGCTAAGAAATTTCTGGAAAACGGTGGGCAAAAAGGCCGCCAGACTGCTTACATCACTGCAGGTACTTATCGTATCAACACGTATGCCTTCACTATCACGATCGCCGATATGGTGATCATACATGAGAACATGGTGGGGATCGTTACTTCGCTGGATGGGCACCCCATCGAATCAGGACAGATCGCCGGTAAATATATCGACGGCCATAACAACTTCCAGGATTTCGATACTTTCCTGAAGAATGATGGTAACCGTGGTTTGCAGCCTTCCATCATACTGGCTGGTAGTTACAACATCAACCCATGGGCGATACAGATTGAAGAAGTGCCGATGACGGATGTTCCGATCGGGTATGTTGGCGTGGTGATCTCCTACATCGGGCAGGATGGAAAAGACCTCACCGGCGAAAGCTTCAAACATGGTAATATCGTGAGCAAAGGAAGTCGCGGTGTATGGATGGAACCTTACGGGCCGGGCAAATATCCTTTCAATAAATACATCATGAAAGTGGAACTTGTACCCACCACCAACCTTGTGTTGAACTGGGCCAACACCCGCAGCGAATCGCATCAGCTGGATAAAAATCTTTCTACAATCACGGTTCGTTCGCAGGATGGTTTCCCGTTCAATCTCGATGTATCGCAGATCATACATATCCCGGCCAATGAGGCGCCGAAAGTGATCGCACGTTTTGGTAGCATGAACAACCTGGTGAGCCAGGTATTGGAACCCACTATCGGCAACTATTTCCGTAACTCGGCGCAGGACAGCGATGTGATCGCATTCTTAAGCACGCGTAAAGAAAGACAGCAGGCGGCAAAGGAAAATATGAAAACAGTGCTGGATGAATACAACGTGAATGCCGTGGATACCCTGATAGGAGATATCGTTCCACCGGAATCGTTGATGAAAACGCTTACAGACCGTAAGATCGCCCAGGAAGAAGAAAAAACCTACAGCACCCAGCGTATGGCTCAGGAAAAACGTCAGGGAATGGAAAAAGAAACCGCCATCGCGGATATGCAGAAAGAGATCGTGAAGGCACAGCAAAGTGTGGAGATCGCACAACGCACCGCAGATGCAGCCGTGAAAAAAGCGGAAGGTGACGCGAATAGCCTGAAATTGCAGGTAGACGCAGAAGCCACTGCCACCAAAATGCGTGCGAACGCTGAAGCGGAAGCGACCAAAGCAAGGGCAGGTGCGCAGGCCGAAGCCACCAAACTGAATGCCAGCGCCGATGCCGAAAAGATTAGCAAGACCGGTCTGGCAGAAGCGGAAAAGATCATGGCGATCGGTAAAAGCACCGCGGAAGCCTACGAACTGCAGGTGAAAGCGATGGGTGGTGATAATTTTACGAGATATAAGATCACCGAAGAAATAGGTAAAGGCCAGATAAAAGTGATCCCTGATATCCTCATCGGCGGTGGTACAGGTACCGATGGCGGCATCAATGGCTTGCTGGGTATGAAGTTGATGGAAATGATGGATCAGAAGAAAACGGAAAACAATTAATAATTAAGAATGAATAATTAAGAATTAGATCGAATGAGATTCTAATTTAAAGAAGCATACCGCTCCGAAAGAATTATTCATTATTAATTATTCATTCTTAATTTCAACTTACAAACAACAACGATGAAACTAAATAAGCTTCTTTTATTATCCGGCCCGATGATCATTGCGATAGCATTGTTTACTGCCTGTAAGAAAAAAGACAATGAGGATATTACCAACGCTGTAAATAAAAACGGATCTGTTGAAACATCCGTAACCGTTCAACACCTCGACAGTACACACGACATACTGCTGACCAAACACACGGTATGGGTTCACAACAGCGAATTTAAACATGTAGAATACCGCGACACTGTACCGGCGCTCGGCATGGAAACCAAAGAAGCGGAAAACAGTGACGGCGATACGAAGAAGGTAACAGTGAAAAAGGATTATGAAATATTTATTACAATAAAATAGTGAATGGTCAATGGTGAATAGTGAAAATATGAGGTCTTAATTTTTTATCGATTATCCATTAGCGCTGGATATACATACTTTGGATTCACTTTAAACCTTCGCAGATTTGACTATTGGCTATTCACTATTGACTTAAAAAATAACGAATGAAAAAAAGTAGTACCGTTAAGCTCATTCTCATCACGGCAGCTTTGGCAAGTTGCAATCAGAAGAAAAAAGAACCCGAATGGGGAGAAGGGAGCAAAACATACGTTCGTGGCGACAGCACTGCTCCATACACCCGCACCCATTACGGCCACGGTGGAAACGGCCTGCTAACGGCTGCTCTATGGTATTATGCCTTTCGCCCATACGGCAATTACAGCAACGGAAATTATACCAGGGCAGGATATTATTCCAGCGCCATTTCCCAGCGTTCCAACATCGGCTCCAATGGTTTCAAAGGAAGCGTAACCAGGGGCGGATTTGGAAGAAGCGGCTATAGTGTAGGCGGATAATAATCTATGATGTATGATCTGGTGATGTATGATCTATGCTCCTCCCTCGTTAGGGAGCCGATCATAGATCATACATCACCAAATCATAGATCTTAGATAATACACATCATACATCTCACATCATACATTTTATGAATCGCATCAATACAACTCCCCGCAACCACTGGCAAAGCGCCGTAGAAAAACTCGGCTTCGGTTTTCATACCAGCGATGTGCCTTACTGGGATGAATCTGCTTATTATACATTCACCTCCGGTGAAATAGACCAGCTCGAAAAAGCTACCACAGCCCTCTGGGAAATGTGCCTCGAAGCAGTGCAACACGTGATCGACAACAAGTTGTATCCGAAGTTTCACATTCCGCAGGAATTTATTCCATACATTGAAAAAACCTGGAACGATGATCATCCTGCCATCTATGGACGCTTCGACCTTTGCTTTAAAAACGGCCAGGTGAAATTACTGGAGTTCAATGCCGATACGCCTACGAGTTTGTATGAAGCCGGTATCGTACAATGGTTCTGGCTGCAGGACTTTGACAAAAGCAAAGATCAGTTCAACAGCATTCATGAAAAGCTGATCGCTTACTGGAAGTATCTTAAAGTATACCTCAACCCCGGCAAGCTGCATTTCACCTGCCTCAAAGAAACGCTCGAAGACCTTACCAACAACGAGTATATGCGGGATTGTGCCATCCAGGGAGGACTTGACACCAAACTTGTATTCATCGACGATATTGGCTGGGAAGCAGAAACCTCGCAGTTTGTAGACATGGAAAACGAATCCATCACCAATATTTTCAAACTCTATCCTTGGGAATGGCTGGCGAATGAAAGTTTTGGTAAAAATATTTTAGCCGACAGTAACCAGGCTTTCTGGATTGAACCTGCGTGGAAAATGATCCTGTCGAATAAGGCGATACTACCGGTATTATGGGAACTATTTCCCAACAACGAATACCTCCTGCCCGCTTATTTTGAGAACAACGGCATGAAGGATTATGTAAAAAAACCGATCCTTTCGAGAGAAGGTGCCAACATAGAAGTGGTGAAACATTATGGCACTATCGAAAAAAGCGACGGCGAATATGGTGAAGAAGGTTTCATCTACCAGGAACTATTCGAACTACCTGATTTTGATGACAACTTCCCTGTCATCGGCAGCTGGGTGATCGGACAGGAACCGGCAGGAATGGGTATCCGCGAAGCAAAAAGCCTCATCACAGATAATAAAAGCAGGTTTATTCCTCACCTGATCGTTTGACAAAATTTATTCAATAAAAAACGGGCTGTTCATCACGGCCCGTTTTTTATTACTCCTGTTTTCTTTAAGGTTTGATATTCACTTTTTTCATTTCATTCCTTCCAAAAAATGTAGGATAATACATCAGCTCCGCTTTGGCCGGATTGATATTGTATACCCCATTATATCTCGGCGCCAGTTCTATTTCAAATGTTTGAATGCCCTTGCCTAAAAATTCTTTAAAGATCATCACTTTGTCTTTGGAGGCTTCCCGATATTCATACCAGTTCTGGTCATTTTTGTCCGAATAGATACAACCCGCCGGTATCGGCACTTCCAGCATCACATATTCCGATTCTTTGAGCACATTCACTTCCACCACCATTTTTATTTTCTCGCCGGATTTTATTACCTGTTGCTTTTGTCCGTTCTTAAGGAAATAAGTGTTGATGATAAAATTATCTGTCACTGGTAGCGGATCAGCTACAAACATTTTTTGATAAGCGGTGAGATAAACTATTCCGCCGCCCCGTTTATCAAAATTCAGATTCCTGATACCTGTATTCCGCCATTTGATCTCAAAAGGAAATTTGTTGATGTTAAACACCGTGTCTCCTGAAACACTTACTATCGCTGGTTTTGTTATATCAGTCCGGGTATCCAGCGCATCCTGCAAAATGGCGCCAACGATACTTGCCGACTCTACCGTATTTGCCCAATAGCCGCTTCTTCTCCTTTCTAAAAAATACTGGATGATACCACCTGTCGACCTTTCAAAACCGGGTTCTTCCTTCAGCACTTTAAAGGCCAGCACCGTAGTCGCTATTTCATTGTTCGACCAGTTGTAGGTTTGTTCGCCCCAATAGATCCCTCCCAAGATGGATAACTTTTTCCTGCTCATCAGTTCTTCCAGCAGGGAAGCGTGCGCCATTTTTTGCCGCTGCATGATCCGCAGTTTTTGCCATTTTGCATACATCCCGATAGAATCTGCATTGATCTTTTTGAGCCAGGTTTCAAAATTCATTTCGTGTTGGCCCTCACTTAAAGTGAACAGCGCAGCCATCAGCCGGTCTTTTCTCAATGATGGGAGCAGATTCTGAAGATACAGGAAACCGTTCCTGATATTGGTTTCCACCAAAGGATTGCTCCTGTAGCTCAACAATACCTGCAGGATATAATTCGTCACTTCAAAATTTGCTTTACCATTAGGCCACCACGACCAGCCTCCATCATACAACTGTGCCTTCTGTATTTTGGCCAGCAACTGATCCGCTAACTTCTGCTCGGTAAAATCTTTTTTCAAAAGTCCGTATACCTGTTTTTTCAACGCCAGGCCTTTCAGCTTGGAAGTGGTTTGCTCCATACATTGATGAGGATAGTTTTTCAGATGCTCGAGCTCATCCAGCAATACATCCAGCGTGTTATTTTGCGCATAAATATTCAGCCCTGATGCATTGGGCGACAATTTAAAATTCACCGCGGTATCTTTTTGCAACACCCAAAAATCACCCACGGTTTCTTCCGTCCCTTTTTTCAATACAGGCAGTTTCCTTTCCTCCCCATCCTTAAACCCGGTAGTACTTTTGAGTTCGTAGCCGATGCTCAAAGTGTCTTTTCCGGAAGTATGGATCAATTGCTGATCGATATGCGCATCGGATGGAGAAAGATCCGTTTTATTTTCCGACAACAGCTGGTCATTCAGTTTGAATGACGTGGAGATGCTGTATTTATCTTCCGTATAATTAGATGCTTTACCAACCACGTAACAACTATCCCCTTCGGTGAGGAACAATGGCATGTTGAGCTGTGCCACCATTGGTTTGTAGGATCGGGTCAGCATATACGTTTTCCCGACGCGGTTCTTTTTATCCATCGCAAAGACGTAATTTTTCCAACCGGTGATGTTATCCGGGTAGGTAATTTCAAACGAGGCATTTCCATTTTTATCTGTGATCATATTAGGCTGCCAGAAAGCATAATCGCGAAAAATTTTCCGGTCTGTTTTTCTTTTTGTGGTCACCACAATTGCTCCATTGGCTGCTTCAGGACCGTATATCGCAGAAGCTGACGCAGCACTCAGCGTGAGCATTTCTGCAATTTCTTCAGGATTCAAACTCCCCAGCGCACCCATTGGTGTTATGATGCCATCAATGATCAGTAAAGGATCCGGGTTTCCTGTAAGGCTTCTTATTCCTCGAAGATTGATCCTTACGCTATCGAAAAATCCATTGTTAACGGATGTTATATTCAAGCCGGCAACTCTTCCCTGCAAGCTTTGTGTTATATTGGTACCGATGTCGAACCCATAAGCTGAAATAGTTAAGACAGAATATGCCAGATCTTTTCTTTGGCGTTGTATGCCCAAAGAAGTGACTACCACTTCCTGCAATGATTGTGATGAGATGAGCAGGCTCACATTTATTTTTACGGGTAATTCATTGTTAATATCAAGCTTTACTTTTTTTGCCATGTAACCTGTTGCAGAGATCACCAACGTGTAATTGCCTTTTTTAAGATTTGAAAAATAATAATTACCCTGCGGATCGGTAATGCCTGAAGGTTTATATCCTTCGAAGGTCACCAGTGCAAAAGGTATCGGGCCACCAGACCTTCCATCTATAACATTCACCGTAAGAGTTGTACCCCCACCTGGCGAAACGATCATTCCCGAAGGCATCAGCGAAACTGGTTTTTCAACCGGCCGGATCGGTTCATCGTCTTTTTGCCTTGCCAACTCTTCTTCACGGGCGGCATCTGCATACAGCTGTTCAAGCAAAGCATTCGCCGCGGAAAATATGGGATGGCGCATATCCTCCACCTCCGTTCCATTGACACTTATAGCGACATTCTTTTCGGCGATAGAATTATTCCACGTAACAAGTAACAGGCGATATTGTCCGGGATCGAGGTTAAAAACTGTGTAACTATACATATTGGAAATGATGATCGCTTTACTGCTATCAGCATGCTTAAGTATAACATATCTTATGGTTGAATCGCGGGGAACCTTGATCATCAGTTTGCCCGTACCTGCTCTATGAAAATCATACGTGAACCCGGATGTTACTCTAAGGCTTCTCAAAAATGTGGACATTTTCTCCGGCGCAAAACGGATCACAGGCGGAAACATAAGCGTATCGCCAATTTTAAGCAGCGGGTATCTTACAACAGGCAGATAAATTTTATTCTCCTGTGAGACGAAAAAATTTCTTTTTTCAAGGCGTGTCACTTTTTTTGACAAACTATACTCATACCCTGGTTCAAATTTGAAAGCGATATCAAATTTTGTAGAATCGAAAAAATACAGGCTATCTCTTTCGAATGGTCCGAGTATATGCAGATCGCCACCATTCAATACAGATACGTTTCTACCCTGCCACACAGAAGCGCCGGGCATTTCCTTGCCACGCAGCCGCCAGATGCTGTTTTCGAGCAACTGCATTTCATCTTTGCTCCAATATGAAGTAACGTTTTTTACGGTTGAATTTGCGGGAAGGTTATCCAGGTCGAACACAAGATCGTGTTTGAAACCAGGCTGTATATAAATACTGTCGAGTTTTATCTCCTGGTCTTTGGTACGGATCACAAACTGTGCATACCCAGGGTATACTTCGAAAGCGTATCTGGAAGTATCCGTAACACCGTTGTAATACCTGAACTGCCGGTTGATATGAAGTAAATAAATTTCCTGCAGAAGGCCATCTTTCACGAGATTTACGGACACCTGCGGAATAAAATCGTGGAGTAAGGTCATCTCATCCTTAAAACCATTTGGAGGAAATAAAAACTGGTAATACAGCATACTATCGAGCCCGAATTTTTTGATCCATTTTTTATTATTTGCCAGCAGGTCAGAAGAATAAGGAAGATCCAGTTCGGTTTGTTCAAAAGGTGGATACTCAATATATTTTTTCCCTCTGTAAGTCACCCGGTAGCCGGGTTCTTTTATTTTGATATCCTTGCTCAATTGGTTGTTGTACCCCACTGCAGTAAGGTTCACATCTGCTGCGGGCCTTCCTTTATAATCGGTTACAGTTACTTTTACAGAATCCTTCTCACCGGGAAATATTTTATCTTTTGCATCGATTTTTACAGCCAGTATTTTATACAATAACCCAATGGAAGTCTCCTCTTTTTTCTCCCGCCCGTTCCACATATATTGCCAGCGCACGCTGTAATATTGCCGGCGGTCACTCATGATCTTTATCCAACGGATACTTTTATCCGATTGTCTGCCAGTGGCAATAATTTTTTGTCCATCCAGTACTGTATAATAAACCGGCACCTGGTATGGGTTATCCAAAATGAACCCAAGCGTATCAGCGCTGCTGATGCGATTAAACCCAACAAGATACGGGGAAGGCTCGAATGTGTTACCGAACGAACTGCCTGCTTTGTACCTAAACTGATAAGTTTCCGCGAGGCCGTTAATTTTTATGGTGGCCGGAAAATTTACCGGCTCTTCCTTTTGATCCCCCGCCTGCATTATTCCCGATACAGGCACACTCTCGCCATTCTCCAGGTATGCGACATAGACGCTGTCATTTTTTTGCTTCGCAAATATCTGCCTGCTGAAATACTGGTAAATGACAGACTCCGTTTTTTCCTGCACCTCATTGCTGGAATTGATAAATCGCAAAACCGCACGAATAGAAAGATCCGCCTTTGGCAAAATACCTGTCGGTACTACGAATTTTGTATCGCCATCTGCAGAAAGTTTTGTCCTCAGCCGATATAGCGTATCCGGCACAAAAACCGTGTCCTGGTAGGTTTCATTTATTCCCGATGTCTCAAGCAGCAATTCCGCATCGGCATCCAATACGTTCAATCCATTGGCATCTTTGGCGGAGGCAAAAAAACGGAGTGTATCCTGCCGGTAATAAGTTGGTTTTTCCGACCGGAAGCTGGTGGAATTAATCTCATCCAACACATAATCTTCCACTTTAAAATCTCCCGTCATCAGATTTTTCCCCGCGGTATTTTTAAATATCAACCTGTATTTTATGCCTGAAACCAACGTATCCCTTAATACGAATTCGCTGAAATAAGCTCCTGGCGTAGCTGGTTTGAGGCGTGTGAGCAACTGTTCAACATTTTTTCCCTGATGAGAATACTCAAGATAGATATCTATACTCTTATTGTATTGTTTTGACCTGTTATCCAAAAGATAGCTTTTAAATCTGACCGTATCTCCAAGTTTGTATTTCGGCTGATTAAAGATCATATACCCGTTCATAGAGAAATATTTCTCCTTCGCATTTTTATGCCTGAATAAAAGACTCAATTGCCGGGGAACCCAATTCAATACCCTGTAAATTTTTGTACGATGATAATTTTCTCTTATCTGTTCAGAAACCGGCTTGATATATTGATCATCATTGAGCTCTATCGCCGTGTAAAGTGTATCTGTAGCGGTATACACTTTTATCACCGCCTCGTCTTTTTTTCGGTTTTTCAACCAGAAGGTTTTTGAAGACGGATCGGCCATCAATTCTTTATTATCCATGAACATCCTCACCTTCTCTACCGGTTGTCCTTCTTTGTTGCGCACATCCAGCTGCACGCGATAACGGTTGTTGATGGTGATGAGCCGCAGATCGCTGATATTTAAAAGATCGGCCTGCACATAACTTTCCCTGGTACGCATGATCACATAATTGCCGACAGGAAGTGTTGATTCATCAATAGAATCCGCGTGGAAGGTCATCACCGGAACAGCTTCTTCAAATCTTTCCATCGGTATCGAATCCCATTTCATGTATTGCTCCGCTTCAGCTGCAGATATCTTATACGCGAAGGCCTGCCAGCTGGCAGTACGTAACTTCCTGAGATCTTTCTGCGAAAACCCGGGTAGGGAAAAAAACAATAACAATACGAACAGAAATATTCTCATAAACAGGTTAAAAGGGTAAATGAATGCGGGTAATATTCAACAGAGGGAAATTTACGCGTAAAGGCTGCATGAAATTTATTATTTAAGAAAAAAACAGAACTTCATGCTGCAATCACAATGTTTGAACAACAATAATCATCATGGCATACGATCTCCAGCTGGCCGAAAAGATACGAAATCATTTGTCGGGCATTCCGGGATTAAAAGTGGAGGAGAAAAAAATGTTCCGCGGGCTTTGTTTTATGGTAAACGGGAAAATGTGTGTGAATGTAAGCGGCGAAAATATAATGTGCCGTTTTGATCCGGAGTTGCTGGAAGTTATTGCCGAAAGAAATGGTTTCGGGCCGATGATCATGAAAGGGAAGCAATTGAACGGGTATTGTTATGTGCATCCTGTTGGTTACAAATCGAAAAAAGATTTTGATTACTGGATGAAGCTATGTCTTGATTTTAATAAAAAAGCGAAGGCTTCGCGGAAATGATTTTCTGACCAATTCTTTTTTGAATTTCAATATTTGTTGAGCCTTCCACACATCGTACCTACGGCACGAATTGAAACGATTTCATCGTTTCTACCCACACCATGTTCCTACAGAACATACCGGATTACAGATGTTCCATAGAACCCGGATGTGAATGTTCCGTAGGAACATGGTATGGGTAGAAAAATAATTTATTATTTTTTCCGTGCCGTAGGTACGGGTTGTGTTCCGATTGCACAGCTGCCCTTTTATACAAAATCCTTTTGCTTCGTAACATTGCTCTTCGCTCCGCCAGGAAACATGATCGTCAACAGCACGAAGATTAACAGGAAATTAAATTCCACACCATTCCTTCCTCCGCCTACCACAAACCAACCTTCGGGATAATGCACCATGATGATGCCCGCCACCAGGATGATGATGGTAATGGCACATGCCCACTTCACCAGTTTTTGCGCCAACAGGCAAACAGCAACCACCACATGCGAAATTTTGATGGCCCAGGCCAATGGAACACCCAGCGGCGCAAAGCCCTGCTGATCCAGGTAAAATTTACCGAAATCGTGTACGCCATTGTTGAACATGCCACCCAATCCGTGCACCAGCAGGATCACAGCCACGGCAAGCCGCAGCAGGAAGGTATTGTTGAAAAAAATCATTCCGTGAAATTTAAATGACCACATGATTGACTCTTTTTCACGCAAAATAGCTGCACACCCGCGTTTGCGCCATTCTTCTCAGCCCGAAAATCAATATTTCCCTATAAACCCTGCAAACTTTATCTTTGCTGACTAATTTAATACTAAAAGATGTTTCGTACACACACCTGCGGCCAGTTAAGGATAGCCGACACCAACACCACAGTAACCCTTGCCGGATGGGTTCAGACAGTTCGTAAATTCGGATCGATCACTTTCGTGGATCTGAGGGACCGTTATGGCATTACCCAATTACTTTTTTCGGAAAGCCTCAATGCCGAACTGGATGCCAACCCATTGGGACGCGAATTTGTTTTGCAGGTAACAGGCACCGTCAACGAGCGCAGCAATAAGAACAATAATATCCCTACCGGCGAAATTGAATTGCTGGTCACCACTTTCAGGATACTCAACAAATCCATGACCCCGCCGTTCACCATCCAGGATGATACCGATGGCGGCGATGACCTCAGGATGAAATACCGTTTCCTCGACCTCAGAAGGAATGCGGTGAAAAAGAACCTCGAGCTGCGTTATGCAACGGGAAGGAGTACACGAAATTACCTGCATGAAAACGGGTTCATGGACATCGAAACCCCTTTCCTCATCAAGAGCACGCCGGAAGGTGCCCGGGATTTTGTGGTGCCCAGCCGCATGAATGCAGGTCAATTTTACGCGTTGCCGCAAAGCCCGCAGACTTTCAAGCAGCTATTGATGGTAAGCGGTTACGATCGTTATTACCAGATCGTAAAATGTTTCCGCGATGAAGACCTTCGTGCCGACAGGCAGCCGGAGTTCACCCAGATAGATTGTGAAATGTGTTTTGTAGAACAGGAAGACATCCTCAACATGTTTGAAGGACTGGTGAAACGTATTTTTAAAGATGTAAAAAATATCGATTATACCGATGTGGTGGAACGCATGACCTGGGAAAATGCGATGTGGACGTATGGCAATGACAAACCGGATATCCGTTTTGACATGAAACTGACCAACCTGAAATTCCCCTCTTATACATTCCCGCAGCAGCAAAACATTTCATCGCTGATTGATGGGGTGGATTTCAAAGTATTTGATGAAGCGGAAACAGTGATCGCTATCGTAGCGCCGGGTTGCAGCGAATATACCCGCAAACAAACCGACGAACTAACGGAGTGGGTTAAACGCCCGCAGGTGGGCATGAAAGGATTGGTATTCATCAAATGTAATGCTGACGGCACTTTCAAGAGCAGCGTAGATAAATTTTATTCCGAAGAAAAATTAAAAGCCATTGCGGAAGCGGCCAACGCAAAAGCGGGGGACCTCATATTGATCGTGGCAGGGGCGGAAGAAAGAACCCGTAAAGCCGCCAGCGACCTGCGTATGTACATGGGTACCAAGCTTGACCTGCGCAAAGCTGATGAATTCAAACTATTGTGGGTACTGGATTTCCCGCTGTTTGAATACGCAGAAGACGACAACCGCTGGGTAGCACGTCACCATCCGTTCACATCGCCGAAACCGAGCGATATCGAAACGATGATCAACAATAATCCGGTGATTGAAAATCCTGCGGAATACCTGAAACATCCTTATGCCAACATCAAGGCGAACGCGTACGATATGGTATTGAACGGAAACGAGATCGGCGGTGGCAGCATCCGTATTTACCAGAAAGAATTGCAACAGAAAATGTTTGCGGCGCTTGGTATGGATGAAGAAGAACAGCAGCACAAATTCGGCTTCCTGCTGGGGGCTTTCGAATATGGCGCACCGCCGCATGGTGGTATCGCATTCGGCTTCGACAGGCTTTGCTCTATCCTTGGGGGCAGCGAAAGCATCCGCGATTTCATCGCGTTCCCGAAAAACAACAGCGGGCGTGATGTGATGATCGATACTCCAAGCACCATTGACGACAAACAGTTTGATGAGCTGCAGATAAAACTGGATCTGAAAGCCTGATATATAACAACGCTCTGCATTGAATCAATCAAGCATATGTTAGCCCTCCCGGTAACTCCGGGAGGTTTTTTATAATCAGACAATTTTCATGAACCGTAAGCTTGCCATAATATTCAGTCTACTAATTATCCTTTCGATGATCATTATGGAAGCATGGATGTTGTGGCCAGAGATCCATCTGCGCTATCCCGCCCGTCGGAGCCATACAAAACTGATCACTTTTTTGTGTTTTATTTCTACCGGGTTCTTCTTTATCTTCTATCACACCGGTTTTCTTGTAATGCAGAAGAAAATAAAAGGAAATATCAATATGCCTTCCCGAAATTTCGCTGCCAGAATCGTGACAATAGGCTTTGGAATATCCATTTTTTTATGGTTTGTACTATGGCTGATCGTCTTGTATTTTTAATTGATCGAAATGAAAAAAGGCTTATTGGGAAACGCCTTGCTCATGAGTATGATCTCTGCATTGATTTTTATGAATTGCTATGTCCGGGTATACTCGTTCAAATCGGAAAAGAAAAGTGTGGCAAAAATATTGGATGAAGAGATAGAGCATATCGGTAATAAACTTTTATAAAACGTATTTTTATTTTCGTTAACGTAAAATTGAATACCTTTTAATAATAAATTTCCACAATGAAATTATTCCTACTTTCTTTTGCACTGCTAAATCTAATTGTTATCTCATCCTCCTGCAGTAAAGATGATGTGGCTACAGGCGGTGGCGGAGCAGTAATCAATTACGATGTAGCTTATGGCTCCGATTCAAAACAAAAGCTGGATGTACATCTCCCGGCAGTGCGGTCATACGATACCACCAAAGTACTTATTATGATCCACGGTGGTGCCTGGAGCGAAGGAGATAAAACCGATTTCGCCGCTTACATCGATACGCTGAAAAGAAGACTCCCAAATTATGCCATCTTCAATATCAACTACAGGCTTGTTTCTACTTCCGGCAATCTTTTCCCTACCCAGGAAAATGATGTGAAAGCTGCTGTGGATTTTATTGTAAGCAAACGTGCGGAATATAATATCTCCGATAAGATGGTCTTGCTGGGAGCCAGTGCCGGCGGGCACCTTGCTTTGCTCCAGGGTTATAAAAATTCGACGATCAAACCCAAAGCCATCGTGAATTTCTTCGGTCCGTCGGACATGGTAGATATGTATAACAATCCTGCATCTGTATTTGTACCGGCATCAGCCATCGCTTCTTTATTTGGCGGAACACCGGCCTCAAAAGCAGATCTTTATTTTTCTTCCAGCCCCATCAATTATGTTGCGGCACAAAGACCGGCTACCATTACATTACAAGGCGGAGTTGATCCGCTGGTGAGGCCTGCTCAGCAAACGGCTTTGCAAACCAAACTTAATAATGCCGGCGTCACCAACGAATATGTTTTTTATCCGACTGAATCGCATGGCTGGGTCGGGGCAAATCTTGTCAACTCATTCGACAGGATACAACTCTTTTTGAAAGCAAATGTGCAGTAAGACTCCTCATGAAATTTTTGTTCAACATACTATGCCTGTTATTTTTATCGACACCCGCCTTTTCGCAGCTGTATTTTAAAGGGGCCCTGAAAGCCAACCAGGAAAAGCTTTACCGCAACCTTGTGCAGCGATCCATCAACAAAAATCTTTCACTGCCGCTGAATGATTCTACAGAAGAAAACTGGCAGGAAGCTTTCAATGCATTGGAAGTTACCCGTTATCAATCCATGTGGGTGGATGGCCGGATCGATAGCGCCGCTGAATGGATGCATACACGTTCCATTACATTCCAGCGATCCGCTCTCGAACTCCTGTATGCACGTTACCCGGAAAAATATTATCGCCCGGTAAAATTTCTTCTGCTGGGTACAACAGATGCAAAAACATTTGCGCTTTGCGCAGAATACATCCTGCAATCTTCACACGCCAGGGAAGACCTTTCTTTTCTCTCGGTAAAGACAAAACAATTTTCAGACAGCTTGCCTGGCAATCCCATACCCGAACAGCTGGCTTATCGTTTGTCGCATTGGGGAAAACCGGAAGTGTCGCCTTCATTGCAACCATTTTTTCAAAAAGATTACCTGCCCGGAAAAGTGCTCGTGCTGAGCCTTCAGCGAAAAGACCGGAATTATCCGGGCATAGTGATCGTACGGGACCGGTATGGAAATTTTATCAGGGACAGCCTGGGCAATCTTTTTTCGGTACCGCAGCTAGCGCTCAGCAACAACGGGCTTCCCGGCTATCTCAGCAACGGCAATACACCTGAAGGGATTTTTCGCATGAAAGGGTACGATGTCTCTCGTTCCACTTTTATCGGGCCAACCGTGAACATCCAATTGACAATGCCGTATGAAAGATCGCCGAAGCATTTTTATGCGGATTCGTCCATCAGCGATACGAGCTGGAATATCCGTCGTTACCGCAATCTATTGCCCGACGGCTTTAAAGACCATTACCCGCTCTATCAAAGTTATTATGCCGGTATGGCGGGGCGTACCGAGATCATTATTCATGGCACTACACTTAATCCCGATTACTATATCCGTCAGCCTTATTACCCCATGACACCGACTCAGGGCTGCCTCACTTCCAAAGAGATATGGGATGGCGAAACCGGCAGAAGGAGTGAGAGCGATCAGCAATTGCTGATCAATGCCATGATAAAAGCCGGTGGCGCCGATGGGTATGCGATCGTGATCAATATCGGCGATGAGAAGCAGGCGGTAACGGTTGATGAAATTCTCAAATACCTGAGGTAGTTTTTATTGTCAGCCTGAGCTTGTCGAAGGCTATTAGAACTCCGATTGCCTTCGACAAGCTCAGGCTGACAGTAGTTTCAATTCACACTTTCTTATTCCTTATTTCCCATTCCTTATTTCGTATTTTTGTGTTATGAACCTTCCTCCTTTGGCAGAGCGCCTTCGTCCCACTACTTTAGACACGCTGATCGGGCAGCAACACCTGACTGGCAAAGGAAGTATTTTGCGGACTGCCATTGAAAACGGCAAAGTGCCTTCCATGATCTTATGGGGGCCGCCGGGTGTTGGCAAGACCACTATCGCCAACATCATTGCGCACACTTTACAACAAAAATTCTACACGCTCAGTGCCATTTCTTCGGGGGTAAAAGATATCCGTGAAGTGATTGAAGAAGCGAAGAGCACCAATGGCGCCATACTGTTCATCGATGAGATCCATCGTTTCAACAAAGGCCAGCAGGATGCTTTGCTCGGTGCCGTAGAAAAAGGCATCGTGACGTTGATCGGCGCCACAACAGAAAATCCTTCGTTTGAAGTAAACAGTGCGTTGCTGAGCAGGTGCCAGGTATATGTGCTGAAAGCATTGGATCAAGCGGCGTTGGTGGAACTGCTGAATTATGCTCTCGCGAATGACCCTGTATTGAAAGAATATAAGATCACGCTGAAAGAAACGGAAGCGCTGATAAATATTTCCGGTGGTGATGCAAGGAAATTGCTGAACCTGCTGGAACTCGTATCGGAAACCCTGGGTAAAAAAGGGGTGATCACCGATGAAGCTGTTATGGAAATTGCGCAGCAAAGAATTGCTTTGTATGATAAACAAGGCGAACAGCATTACGATATCATTTCCGCTTTCATTAAAAGTATGCGGGGCAGCGATCCTAACGGCGCCGTGTACTGGCTGGCGCGAATGATCGAAGGTGGTGAAGACGTGAAATTCATTGCAAGGCGCATGCTCATCTTTGCTAGCGAAGACATTGGCAATGCCAATCCGAATGCGCTGTTGCTGGCTACGAGTACATTCCAGGCGGTAGCGATGATCGGTTACCCCGAAAGCAGGATCATCCTTTCGCAATGTGCCATTTATCTTGCCACATCTGTAAAAAGTAATGCCAGTTATATGGCCATCGGCGATGCATTGGCTGCTGTTCAGAAAAATGGCGATCTGCCCGTGCCTTTACACCTGCGGAATGCCCCAACGAAGCTGATGAAAAATATGAACTATGGCAAGGATTATAAATATGCTCACAGCTACGAAAATAATTTTGTGATACAGGATTTTTTACCGGATGAATTGAGAGGCACTGTTTTTTATTCGCCACAGAAAAATGCAAGGGAAGAGGAACTGAGAAAATTTTTGAAGGAACGGTGGAAGGATAGATACGGGTATTAGCAGGTACGTGCCTGTGGCGCGTACTTGAAGGGTTTTAGATTTAATTGGTACGTGCCTGTGGCGCGTACTTCCATGGTTTTGGAGGGTATCCCCGGAGAATGAACGCCCCTTCACCCGCAACCCGCAATACTAAAAAAATGCATTTGAATGAACCAACGTGACATACAAACCCGGCAGGACATAGAAACATTCATCCGCAGATTTTATGAAAAAGTGGTGGTGGATGAAACGATCGGGAAAATATTTACAGAAGTTGTGCCGTTGGATTGGGAACATCATATTCCATTGATCACTGATTTTTGGGAAACAATTTTGCTCGACCACCCGGTGTACAAAAAAAACGCGATGGAAGTACATTATGCGATCAACCGGATATTTCCATTAAAGAAAGAACATTTTGATGCCTGGCTGAAATTATTCAATGAAACGCTGGATGAACTTCATGAAGGCGAAGTGACTACGCTGGCAAAAAAGAGAGCTTCCGGAATTGCGGGGCTGATGCAACATAAAATGAACAACGATAATCCAATCATATGAACGAGATCAACTGGCAGTTAAAATCATTTGAAGAACTTACCAATCTTGAGTTATATAAATTACTTAAGGCCCGGAGTGAAGTTTTTGTGGTAGAACAAAATTGTGTTTACCTCGATACCGATAGCAAAGACATCGCTTCTTACCATCTTTGCGGATGGGTGGGCGATGAGCTGGCGGCTTATGTAAGGATATTACCGGCAGGACTGGCTTTTGAAGAAGTAAGCATCGGCCGGGTTTTAACGCATCCATCGTTCCGCAGCAAAGGGATGGGCAAATCGCTGATGAAGGAAGCCATCGCCCAAACGGAAGCCCTCTACGGCAAAGTGCCGGTACGCATCGGGGCACAGCTATACCTCGAAAAATTTTATACGGAGCTCGGTTTCAGGCAGGTAAGCGAGCAATACCTGGAAGATGATATCCCGCATATCGAGATGCTCTTGTCAAAATAATACTACGCAAATACAATATTTCATCACAGTCTGCGTTTTTTTACAGATGTTGGTCTAATAATCAGCATCCTATCCAATTTCTGTAGAAAGACAAAATGATTCCTGATGAAATCAATTTTACCCAAAACTAGCGGGAGACTGCTGCTGTTGGTTGTATGCACCTTCATGCTGACAAAAACCCACGCCCAACATTTCGTTTTTGGTGGCGAAAAACTAAAAGTGGAAGCCGGTCTCAACTTTGGCCCTACTTTTTTCCTTGGCGATCTTGGTGGCCACAGGGGTAAAGGCACCGCATTTCTCAAAGACCTGAATCTGGAAGTAACGCAACTCATGAAAGGTGGGTTTATCACTGTATACCCTAATCATTGGTTGGGATTGCGGGTGGCCGGACAATTTACTTATGTGGCAGGAAGGGACAACCTGATCAAAACCGACGGTGAAGATGAGTTGTATAGAAAGTCGCGTGACCTTGATTTCAGAAGTAATATGTGGGAAGTATATGGTGCAATAGAAATTTATCCCACCATGCTTTTCAGAAAATATGATGATTATGATCCAAGATTGAAACCGTATGGTTTTATCGGCGGTGGTATTTTTCATTTCAATCCGCAAGGTTCGCTTACAGATGGCAATGGTGTAAAAACCTGGTACGACCTGAAACCCTTGCGTACAGAGGGTCAGGGCATGACTGAATATCCAAACAGGCCCGAGTACAAACTCACGCAGTTAAATATCCCGATGGGGGTCGGCCTTAAATATGATATCAGCGAAAAAGTGACGACCGGCATTGAATTATTGTACAGAAAAACATTTACGGATTATATCGATGATGTGAGCACCACTTATATCGACCCTGCTTATTTCCAGAATTATATGTCGGCTGCGGATGCTGCTATCGCAAGAAAGATACATGATAAAGTGATCGCGGGTATTTACCCGAGTTCGCAAAGCAGGATCGAACCAGGTACACAGCGCGGGAACGCCACGAACAACGATGCTTATTTTTCAGTACTGGCAAAGATCGGCATCCGGTTGGGTTACACCAGCAATGAAGATAAACGGATGAGAAAACAAACAAGATGCCCTCATTTCTATTGATGATAAATGACCCTATAAACTTTTCATAATGAGTTGAAATATAAGCGCAAGGTATACAACAGAAGGTTAACCCCCGGGAAGTGCAACATATCTTTTCAGAAGAATGGTTGATACCCCTGAAACCACACTATTAAAGCTTTCGTTACTATGCTTTGCCTTATAAATTTCAGAGTTGATTAAAATTGAATCCACGGAATACGAGCCGTGGATTTCTTTTATCACAGATTCGGAGGATTAAAGGCGATTGCACAGATTACGTCGTGAAGCTCGAAGCTGATTTAACGCATTGAAATATTCACACATTCCCCCATTGCCCTATTCATCCACTCATGGCCTCCAGCCATTTCATTACACTCACCCCTTCTTCAGCCGTATTCGGATTGCTTCCATTACCCGAAAAATAATTCACTACCTGCTCTATCATCGGCTGCTGCACATGTTGCAATTCATCGAAGCTGTACGTTTCCGGTTTACCATTGACGTCCACAAAAATATCGTTGCTGCCAAAAGCTGAAAAACGTAGCGAACCATTGGCTCCCACGATCTTTATTTCATCTTCTTCCTTTGCTGCCGCAAAACACCAGGTGCCGCTGAACAGTGTACCAGATGTAAAGGCTATTTGTCCACTCACGATATCCGCTGCGCTGTAAATGCCCGCCTGATTTTTCGCTGTCCCATTGACCGTTTCGGCTTCGCCAAAATAATACAGCATCAGGTCCAGCTGATGTGGGGCGATGTCGTGAAACAGGCCACCGCCGGCAATCGTAGCATCTACCCTCCAGGCTGTCTTCGGCACCGAAAGTTCTTCGGCCGTCAATGCTTTTCTGCAAAATGTCAATTGCACAAAACGGATATCGCCGATCACATTTTGCGCCAGCAGTTCTTTGATCTTTTTAAACTTTGGCTGAGCACGCCTGTAATGCGCCACTGTGAGCTTTACATTATTTTCTTTTGCAAGGGCAGCCATTTCTTCCGCTTCAGCCACATTCACACTCATCGGTTTTTCCACGTATACCGGTTTGCCTGCGGCAAGCGCCAACAGGCTGAGTTCTTTATGCGAAGATGGTGGTGTGGCGATGTATACCGCATTCACAGCAGGATCGTTGATGAGATCATCCGCATTACTATACCATGCGGGCACCCCGTGCCTCCGTGCATAATCAGCGGCCTTTTCTGCATCGCGGCGCATCACGGCCACCAGCGATGAGCCAGGCACTTTATTGAATGCGGGACCACTTTTCACTTCGGTTACGTCGCCGCAACCGATTATTCCCCACTGAATTTTTTGCATGGCAAAAAATAATTAAAAATTAAAAATTAAGAACGCGCCGCAGGCACGTTCCTACATAAATTAATGACAGTTGAGGATTTCACCTTTCACCATTCACGATTTCATTTCCTCCATCACATATTTTCCGGTGAAGCTGTTTTTGGTGTTCTTCATCTTTGCGGGGGTTCCTTCATACAACACGGTTCCGCCGCCGCTTCCGCCTTCGGGGCCGATATCGATGATATGGTCGGCTACTTTGATCATGTCGAGATTGTGTTCGATCACCAGTACGGTATTTCCCCTGTCAACCAGTTTATTCAGCACATCCAGCAGATGGCTGATATCCTGAAAATGCAACCCGGTGGTCGGTTCATCCAATATGTAAAATGTTTTACCGGTATCACGTTTGCCAAGTTCGGTCGCCAGTTTCACACGCTGCGCTTCGCCACCACTGAGGGTTACGGCACTTTGCCCCAGCGTGATGTAGCCAAGCCCCACTTCCTGCAGCACTTTTATTTTCCGGTAAATGAAGGGTACTGCACTGAAAAAATCTACCGCATCATCCACACTCATATCCAGCACATCGCTGATGGATTTCCCTTTGTAACGTATCTCCAGTGTTTCCCTGTTGTATCGTTTTCCATTACATTTTTCGCAATGCACATGTACATCCGGGAGAAAATTCATTTCTATTACCCGCATGCCACCGCCTTCACAAACATCGCAGCGACCGGTCTTTACATTGAAGGAAAAACGGCCGGCATTGTATCCACGGATCTTGGCTTCGGGCACTGCCGCAAACAGCGTACGGATATCCGTAAAGAAACCGCAGTAAGTTGCGGGGTTGCTCCGTGGTGTACGCCCGATCGGGCTCTGATCGATCTCGATCACTTTATCAATATTTTCCAGCCCTTTGATACTCTTGTAAGGCAAGGGCTGCGCTTTTGAATTATAACAATAGGTTGCCAGCAACGGGTAAAGCGTTTCGTTGATAAGCGTACTCTTTCCACTGCCGCTCACACCGGTGACCAGCACCAGTTTTCCCAGCGGAAATTTCACCGACACATTCCGAAGGTTGTTGCCGCTGGCGCCATTCAGCTCTATGAACTGCCCATTTCCTTTCCGGGTTTCTTCCGGCAGGGCTATCTTCTTTTTGCCGCTAAGGTATTGTGCGGTATCCGAGTTTGACCTCAATACTTCTGCCGGAGTGCCCGCCGCTACTATCTGTCCGCCGTAGATGCCTGCACGCGGACCGATATCCACCAGGTAATCTGCCGCCAGCATGATATCCTTATCGTGCTCTACTACCAACACACTATTGCCGATATCGCGGAGGTTTTGCAGCGCACTGATCAGGCGCTGGTTATCGCGTTGATGCAGGCCGATACTCGGCTCATCTAAAATGTAAGTGATACCCTGCAGCTGCGAGCCGATCTGTGTAGCCAGGCGGATACGCTGGTATTCGCCGCCACTGAGGCTTCTGCTGGGGCGATAAAGTGTGAGATAGGTGAGTCCTACATTCAACAAAAACTGCAACCGTTCCCTGATTTCTTTCAAAATATCTTTCGCGATCGCATTCTGTTTTTTATCCAGTCTTTTTTCAACTCCATCAAACCAATCGAATAATTTATCAAGATCCATCTCACTCAGCTCCGCGATATTTTTTTCATCCACTTTAAACCAAAGGCTTTCTTTTTTCAACCTTGTTCCATGGCAGGTATCACAGGATTTCAACTGGAAATATTTTTCCACCCAATCCCGCATAGCATCTGTGGTGCTGGTGCTGGCGAACCAACGTTTTACCATGTTTACGATCCCTTCATACTCGGTAGCGTAGTAGATCGGGCTATCGTCTGCAACATCCATTTCCACTTCGGAAGCTTCCGTAGCATCTATTTCTTCTTTACCATATAATAATATGTTCAGCGCTTTGGGCGGAAGATCCCTGATGGGTTTATCGAGGTTGATCTTATGTTTTTTTGCCAATGCCTGCACCTGTTTAAACACATGCGCTTCACGTTCCTCCCCCAGCGGGAGGATACCGCCATCTTTTACACTTACGTTATGATCAGGTATCACCGCATCCATATTGATCTGGAAAACCGTTCCCAGGCCTTTACACACAGGGCAGGCGCCATACGGCGAATTGAAGGAAAATGCATTGGGGCTTGGCTCTTCATAACTTATCCCGGTATCGATACACATGAGCTGCTTGCTGAACTGCACTACGCTATTGTCGTCGTTTACCAGGAGAAATAACAGGTCTTTGCCCAATTGCAATGTCTTCTGCACACTCTGGCTCAGCCGTACTTTCATATCATCCGTCACCGCCATCCTGTCTACCACCACTTCTATATCATGTATCTTGTAACGATCCACCTGCATGCGGTCCCTGAGGTCGAGCACTTCGCCATCGACCCTTACTTTGAGGAACCCTTTTTTACGTACATCTTCAAAAAGTTCGCGGTAGTGGCCTTTGCGCCCACGCACCAGCGGTGCCAGCAGGCTGATCTTTTTATTTTTAAATTTCGAAAAAATGGATTGTACGATCTCCTCTTCGCTGAACTTCACCATTTTTTTGCCGGTATTGTAACTATAAGCCTCTCCCACCCTTGCATAGAGCAAACGGAGAAAATCGTATATCTCGGTAATGGTGCCCACAGTGCTTCGTGGGTTTTTATTGGTAGTTTTTTGCTCGATGGAAATTACCGGCGATAGCCCGGTTATCTTATCCACATCGGGGCGCTCCATATCGCCTACAAACTGCCGGGCGTAGGCGCTGAAACTTTCCATATACCGCCGCTGGCCTTCGTTGTAAATGGTATCAAATGCCAGCGAAGATTTCCCGCTGCCACTCACCCCGGTGAAAACCACGAGCTTGTTTTTGGGAATGCTGATATCGATATTTTTGAGATTGTGCTCTCTTGCACCAAACACTTCAATAGTGTCGTTGAGATTTGTTGTTGAGGGGGTTTCCCTTTTTTTTGTTGCCATTTCTTACTCCTTGGAGTAAAGATACGAAGAAGATTTTGCTAAATTCTTTATCAAAATGCAAATTTTTTAAGCAGTTGACCTCCCATGAGTTGACATCTATTGAGATATCAACTCATGGGAGGTCAACTCAAAATACCAGCACTTTCCCCTTCGGTCTATAAAAAAGCAATTGCCCCTCCAGCGATACGATGGCAACATCGTTCTTAAAATCTTTGATGAGTTCATATTTGCATGGGATCACTTCTTTACCATCCAGATACCCCCGCTATTGACAAGGTTGCGATACGTATATTTTGCAAGGGCTTCCGTGAAAGGCTCCACCCAGTTTGTTTATCTGTTGGAAAGAAAATTTTGTGCACCAGGTCGTAACGGCCTTCCGGCTTTTGCTGCGCAAAAGAAGATGCTCAGATATTCAAAAAGAAAAAATAAGCAGGAAAATTTTCATTCTGGTAAATTTTGTCGCGACTGCAAGCTTCGCAAATAACAATTTAGAGAATAAAAGATTTATAACGCCGCCTTTATGACAGGGAATAATAATTCCGCCCAGCGGGCATATTGTTTTCCGGATGGGTGTAAACCGTCGCTGGCCTGCAAAGTGGGGTCTGTGGCCCCTTCGCGGGAAATAGGGGTAATATCGGTATAGTGCACATTAGCCGCCAGCGAAATGGTTTTATTGGCTGCATTGAACTGGTCGATCTCCATCGCTATCCGGGCCTTATCCGAGTTAGAAGCAAAAGGTGTAACGCTGTAATCCGGTATGGATACCACAAATACATGATCCGGTTTGCCTGCCGCGTAGGTGATCGCCATGGTCAGCAGCTGCTGAAATTGTGCTTTGTATTCATCCAGGGAACGCTGCTGATATTGATTGTTGACACCAATAAGCAACGTAACGATATCGTAGTTGGTGGCAGGAGGATTGAGTTGTAATGCCGACAGCAGGTTCGCAGTCGTCCAGCCGGTAGTGGCCACGATCACCGGTTGTTTTACAGGTATGCCGGCATTGATCAGCAGCCTCGCAGCCTGGTAAGGAAAACGTTCGTCGGCTGTCACCGATTGCCCGATAGTGTACGAATCCCCGAGCGCCAGGAAACTTTTACCGGTGGTGGGAAAAGCCACAGGGGCGGTGGGGGCAGTTGGTGTTGTGGGAACTGTTGGGGTAACGGGTGGAGTATAAACCTGCCGTACAGGATCGGGAGATTTTTTACAGGCCGATAAAATGAATAACAGGATCACCATGGCCAATGGCAAAACTGTGATCATATGTTTTTTAGCAATACTCATACCCTGGTATTTTTGTAAAATACGTTTTTAAGGGGATAAAAGTTCACTGCAGAAATGAATAAAAAACTTCATTCGCGGCGGGCTGTGCCCGAATTGATTTCCAAATTCACTTTTGGCACAGATTTGTGCCAAAATCAAATGACAGTTTAAATCCTGGCACAACATCAGATAAATCTATGTTTCAGAATGTATTACCTTACAAGCAGCAATAAAATCGTTCTTCACGTTTCAAACTTATGCCTATGCTTTTCAACCTGTTTGGCAAAAAAGAAAGAAAGATAAATTTTACAGATATAAATTATATGAGTGCCAAAGCCAAATGCGAGGCTGTGCTGCGGCTGGCTAAGCAAGAACCTGGTACTATCTTCCTCGCCTGGTTTCCGGATACTGCCATGAGCTACAAACAGGCATTCTCACGGGAAGGAATACCCGAAAGCCGCATTCTCGAAACCCGGCAGTTCCACAGCGCCAAAGTAGCCGGAAAAAAGATCGTATTCCTGGAGCACCACCCTTTACCCAGCAAAGAAACAGCGTTGGTGAAAGATCTTGAAGAAACACATTTCAACGTATACAATTCGCTGGATGAGCCGTTGTTTGCTGTATTCGGCAGCGACCGTATTATCGACCTGATGAAAAAAATGGGTCTCAAAGAAGATGAAGCCGTATCGCATACCCTCATTTCAAGATCAGTGAAAAATGCGCAGGAAAAGATCGAAAAGAAAGTCAGCCTCGAAATCCCCGCCAACTCCCAGAAGGAATGGATGGACAAAAATGTGAAGTAGGTTCGTGCCTTCGGCGCGAACAGTTACGCGACGCAGATCTTTATGATGGTTATGATATGTTATGATAAAAAACAGGTCTTAACTGATCGTAACCATCATAAAGATCTGCGTTGCGTCTTTATTTTTTTTGCTTCAGCAAAAAAATAATTATTCCGCAGAACCCTTGCCCATCAAGGGTTTTAAAATATTCCCGGCAGCCTTTTAATAAATTTTCACAAATTTTATTTGGCAATCTGAAAATTGTGCTGCTATCTTTGCAGCAGTTCTTTACAACATTACTTATCAAGAAAGGTGGAGGGTTATGGCCCGATGATACCTTGGCAACCTGTTGCAGACTCCGGTTTGAAACAAGGTGCCAATTCCATCCTGACGAAAGTCGGGAAAGATAAGTCAGATACACAGCCTTCAAATATTCAAACATATTCAAAGCTCATCTGATCTTATCGGATGAGCTTTTTTGTTTTATACAAAATCCTCTTCCGGTCTGCTTCTTCATCTTTCTGATACAAATCATAACAAAAATAGTTTAAATCAGAAACCATGAGCACAGCTACAGAATTGATCCACAGCATCCCCGTAGACCCGTTAACAGGAAGCATCAGCGTTCCCATTTACCAGACGAGCACTTTTGTGCAGGAAGCGCCCGGCGTAAACAAAGGGTATGATTATGCCCGTTCCGGCAATCCTACCAGGACGGCATTGGAAGACATCATCGCGAAGCTGGAAAAAGGCAGCACGGGTATTGCGTTTGGCAGCGGACTGGCAGCGATAGATGCGGTGTTGAAATTGCTGAAAAGCGGCGACGAGATCATTGCGGTAGATGATATTTATGGCGGCGCTTTCCGTTTGTTTACGCAGGTGTACGAAAAATTCGGCATCACTATAACCTACGCCGACAGTACGGATGCAGAAAATATTTTCAACGCGATCACTCCGGCAACAAAACTCATCTGGCTCGAAACTCCCACCAACCCTACATTGAAGATCAGTGATATCGCGGCAATAGCCAAGATCACAAAGGCCCATGCCTGTTGGCTTTGCGTGGATAACACTTTTGCTTCACCCGCCTTACAACAGCCTCTCACGCTGGGAGCTGATATTGTAGTGCATAGCGCTACAAAATATCTTGGAGGCCATAGCGACCTCATCGCAGGATTGGTGGTGGCAAAAGATCCTGAACTGGGAGCCAGAATAAAATTCATCCAGAATGCAAGCGGGGCCATACTTTCGCCATTCGATAGCTGGCTGGCCATCCGCGGCATCGAAACACTGCACCTGCGCCTGAAACAACATTGCATCAATGCACAGATCGTTGCGGAATTCCTGGAAACACATCCCCAGGTGGATAAAGTGTTTTACCCGGGATTGAAAACGCATCACAATCACGAGATCGCCCAACAACAATCGAAAGGTTTTGGCGGCATCGTTTCCTTCACATTGAAAAACGATACACAGGAAGCCGCCACTGCTTTTGTAACCAGCACAGAATTTTTCAAGCTCGCCGAAAGCCTTGGAGGCATCAAGAGCCTGCTTTGCCATCCTGCACAGATGACGCACAAATCGATCCCAACCGAGAGGAGAAGGCAGGGAGGCGTTGCCGATAGCCTGATCAGGCTTAGTGTAGGGCTGGAAGAAGTGGAAGACCTGGTAGCTGATCTGGAAAAGGCTTTCAGGAAAATTGAATCAATAGAAATAAAAGAAAATAAATTCTCAAACGAAATAGCGTAAGGTTTAGAGATTAGGGTTTAGGATGTTCTACACCCTAATCCCTAATCTCCTCCCTTACAACATAACCAAACAAAAAACAAACCCACACACATGTCGACTAAAAAAAATATTCCCGCTTTACCAATATCAAAAAAACTCACCATCGGGCTTTTCGGCTTCGGCGTAGTAGGCAAAGGCCTTTACGAAGTATTGCAAAGCACACCGGCGCTGCAGGCTGGCATCAAAACCATCTGTATCAAAAATGCCGATAAAAAAAGAAGCATACCTGCTGAACATTTCACCACCGATCCACGGGCTATCCTGGAGGATGAAGAAATTAATGTAGTGGTTGAATTGATCGATGATGCGGATGCAGCTTATTCGATCGTGAAAGAAGCATTGCAAAAAGGGAAAGCTGTGGTGAGCGCCAATAAAAAAATGATCGCTGCGCATTTTGAAGAATTGCTGCGTTTGCAATTCGAGCACGAAGCGGCGTTCCTGTATGAAGGCTCTTGTTGCGCCAGCATTCCCATCATCCGCAACCTGGAAGAATATTACGACAACGATCTGTTGTCCTCCGTAAAAGGGATTGTGAATGGCAGTACCAATTTCATTCTTACAAAGATTTTTGAAGAAGGCCTTTCTTTCAAAGATGCCTTGTTGCAGGCGCAGCAACTTGGCTTCGCCGAAAGCAATCCCGCTCTTGATATAGAAGGGCATGATGCGGCAAATAAACTTTCGATACTGCTGGCACATGGTTTTGGTACCATCACCAAACCAACAGAAATATTGTACAATGGCATTACCCCCATTAAAGAAACCGATGCCGAAGTAGCCAAACAAAAGAACCTGCAGATAAAGCTGGTAGCCACTGCCCGCAAAATAAACGACACACAACTGGCCGCATTCGTGCTGCCACAATTTGTGGCAGCGGATGATGAACTGGCAAATGTCAACAACGAATTCAATGGGCTCATCACAGAAAGCAGTTTTGCTGATAAACATTTCTTCAAAGGGCGTGGGGCAGGCGCTTATCCTACAGCAGCGGCCGTATTGAGCGACATCGCGGCATTGCGATATAATTACAAATACGAGTACAAAAAATATTTGCAACAGTCGGGTATCAGCCTCACCAATGATTTTTACCTGAAAGTTTTTGTAAGTGCCACCGACATCAACCTCATCGAAAAAGACGAGTTTGAATGGCTGGAAGAATGGCACAACGAAAGTAATAACAGCTGGGTGGTGGGCATCATACATGCGCAGAAATTATTCTCCGGCAACTGGTGGAAAGAAACCGGGGTATCGCTTATCCTCACCGAGAACCCGATTGTTGAAAACGTAGACTACAGAAAAATAGGTAAAAAAAGCCTGGCACTTGCAGGTGTGTTATAAAGTTTGTTTGGTTTGAAATTAAATATCGGGTCATGGTTTCATGGCCCTTTATTTTTTTAACCTCACGCCATTCGGCGGGACAAGCGCTGGGAACGGGAGTTGAAAAGAGTTTACGCAGAGGTCGAAACCCCTGCGCAAACTCTGTGTACCGATCGCTATCAGCGTTCAAGGCTTTTCGCCTTATATAAAATATCCAAAATACCTCTCCATGCTTTTGGATCTGTATTTTTTACTAAAGCATTTTCAAGATAATAAACCGCATTCTCGTAATCACCCTTTTCGTAATAACCTTCACCAAGGCTGGAAGCCACATTGGACGATTGAGGATACAGGAAATAATTCATTTGAAAAACGGAGATGGCCTCTTTCATCTTTTTTTGCGCCAGCAGCATATAACCCAGGCTATTGAGCTCATACTCGGAATTTACCAAAGGTTTTATCTGTAGTGCAAGACTGCGGATGCTGATATTGGAATCAAGGAGCGTACCATCTGCTATCCATTTATCAACGTTGATGAAGGCCGCATAATTAGGCGTGTAGGATTTTCCCTGTACTATTACCAGCATATCTTTTTCCAATGAAAGTGCGGGAAATTCTACTATGCGGTGGATCTCTTTTCCATTGCGGTAAAAAATGAACGTAGGCACTTTGTAAATGCCCAATCCCGCTTCTTCATGCTGCGGCGATTGTTTGTACAACGAATCGCCGCCGCCTGTTGCGATCAATGTAACTTTTGATAGCGGAAAACCTGCGGCATCCAGCAGTTTCATAAACCGCGGCACTTCACGTTTGCTGTCGCCACACCAGGTTCCGAAAAATATCTTTACACTGATGTCTTTCAGGCTTTCTTTTTTGATCGCCTGCACCGTAGCGGCATTGGGCGTATAGTCATCATAGTTCTTTTTGAACCAGGCATCGTATGGCGCTGTTTCCAATTCAGTTTTTGTGCAAACACCATATAATATTTTAGGCTTATCGTTTGTTGTCTGGGCATTCGAGATCGCTGATACGAATAACAGTACCAGCAGGCTTATATTTTTAAGCATGGGAATTCTTTTAGTAATGAATAAATGAAATCTGTAAGTGATAAAACTTTCTAGTGCTTCGCAATTCAAAATAGTTGCCGGCATGACCCTGTTGAAGGCTTGATTACCTTCAATAGATTTTGCCTTCGGCAAGCCCCGGCTGACAATTTATTAAAATCAAACTGCTGAAAGCATAAAGATCACCCACGCGGAGGTTTATACGGATCATCCCCATGCCCGTTGAGCGTGCGGGTAGTTATGGAAGAAAAAACAGACGTAGAAATATTTTCAGGAAAATCATGAACGGGCATCAAATTATTTCCCGTAAAAAGATCATCCACATAATGATGTACATGGCTTTTTGATGCAGGCAGGTCTTTATCTGTTGCTCTCACATTTTTTAGTTCCGTTTCGCAATCGCACTTGATGGTCGCGGTGCTGAAAGTATTGGCCAGCTTACATTCCAGGTAATTGAATTGCGTTGCATACTGCGATACAGTAAACATCAGCATCAATAATATTACACTTACCTGTTTCAATAAGACTATTTTATCAATGTCATAGACTCTACTGCCATACGTTGATTGAATTCGAAAGCCAGTTTTTTATGGTTCACCGTATCAATGATGGTTCCCACCAGGCAAAGCCCGCCGGTAAAAAAATACAGGATGCCCATTCCGATCTGCCCGGTGATGAAGCGCTGAATACCTGCAGCACAAACGAAACCAAGCAGGCAACAGATGAGGACGGTTTCTGTTTTTTGTCTTTTCCCATTGTACACAGAAATGAAAAGTTTCAGTTTTTCTTCACTCAGGTCGCTGGTGAAAGCCTGTAGGTAAGCCAGTTCATCTGGCTCTATTGCGGGGATGGAAGTTGCTAATACTGTACTCATGAGGCGAATTGTTTTGGGGTAAAAAGAAGTTGTTTTATCCGGTACAAAATGATCAGCACCGCGGGAATACCAAAAATATGTTCCGAAAACGAACGGGCAAAATTGAGGTGAAGCGCTTCGTGAATACTATGCCCGATGCCACAACCGGGGCAACTGTTAAATCCTGCAAAGCGAAAAAGGCACAACGAAGAGGAGGCTGAATCTGTATTCATGAAAAAAAGCACCGGCAAGGCGGCGCCCCAGAATACAAGTTCCAGGTTATTTTTGAGCCAGGCCAAAAGAAAAGAAATATTGATAATACTTTTTTTCAAACGTTGGTTATTAAGCAGTTGATTGTTTATGCTAAAATACTTTTTATTTCTGATATGTATTTTTTTGTTTTTTGAGCAACACTTTGTGTTCCCGGGCAGTCTTTAGTGGACAGACATGTTATCCAGATATAGCAGTTATATTTGCTGCTTAATGGCAGAACATGGAAACAAAACCTACACCTTATAAATAAAAGATTATGATGCTTAAGAAAAAATTAATGATCGCTGCCCTTGCCTTCCTTACGCTGGCGGCCAATATCTCCTGCAGCAACACCCGTAAAAGTATTCCCATCGAAGAAGGCTGGGACCTGCTGGGCGAACAAAAAGTGAATTTTGTACGCGATAAGGATGTGGTGACCGTTTACAATACCAACAAATACACGGCCATCCGGTTTAAAGTGGAGAAAAAAGATATCTATATCAAGGATCTCAAAGTTGTGTACCAGAATGGAGATAAACTTTCTCCGACCATGGATGATAAGGTTGTTGCAGATCAATACAGCCGCGTAATTGAATTGGGGCCGGAAGGCAAGTCGATCAGGAGTGTGGATTTCAAATTCCGCTCAACCGGCAATATCTTAAAAGGCCGGGCCAACGTGCTGATCTTCGGAAAAAGATATGTGCAGCCTTACTAAATAATTTTTTAAAATAAAAACGGGAAGCTAAACACTTCCCGTTTTTTATTGCTACAACCTTTTAATATCAAGTATCTTAACGAAATCGATCATCTGGTCGCCCTTATTTTTTCCCGATTGGATGGAACGCACCACGGGCATCCCTTTAAATACTTTTCCAAAGACCGCATAGCCCAGTCCATCAGGATTGGTTCGTCTGCTGCTGTCGAATTGGGTCTGATTGCCGATGCAAATGAAAAATTCCGTGCTGGCTGAGCCCGGGGTGGTCCGTGCCAGTGAAATGGCGCCGCTGGTGTGCGATAAGCCTGTTTGTCTGGGCGATTCATGATCGATGAATGGCTGCGTGGCCTTTGAAGGATCTGTTTTGTAAACCCCACCCTGTATCAAACCTTCATTGTGATCGGCATCGAGGTCTTCATTTTTTAATACCCGGTAAAAAGCCGCGTCCTTGTAGATGCCTTTATCCACATTTGACAGGAAGCCCGCAACACTTTTCGGTGCTTTATCCGGGTAAAGTTCTACTTCAATATCGCCTGCGGTAGTGCTGATGAGTACGTGCGGCTCTTTGTATTTTTTTGCCGTACAGGAAGCAATTGAACATATGATAACAAATAGAAGGATCTTTTTCATAAGGCAAATTTAATTACTAAATAAATGACGTGTGCAATCCATGACATGGCTGCATCTCCACGTCAAACTGTTTTTATGAAGTCATGTTTTTTCAAGAAAGTAAAGAAGGAATATTGACCGGATCGTTCTCCTTTTAAAGAAAAACCTTTGAAGATGCTTATCCACGCGGCACCCCGGTTATCGGGGTGCTTTTTTTTGCAGCGAAAATTGTTCACTTTTGGGAAATTTTTCTACAGGATATGCTGTTTTAAAAAAGCTAAATACTTCTTTCAAATAGTTGAATTATGGGTGATTTACACTTAAAAAATCGCTTATTACGGTGCAAATAAAAATTCATTTTTGTTATGGCGTGGGAATTGTCTGATGTAGCATAACAATCCGGATATTAAACATGAATCCCGGAAGGATGTTAACCAATTTATTAAAACATAAAAGAAAACGCCATGGCAACGAACGACAAATTAGTAGAAGTGCTGAACGACCTTATCCTTATCAACAACGACAGGATCACAGGTTATGAAAAAGCCAGAAATGAAACCAAAGATATTGATGTGGATCTGCAGGCTATTTTCAGTAAAATGGCCGATGACAGCCGCAAATACAAAACCGAACTGTCAGAAGAAGTAACCCGCCTGGGTGGAGAAATAGCCACAGGAAATACCGGCCTTGGAAAAATTTACCAGGTGTGGATGGATGTGAAAGCAACATTTACGGGCAATGACCGCCAGAGTGCACTGGAATCCTGTGAGTATGGTGAAGATGCTGCACAAAAAGCTTATCGTGATGCTTTGGGTTCCGATGCCGAAATGAGTGCGGATACGAGGCAATTGATCACTTCACAAAAAGCAGATCTGAAATCATCGCACGATACGATCAAAAAACTTAGAGATGCACATAAAGCAGTAAACGCTTGATGAGTGCATAGCTTGAACAAGAAGCCTTCCAATTTCGGGAGGCTTTTTTGTGAACCGTTTAAAAGGTTAAAAAGGTTCAAGAGGTTCAAAAGTTCAAAAAGTTGTTGAAAGCCTGATGGGTTCGAACATTTTGAACCTTTTGAACCTTTGAACTTTTGAACTTTTGAACTTTTGAACTTTTGAACTTTTGAACTTTTGAACTTTTGAACTTTTGAACTCTTGAACTCTTGAACTCTTGAACTCTTGAACCTCTTGAACCTCTTGAACCTCTTGAACGTTTTAAACTTTCGCAAGGATATCCAGGACCGTACCGTACATCACTTCGGCCCCAATTGACAGATCTTCGTAAGAGGCATATTCCAGCGGATTGTGGCTGATGCCATCTTTGCACCGGATGAATATCATTCCATAATCACACGCATAAGACAAAGCCAGGGCATCATGAAAAGGGCCGCTCATCAGTTCTGGCGCCTCCAGCTGTTGCTTTTCGCAATTTGACCGGATAATATCTTTAATCCAATCGGCACAGTACCGCGGTTCGCTGTTGGTATCTTCCGAAATAGTGTACGTAAGCTGATGCTTTTGGGTGATCGCTTCAATTTCTTCCATCAATTGTTTTTCGTAACGATGCCGCCTGCCGAGGTCGATATCGCGTAAGTCGATTGTAAAAGTCACTTCTTCGGCTATGATGTTCCTGCTGGCAGGAAACACATTCATCGTACCTACCGTTCCTACAGTAGGGTTGCCAGGCACCTGTGTGGCGATCTTATTCAAAGCCACTACTATTTCCGCAGCACCCAACAATGCATCTTTCCGAAGCGGCATCGGCACAGAGCCTGCATGCCCTGCCATGCCTTTAAGCGTAACCGTTAGCCATAGAGGCCCGGATATGCCTGTAACGATACCAACAGGTTTTAGTGCAATGTCCAGCACCGGGCCTTGCTCAATATGTAATTCGAGAAAACAAAAAATACGGCCTTTCGCGTATTCGCTTTCACCAAATTTGCCGGTATCACACCCGAAGTCTTTCAATGCCTGTTCCCTGGTGATGCCGTCTTTATCGGCACGCTGCAATTCTCCCTCTTCCAGTTTCCCTAATATGCCCCTTGATCCGAAAAGGCCTTTGTTAAAACGCCAGCCTTCTTCATCCGCAAAAGAAATTACTTCTATCGTACGGTCGGGCTGAATACCATTTTCCGAAAGCGTGGTCACCACTTCAATGGCACATAGAACGCCTGCCACGCCATCAAACCTTCCGCCATATGGCTGCGAATCGAGGTGTGAACCCATCATCAATACAGGCTGCGAGGGGTCTTTCCCCTTAAGCGTACCGATGAGATTACCGAAATTGTCTATCCTTGTTGTCATGCCGGCTTCCTGCATCCAGGAGGCTGCCAGTTCAAACCCCTGTTTTTCAAGAGCGGTATGTGCCGGCCGGCAGGTGCCCGTTTCGCCGATCTTACCGATCAGGCTCATAGCTTCAAAATGCTGTTCAAGGCGGGTTGCATTAATTTTCATAACAAACACTTTTACCAGGTGATGTGGCTGTAAATTGTGGTATTTTCTATCAAAAACAATTATTATATATCCAGTCCACCTACCTTTGAAAATAATAAAAAATTTACATGAAAGCAGTTTTATTTATTCTTTTGAATGTGTTGTTTATACAAGTTGGTTTTGCACAGACGGAAGAAACGATCCATGAATGCAGCAGGAAGGGCATTTTTCACCAGGGCAGCAGCAGTAACAGCACCACTGCAGACTTTCTGCAATATTCCACCATGGATAAATATGATGTAAAATATCTCAAACTCGACCTGAGTGCCGAGCCGGGTAGCAGGTATATTTCCGGCAGTGCGTTAACTGTAGCAAAAGTGCTGCAACCACTGGATTCATTTGTAACGGAATTGCGTAGCAATATGATCGTGGATTCCGTTTTCATCAATGGTATTAAATTACCGTTCACCCGCGGGCAGGATCATATCTTCATCCCTATCGCCCCAGCCCTGGCCGCAGGCACAATGGTGCAGGCAAAAATATTTTACAATGGCACAGCCAGCAGCGCCGGTGTTTATGCAGGTACGGTTGCCAGCAACGGGCTTTCTTACACCGCAACACTTTCCGAAAGTTACCAGGCAAGGGAATGGTTTCCTGCAAAACAATTATTGTACGATAAGATAGATTCCGCAGATATCTGGATCACCACAACCGGCCTGAACAACAGGGTTGGTTCCAACGGAACATTAAAGACCGTAGTGGCACTTTCGGGCAACCGCCAGCAATTTCAATGGAAAACCAATTATGGGATGAGTTATTACATGCCCAGTTTTTCCATTGGAAACTATATGGAATATAAAAATTATGCTAAGCCGGCAGCGATGGCCCCCGATTCGATCCTGGTACAGCATTACATCGTAGACAATCCCACTTATTTCAATTCGGTAAAAACGAATCTTGACAAGACCCCGGCTTTCATTGAAAAATACAGTGAGCTGTATGGATTATATCCTTTCAAAAATGAAAAATATGGCCATGCACATGCTTCTATCGGAGGTGGCATGGAGCATCAGACGATGAGCACGATGAATAGTTTTGGCTCTACCCTCATCGCACACGAACTAGCCCACCAGTGGTTTGGCGATCACGTTACCTGTGCCACCTGGAATGACATCTGGCTGAACGAAGGCTTTGCTACCTACAGCGAATATCTGGCGATAGAAACCTTACCGGCGTTGTTTACTACCACTACCGCAGCAGCATATATGCAAAGTATGCACACCAATGTGTTGTCGTCTGCTACCGGGAGCGTGTATGTTCCACAGGCTTCTATCTTCGACGAAAACAGGATTTTCAGCAGCAGGCTGAGTTATAATAAAGGCGCCGCCATCATTCACACACTGCGCTTCGAAATGCAGAATGATGCATTATTTTTTCAGACGTTAAAGAACTACCAGGACACCTATAAATATAATGTAGCTACTGCCACCGATTTTAAAAATATTGCGGAAGCTACCAGCGGCAAAAACCTTACTGACTTTTTCAATCAATGGTATTACGGTGAAGGTTACCCGACATTTAACATCACTTTCCTGAAAGAAGGAACGGGCACGATCGCTTTGATCGTGAATCAAACGGTGAGCGCTCCATCGATCACACCTTTCTTCAAAGGATTGTACGAATTCACCATCACATCAGCTGCAGGTGATACTACTGTAAAAGTGAACCTCACGGCAAACAACCAGACTTTCAGGTTCAATTACAACAAGACCCCGACAGGTATCATCGTAGATCCCAATAACTGGGTGTTGAACACCACCGGCAGCATCATCAATGCCGGGACCGTGTTGCCAGTGAAACTGGTAAAATTTGAAGGCGAAGTTGATAAAAACTGTAATGCGCTATTAAAATGGTCTGCAGCTAATGAAATAAACGTAGCTGGTTACACGCTCGAATACAGCATAGACAATAGTGTTTTTAAAACTGCAGCAATTGTTCCTGCAAAAAATAATTTGTCTGCAGATTACAACTCAAATTATTCCTTACCGTCGGCTACCACTTACTATTTCAGGTTAAAGACGATGGATAAAAACGGGGATTTTTCCTACAGTAATATTCTAAAATTACAAGGCTACTGCCAGCCTGCATTCTCTGTAAAAGCAGGCCCGATACCATCTTCGGGGCCATTGAACCTTTCGGTAACAATTGCAACTCAGGGAAGGTCAACCATCTGGATTACAAATGCTTTAGGAGAAAAAGTTCACAGCGAAACAAGGTTGTTGAATGCGGGAGAAAATAAATTCTCACTACCTGTATTCCAAAAATTTGCCGCGGGCACGTATTTTTTAAATGTGCAGGATGAGCGGGGAAAAACGATGACAGTAAAATTGATCAAGAATAAATAAAAAATTTCACGCAAAGGCGCAAAGAAAAAAGCAAGAGTGGCAAGGAATATTCTTTGCCACTCTTGCTTTTTTATGTAAAACCTATGGGTTATCTGTGGTCACATCCTGAGCTAATCTTGCATCATCAGGTGTGGTCTCCAGGTCGCGATCCAATGAATACAATGCCTCATCTTTTGCATTTTCGCCACCGGCGATCTTGATCTTATCCAGCAAGCTGATAGCGAGATTTTCTTCTTCTGTCTGTTCTTTTACAAACCATTGCATGAAATTCCATGTAGCCCAATCTTCCTGGTCGTGGCTCAGCTTTACGATCTTATAAATGGAAGTTGTATTATCTACTTCATGCTGAAAAACTTTTTCAAAACAATTATTTACACTTGTCGGATCAGATGGCGGCGCAGGAATAGCCGTGATAGTTACCTTACCGCCACGCTTGAGAATATATTCCAGGATCTTCATCATATGGTTTCTTTCTTCATGCGCATGCCGGAATAAAAAATTGGATATCCCTCCGTATCCGTTGGCATCGGCCCAGGAGCCATATGCAAGGTATATCTGGGAAGCGCTCGCTTCCCTGGTCATCTGTTCGTTAAGCGCTGCTTCTATTGCGGGTGAAAGCCTGTTCGTGTTCATACCATTAAGATTTTAATTTAGAAATGAAATACACAAATCAAACCAAAAAAGAAAAACATGGGCATACAAGATAGCTTCATATGGAAAGCAACAAAAAAAACATCTTCATTGTCATAAAAAATAATTATGCCTAAAGCCCTGAAACTTGATATTCCCGGCAAATGCCACGAAAACTGGGATGCTATGTCCCCGCAGCAGGATGGCCGCTTTTGTGATTCTTGCCAAAAAACTGTCATAGATTTTACCCGGATGACGGATCAGCAACTGGTCAATTTTTTCCAGAATAAGAAGGAAAATGTATGCGGCAGATTGTACCGGCATCAGCTGGATAAGGAACTGGAGATCCCCGCAAAAAAGATCCACTTTCTGAAATACTTCTTTCAATTCACGTTACCTGCTTTATTGTTTTCTTTTAAAGCATCTGCACAGGGTAAACATTCATTGCCGCTGATAAAAACAGAGGCCTTTCCATTCAAAAAGAATTTACTTGTTGAGGCAGAAAACACACAACGGGTAATTTCGGGGATAGTAAAAGATTCCAGTTCGAATGCTATATCATTTGCAACCGTAAGCGTTTCTGGCACGAAGAATATCGTTGTTTCGGATTTTTATGGAAAATTTTCCATCTCAATTAAAAATGACTTTGACAGCCTTTCAGCAAATGCCTATGGATTTTTCGAAACACAAATCGCTTTACCAAAAACAGAAGATAGCATTGTAATCACTCTTAAGAGGAATTTTGAAAAACTGACTGAAGTAGTAGTTGTGGGGGGCATATCACCTTCATATTATCGAAAGAAAGCTAGAAAGATAGCAGCCACTCCTGTCAAAAAAGATAACATCATTTTCATCTATCCAAATCCTGCTAAAGCTGCCGGCTTTCTTACTATTAAATGGGATAGCCTGGTAAAGAGCGATCAGTACATTGAAATCTATGATATTTCAGGCAAATTGGTTCAGTCGGAAATAAGGCATATCAACAATAAAAGTTCACAGGAAAAAATCAACCTGAATTTGTTGCAGGCAGGACATTATGTAATAAAAATAACTGACGCAAAAACCAACAAATCACAATCCTTGAATTTTATTGCAGAATGATTGTACAATAACCAATAGTATTTTCTATCCAAAGGAACTATTGTCAATTATCCATTATCCATTATTTAATGATCATTCAATGGCAACCCTTTCTCCTGGAACTGTTTCCAGTTGAGGTATTCGGGCGCTACGCGATGTTCTTCCATTGTGATACAATCCGTAACAGGGCACATCAGCTGGCAAAGATTGCAACCCACACATTCTTCTTCCTTGATGGTATAAGTATTATATGGCTTGCCATATTCGAGGTTGATCGATTGGTGTGACGTGTCTTCACAGGCGATATAACATAGTCCGCAGTGCACACATTTATCCTGGTTGATATGAGCGATGTGGTGATAATTGATATCCAGGTCTTCCCAATGGGTGATATTGTTTACCGACTTCCCGATAAAATCATCCAGCTTTTTAAATCCGCGATCATCCATCCAGTTGATCATCCCTTCACACATATCTTCCACGATGCGGAAACCATGTTTCATGGCCGCCGTGCATACCTGTACATTGGAAGCGCCCAGCAGCATGAACTCCACGGCATCTTTCCAGGTGCTTACGCCACCGATGCCAGATATCGGCACTTTATTCGTCACTTCATTTTGTGCAATGGTGGTCAGGAATTTCAACGCGATCGGTTTTACAGCCGGGCCACAATACCCCCCAAAAACACTTTTGCCGGCCACATAAGGATTCGGCACCAATGTATCAAGATCCACGCCGGTAACAGATTGTATGGTATTGATCAACGACAGGCCATTCGTTCCTGCTTGCACTACTGCTTTACCGGTTGGCACCACAGAGTGAACATTGGGCGTCAGTTTGGTTATGACAGGGATCGTCGCTTTTTCCATCACCCACTCCACTACCATTTTCGCTATCTCCGGATCCTGCCCTACAGCCGCTCCCATGCCACGTTCCGTCATTCCGTGGGGACAACCGAAATTCAATTCAACTCCATGAGCACCGGTATCTTCCACTTTCCTGATCAACTCATGCCAGCTATCGCGGTCGTTATCGGCCATGAGGGAAATCACCATCGCCCTGTCGGGGAATAATTTTATACATTCTTCAATCTCCCGCAGGTTGATGTGCAGGGGCCTGTCGCTGATGAGCTCGATGTTGTTGAAGCCCATCACTTTTTGTCCGCCATAATTTACCGCCGAATACCTCGATGAAACATTTTTCACCTGCGAGCCCAATGTTTTCCATACTACTCCGCCCCACCCTGCTTCGAATGCACGGAGCACATTGATTTTTTTATCCGTCGGCGGTGCACTCGCCAGCCAAAATGGATTGGGAGATTTGATGCCGAGAAAATCTGAAGATATGTCTGCCATGTTGCTATTTTTTTGCCACGAATGCACGAATAATATTTTATAAATTCGTTATGAGTGACTATTTATTTAAGTATATATTATTATGATAATTATTTTTTCCTGGTATTTATTCGTGCATTCCTGGAAATATGTTTACGCCTAGTATAGTATTCTCTTGCATTCTAACTTATCTCTGCCGAAATTTATCAATATGGCAAGTTTTAAATCTGAGACTTTCAAATAATTTATCGCCTGCGATATATGTTCGTCCGTTAATCCTTTTACGCATTTTATCTCCAATATTATTTTTTCCATTACAACAAAATCGGCATAAAAAGTATGCTCTAATGGAACACCGAAATAATGCACCAGGTATTCTTTTTCTCTTTCAAAAAATATCTTATTCGAAAGAAGTTCAATCGTTAAAGCATCTTTATAAACTATCTCAGAAAATCCATGCCCCAACTCATTATGTATTCTCATGCACAATCCAACAATCTGATAATATTCATCCTTATATAAAATATCCGTCATTAGATTCAACTTTTCATTCGTGCATTCGTGGCAATGTATTCGAGAATGCTTGTTGCTCCATCCTTTCCTGCCTGCACTGCATCCACTACTTCTTTGCCGCCGTTCACACAATCGCCGCCGGCGAAAACGCCCTCTAAGTTTGTAGCAGCATTGTTTACGCTGATCTTTCCATTTTTATTTTCCAGCTGATGTTTCATCACCACGTATTCGTACGGCATTTGCCCTGCGGCTTTTATCACCATATCCACTTCCAGGATAAATTGTTTGTCGGTGGGAACCGGCGAACGGCGGCCACTTGCATCGGGCTCCCCTAATTCCATCACTTCCGCGATGAGTGAAGTCACTTTGCCCTCCGTACCGAGTATTTCTTTTGGCGCAGTCAGCCAGATCACATTGCAGCCATCGAGTTTTGCAATATCCAGTTCGGCCTGGGTACAGGGCATTTCTTCCTGCGTACGCCGGTAGAGCATCGTTACTTCCTTTGCTCCAAGGCGTTTGGCCTGCGTAGCGGCATCAATGGCCGTCATGCCCATTCCGATCACCGCAACTTTATCGCCTACGGCAACATTTTCAAAACCCTTGTTGCGGATATTATAAATAAAACTGATCGCATCTTCTACTCCTTCAAATTCCTCCCCCGGAATTTCCAATTGCCGTGCAAGGCCTACTCCGAACCCTAAAAAAACGGCATCAAATTTTTCCCGCAATTCCTGCAGGGTAATATTCCTTCCCAGTTCCTGTTCGTATTTTATGGAAATTCCGCCGATGGAGGTGATATAATCCACTTCATCTTCGCAAAACTGTGGCGTCACTTTGTATGCGGCAATTCCGTAAGTCATCAGTCCGCCACCGAGTTTTTCTTTTTCAAAGACCGTTACATCCACCCCCTCACGGCTAAGCATGTGCGCACAACTCAATCCTGCCGGCCCGGCACCTATCACCGCTACTTTTTTGCCTGTGGTTTCTTTACGTTGAAACAGTTGCCATTTGTTCTTCATAGCGATCTCCGTACTGTATCGCTGAAGTTTCGCGATCGGTATCGGCGGCTCATCCATCAGGTTGTAAACGCAACTGCCTTCGCATAATTTTTCTACCGGGCAAACTTTACTGCACCCCGCCCCCATTATGTTGGATAGAAAAATGGTATGCGCACTTCCTTTTACATTATCGGTCACGATCTGCTTGATGAATTTTGGCACGTTGATGCTGGTCGGACATGCTTTGATACAAGGAGCATCATAGCAAAAAAGACAACGGTTGGCTTCCACAATAGCTGCATCCTTCGTTTCGAAAGGCGGATGAATATCAGAGAAATTCTCCTGGTATTGTTCAGGTGAAAGTCTGTTTGCTTTAATCATATAAAAAGTTTAGGGATCAGAGATTAGAGTTTAGCATTTAAGTACTCCTAAACGCTAAGCTCTAAACTATAATTCTGTTATTTTTCCATAAGTTTCCGGACGACGATCGCGGAAGAATTGCCATTTGCTGCGTACCTGCTCAATCACGTCGAGATCAAATTCTGCCACCAGCAATTCGTCTTTGTCTTCCGATGCGCTTGCGATGATCTCCCCCAAAGGGTTTACAAAATAAGAAGTGCCATAAAACCTGCCGAGGTTCCATGGCGCTTCTGTACCTACACGATTGATACATCCCATAAAATAACCGTTAGCAACGGCATGTGCAGGCTGTTCGAGTTTCCATAAATACTGCGACTGGCCAACAGTTGTCGCCGAAGGATTGTAAACTATTTCCGCGCCATTCAGCCCGAGGCATCTTGCCCCGTCGGGGAAGTGGCGGTCGTAACAGATGTATACTCCCACTTTGGCATACTTCGTTTCAAATACCGGATAACCAAGGTTTCCGGGTTTGAAAAAGAATTTTTCCCAGAAGCCGCCCGTATGCGGAATATGATTCTTCCGGTACTTGCCGAGATAAGTGCCATCGGCATCTATCACTGCTGCTGTATTGTACAACACCCCGGCCTGTTCTTTTTCATAAACAGGAACGATGATAACCATGTTGTATTTTTTTGCGTAAGCAGCCATACGGTCAGTGGTTGGCCCGGGAACAGTTTCTGCGGAAGCGTACCAGGCCGCATCCTGCCCGGGACAGAAATACGGCGTGTTGAATATTTCCTGGAAACACAATATCTGCACACCTTGTCTGCCCGCCTCTTCAATCAACGGAATGTGTTTTTCTTCCATCGCCTGCATGATCTCCGCGATCGTTCCTTCGCCTTCCGTTTTGGGAAGCGACATCTGAATGAGTCCTGACTTTACTAATCTTGGCATTTGTAAAATTTGATTTTTTACCGCAGAGAACAGAGAAAACGGAGTTTACGCAGAGTTCTCCAGAGTGAAATTAAATTACCTGTGAAACCTTATTTCTTTTAATGAATTTACCAAACCCTTTACCGATCAGGCATTCGTTATTATCAATAGCGATCGTACCACGCAACAAAACCGTTTTCACTTTGCCTGTTACTTCCCAGCCTTCATAGCCACTATAATCTACATTCATGTGGTGTGTAGCCGCAGAGAGTGAATGTTTTTCATTGGGATCGAAGAGCACGATATCTGCATCGCTCCCGACAGCGATCGTTCCCTTGCGGGGGAACATGCCGAATATTTTTGCCGGATTTGTACACGCAACTTCCACAAATTTGTTGAGCGTGATGCGGCCTTTCGCTACTCCTTCGCTATACAATAGCTCCATCCTGTTTTCTACTGCCGGATGCCCATTTGGTATCTTACTGAAATCATCACGTCCCATCAGTTTTTGTTCCCACATGAATGGACAATGATCTGTGGCCACCACATTTACAATACCCTGATTGATGCCCGCCCACAAAGTCTCCTGGTCTTTCTTTTCGCGGAGCGGCGGGCTCATCACCCATTTGGCCCCTTCAAAATCTTTTTCATACAAGGATGCATCAAGGATCAGGTACTGTATGCAGGTTTCTACAAACACTTTCTGATTGCGGCGGGTGGCGTTGCGAACTGCATTCAGTGCACCTTCGCAGGTAAGGTGTACAATGTAGCCCGGGCATTTTGTATAATTGATCATGTCTACAAAACGTTCACTGGCTTCGGCCTCCGTCACTTCGGGCTGCGAGAGATAATGATAAAGCGGAGCCAGCTTTCCTTCTTCCCGGTTTTTTTGAGTAAGGTAATCGATCATGTCGCCATTAGTAGCATGTACATTTATCAACCCGCCATGCTGTTTCACTTCTTCCATCAACCCGATCATCTGGCGATCATCGATCATCAATGCACCTTTATAAGCCATGAAGGTTTTAAACGAAGTGATCCCTTCTTCTTCAATAAAATGGCGGATCTCTTTTTTGGTGTTGTCGTTAAAATCCGTAACGGCCATGTGGAAACTATAATCTCCCACGCAATTGTGATCACTTCTGCCTTTCCATTCTTTTAAAGCATCTTTAAGGGTATTGCCTTGTTTTTGTAAAATAAAATCTATGAGCATGGTAGTACCGCCGTACAATGCAGCACGGGTGCCGGTTTCGTAACTATCGCTGCTGAAAGTGCCCATGAATGGCATATCGAGATGCACATGCGGATCTATGCCACCCGGAAAAACAAGTTTACCTGTAGCATCAATTTCTTTATCGGCTTTCACGTCCAGTTTTTTCCCGATAGACCTGATGGTTTCCCCTTCAATGAAAATATCGGCGATATAATCGTCCGTAGCTGTTATAATCCTTCCGTTTTTGATCAATACTGACATACCATAATTTTTATTTGCTTTTTTCTCTTTCTTTGCCCTTTGTTTTCTCTGCGCCTTTCCTTGAAACATTTTCATCAGGAAAAATATGCCGGTTAACTTTTTCTTTTCATCAAGAGCCAATAAACTATTCCACTCACGGCAAAACCCACAAACCACGCATAATTATATAAATGCGCAATCCACTGGGGAAATGCGGTGGCGGAGATGACTTTTATCTGCAGCAGAAAACCGGGAACGTTGGGCAATATACCCAGCACCAATGCGATCAACGCTACGTTGTTGTAGCCGTTGCCAAATCCATACATTCCTTTGTGGCTGTACAATTCATCTACTGCAAGCTGTTGTTTCCTGATAAAAAAATAATCTGCTATCATAATGCCTCCAACAGGACCGAGCAGGCTGGAGTATGCGATGAGCCAGGTAAAAATATAACCATTGGGATCGGCGATCAGTTTCCAGGGAAAGATCAGTATGCCGATGATGCCGGTGATATATCCGCCGGTGCGGAAATTTATCTTTGCGGGAGCAAGGTTTGCAAAATCATTTGCCGGGCTCACAATATTTGCTGCGATGTTGGTAGCAAGTGTAGAGATCGCGATGGCGACCATCACAAAACTGATGAGTAGTTTATTGGTAAAATGCCCTGCCAGTTCCATGGGATCCCAGATGGTATTCTGGTAAATGATGGTGGTGGACAGGGTAACCACGATGGCGATAAAAGAAAACAATGTCATGGACGGGGGAAGGCCAATGATCTGTCCGTTGATCTGCGCTTTTTGATTTTTTGCATAACGCGTAAAATCAGTGATGTTTAACGAAACCGTTGCCCAGAAGCCCACCACACCGGTTAGTGCCGGAAAAAAGAACCTGAAGAATTCTTTTGAAGAAACAAAGGAAGATGTTTGATTTAATATATTCCCCAACCCATTGGCGGATGATATTGCCCAGAAAAGCAGCGCCAGTGCAGCCAATGGCAGGAAGAATGCTTTGAAGACCAGTAATTTTTTTATGCTGTCGACACCCAGGTAGATCACCCACATGTTCAGCAGCCAGAAGAGAAAAAAGCAGATGGCCGGGCCGGTTGCCAGGCCGAATGAATCGGGAAAGATCTGTGGTAATGTGCCGAGAGAAGGGAACCAAAGCACGAGCATCTTGTAAATGGAGTCGCCGCCGATCCATGTCTGTATACCAAACCAACCGCAGGCTACTATCGCCCTGAGCATTGCCGGGATGTTGGCGCCTTTTGTACCAAAACTCGCTCTTGCAAAAACGGGGAATGGAATTCCATATTTAGCGCCGGCATGGCCATTCAATATCATGGGGATCAACACCACTACATTTCCAATGAGGATGGTAAGGATCGCCTGCCACCAGTTCATCCCGCCTTTTATCAACGAACCCGCGAGCAGGTACGTAGGAATGCACAGGCACATGCTGATCCACAGGGCCGCATAGTTCCATGTACCCCAGCTCCGCTTGTTTTGCGGAATGGGCGCAAGATCCTCGTTGATCAGGGATGAAGCCGCCTGATCCCCCAAGGGGGAACTGGCAGCGGTCAATATTTTAGCTGTTGAGTCAGGCATTAACATCCGGGTCTTGAAATATGGTGGTTAAGCCCCTCCTTTGGAGGGGTTGGGGAGGCTTTCATCAGCAATAGTAATCGCCTCACTTATGATAGCCAGCCCTTCATCTATCTGCTCTTTGGTAACACACAATGGCGGTGCAATAAATATATAACTCCAGCGCACAAACGTATACATGCCCAGTTCACGGATCTTTGCGGCCACTTTATTCATCACCAGCATTTCGTCCGGCTTTGCATTGAATGGAGCCATCGGCTCTTTCGTGTCACGGTTTTTCACCAGTTCGATGCAACCTAAAAGCCCTGTATTCCTGAAATCGCCGATGCTGGGGTGTTTTTGTTTTAATAGCTCCACCTGTTCGTTTACATATTTGCTCATCGCAACCGTGTTTTCTATCAGGCCTTCGTCTTCATAAATTTTCAATGTTTCGAGTGCGGCAGCGCAGCTCACCGGGTGAGCGGAATACGTGAGCCCGAGCGCCAATACCGTATCATCAAATTTCGCTGATATCTTATCACTCACCTGCAGGCAGCCGAATGGGAGATATCCGCAGGTAAGCCCTTTTGCCATCGCTATCATATCGGGGATGATACCGTGATTTTCAAAGCCAAACCATTTACCGGTACGGCCAAAGCCGCTCATCACCTCATCCATGATGAGTAATATACCATTTTTATCGCAGATCTCCCGAACCGCTTTCAGGTATCCTTTCGGATATTGAAGGCAACCGGAAGAACCACTTTCGCCCTCCAGTAAAATTGCCGCAATGTTTGCAGGGCCTTCGTAAGCGATCACTCTTTCGAGGCTGGCGACGGTTTCTTTCAGCAAATTTTCCTCGCCATATTCCCAGCGATACAAATAAGGCAGATCGAAGTGTACGAAGTTGGGCGCCTGCTGGCTATCTACCGGAAGCTTACGTGGATCACCGCTGGCGGTCATAGCGCCATTGGAAGAACCGTGATAAGACTGGTAACGCGTTAATATCTTATGACGGCCTGTATACAACCGCGCCAGCTTGATGGCATTTTCGATACTGGTGGCACCGCATAATGTGAAGAAGGATTTGTTGAGATCTCCCGGGCAAATTTCCGCCAGTTTTTTGCCCAACTCTCCTCTCACTTTTGTAACACAACTCGGCGTAACATAAGCTACTTCCTGCATCTGCTTCATAACGGCCTGGGTTATACGCTGATTGCCATGGCCTATGTTTACGTTCATCAATCCACTGCTGAAGTCGATGTATTTTTTATCATCGTAATCATAGAGATAAACACCTTCGGCGTATTTAACCGCGATGGGGTTATGGCCTTTTTGTTTGCTCCAGCTGAAGAGCGTATAATCCATATTGTCCTTGACAACTGCAGCTCCAGCCCCCCCACCCCCCAAGGGGGGATTTGGTTTGTTAGTTTTGTTGATTTGCTCTTGTATTAAAGTTGTATTTGACATAACAATATTTAAAAAAGTTCATTGATGTTAAAAGTTTAATCTTAGTTGCCCCTTTAGGGGTCAGGGGTCAACTCATCCAGTTCACTCCCGCTTCCGCGTTCCATTTGGTGGTTGATTTTTTTAATTTCGTCCAGAATTCTATCGAGCTTTTCCCGGTGATATCGCCTACGCCGAATTTGCTTTCGTTCCAGCCGCCAAAGCTGAAAGGCTCACGGGGAACGGGTACGCCGACATTTACACCGATCATTCCCGCGCTGGCGCGATCAATGATGTAGCGTGCCATACCACCATTCTGCGTAAATACGCTGGCTGCATTTCCATAAGGATTGGCGTTTTCAATTGCCAGGGCTTCATCTACCGTATTGGTTCGCATGATGGAGATCACCGGCCCGAAAATCTCTTCGGTAGCGACGCTCATTCCCGGCTTTACAAAATCAATCACCGTTGGCCCAACGTACGTTCCGTTTTCTTTACCGGCCACTTTTGTATTACGGCCATCGACCAGGATCTTCGCGCCGTCTTTTTCCGCTTCGCTGATAAATCGCTCGATCCTTTGCTGTGATTCTTTATTGATCACGGCTCCCAGGTTTTCGCCCGGCACTATTTTTCTTGCTTCTTCGCAGATCTTATCAATGATGGCATCCACATTTCCTACACCTATCATAGCACTCGCTGCCATACAACGCTGGCCTGCACAGCCACTCATGCTGGCCGCCACATTCTGCGCCGTCATTCCCGGTATCGCATCCGGCAACACCATGAGGTGATTTTTTGCTCCACCCAATGCCAGGCAACGTTTGTAATTTGAAGTGGCACGCTGGTAAACGATCTTCGCCACTTTGGTAGAACCTACGAACGACACCGCTTCTATATCCGGATGATCGCAGATTGCGTTCACGATCTCTACATCGCCATGCACCACATTAAACACCCCATCCGGCAAACCTGCTTCTTTGAGTAATTCCGCCAGCCGACCTACACTGAGCGGCACTTTTTCCGATGGCTTCATGATCATGCAATTGCCCAATGCGATGGCGTTGGGTAAGGTCCAGTTGGGCACCATACTTGGAAAATTGAAGGGCACGATGGATGCCACCACACCAAGCGGTACATGCTCCGTGCGGCATTCCACGCCTTTGCTCACTTCAAGTATTTCGCCGGTAACCAGTTGGGGCAGCGACGTAGCAAACTCCGTAAGCTCGATGCATTTTTCTATTTCTGCAACCGATTCACTATAGGTTTTCCCGTTTTCTTCACTGCACAATTCCGCCAGCTCTTTCAGGTTTTTTTCCAACAGTGTCTTATATTTAAAAAACACCTGCACCCTTTCTTTAATGGGCGTTTTGCTCCAGGAAGGAAATGCTTTTTTTGCGGCCATTACCGCAGCATCCAGGTCGGTGGACGACGATAAAGGCACCGTAGATAAATGATTACCATCAATGGGAGATATCACATCCATCGATCTGCCGGAAGAAGCATCTGTGAAGTTTCCACCAACATAATTTTGAATTGCATTATATTTCATAATTTTACCGCACTAAAGATTTTGCATTATTTTAGGCTAAAACTAAAAATAATGTATTTTAAAATACAAAATAAATTTAATTTTCATTTTTCGAAATAAATCCTGACTATCTAAAATGGCGCAAAATGATACTATAACGCTGGATGACCTTGACTTCGAGATATTATCTTTTCTGCAAAAAGATGGCAGGATGTCTTTCACCGTGATCGCTGAAAGCCTGAAAGTATCGATCGGTACTATACGAACAAGGTTCAACAAACTGATAGAAGATGGCACCATCAACATCATCGGCAGGGTGGATCCCGACAAAGTGGGCTTTCGATGTTATGCGCACATAGCGGTGTATGTAAGGCCGGCTACGCTCAAGGAGAAAGTGGCGCAAAAAATCGCGAAACTACCCGAAGTCAGTTTCCTGGCCATGACTTCCGGCGACTACGACCTGGAAGTGGATGTGATGTGCCGTGATAACAATCACCTGGTGAATTTCGTAAACGACATCAGCAAGATAGAAGGAGTAAACCAGACCAAGACGACGATCTATTTTAAAGTGTACAAGTATGCGCAGCCGGATCTGAAGCTGCTTAAATAGTTCAAAAGGTTTAAAAGGTTCAAGAGGTTCAAAACGTTGTTGAACCTCTTGAACCTCTTGAACCTACCCCGCCGCGGGCCCGGAAATATATAAAGTGTGCAGGCTGCATCAATAGAAGCCTGCACACTTGAAGGATTGAATTACCGGTTGTTTTTATTTTTCAGCACCATTATTTCCACTTCTCTTTCTGCAACTTCCCAATACAGGCCAAGGCTGGCAAAAGCTGCTTTCAGGGAAGCTGGTTTTTCCGGCTGCCATTCAAAAAAGATATCGTACCTGCCGGTTAAGCCTGTTTCGTCCATCACTTTACCCGCATACAACCCGAAATCTTCTATATATTCTGCCAGCGATTGCAGCCTCACACCATTTCCTTCAAAATGGCTTCCACCGGCGTTAAACAGGTTGTTTGATTCGCGGGAGCTTTTTAATTTTTGGCTGGCTGTACTGTCTGCCTTTATTACCAGCACTTTCATTTTTCTTTTTTCCGGCACCGCCTCCACATCCAAAAACTGTTCTTTCAGCTTTTGCTGAAAATAAGGCAGTAACTGGTCGCTTTGCCCCACCGGGAGCCAAAAATCGACACAATACTTTTTTTCATCCTTGTAGGAACGCACGGTTGTATCATATTCATTTTTAAGCAGGTAATAAGACCTGTCATAGGCCAGCCTGTAGAGGCCGTCCATGGTCATATTCACCATGGTCATCCGCCTGTCCTTAAAAAAACCTGTCGGGTACCGCCTGCTCATACTGCCAAAACCCTCCACCGGCGGAAGCATACGAAAAGATTGCTGTGCGGTAGTATCTGTTTTAAAATACTCTTCGACGCTGAAATTAATCAGGTCGTTTTTCAACGGAAGATCAAACGGCGCATTGTTTAGTGCCAGTTCTATTATTTCCGGGGTGATATTATCCGGCTCGGTAATGGCTTTAATTTTTCCGTCAATGCCAATCAATACCGTATGTGGAATGATACGATGCGGAAAAATCCTTTGCAGGCCTGCGGCAGTATCGTTACTCACTAAAAGGCCCACAGGCCTGTTATGAATAAACTGCTTCAGCCTGCCGGTTGCTTCATCAGACAGGGCAAGTACAACGAGTTTATCTCCAAACTGCCGCTTGTATTGCTCAAGTTTGCCCAGGGCACTAACGCAGGGGCTGCACCAGGTAGCCCAAAAGTCAATAATGGTTACTTTGCCTTTCAGCTGCCCGACAGACAGGCTTTTGCCCGGGCCGTTAATCATATTCTTTATCTTAATTTCCGGCAGTCTATCCCCTACATGTAGTTCCTGTGCGCCGGCTGCCATATACCCGGCAGTCAATAAAATGGTTACCATCAGTTTCATATATCGTTTTTTTTATGAAATAAAATTACCGGCAATTATCCCCAATGACGGTTAATGCAAACGAATGTGTGTTAATGTTTGTTAATGAAATACCCGTGTTACATCCCGGCTGGATACATTTGCATCTTATGGGCGCATCATCATTAAGAAGATTATTCGTGTTGGCTATCGCTGCAGGCCTTGGCCTGCTTGTCCTTCAGGCATACTGGATACATAAGGAATGGCAGAATACTGCTGATATTCTTCAGCGGCAGGTAGACTATTCCCTTCAGGCATCGGTAGACAGCGAGCTGGTAAAAAGAAAGGATGTGCTGAAAAATTATCTTGAAGAAATATTATCGGACACCACGCTTATAGATATTAATACCAGGTATAATAAAAAAGAAGGCAAATGGATCATAAATATGTACGATGCAGGAAACAGGAAAGATTATTCTTCCTGGAGCAATGAAGATATTCCGATAGGACCTGAATTAACCCGCGGGCAAAAAAAGCTCATCATTCAAAATTATGTTCTTAACAACGTGATTAAAAATGTAGAGGATGACATCATTTTCTTTTACACACAAAAATTCGGAACCCTTTGGTCAGAAAAGATGAAGCACCTTAGCGTGGATAGTGTATACCTGCAAAAGATCTTTGCCAGAGAATTATCCGGCAGGAACATCCGGTCGCCTTTTATAATCACTTACACAGATACCAGCAGGAACCCGCTACCGGTTTCGGGTACACGAAACGCTTTCAACGCAAGGCCGGTAAGCATTAACTACGCCACAGTAAATGATACGCATAAAAAATATGTTGTTACGGCCAGCGCGTACAACCCGGCCGCCTTGTTATTCAGCAGGGTAGGCATGGCTTTGCTGATGGCAGTGTTATTGTTATCCTTAACTTTTTATTGCCTGTACAGGATGTACCGCACCATACTACAGCAAAAGCAGCTGCATGAATTAAAAAATGATTTCATAGGCAATATGACCCACGAACTGAAAACCCCCATAGCTACCGTTACTGCTGCTATAGACGGGTTACAATATTTTAAAGGGCTTGCAAATGCGGATAAGGCAGAGCGTTACTTCGATATATCGCGTACAGAATTACAAAGGCTGGATGACATTGTTTCAAAAGTGCTGGATATGTCCATATACGAACAACAGCGCATCGTACTTCATAAAGAACCCATCGCGGTAAAGCAATTACTCGAACACCTGATACAGGCATTCGAAATAAAAGGCGCCGCCTTCTCCTGCTCCCTTCAATGCCAGCCGCCCGGCATCAGCGTGGTAGCGGATAAAACACACCTTAAAAATGTATTGTATAATTTAGTGGATAATGCCATAAAATATGTTCCGGCAAAACTGCACCTTAGCTTTTCGGTGCATAAGGACGATGATGACCATATTGTGATAGCCGTACAGGATAATGGCGACGGAATAGATGCCAAACATTTACCCCGGCTTTTTGAAAAATTTTTCCGTATTCCCTCCGGGAATATTCAGAACGTAAAAGGGTTTGGCCTTGGATTATTTTATGCAAAGCAGATAATTGAACAACACAATGGCAGCATTCATGTGAGCAGCGGACAAAACCGGGGAACAATATTCCGGATTATTTTACCTGTCAATTAAAACCAGTGACAACAGCACCCTCTGTATTATTAGCGGAAGATGAAGAATCTTTAGGCAGCATTATCTCCGAAAGCCTTACTGTAAGCGGCTTTTCCGTAACGCATGTTACCAATGGAAATGAAGCCCTTGAATTGTTGCTCAACGGAAGCTTTTCGCTGGCCATTTTAGATGTAATGATGCCCGGCATGGATGGTTTTACAATTGCCCGTCAGCTGCGCCTGAATAATCTTCGCTTACCCGTTTTATTTCTTACCAGCAAAACTATGCCGCACGATGTGGTAACAGGCTTTGAAAGCGGTGGCAATGATTATATAAAAAAGCCATTCAGCATGCTGGAGCTCGTAGTACGCATGAAGGCGCTCTTAGGCCTTAACCGCCTGCCCGAATATGCGGCACTGCCCACCACGGCGCAAATAGGAAAATACCATTTTGATCCGGTAAAGCAACAATTAATATTCGGTACAGAAATTTGCAAGCTGACCGCCAGGGAGAGCGAAATTTTATGGATGCTGTACCAACACACTCAAACACTGCTTCCCAGGCAGCAGCTGCTGATCTCCATTTGGGGGGATGATAATTTTTTTAATGCCCGCACGCTCGATGTATTCATTACCCGCCTCAGAAAATTACTAAAACAGGATCCACGGGTGCAGATCATCAATGCCCGCGGAGTAGGATATAAGCTGGTTTGGTAACCTGCAACAGGCACTACATAAGCCCACACGCCTATTTAAACAACTCCCGGGAGTTGACAACTCATGTAAGTAGTCAACTCATACGTAAGGCTTATTTCTTCTTAATAGAGGTATCAAAAAAACCGCCTTCCTTTTTACTCACCCATTTGATGAATTTGGCGATGTCTTCATGCTCTTTCAGCCGCTCTACCGTGTTATAATAATTCTTAAGTTCTGTTTCTGTAAACACGGCATGTACTTTGGCCTGGCAAATCTTATGCATCAGTACCGTATCGGTATCCTTGCCGCCTTTGCTCGGGGGTATCAGGTGGTGGCGAACGATGGGTTCGGCCAATTCGCGGTTGCAGAGCGGGCATTTATTTGTGTCAGACATGTTGATGGTAGTTGAGCAGCAAATATATCCTTTGCGGGGCAATTGGTAAAACCGATTTGAGCCCCCAGCCATTCGGCGGGGCATGCACGGAGACAGGAAGGGCACAGCATTATACAGAGAGAATACCTCATCCTACACCTCTCTGTGTAACTCTGTGCCCTTCCTGTCTCTGTGGTTCAAACCCCGGAGTGATGATGCAGGCTCCTAATTTTTCTTTACCTGCTTCAACATCCCCGGCGATTTTTCATACAATTTTTCCTCTCGTAGTTTAGGTTGCTGCTCAGTGATGCGTTCAAAGCTGAAGGTTTGTACAGGTTCATAAGCACCATCTTCGTATACAGGGTTTTTAACAATAAAAAATTCACCGTTGTTTTTACTGAACATGTTGTTGAGGCACAAGGGTGAACCGGAATTTTTATTTTTGATTTCCCAGCCGCCCAGGCCGCCTTCATTCTTTGCCCGGTAAATAATTTTCCACTTTACATTATCCTGGTTAGCCCAGTCCCACTGGATCACCGCACTGCCATCTGCTTTGGATTGCCCCGCAACATTGATATATTTATTGCTGTGCAAGGCGCTCAGCTGGTAGTCGCCGCCACCCAATTCCTGCACGAAAAATTTATGGTTGCCCTGGTCTACAAAATCCCATTGCACCAGCCGTGCTCCATTATCCATGCTGATGCCTTCGATGGCAAGGTATTTGCCGGTTTGGTTAACTTTTATTTTATACCAGCCTGTGGTGATGGGAACAACCCCCACGTTGGTGAGCCGGTCCTGGTTGCCGGTGCTATTCTGAAATGCCGTACCGGCAGGTTTTACCATATATTCCCTGTAAACCGCTTTGGCCAACCCGGCGTTAAAATAATACGCCGTATTGATGGCTTTAATATCAGCATCGCTAAAAAGGTAAGGTCCGGGGCCAAATTTACAATCACTTATGGTATTGCCATTCTTGCACCTGATAACAGGTTTCTCCGGATCTTTCGCGAACCCATATGCATCATAGTGCATGATAGATTTGTAGTCATATTCACCCAAAGGGGTACCGGGTTCTATCTGGAAATTGTGCCGGTTCTTTTCCTCGATGTTGGAAGTATCAATCACGATATAGTTATCGCGGTCGTAGCGGCTTTGCTCGTGCCAGAACCCAAGCGAATGAAGCAACTCGTGGGCAATTACCCTGGAGGTAACATCGTAAGTTACTTTTATTACCTGCTCCCCTCCCTGTTTGCCTACCGGCGAACTACCACCGTTATATCCCAGATCCTGTGGCCCCACCATCTTTATACGGATATAATCTTTTTCGTTGGTATGCCGCACTATACGCAGGTTGGTAGAGTTGAGCGATGATATAGCCCTCACTACATGGTCGTACAGGCTCATATTGCTCTTATCCTTTACACTGCTGGTCTGTTGTATGTTCTCATCAATTTCAACCGGCACATTTCCCTTGGGCCAGATAAAACTATTGCGGTCGCTGGTTTGATAAAGGCGTGTGTGCTGAAGCGTATTGCCCACCACGATATCGCCATTCAATAAATAATCCGTGCCCACCAGCTTTACAAAATACGGTTTCGCCTCATTACTCATCGGCAACTGAAAGGTCTTTTGAACATACCCGTTTTGGGCAAACGATACTTTAATAAAAAGCAGCAGGGTAAACTTTAAAATGAGAAATGATTTCATGGTCTATTTTCTTTCTTTGGTAATGGTAAAAAGTATATCGAGCCAGTTGTCGCTGCCGTCTTCGTCCTGCAGGTTCACATGCACATTACATTCTTTCGGTATATCGGTAATGTAAAAGCTCTGGCAATTATTTTTATAGGTCACCAGCAGGTCACTTTTCAGGCAGTCGTTAAAAGAATGTTTGAGCAAATAATAATCGTCGTTGCCGCCGGCTTTGTAAGGATCCGTATTCACATAACGTTTCGCATTTGGATCGCTGCTGACAGGGAACCCTGCAATACCAAATGGCGAGAAGGGGCTTGCCACATCCCCGTCATTCTCATTGATCCCATACACGATGGTAATTTTAGCGCCCAGCAATTCGTCTGATCGCATTTTAAAATGCAGTTTGGCGGTCGAGAAAAAAGTACGCAGCTTATCCATGTCCAGCGGCCTGCTTTCGGGCAAGCCAAACAGCTCATCTGTACCGTCATAATACCGGTTATAGCTGTTGCCATAACGGTCGGTCACGAACACCTGTATCTTCCCGAAAATATCCAGGTCACCACCATGGGGCACCGTAAACTGAAGATTGGTAATGCTGATGTATTCCGTAAATTTATTGGCCCTGGCGGGTAGCAGGGAAAAAGTTTGCGTATTGCTGCCCGTTATCACCAAAGCTGTACCATTGTTGTTGTTGGCGGGCCCGGAAGACAATTGCAACCCCTTGTTGCTTGCGGCACTTACGATCTTATAATTATTGGCGGTGCCATAAATTTTCCATTGCTGGTTGTTGCCCTGCAGGTCGTCCCATTGCTGTACCTGCGTGCCATCTGCTGTCTGACGGTCCACTACATCCAGCACTTTTTCGCTGTGGATGGCTTTAATGGTATAATTGCCGTTATCCATACGCTTCAGCTCAAACAGGTGATTGTTGCGGGGAAGCATATCCCATTGTATGAGGCGCATACCATTTCTCAGGTCTTCTTCGCCTGCTATAGCCAGGTACTTACCGCTTTCATTGATGCGTATCTTGTAAATACCATCGGGTATATCTACGGTTACCTGCCCCGCAATTACGGGTGTACCGTTATTTACTTTTGTAAGTTTATTACCGGGCCTCGTTTTGATGAGCTCCTGGCCGGTCTCATTTTTCAGGAAACTAAAGTTCATGGCCTTATCATCGCTGTTGCAAATGAAATAGCTGCCGTTGGCAGGAGTAGCAGTAGCTGCGTTAGCCCCCGACAAATAGATTCGCTGGCCATTCTGCACACAGGTGATGCTGTACCCGGTAGCGGTTTTTTCAATGCGCCATTTCTGGTTATCCTGGTTGAGCCAGTCCCACTGTATGATCTTTGCTCCACGTACCGCGTTTCCTTCTGTGCTGATATAGCGGCCACTGTGCGAAGACCTGATGGAATAGATATTGTTGCCCAGGCTTTTCAACATAAATTTAAAATGCGCCTTGTATTCATTATCCCATTGGATGAGCCATGCCCCGTTGTTGGTGGCAGCACCCGCTATGGCCATATATTTTCCCGTCTGGTTAACCTTAATAAAATACTCCCCATCTGTGAGGGATTGCGCATGTACCGATGATGCCATGCACAGGCAGCAAAACCAGATGATTATTTTACTCATGATAATAAAATTTACCGTCCGTGATCTTTACAGAATCGCCCGTGTTGCCTGTCAACACGCCCTCAAAACTGGCTTCCAGTACCGTTGGATTTTTTTCAGCACGGGTGATCTTTGCATGAAAAGCAAAGCCCAGTACGTTGCCATACAGGTACTTTTCGTCGCTTAAATTGGCCAGTTGCACTTCGCTGTTGTCTTTATTACCCGATACAAAATCGAATATACCTGTACCGGCAGCATTATACAGGTTAAGGTTAAACGTCTGCTCTGTTTTATCCTTCGGGCCTTTTTTGCCACCGATAAGGATAGCGTTATTGTACCCGTTGGGATGAACGATACCGGTAACCTCATGGTCGGCCTGCCAAACCGTGCCGTTCACTTTCATGGAAAGTAAATTTGGGTGGGGCGCTTCGGCGGCAATGGCTGGAGTGACAGTTTTACTGTCCTTTGTATCAGCCGAACTGCACCCGGTTAAAGCTGCCATAACAAGCGCCCATAAAAAACAGGGATTAAATAAATTCCGCATAGCTGTAGCGTTAAATTTTTTGATAAACAATGCTGATCTTTTTTACTTTGGTACCGGTCTGTTTATTTTCAGCATCGGTATACACATGCACCAGGGTGACCGTATTCCCGCTGAAGGAAAGTATGTAGGTGGTGCCGCCGGTTTTAAGTTTGAGATCGGTGCCGGTAACTACGGTTAAAGTACTCCCCACCTGCTTCCAGGTAGCTTTGCTCATTTTATCTACTACTTCGCAGCCGGCAGGCGATTGGGTATAATGGGTGCCATCTGCTTTAAAATAATATTTTGTTCCGGCTGTACAGGGCAATCCCGACTGCACGTTTTTTTGCATGTCTTCCTTTTTGCCATTCTTGTATTCAAGTGTGGTGGAAACGCGTTTCCAGGAGCCGGTAATGCTTTGGCAAAACCCCGCCGTGTAAAGTGTTGTAGAAATTGCGAGGAGGAGTATTTTTTTCATTTCATTTTTTTAAGGAATCAACCCATACTTATCTATAATGGCTTTTCGTTTTTCGGGGAACCCCACCATGCCGAATTTTTCGTGGAGCTGTTGAATGCGTTTCGCAATACCGGGATCATTGGGGCCAAGTTTTTTAGCCTGTATCTCCGGGATGATCTGGTGAAAAAGCTCTTCCAGGTAGTCTTCAAAATTCTGGTTGAAATACATGTCTATACCCCTGAAAGGTTTATCGGTATTATTAAAAAAGGTATGCACCATACCCCGCGGCCGGAAATGCCATCCTCCGGCGGGGATCTCGTAGATAGTCTCTTCCACCATTACCGTAGCGGTGCCATCCAATACATACATCAGCTCATCCAGGTCTTTATGGTAATGCGGAGCGGGGCCCATTTTTTTTGCCGCTACCGCAAACTCCACACAACTGAACTGCATATTGGTCTGGGCGCTTTTTACCCAGGTGCGTATGTCGATGCCACCCGGACCAGGCTGCAGCGGTTCCATCGGCGGCAAATAAAAAGGCTGTAAGTTTTCGCCCTTTGGAGCTGACTGTGCTTTACCTGCTGCCAGCGATGGCAGCGAAAGCATGCTTAACCCCGCAGTGGCCAGCAGCATCTGCTGTATGGCAAGCCTGCGGGAAGGTTGTTGTTGTTGTTCCATAAAAAATTATTGACAGAAACCTGTGCGTTTAATAAATGATCCGTTGATCTGCAAGGGCTATTTTTTGCCCCAGCCTGCAGGCCATTTGCAAAAATGGTCCAGGCTATACTGCTTTACATCCCAGCGTATATAATATACCGGTGAATAACTCAGGTAATCTACCCGCTGTTCCGTTTCGGTTACGGCATAATATTTCCAGTTTGTCCAGTCGAAATAAAAATATTTCCTGTAGTAACGGGTGTAATTGTTGGTGCGTTCAAAATCGATGTACACTGTTTGATCAACCGTGCGCCAGTTAATAGCGCCGGCACCTACAAACAATGTATCCAGCGATTTCAATCCTCCGCCGGGGATATTCTCCGTGTACACACCATCTTTGAAATAATACGTGATCTCCCGGTAGATCCTGTTATAGGGGCTGTAAGCCGGTGGTGGATAATATACCGGGCTGAAGTAATTGCTTCCATATGGTTTTTGTCCCGCTTTACCGGCGGCATATTGCGGATCGTTCAGTTTGCGGTACAGGTTGGTACCGGTAGAGATAGGAGCATAGCTCCACGGGTCGTAAGCTGTACTTGTTACCGCATTTTTAGCATCGGTCAATATAGTACGCGTTGTTCCCATAGCGGCTGTTTTGATCTGCGCAGGCCAACCTGTTGCCAGGCTATCGATCGGCCTGGGCAGTTGCAAAACCTGGAAGCTGTCTGAAAATTCATTGCCGTCGGGCAACGCGGAAACAATGAAATATTTTTTATCCGCGTTGGCATCATGGTCAAGATCGAAGATCACAAACTGCCCGTTGAGCGAGGCTGAGCCCGGCTGGTGCTGGCATACAAAATTGGGATGGCTGGCAGCGGCATTTCCTCCGCCGTTTCCAGGGCCGCCGGTAACCGTATCTTTTTTACAGGAAAGGAATACTATACCCAAAGCGATGAATGTAAGAATGGAACTGGTACAACGGATATTCATTTTGTATTGTTTTTTATAATTGACCAGACAAACCTACACTTACTGTTTTCGAATAAAAAGGCACAATCGCTTAGTTACAAAAAAACTCGCCGAATAACGGCTTATCAGTTTATGCTCTATATTTGAAAAAACAATTACCATTACAACACTGATCGCGGATGGACAATACAATCACGTATATGGTGGTGGACGATTACGAGATCGACCGGTTGATGCTGGCATCTTTTTTACACGATTACCCCTTCATGAAATGCCAGGCTGTTTTCGATTCACCTTTACCGGCTCTGGATGCTGCCCGGGCACAGGCGCCAGACGTGCTGTTCGTGGATATTGATATGCCTGCCATGAATGGACTGGAACTACGCAGGCAATTGCTTCATATACCTGCCTGTATATTCATTACGTCTTATCCCGATTATGCGCTGGAAGCTTTTGACATGGCCGCACTCGATTTTTTATTAAAACCTTTAACGGCGGAACGTTTTTCGAAAACGATGGAACGGGTGGCAGAGCATGCCACGGTACGGCAAAAGGCACGCCTGCTGGAGCATACATTGGGTGCAGATACCATTTTTATAAAAGACGGTATTGAGCAGATAAAGCTCCACCTCAGTGATATCATTTACCTGGAAGCCCTGAAAGATTATACCCGTATTGTAACTGCTACAAAAAAATATTCTGTCCTGTCTCCCCTGGGCACACTGATCAAAGAAAAAACCTTCAGCAGTTTTGTCCGGATCCATCGAAGCTATGCCGTTCAAAAACATTTTATACAAAAAATGACTTCTGTGGAAATACAGGTCCATGATATCGTACTGCCTGTGGGCAGAAGCTTTAAAGATGCCCTTAAAGCCCTTACTTCATGAAAAAATATTTTTTATTCTTTTTTCTGTTATTACAGTTCAACGGCTTTTCGCAAAAGCATGGCCAGGCATTTGTAGATTCTGTTGCCGCTTTGCTGCCAACAGCGGCGAACGATACTATCCGGGCAAGAATGTATAAAGCTTTATCCGATGAATGTTTTGCTACATTGCCCTCCAGGGCTATGGAATACACCCGTGCCGGCCTGGTACTGTCCAAACAAATGAACTGGATAAAAGGCATAGCAGCTTTCAGCCTTAATATGGGGCGCAATCACCAGGGCATTTCCTCCAACAATGATTCGGCTATATTTTATTACAAGATCAGCTACGACCTGTTTGATAAAAATAATTTTAAGCCGCAGGCTAATACTGTGCTCAACAATATCGGCGTAGTGTACCAGGGAGCGGGCAATTATACAAGAGCCATCGAATATTTTACATTCGCACTCAACAATGCAGAAGATTATAAAGACACTTCCGTAATAGTTTCTACGCTCGCGAATATCGCTTTGGTATATTTTCAACATAGCAATTATATCAAAAGCCTTGAGAACTGGAGAAGATGCCTGCTCGTACAACAAAAAGCAGGCACAAATACAAGGCTGGCTAACGCGTACACCGGGATGGGCCTGTGTTATGCAAAATTAAAAGACACCGTAAATGCTTCCTTCTATTTAAAAAAAGGAATTGAGGCTTCCATTAAAAATAATGACGAGCGATTTATGGGTAGCGCTTATTCCAGCGCCGCAGAAATGGAAAAGAACATTCCATCTGCTATTGCCATGCGCAGGAAAGCCCAGGCATACCTCGAAAAATTCAATGCCGGCGACCTCACTTCCATCAGCAACCTTACCAGCCTGGGGCAATTGTATTTTTCGATCGTAAAAGATAACCGCTTTGCAGAAACAGCTGCTGATCATTCTATACCGAAAGATACTGCCGCTATCCTGGCATTGGCAAGGAACTATTACAATAAGGCGCTTCATTACAGCATCCAGCTGAAGAATAAAGCCCACATCGCTGAGATAAACGGGTTTGTTTCCGAACTGGACAATCACAACAACGATTTTAAAAGTGCTTACCTACGCTTCAAGACCTCCACGGAGTTGCACGATTCCATTTTTTCGCAGGAAAATAAAAACAAGATAGCCGAAGCCGAAAGCAAATATGAAATAGCGAAAAAGAACGAGGAGATCGCTATCAAACAGCTAACCATCAATGATCAAAAAAACAGGATGTGGTTGTTGCTGGCGGGGATTCTGTTTTTAACGGTACTCGGGGCTGTATTTTACCGCCAAAGCCTGACGCGTAAAAAAACAAACACCGCATTACTTAAACTTAATAACGAGCTGGATGAGGCCAATAAAATAAAGGCGAAATTCTTTGGTATCCTTAGCCACGACCTGCGTACGCCGGTGGCCAACCTGCTTAGTTTTTTACTGCTTCAAAAAAGAAATCCCGGCCTCCTGAGCCCGGCGCAGGTGGAAGAACATGAAAATAAAATAACAGAATCTGCAGAAAACCTTTTACAAACCATCGAAGGAGTTTTATTGTGGAGTAAAGGGCAGATGGAAAACTTTACCCCCGAGATAGCTGCGGTAAAAGTATCCGGCCTCTTTACTTATATCGATAAATTTTTTACGGATAAAGGCAATGTGGCATTCCATTTTTCGGTAGCGGAAGACCTGGTGCTTGAAACCGATATCAACTACCTGCAGAGTATCATGCGAAACCTTACCAGCAATGCCATCAAAGCTTTGCAAGATACAGCACAGGCGAAGATAGAATGGAAGGCGTTTGTTGAAAATAACCACACCGTTTTATCCATTACCGACAACGGCCCGGGTATCGATAAAGAAAAATTACATGGCTTGTTTGAGTATACCAGGATTTACAGCAACAGCAATGGCCTTGGCCTCCACATTGTGAAAGACCTGGCAAACGTGATAGGATGTGATATACAGGTGGAATCGGGAAGTGATGGCACAAAGTGTACCCTGGTATTCTAAGTATGCGCAATAGTAAGGTTAAGCAATATCATCCGGAGAGCACCTGAATCAACCTAAGTAATTGAATGTTAAACCCTAAAAAAAAACTGCGGGCGACATCTATAGAAAAAATACTACAAATAGTTAATCCCGAATCCTATAAGCCATAAATCACGTAAATCATATTTTTGTTTAACATAAGATTTGCTAATGGAAAAGAAAAAGCTGGTAGGTAACTTTATTAAAAAAAGCATAAGCGTTCGGGTCATTTGTTCTGCAGACGAAAAACTAAGTATCATTAACCCAGGTAAAATCCTTAAGAATGATTTCAGTAGTTCCGGAATATCTGTAGAAGAAAAGCCGATGTTAAGTATCCTTTCATTGTCGGCCAATGAAAAAAAAATAGTTCTGAGCGCTCTCAAAGCCAATAAGAGCATAAACTTTGAAGCCCGTATAAAAAAACTTCAAAATCCTCATACGGTTTTTTACTGGGAAGCAAAAAAAAATCACAGAAAGAATAATGAAGATACCATAATCTTTACAGGCACTGAAATAAATACAGTATCCGGAACAAGTTCTTTTGGAAAAAAGAACTTATTGGATGGTAGGGTTAAAGAGGGAATAAAAGATAATATTTTAACCAATTCAAGCTTTATTGATTCATTGCATGAAGGTGTTGTAGTGTTTAATAAAAAAGGAGAGATTGTATATGCCAATAAATCTTCGGAGGCTATTCTTGGGTTACCCAAAAAAAATATAAAGGGCCGGACTTCATTTGACCAGCGATGGAATCCAATACATGAAGATGGGTCATATTTTAATCCGGAAGACCATCCTTCGGTGGTTACATTACATACTGGAATACCATGCAGAAATGTAATTATGGGAGTATCCAAACCTTCTTTAGAAATAAGCTGGATAACTATTAACTCTCAGCCTTTATTCTTAAAGGGATCAAGCGAACCCGATCAGGTGGTATGTACTTTTACCGACATTACAGAACAGAAAAAAGCTGAAATTGATTTAAAAAACTCAGAGAGAATACAACGACTGATTCTTTCATCCACCAATAGTGCATTTTGCCTGCTTAACTTAAATTACACGGTAATAATGCATAATACTACAGCAGCAGATTACTACCATACAATATCCGGAAAAACTGAACTTAAAAATGAACTTTATATAAATTTTGTACCACTCAAACACAAGAAGTTTATTGCCAAAATGCTTAATAATGCCGTTCAGGGAAAGGTGGAAGAGCATGACTTGCTAATCCCAGAGTTGGGGCCGGGTAAATACTTCAAAATAATTTTCCGCCCCGTTTGGGATGAAAAACATCAGGTAATAGGGATTTATAATATTGTAAAGGACATTACCACCGAAAAAGCAAACGCTGAATCATTGAGAATGACCCGCCTGCGCTTTCAGTCAATATTCAATTCTACCTACCAGTTTATGGCCATCCTGGATCCTTCAGGAAGAATCGTGGAATTAAATGACACGTTTAATAATTTCACAGGGATTAAGAGAGAGAAGGTACAGGGTAAGTTTTTCTGGGATAATTACTGCAGGAATGCTTCTGAAGAAGGAAAAGAGACACTCAAAAAAAATATAACCGAAGCATCCGGGGGGAATATGATTCGGTACGAGACCGAAATAAATGGTAAAACAAATATACCAGCCCTGGTAGATATTTCTATAAAACCAATATACGATTCACCAGGTAATTGTAAATTTTTAATTGTTGAAGGGAGGTTAATTGATGAACAGCGAAAAATTGAACGGGAACTGCTTAATAAGGAATTGCAGTTTAGTTCATTCATGGCAAATACCCCATCATGTGCCTGGATAGCGGATGAGTATAATACTTTAAAATTCCTGAATCCGCTAGGGCTGATTTCTTATGGATTGAAGAATGAAGCGATTGGCCAACCTATAAAAGATATTTTTCCTGACGAGATTGCCGGTCAATATATCAATAATAATAAAATAGTTCTGGATACCAATAAACCTCTGGAAACAACGGAAACTGCAATTGACCCAAATGGCGAAACCCGCATTCAGCATGTGGTCAGGTTCTTATTAGGAACCGACCATAAGGGATGCAGGCTTATAGGAGGTATTGCGGTAGATATTACGCAATTAGAGAATACCAAAAAAGAACTCTCAATTCTAAATGAACGTTACCAATATGCCGCAAAAGCTACTTCCGATGCTATTTGGGACTGGGATATTGAGAAAAATGAAATTTTTCTGGGGGAGTCGTCTACAAGATTATTTGGATGTATAAATCTGACCATTCCTATGAACACAAGAGTAGCCCATATTCATCCCAAAGACAGGAGCAGATATATTGAATCAATAGAAGTAGCGTTGGAAGGTAATAGTGAATACTGGCAATTAGAATATGACTTTAAGGATATTGAAAATAATTACAAAACCATTTTTGATACAGCATATATTATAAGGGATACCAACCTGAAAGGTATCAGGATGATTGGCGCTATGCAGGATGTGACCAATCAAAGAAAGATGGAAAAGAAAATTGTGGATGATGTGATTAGCCGGAAGCGGGAACTGATGAAAGAAACTATTAAAGCCCAGGAAAGAGAAAGGAAGGAAATAGCCGATGAATTGCATGATAATGTATGCCAGATTTTGGCAACCTGCAAATTGTATATCGACATGTGTGTAAAGAAGGATAAAAGCAATCATTGGCTAAAAGACTGCCTTGATTTATTAGTCAATGCACTTGATGAAATAAGAAATATTTCCCATAAGCTTACTCCGGCAGCTTTTCAGGAAGATGGTTTATGTAAAGCTGTAAAACAATTAACATCTAAATTAAATGATATAAGCCCATTTAAGATAAATCTGGGCATTCCTGATGGTGAGAGACTCGAATCCCTATTATCCTCAGAGAATAAAACTGCTATTTATAGAATTATTCAGGAGCAATTAAATAATATTATAAAACATGCAAAAGCAACGCGTGTAGATATTAATTGCGAGGAAAACCATTCTCATTTATGTTTAAGCATTACTGATAATGGTGTCGGATTTGACATCAACACCGTTAAAAGAGGTTTGGGCTTAAACAACATAATCAGCAGGGCCACTTTACTTGGCGCTGAAATTAATTTTGAGTCAAATCCTGGTGCAGGCTGCAAAATGATAATAATAATCCCTTTGAAATAAAATAATGGTTTTAAATATATAGTTGAAATCGGGTCGTATATAAGTTTATCTGTGATCGCAAAAAAGGGTTTTCGAACAAAAATGTAAATGTGCGGACGACCGCCTGAACCAGACTCAGGACACAAAAAAGCCTCTCATTATTGAAAGGCTTTTTGCTGGGATTTGTTTGTCGGGATGGCAAGATTCGAACTTGCGACCTCCTGGTCCCAAACCAGGCGCGATAACCGGGCTACGCTACATCCCGAACGAGTAAAACAGTTAGTAAAGATCTTTTTTTGCGGAGAAGGTGGGATTCGAACCCACGGTACAGTTTAACCCGTACGACGATTTAGCAAACCGTTCCTTTCGGCCACTCAGGCACCTCTCCGTTTAACCTGCCCTTTGTTAGGGGCAGCAAAAATACAATTGTATATTTTAACAGCCAAATGAAAATGAAGAATTATTGAAAATAATTTTTACCACAGAGTAACAGGAGTTTTTTTTCACAGAGAGAAGACTGTTTTTTTAACCCCTTGCTACTCGGTAAAAAAACTCCTGTTACTCTGCGGTAAAATAAAAAATCCCGCGAAGCGGGATCTGTATATTATAAATAGTTGAATTTATGTAATCGATAAAACATTAAAACTTCGAAGATTTCACCATTGACTATTCACCATTGACTACATGGCTGCCAACTGCACTTTTTGCTGCAATTCCAGCACGCTTTCCTTAAACAAATTATCCGTATCCATCAGGTCTTTCACCGTCTGGCAACTGTGGATCACCGTGGTGTGATCGCGGCCACCGAAATGCTCCCCGATCGTCTTCAGCGAATTCTTTGTAAATGCTTTTGAAAGGTACATCGTGATCTGCCTGGCCTGTACTATTTCACGCTTACGCGTTTTCTGCAAAAGTTTATCGTAAGGTACATCGAAATATTCGCAAACCATTTTCTGGATAGCGTCTATCGTGATTTCTTTGCTCGACGATTTAACAAAATTTCTAAGTACTTTCTTTGCCAATTCAAGGTCTATTTCCCTCTTATTAAGCGAAGATTGTGCCAATAATGAGATCAAAGCACCCTCTAACTCCCTGACATTGCTGTTAATATTATAGGCAATATATTTTACTACTTCCCTGGGCATCTCCAATCCATCGGCCTTCATCTTGTTTTCCAGGATCTCGATCTTGGTCTCGTAATCCGGTGTCTGAAGGTCGGCGCTTAAGCCCCAACGGAACCTGCTCAGTAATCTTTCCTGTACGCCTTCCAGGTCTTTAGGGCTCTTATCGCTGGTAAGGATAAGCTGTTTGCCGCTCTGGTGAAGGTGATTGAAGATAGAGAAGAAGGCATCCTGCGATTTTTCAGCCCTGTTGAAGAACTGGATATCGTCGATGATCAATACGTCTATCAGCTGGTAAAAATGTATGAAGTCATTGATCGCATTGTTGCGGCCATGATCAATGAACTGGTTGATGAATTTTTCGGAGCTTACATATAATACCACCTTATTCTGGTGCAGGCGTTTTACTTCATTGCCGATTGCCTGGGCGAGGTGAGTTTTACCCAAACCGACACCGCCATATATTACAAGGGGGTTAAAAGAGGTGGCACCTGGTTTTTCGGCCACGGTTTTTCCGGCCCTGCGGGCTACCCGGTTACAATCTCCCTCGATGAAAGATTCGAAGGTATAAGCCTGGTTCAGCTGCGGATCGATCTGCATCTTTTTCAACCCCGGAATTACAAAGGGGTTTTTAACAGGATTATTTATAACCAGCGGAAAATCCATTTCGTTATTTGAATATGATTTGTAGCCATGTCCCGGTACATCCATCGTCAGCGGCTTGTTCTTACTGTTGCCACTGTCTACCATAATACGGTACTCCAACCTTGCTTCTTTCCCTAATTCCCTTTTCAACGTTTTTGCGAGGAGAGAAACATAATGCTCTTCAAGATACTCATAAAAAAACTGACTTGGTACCTGGATAGTAAGAATTTTTTCTTTTAATGCCACTGGCTTGATGGGCTCAAACCACGTTTTAAAATGTTGCCATTCTACGATGTCTTTGATAATCTCCAAACAATTAGACCATACTTTATCAAATACTTTCTCCATTATACCTTAAGCAATTTATATATACTGAGTGTGTTATTTTCTTTCTTGGGAATTGGTAAGCCAAAAATTGAATTATTGGAACAATAAAAAAATTATTTGGCGGGACAGCGAATATCAAAAGAAATTGTTGAAAAAAAAATTTTTTATTCATTTGTTTTTTCCGGCGTAATAACAGTTGGAGCCCTGAAAAAAACTTTCCAAAAATCCCCGAAAAATCAAAGTCAATACAGGGTTGCATTCCAGGTTTTTTTACCCATTTTTTTCACCCTGCGGGGTTATCCACAAAATATTTCTTTACACAAATTTTTTTGTTCAGATTTATATGGTTATAGATTAAAAGAAATTGCTTAAAACTCCTTTGCTGTCAGCCTGAGCTTGTCGAAGGCGCAGTCCTTTTTTATTCCGCCGTCGACAAGCTCAGGCTGACAGTTGTTTCCTAAAAATTAGTACTAAGAAATCGGTGTTTAAAGCAACCAATTTCTTAGTTTATTTTCCCATACCCCAATTACGCAAATTAACCCTACTTTTGATGCTCTAAAAATAAACACATGAGTTACGAACTTACAGGCAAACTGGTAGCCAAATATGATACCGTGCAAAGAACAGCAACTTTTCAGACCAGGGAATTTGCCGTAGAAAAAACAGACGACATCAACGGAAGGACGATTGTTAATTATGCAAAATTTCAATGTGTACAGGATAAGACTGCTATCATCGACCGCGTAAACATCGGCGACGATATCAAAGTATATTTCAACATCAAAGGAAGCAAGTGGGAAAAGGATGGCAAAACCAATTACATCACCAACCTCGATGCATGGCGCATAGAACAGATCCTGCCAAACGCAGGAACTGCCGGCGCTGCCAACGACCAGATGGAACCGATCGATAACTTCACGGCCACCAATCCGGAAGAGCTGGATGATCTGCCGTTTTAATATAACGACTCATTTTAATAGTACTGTCAGCCTGAGCTTGTCGAAGGCTATTCCAAATAGAAGATTAATTCGGACCGGCTTCGACAAGCTCAGCCTGACAGTTTTGTTTAAAATGCAGATATAAAAAAAATTGCGCCTTTACGTTTTCTTTGCGCCTTTGCGTGAAATATTATGCAACAAAAGATCTCTTTAAAATTATCGCCCGCAGAAGCCGCCGACGACGCCGTCATCAAAAAAAAGATAGCGAAATCCGCGGCCAAAAAAGAGACGGATATCTACGGATTTACCCCCCTGAAAAAATCCATCGATGCCCGGGGAAAAACCGTGTATATCAACCTCACGGTAAATGCCTTCATCGGCGAACCATCGCAACCGGTTAACGGTAAGCAGTTTACCTTCCAAAACGTGACCGATGCTTCCAAAAAAGTGGTCATCATCGGTGCCGGACCAACCGGGCTTTTTGCCGCCCTTCAGCTACTCGGATATGGCATCAAACCCATCCTGCTCGAAAGGGGAAAAGATGTGCGAAGCCGCCGCCGCGACCTGGCCATTCTCAACAAGGAAGGCATCGTAAACAGCGAGAGCAATTATTGCTTCGGCGAAGGGGGCGCCGGTACGTACAGCGATGGTAAATTATATACCCGCAGCAGCAAACGCGGCGACATCGACCGCATACTTCAGCTCTTCGTTCAATTTGGCGCACCCGATAATATATTATACGATGCCCATCCGCATATCGGCACCAACAAACTGCCGCATATCATCACTGCCATGCGCAAAGTCATCACCGATCATGGCGGCGAATTTCTCTTCGAGAAAAAAGTGACCGATCTTGTGGTGGAAAAAGGAACGATCAAAGAAGTGCTCACCGCCGACGGCGACCGTTTTTCCGGTGATGCCTATATATTGGCTACCGGTCATTCGGCCCGCGACATATTTGAACTCCTGCATAGCAAAGGTATCCTGATAGAAGCCAAACCGTTCGCCCTCGGCGTGCGCATCGAACACCCGCAGCAACTCATCGACGGCATACAATACCACGCTACCGACCGCGACGAACATCTTCCACCCGCCTCCTACTCTTTGGTGCAGCAGGTAGAAGGCCGTGGGGTTTTCTCGTTTTGCATGTGCCCGGGTGGCATCATCGCCCCGGCGGCAACGTCTCCCGGCGAACTGGTGGTAAATGGGTGGAGCCCCTCGAAGAGGAACAACCCGTTTGCTAATAGCGGCATGGTAGTGCAGGTGGAGCAACGTGATGCTTTGGAGTACTTGAATGGTTCAAAAGTTCAAGGGTTCAAAGGTTCAAAAGGTTCTTCCGACACGAAAGTTTCTGCAGATGACCCGCTGCTTTTTTTAAAGTTTCAGCAGATGGTTGAGCAGGCGGCTTTTGAAGCCGGTGGCGGCAATTTTGTAGCCCCGGCACAACGCATGCAGGATTTTATCAACCGGAAAGTTTCTGCCAGCCTGCCAAAGAACTCTTACCTGCCGGGATTGAAATCGGCAGACCTTACTACTGTATTGCCTTCATTTATATACGACACCCTCGTGGGGGGATTTAAAGCCTTCGGCAAAAAGCTCCGCGGCTACCTCACCAATGAAGCCGTGGTGGTAGCTACCGAAAGCCGTACCAGCAGCCCGGTGCGCATCCCCCGCAACGAAGCGCTCGAACATCCGCAGATCAGCAACCTCTATCCATCGGGTGAAGGAGCGGGATATGCGGGCGGGATCGTGAGTGCGGCGATGGATGGGGAGCGGGTAGCGAAGGTGATCGTGGAGAAGATAGGATCACGGATTAAAATTGATTAGGGGATTACACGGATTTTTTTGCTAAAGCAAAAATAAAATGCAGTTCGCAAAAACTTGCACATACAATAGTTATGGAAGCTTTTGCGAACTGCATTTTATTTTCACGAAGTGAAAAATCTGTGCAATCCCCTAATCCATCTAAAATCCGTGATCAAAGATCCGAACCAATATCCGATACAATATCATCCGCCTTCTTTTTATCTTTCTTCTTCTTTGCCTCGTAATACAGCACCAGCAATGCCCCTCCGCAGATCAGCAGGAAAATATTGCCTGAACCCATAAATACAATGATCCCCCAAAGCAGTAATATGCTTCCAAAGAGCAGATACCAGCCCGACATATCGTATGTATGTGCCGGAAAGCAGGCTTCTATATCTTCTTTGGTATACCCTTCGGCATCCAGCCCGGCTTTGATCTCCCCGACAGGCTCGCCGTTTTTCAAACGCTTTTTAATGGAAGCTATTTTTTCATCAGTGATCACGGTGATGTTTTATGTAAAGTAAGTAAAAATATGCCGGTTAGTATTTAGAAGACCGGCTTAGTTTATCATCGCCGATTGAGATTAGGAAAATGATATTTATTGATTTTTAATTCCCTGATAACAAGAACTGATAAAAGTGAAAGTGGCCGGCTACACAATGAAAAATTTATTTATTTCTTATTATTTACGCCTATTTTCTATCTTAGTCGGCAAGCCAGCCTAATTTAAAATCAATCATGATACTTCTCCCTGTAATAATTGTTCTTTTCTTGCTGAGCGCTTACATACTTTATTCGGGCATTATTGACAAACCTCCATTTGAATCACTCCAATCCAGGGGGGATGGATGGGAAAATTCGAATAGTTTAAGCAGAGAATTTACCCTGCTAATGGGATTTATCTTAATGTCCGCGACACTCTTTTTGATCTTCGTGTTTTTAGACTAAACTATAGGGAAAACTCTTGCACTAAAAGGTCGGCCACCTTATTAAGTACTTTCAAGTTGGCCTTACTTCCCGCAATGACGGACGCTACAGTTATACGTCGTTCCCAAGGTGGTCGACCTTAAGCGGTTATTGACCTGCCGGCAGTATTCGCGGGGCGGCAGGCAAAAAAAACAAAGCGCCTGCAATATTGCAGGCGCCCGGCTTGCTCACATCATACATCACACATCATCCATCATACATTAGAGTTCCGCTTTCCTCGCGTTCAACGCATCGATGAACGTTTGAAATGCTTCGATCTTCCCGCCGAGGGCAATGTATTCGCCCTGCTGCTCAAAGAGGCTGTCTACGCCATAGCTGCCTTCCTTTTTCAACAGGTTGATAAGGTCGGCTTTCAACTGCTGCAGGTTGTTGTTGGCATCTACTTTACCGGGCCCTTCGGGCATACCAGGGATGCCGGCTTCGAGCATAGCGATCTGCTGTTGCGTACTGGCCACCTCCCGTTCATAATCGGGGCCTTTGGTAATGGCGGTGAAGTTCTTTTTGTCTACCTGGCTTTGCGCAAACTGCATGGCTACCAGCGCAGTCTTTGCCAGCGTGATCTGGTGGTCGCATGCTGCAACCGTCATCAGATCCGGAATAGAATTTTTCATTTTTTTAAATTTAATAGTTGATTTATTATGCTCCTGTTTACAAGCGAAGGAGCTTACGCCCGATGGTTGTCGGCAACAAATGCCTTCAGCACATCTATCCTGGCCAGGAATATTTTTATCTGCAGTTGTTTTTCGAGCCGGGCGGCTGTACCGCACCGGGCAAGTTTGGAAAAACACCTGCTGTAAATGTTTTTGATCGTGTATTCATCGGCTATTGCAGCCCTCACCTCTTCGGGGATATTATCCCACCTTTCTATCACCTTGCGCTGTGCCGCTTCCTGCTGTTCCATCTGCGAAAGTTCTTTGTTCAATTCTATCAGCTGGTACTCCATCTCTATCAGCTGTTGCTGGCACTGCCACCAGAAGATGCGCAAAGGCTCGCGGTCAAACTCTGCCCAATCCCGCTCAGTGCCCACGGTTCTTTCAGTATCCAGTTTTTGCTTCAGGGCCATAAATTCTGTCGCCCCTGTTTTAGGAAACGGACGCAATACCGCTTCTGCCATAGCAAGTTGCTCCCTGCCAATTCCCAGCAGCCTGCACAATTCCTGCTGTGTAAATCCATACTGTTCTCTAAACGCTTTGATCAGTAAGTGCGTAAAATCCTGCCTTTGCTTTTTTTTCATGGCCTGGTAGTTTTTGTCGTTCTTGTTACAAACTTTTTTTTAAAAAAAAGTGTAACAGTTTTTTGATTTATTTTTTGTTACAATTTTTTTTCAAAAAAATCTTGTAACGGATTTTTATATTTTTTTATCCCGCATCCCGATCATCTTAGGCTGACCACAAAACCTTCAACTTTCAACCATCAACCTTCAACTTTCAACCATCAACCTTCAACCTTCAACCTTTCCCACCACAAAAATCATCCAGCCACTTCACAGAAACTATTACACTATTACCTCCACACCTGTAATAGTGAGTAGGGACGCGGGAATAATTTTTTAAAATAGTTTTTGGTGAAAATGCTTTTTTGCCGGAATTAGAATAAATTGGAGTACTTAACTGCTTTGCAAAGCACCCTTTAACCCTGGTTTTTACTTTTAATCCCCACCGGCAACTATGAAATATGAGTTGGATAATGTTGTTCGCGTACTGTCTACGCACCTGCACCCTGCACAGCTTTTGCAGAAGGAACATCCTGAACGATACCTGCGTGCCATGGCTGAAAAGATCATCGGCTGCGCCAGAGAGCTTCAGATGACCATCACCCTCGATTCGCTTTTTTTCTTAAAGGATAATGCAGCAAGGGCCGCCAGCGATATGGATATGCCCGCACTGATAAACCGGCTGAACTATCTGCAACGCGATACTACCCGGGCGCTCAACATATTGTACAAATATTTTCGTACCCGCTATGCTGATGATTTTGACAAGATGGAGGCACCGGTGAAAGATCACTATTACGCCATATTCAACGAGCTGCGCAACCTGCTGCTGGGGGCGTGGAAGTATTATAGAAATTTCTGGAACCACGATCTGCTGGTCCCGCATTTTTACCGGGCCCACCGCTGGCGGGAAACCAAGCGAGGCGTACGGCAGATCACGCAGTTACTCGAACAGCATGAGGCGCCTTACTCCCTCATCAGCACCCTCACAGTGCTTCCCATGCAGGTATATATACCTTCTATCCGGCTTACGTTTAAGCGGCAGCGTGAAATATTAGGGTATGTATTAAAAGGCAAACACGCTTTTCACTCGCTGCGCTACATAAAGCGTTCGCTGATGGCTAACTTCTTTTTGCTCCCCATCCACACCCGCAACCTGCTGGAAGCATATGCCCATACGGCCAGCCACTTTGCCGAAAAACTGGAAACGGTGCAGCAGCACCTCACCTTCTACCACCACGAAGTACGCAATGTATCCGAAGCTCTCCTCCTCCACCGCGATATACACGACGAGCATTGGGTACCCATACTGGCCGACATCCATACCTGGCTGGCCGGGAGGATACAATACCTGGAAAAAGCGGGGCCGCTTGCCGTGCCTGCTCCCGCCGCCCACGACGACAGCAGCGGCAAGCCTCCACCAAAGATCCGGATAAACGCTACCTCCCACGAACTAGCGCTATTCTTACGGTTTGCCGTAAACACCGGCTTGATAGAAGACGCTAACTTTAACGAGCTCGTGCGCCTGCTGGCGCCCTATGTAAAAAGCAGCGTAGGCGATCTGCAGCCGGATAGCCTGCGCACGCAGAGTTATACCAACAGCGAGTGGGTGCTGGAGAAGCTGGCAGGGAAGCTGGCGGAGATACAGAAGGAGGTGGTGAGGAAGAAGAGGGAGGGCGGGAAGGGGTGAGGATGATTGTCTTACACCCATCATACCTCTTAGACCTGATTAGAGGGATATTAAAAAATGAGTTTTTGATATTCGATATAGGGTTGTATATATTGATGAATCAATTGTGGTGGATATTTTAGAGACAAATAGCCGTTAGAGATTTTGAAATTGAAGAACAAAATTAAGTCACTACATCTTATTTGCATAATTATAACCTTAAAAAATAATAATGAAAATACAAAGTCTTTACATTAAGAATTTCAAGTCTATTATAGAGTTGGAGCTAAAATTTACTGATAATATGTATGGATTGGTGGGGCAAAATGAAGTTGGCAAGTCAAATATTTTGCAGGCGTTGAGTCTATTTACTATCAAACCAGGCATTTCAAATGATGAAACTAAAAAACTAAATAAATTACTGAGATTATCCACTATCGAAGCAATATTTGAATTTCACCCAACGGAAATGGCAATGCTTGGAAAGATTCACCCAACTGTATCACACCAGAATATCAATTATAATTCCGGAGTAATAAGGCGGATAGCAATAAGACTAAGTGATAATTTAGAAACAGCAGACGCTTATCATTTGTTGCCAGACGATGGCGCTCGAGTCGACATTGACAATATTCCGAATCACGAACTAGCTAATAAATTTCGAAAAAAAATAGACGATTTAAGACCCTTGGTTGAATACTACGAAAAGGAGGATTTTTTGCTAATCCCAGTAAACCTACAAAAAGAGATTGAGCAAAATGGCACACAGTCCCTGCCGATTGAAAAATTATTGCGTCTCGGGGGTATTGAAAATATCAAAGATTTCATAAGATTAAGTCCTGAAGATATTTTGCAAGCACGAGAGTTGGCTGCGGAAAACATCAATGAACTTTTACGAAAATATTACAATACAGAGAATGGCTTACAAATAAAAATCGAATCACATGATGGTGTGTTTACGGTTATGTTCAAAGATGTTCACCCAGGCATCAATTTTATGGGCGATCGAAGTACAGGGCTACAATACTTTTTCTCTTTTTTGATTAATAAGCTTTATAATCAAAAATTCGGCCGCTCAAATTCAATTTATCTATTTGATGAACCAGCTCTAACATTACACCCTAAAAGCCAAAAGAAATTTATAAAGTTGTTGGAAGAAGTGGCACAGGAGAATCTTGTCCTGTATACAACGCACTCGCCTTTTTGCATCAACCGTCATAAACCAACGAGAATATGGGTAGTAGAAAGAAACAAGGCAAAGGGAACATTTGTGAATCATAAACCTTATCAACATAATTGGAGAAAGTTGAGGGCATCACTAGGGATGGATATTTCGGACAGCTTTTTTTATGCAGATAAAACATTGCTGGTGGAGGGCCCTGAGGACAGAATATATTTTTCGGTACTTCTAAATTATTTTATGCAGAAGGGAGAAATCTCGCTCAACACAGATCTTTTGTCAATAATTGATTCTGGATCATTGTCGAATATGCCTGCGATGGTACAGATTTTGGTAGACGAAAACAGACCAATGTTTGTATTGGTGGACAATGACGACAGCAACGCCTTGAATAGAATACGGGCAAAAGAAAAAGTAGTTAACAACAAATATATGCTGAATGTTGGAACTATAACTGATATAAATAGTGATGCGATAGCGATTGAAGATCTATTACCGAAAGATGTGTATGTGGCAGCCGTCAACAATTATCTGCAATTTTTGTTAAATGAAAAAAGTATTGCGTTAAAAAAGGCGGACGTTGGATTTGTACAAATTGAAATCGGTGAAGGAAATAAGCGTTCAGTATTGGTGGCTGCTGAGATTTTAAAGTTTTATACAGACCCAGAAGGAAAAGAACTAGATAAAAAAGTACCAATATCGAAAGTTGGGATTGCGCATGAATTTGAAAAACTACTTGAGCAGCCAGATGACTTAGGTGATGCTAAAGCGATGGCAATATGTCTAAGACTAGTGGAGGTGGTCGCGAAGAATTTACAAATAATGAACGTTCGTTAAATACCAAGCGAAATTCAGTTTGGATAACCCGCTGTTATTGCAGTAAAATATTCGGCCATCACAACGCCCCGGCATGGCGTCCTCGCCAGCCGGTCAACATTAATGAAATATCGATCAACTGGAATCGTGGCTGGCCGGGAGGCCACGCCCCGGCGTTCGAGGCGGGAAGTTGGCTAATGTGGTTAGGTTGTAAAAGCATTACTTCTCTTCGCCTTGATCCGCAGCTATTTTCGCTGTAGTTGGTTGCCATA
>NZ_RJUB01000123.1 GCF_024343615.1 Ferruginibacter sp. HRS2-29 | reverse complement strand
GTTTTTAAGGTGAGGGAGAATAGTAAGGTCATCAACAAAACCATTTACCTGGCCGTAGGACTCAATAGGGACGGTAAAAAAGAAGTACTGGGTATGTGGTTGGGCAAAAGTGAAAGCGCCGCATTCTGGTTGGGTGTATTAACCGATTTGAAGGCAAGAGGCGTGGAAGATATCCTTATTACAGCTACCGACAATCTCAATGGATTTACACAAACTATCAAGCAAGTGTTCCCTCAATCACAGACACAGATATGTGTGGTACATCAGATCCGTAACTCAGCCAGGTATGTCGTATGGAAAGATAAAAGACAGTTTACAAAGGATATGAAGCAGATTTATGATGCGCCTACCAAACAGGCAGCTAAAGCTTCACTGGAACATTTTGCTTCGCAATGGAACCATAAATATCCATATGCCATTAAATCCTGGGAGGATAACTGGGAGGAACTCACCGTATTTTTTGACTTCCCGCTTGAAATCAGAAAAATCATTTACACCACCAATCTTATAGAAAATCTGAACGGTAAAATAAGGAAGTATACCAAAAACAAATTATCATTCCCGACAGATGAGGCAGTTTTAAAATCTGTATTTTTGGCCCTGAGAGAGGCTACGAAAAAATGGACGATGCCCATACAGAACTGGGGCTTAATCCTAAACCAGTTCTTAACAATATTTGAAAAAAGGGTTCAGCTTTAATAAAAAAGCCAAACCCTAATATTTTACTTACACACTTTATGGGATAGTGTCATAAAAAAGTTGCGGTTTAGGTATAATTATTATTTTATAGCTTATAAGTAACTTTAAAGTTGCCCAAAAAAATAAATTTCCCCATCCCCCCATCTTTCCCAAACTTTGCCCCACACCCACGCACTCCCCATGCTCAACAAAAACAACATCATCAAACGCCGGATCATCAAAGACCTTTACTTCTCTGATGCCCTTTCCTGTGCCGACCTCAGCAAGAGCAACGGCAAGAGCGTACCGCTCATTACCAAGCTGCTCAACGAACTGATAGAAGAAGGTAAAGTGATGGAGACCGGCCTGGCGGCATCTACCGGCGGCAGGCGGCCGCAGATGTACTCCATCAAGCAGGAGCTGATGTACGTGATAGCCGTGGCGATGGACCAGCTGGTGACGAGGATCGTATTGCTCGATATGCGCAATAATTATGTAAGCCAGGTGAAAAGCTTTGCGCTGACGCTTACGGACAACCCGAATTCGCTGAAGGAACTGACCAATCATATTGAAGACTTCATCTCACAGTGTGGGGTACCCGAAAACAAGATAGCCGGCATCGGCATCGGTATGCCCGGGCTGGTGGATGTAAATAAAGGCATCAACCTGCTCTTCCTCAAACCGGAGAAGGGCAGCAGCGTGGTGAGTTATATACAATCGAAGACGAGCATACCCGTGGTGATCGATAATGATTCGGGGTTGATAGCCCTGGCGGAACTGAAGCTCGGCATTGCCCGCGGCAAAAAAAATGTGATGGTGCTCAACATCGGCTGGGGTATCGGGCTGGGGGTGATCGTACAGGGCGAATTGTTTAAAGGTGCTAATGGATTTGCGGGAGAGTTCAGCCATATCCCGCTATTTGACAACGGGAAAAAATGCAGCTGCGGCAAAACGGGTTGCCTGCAAACGGAAACTTCCCTGCTGGTAGTGGCCGAAAAAGCCATCAAAGGATTGAATGAAGGAAGGCAATCGAAGCTGGCAGGAATATCCATCGACGAGGTGGAAGCGGCTACCAAAGCCATCATGGAAGCGGCATTGCTGGGCGATCAATTTGCGATAGAATTGTTGTCGGAGGCGGGGTATCATATAGGGCGGGGTATTTCGGTGCTCATACATGTGCTCAACCCCGAACTGATCGTATTGAGCGGACGGGGCTCCGTGGCAGGTAGCATCTGGATAACGCCGGTGCAGCAGGCCATTGCCGACCATAGCCTGGCGGCAATTGCGGAAAATACGAAGGTGAAGATATCGTCGCTGCGGTATGATGCGGAACTGATAGGGGCGGCGGCGCTGGTGATGGATAAGTATGACCTGTTACCAGTGTTGTAGAAACGGCGCCTGCGGCGCGTTTTTTTAACCACAAAGACGCGAAGGGACAAAGGCTCACAAAGGATAGAAGAGAAAAAAATGGTATTTATCTGCTAAGATCAAAAGTATCATAGCTATCTGCGTTCCGTCTTCCCTTCCCGCAAAGCGGGAATTAAACTTTGTGAACCTTGGTTCCTTTGAGCCTTAGTGGTTAAAAACGGTATAAAACTTGAAACATCTTCCCCATGCAGCAACCCCCAAAAACCTGGCGCACCAAACTCTACGAAGTCATCTTCGAGTCGGATACTGTTGCCGGAAAAATATTTGATATATGCCTGCTGTTGCTCATTACCGCCAGCATCGTGGTCATATGCCTGGAGAGTGTGGAGAGCCTGTATGCAAAATACTGGCACCTCTTTGTAGTGATCGAGTTGATGTTCACAGTTATCTTCACCATCGAATACATCCTGCGGCTGATAGCTGTACCCAGGCCAATGGGTTATATCAAAAGTTTTTACGGCGTCATCGATCTGCTGGCCATTGTACCTACTTACCTGGCCATCATATTCCCTTCGCTGCATTTTTTGCTGGTGATAAGGGCATTGAGATTGCTACGGGTTTTTCGCATCTTCAAGATGGTGCATTTTCTTAACGAAAGCCTTTTCCTTGTCAATGCCTTATGGGCAGCCCGAAGAAAAATATTGGTATTCTTTTTTTCAGTGATATTGATCACCGTCATCGCAGGCTCGTTCATGTTTGTGATAGAGCACAATGTCAACAAATCTTTCAACAGCATTCCGCAAAGTGTGTACTGGGCCATCGTAACGCTTACTACCGTGGGTTATGGCGATATTTCCCCCATTACTCCCTTAGGAAAAGTGCTGGCTTCATTTATCATGCTGCTGGGGTACTGTATCATCGCGGTACCAACCGGGATACTTTCGGCAAGCATTGCCAATGAGATGCGGAAAGAGAAATTAACTACACAAACCTGCCCGGTATGTTTGAAGCAGGGGCATGAGACGGATGCGAAATTTTGTAAGTTTTGCGGAGCGCATTTATAAATTACGAATTACGAATTAGGAATTACGAATTTGAGCGAAGATTTAAGCGAGTAGGGATCACGGATTTCAGAAAGATGAAGGGCATTGCACAGATTATTTTGCTGGCGCAAAACGGAAATGCAGTTTATAAAGTAATTAAGCTTTTTATAAACTGCATTTTGGTTTTTACGAAGTAAAAACAATCTGTGCAATCCCCTTCATCAATTTAAAATCCGTGATCCCCCTTTCGCTTAAATCTTCGCTCAAATTCGTAATTCGTAATTCGTAATTCGTAATTCGTAATTCGTAATTCGTAATTCGTAATTCGTAATTCGTAATTCGTAATTCGTAATTTTTAATTCTTTAAAGTCCTTTCGAATAGTTTAAATATCCTCTTATACTCATCCGTCCAGCTGCTGGGCTCTACAAATCCATGATCTTCCATGGGGTATCCCGCCAGTTCCCAATTGTCTTTGCCGAGTTCTATCAGCCGCTGGCTCAGCTTTACCGCATCCTGGAAGTGAACATTCACATCCACTATTCCATGGCAGATAAGCAGATCGCCTTTTAAGCCTTCGGCAAAATACAGCGGTGAACTTTTCGCGTAAGCGATACTATCGGTAGCCGGTTCGTTGAGGATGTTGGCGGTATATCCCTGGTTGTAATTGGCCCAATCGGTCACGGGGCGAAGGGCAGCGCCGGAAGCAAATACATCGGGTTTTGTAAATAATCCCATCAGCGTGATAAAACCGCCGTACGATCCGCCATACAAACCAACGTGTGCAGGATTTACACCGTGATTTTTTACGAGATAGTTTACTGCATCTACGTTGTCGGTAAGATCTTTTCCACCCATATGGCGATAGATGCCTGTGCGCCAATCGCGGCCATAGCCAGCACTTGCACGGTAATCGATGTCCATTACATAATAACCATTGTCGGCCAGCATATTGTTGAACATATATTCCCGGAAATAACTGCTCCACCATTTGTGGGCATTCTGCAGGTAACCGGCACCATGCACAAATAATACTGCAGGCTTGTTGGGATGCGGGTTGGCAGGTTTATACAATCTTGCATATACAGTTGCGCCATCCGCAGCAGTAAAAGTCACGATCTCCGGCTCACGCCACGGGTATGTTTTGAATAATTCGCTTTGTGCTTTGTTGGTGATTTGCCTTGGCTTAGCGCCCGGCCTGTTTTCCTGGAGAAATAATTCCCAGGGTTTGTTGGAATACGAATAAAGGATCGCCACCTGTTTTTCATCCGGTGATATGTCTACCTGGTTAGCGCCCGTCATAGAAGTGATACGTTCTTTTTTTCCATCGGCCACAGATAGCTTGTAAAGCTGCTGTTCGCCGGGATGCACTTCGTTGGTGGTTACGTAAAAATATTTTTTGTTGATGGATAACTTCGCGGACTGTATTTCGTATTTGCCCGAAGTGAGTGCAGTTGTTTTTGCTGCAGCAACGTCATGTATATACAAATGCGAATAACCACTGGCTTCGGATTGAAACCAGACATGCGTATCGTCGAGCCAGCCCGTAGTGCGGGAATCGATGCCGGGGCCGCCGATCCAGGCGTCATCATGCTGACGGTCTACCAGTGTGAGTTTACGCGAAGCGGTATCCCAAAGCATCAGCCAGCGATCTTTATTGTCGGCTGCCGAAATATCCAGCAAGGCATATTTTCCATTGGGCGACCATTTGGGCCCGAGGATCATGACATTTCTTTTGGCGGAATCTTTTTTGCGTGCTTCCAGTTGCTTCGGGTAATCGTTTACATAAGCAGGGATATCTTTTATACCGGGAATGAGATCTGTTTTTATTGCATACACCGTATCCCGCTGGCGATCGTAGATAAAGAAATCGCTGGAAGCCGCCGCTGATCCTACTTTGGTGCGGCCATTGATATCGGTGGTAAAACCTGATTCGGTCACATAATTCGGGATGATGGTACGCTGGCTGCTGCCGGCCTTCGACAGGCGGTAACTCACAAACCTTCCATCGGGGCTGATAGAAAGTCCCTGCAGGTTTTTGTCGTCGAGGGCAATCGTACGCATTTCGGCGGGTTTCACATTTTTGCCATAAGCATCTGCTTCGTCACGTTTTTGTTTTCTCCAGCGGAGGACTTCAAAATATTTCAGCTGGTCGGTTTTCAGCCACTCTTCCTGCTGGTTGCCCGAAGCCTTGTTGCCGCTACGGTTTCCGCCGCTTTCGTTTTTTATATTGGTCAGTTGCAGGGTTTCGCCAGAGGCGATATCCCAGGCATAGAGGTTTTGACTGCGGGTGTAAACCACTTTATTGTCGCCAAAACTAAATACCGGGTTGAATTCAAAATCTGTGGTCTGTGTAATGCGGACAGTTTTTTTCGTCTTAATGTTATAATAGAAGATATCCGCATCGCGGGTATAGAGGCAGGCCGTGCGGTTTTGATTGTAGATGAGGTCACCGGCATCGAGCAGTTGCTGCTTCTGCGCTATAGTGGCTTTTACCGGTAAAGCATTGCCGGTGGTGATATAATATATGGAGTCGCTGGTCGCTTTTTCGGGGTTCCAGGAAAAATAAAGGGTAGTTCCATCAGCACCCCAGAAAGGCGAGGAAGGGGAAGTGCCCATCCATTTGGGGTCTTTCATGATCTGCTCCACCGTCAGCTTGCCCAATGTTTGCTGCGCTGAAGCGCCCAGACTGCAAAAAAAAGACAACAACAGATAACAATATTTTGGCATAAGAGTAGTTTTTATAAAAAGGCCTCACCCCAACCCCTCTCCAGGGAGAGGGAACGCGAAGGAAAAAGGCCTCACCCCTAACCCCTCTCCATAGGAGAGGGAACGCGTAGTTGGGCGGTTAAAATTAAAGTTATTTTTTTTTAATATTGGGGTTTACAATTTTGTGCCGGTAAAGTAATTGTGCCATAATAAACTTCCAACTTCCAGTTCCCTCTCTTTTGGAGAGGGGTTGGGGTGAGGCCGTATGGCATCGGCTTTCAAAATACTTCCCCTTCATATTATAATTCATTTTACATTTGTGTAGCCTTTACACATGGCAAAGGCTGTACTGAAAATTATTTTTCGTGGGTAAACACATTAACAAAGTCACCGGCGCCGGACTACTTATAGCGTTGGGTATTATTTACGGTGATATTGGAACTTCACCATTGTACGTTTTTAGCGCTATCATTAATGGTAAAGCAATTGATGAATTATTGATCGTTGGGGGGTTATCCTGTATCATATGGACGCTCACACTACAGACCACGGTAAAGTACGTGATTCTCACGCTACAGGCGGATAATAAAGGGGAAGGCGGCATATTTTCATTATACACACTTGTAAGGCGACAAAAGAAATGGCTGGTCATTCCGGCAATGATAGGCGGGGCCGCACTGCTGGCCGATGGAATGATCACACCTCCCATATCCATCACTTCTGCCATCGAGGGGTTGAAAAACATACCGGTGATTGCCGATATTCAACAGAGCACTATCATTATTATCGTTCTGTGTATCCTGGGTGTACTGTTTTTCATGCAGCAGTTTGGCACAAATTCAATCGGAAAAATGTTTGGTCCGGTGATGAGCATCTGGTTCCTGATGCTGGCCATCCTGGGCATCACGCATATGTCTGCCGATTGGACTATTTTAAAAGCATTCAACCCATACTATGCATTAAAGTTACTGGTAGCCTATCCTTCCGGCTTCTGGATTTTAGGCGCTGTCTTTCTTTGTACAACCGGGGCAGAGGCTTTATATAGCGACCTGGGACATTGCGGTCGTGGAAATATCCGTATTTCATGGATTTTCGTTAAGGCTTCGCTGATATTGAATTACCTGGGGCAGGGGGCTATGCTTCTCAACCATAAAGGAACGGTGTATGCCAATACGGAGTTGCTCAAATCTGCCAGTTTTATGCAGGCCAATCCTACGGCAATTACCATGGAGAACCCGTTTTACACGCTTATGCCCGAATGGTTTCTCATATGGGGGATAGTGATCGCGACCATCGCGGCCATCATTGCCAGCCAGGCGCTTATCAGTGGATCTTTTACGCTTATTGCCGAGGCTATCCGTCTTAATCTCTGGCCGAGGATGAAGATCAATTATCCGTCGGAAGCCAAGGGGCAGTTATTCATACCCGGGATAAATACATTATTGTTTGTAGGCTGCTGCGGTATCGTACTTTATTTCAAATCATCGGGTGCCATGGAAGCTGCATACGGCCTTGCGATCACCTTGTGTATGCTGGCAACTTCCATTTTATTTTCCAATTACCTGGTTTCTAAAAGAGTAAAACCTGCGCTGATATGGTGCTTCCTGGCCGTTTATATCAGTCTTGAAATCAGTTTCCTCATTGCCAATCTTGATAAATTTCCTCACGGTGGGTATGTGACACTGATTGTGGGGGGCGGACTATTTGCCGTGATGTATGTATGGTACAGGGCACGCAAGATCAAAAACAGGTATGTGGAGTTTGTGCGCATTGAAGAATATATTCCCAAACTGGAAGAACTCAGCAACGATACTTCGGTGCCTAAATATGCCACCCACCTGGTGTATCTCACCAGTGCCAACAACCCGAAAGAGATCGAGCATAAGATCATTTACAGCATCCTGAGCGGCAAGCCAAAGCGTGCCGATATTTATTGGTTCGTGCATGTGGATACGCTCGATGATCCTTATACGAGTGAGTATTCGGTAGAACACATCATTCCGAATGATATCATCCGCGTAGAATTCAGGCTTGGTTTCCGTATAGCGCCGAGGCTCAACCTCATGTTTAAAAAAGTGGTGGAAGACCTGGTGGCCAATCGGGAAGTAAATATCCTGAGCCGCTACGAAAGCCAGCAGCGCAATAATATGCGGGGCGATTTCCAGTTCATCGTGATGGAAAAATTCCTCAGCCAGGACAACGAACTGCCTTTCTTCGAGCACCTGATCATGAAGATATATTTCTGGTTGAAAGAATTAAGCATCAGTGAAGAGAAAGGTTTCGGCCTTGATCAAAGCAATGTAGCGATCGAGAAATTCCCGCTGGTAGTGGCGCCTGTGAGCAAACTGAAGCTGACGCGTATTTACCAGAATGAGGAAGATGATGTGAACGAAGCAGATTATAAGTATTGAGCGAAAACCCCGGAGGTTTACAAAAAACCTCCGGGGTTTACGAAAAACCTCCGGGGTTTATAAAAACCCCGGAGGTTTGATAATAAGAACGTATATGCAATCAATCGACGCCAAAGATCTCCGCCAAAAAATTGATTCCGGAGAGGATATTTTCCTGGTCGATGTACGCGAACCCTGGGAAAGGGAATTCTTCAACATCGGCGGAATATCAATACCGATGAATGATATAACAGATCATATCAACAAAATACCCAAAGACAAGCCGGTGGTTTTTTATTGCGAAAAAGGCATCCGCAGCGGAATTGTCATTCAGCGCCTTGCGGAGAGAAACGGGTTTGAGAATCTTATTAATTTATCAGGAGGTATCCAGGCGTGGAAAAAAGCGGGTCTTACCCCAACATAGCCTCACCCCAACCCCTCTCCAAAGGAGAGGGAACTGGAAGTGGGAAGTTCAGGATTTTACAGCTACTTTACTGGCCGGAAATTTCCGAACGGCACTATCAGAAAAAACTAACTTTAATTATAAACGCCCAACTCCACGTACCTCTCCCTGGAGAGGGGTTGGGGTGAGGCTTTGAAGCCGTTGTTGGTGTTTTCACCAACAACCCCGAAGCACAGAATGTTGAAGGTTGTTGGTGATAACACCAACAACGGCTCTTGAAACGCTACCAAAAAAGCATCACTTCTTCGCTAATTCGTGTAATTCGCATAATTCGTGTAATTCATGAAATTCGTATTATCTTAAAGCAAAAATTCTTCTTGAACCCAACCCTGCTTTATATCATCGTCGGTTATGCCTTACTCATGATCATCGTATACCTCGTGCAGGAACGTTTCATCTTCAAGCCTGAGAAGTTGCGCCAGGATTTTCAATACAAGTACGATACGCCTTTCAAAGAACTTTTTTTCGATATTGAACCCGGTGTGCGCATCAACGGGCTCCATTTTACGGTGGAAAAGCCACTGGGGCTGATCCTTTATTTTCATGGCAACAGCAGAAGCATCAAGGGTTGGGCGAAATATGCCAAAGATTTTTTTCGGTATAAATATGATGTGGTGCTGGTGGATTACCGCGGCTTCGGCAAGAGCACGGGCAAGCGTACCGAAGTGGATATGCTCAACGATATGCAATTTGTATACACAAGGCTCGCGGAGCAATATGGCGAGCAACACCTCATTGTTTACGGCCGCAGCCTGGGTAGTGGGTTTGCCACCAAAGTGGCGAGTGATAATCATCCGCGTTACCTCATCCTGGATGCACCTTATTTCAGTTTTAAAAAAGTAGTAGAACGTTTCCTGCCGATACTGCCGCTGCGTTTCCTGCTCCGTTTTCAATTACGTACCGATACCTGGATCAAAAAAGTGACCTGCCATACCTATATCATCCATGGCACCAAGGACTGGCTTATACCCATCAGCAACAGCGAGCAACTGCAGGCGCTCAATCCCAAACGGATCACGTTGATACGGATACACGGTGGCCGACATAACAACCTGCCGATGTTTAATGAGTATCATAATTTTATCAGGAACATCTTGTTAGAATGACAAATGATGAATTACGAATTACGAATGACAAATGAAAGAGAAGGGGGATCACAGATTTTAAAGGGATGAAGGGGATTGCACAGATTGTTTTTCACAAGGTGAAAAACTGAAATGCAGTTTATAAATCTTGAATCTTTAATAACGTTGCAAGAATTATAAGCTGCATTTCCGTTTTCTGCTTGCAGAAAACAATCTGTGCAATCCCCTTCATCCCTTTAAAATCTGCGATTCCTTTTCTTTCGCTTCCATCTTCGCTTTAATTCGTAATTCGTAATTCGTAATTTCGCTCATGAACTTCAACAAGAAAAAGATCTTCCGCTGGCTAAGGATTCTCATCCTCATCTATTGTAGTATTGGTATCGCGATATATTACCTGCAGGATTATTTTCTATTTCACCCCGAGAAGCTGGATCGTTCGTACCAGTTCAAATTCAATCAACCTTTCGAAGAAGTGAACATCCCCATGAACCAGGAGGATACGATCAATATGGTCAAATTTTTTCCGAAGGAAAAACCGTACCGTGGCGTGGTGATCTATTTTCATGGCAATATGAAAAATGTAGAACGGTTCGCTCCTTTTGCAGATGTGTTTACCAAAAAAGGATACGAAGTATGGATGCCCGATTACCCGGGTTATGGCAAAAGCACCGGCAAACTCACCGAGGAAAAGCTGTACCAGCAGGCATTGCAGGTGCAGAAGCTGGCCATGACGGCTTATCACAGCGATAGCATTATACTTTATGGGAAGTCATTGGGCAGCGGTATAGCGGCTTATGCCGCGGCAGGAACAACAGACAAAATGCTGATCCTGGAAACGCCTTATTCCAGCATACCCGATATCTTTGGTTGTTATGCCTTCATGTATCCCGTCAACAGGATGATCAATTATAAGATACCCACGGTGGATTATTTGCAGGAGGTGCACATACCGGTGACGATCCTTGCAGGTACGAGCGATTGGGTGATACCACATCGTTGCGCCAGCAAGTTGAAAAGATCTTTGAAGGCAGGTGATCAGTTCATCAGCATTTCAGGTGCTACCCACCATGATCTTAATAAATCCATGAAATATTATCAGGTCATAGATAGTCTATTAAACCGGTAGTTATTTGCGATTTCTTTTATATATTTAGGGAAAACTACCTGTATGTTCAAGTATTTCTACCTGCTTCTATTTGTATTATTATGCTCTTCCCTCAACCTGGCCGCCCAAAACCGGCAATGGGTTTTTGTCAATGAAAACGATGCCGATAAATTGAACACGGCACGCGTATTGATCCCGCAAAATTATAAGACGTTGCTGCTCGATTTTGAAGGATATAAAAGTTACCTCTCTGCAGCTCCGAAAGAATTTGCTTCGGTAAGCAGCGGCATGGTGATTGAGATACCTTATCCCGACAACACTTTTCAGCGTTTCAATATCAAGGAAACAAAACTGATGGAAGATGGGCTGGCAGAGCAGTTGCCGGGTATCAAAACTTTTGTGGGGTATGGTATCGATGATCCTTATGCCACTATCCGCCTCGATTACACTTACCAGGGTTTTCACGCATTTGTAAGAAGCCCTAACGGAAATGTTTTCATCGACCCTTATCAAAAAAGTAATACAGGTTTATATGTCAGCTATTTTTCAAAAGACTACCGTGATCCACTGAAAGAAACTTTTGAATGTAAAACGGAAGATGCCGCTACTTCCAACTTTGTTGCAGCAGGCACCTGTATTGGTTCTCAATTGAAAACCTATCGCCTGGCGCTGGCATGCACCGGCGAATATGCCACGGCTGTTAGCTCCCCGAGTGCGCCTAGCATGCCATTGACAGCAAGTGCCATGGTAACTTCAGTAAACAGGGTAGTAGGTGTTTATGAAACCGAACTGGGCATCCGCCTGGTGTTGATCGCTAATAACAACTTATTGATCTACCTCGATGGAGCAACCGATCCATACAGTAACGGAAACGGATCTACCATGCTGGGTCAGAACCAAACCAATGTGACCTCGGTGATAGGCAGTGCCAATTATGATATTGGCCATGTGTTCAGTACCGGTGGCGGCGGAGTTGCAGGATTGGGCGTGGTATGTTCCAGTGGCAATAAGGCAAGAGGTGTAACCGGCTCTACAAACCCGGTAGGCGATAATTACGATATCGATTATGTAGCACACGAAATGGGCCATCAGTTTGGCGGCAACCATACATTTAATAGCGTGACCAGCAGTTGTGGTGGCGGAAATAGGAATGCTTCAACCGCATACGAGGTAGGAAGCGGTACAACCATCATGGCGTATGCAGGAATTTGCGGAGCGGATAATATCCAGGCGCACAGCGACCCGTATTTCCATACAAAAAGTTTCGATGAGATCATCGCCTATACAACCAGCGGAAACGGGGCAGGTTGCCCGGTGGTGACATCCACAGGAAATGTTGCCCCTACGGTCATCATGCCTGCCAATAACCAGCAGATACCAAAGGGCACTCCGTTTGTATTGACCGGAAACGGGTTTGATGCCGATGGCGATGCCATTACGTATAACTGGGAGGAGTGGGATCTCGGCACATCGGGCACCTGGAATTCCGGCGCTGCCAATACTACGAGGCCGCTGTTTAAATCGAGGGTTCCATTAACGGTGGGGAGAAGATATTTTCCTGCATTGCCGGTGATATTGGCCGGATACCCTGCCAGCCCCACTGCTGATATGGGCGGATTGAAAGGCGAAACTTTGCCGACTGTTGCACGTACCATTAAGTTCAGGCTGACCGTTCGCGATAACCAACCCGGTGGTGGTGGTGTTGCTACCGGTGGCGATGGTTGCAGCAGCACGGCCATGTTCAATGTGATCGTTACCGACGATGGGCCATTTGTACTCACCAGTCCTAATACTGCACTGGTATGGCAAGGTGGTTCCACACAAACCATTACCTGGGATGTAGCCAATACCAATGCGGCGGGGGGCATCAATTGCCAGAATGTAGACATCCTCATGAGTACCGATGGCGGACTTAATTTCAATACGGTTGTATTGTCGAATACACCCAATGACGGTTCGGAGGATATCACCGTGCCTGCGATCAATTCTACCACCGTTCGTTTCATGGTAAAAGCAAACGGGAATATTTTCTTTGATATATCCGATGTTAACATGACCATCACTTCACCTTTGCCGATCGCCTTGCTTGATTTTAATGTTACAGCCGTGAAAGATGCATTGCAGCTCAACTGGTCTGCTTCGCAGGAGCAAAATAACAAGGGTTTTGAAATACTGAAAAGTGAAGGCAATGCTGCCGGCTTTGTAAAAGTTGGTTTTGTTAACGGAGCCGGCAACAGCAGCAGCGTGAAGAAATATAGCTTCAGCGACAGGAATATCCGCAAGGGGGTTGAATATTTCTACCGCCTGCGCCAGGTAGATATCGATGGGCATAGTTCTTTGTCGGATATCCGCAAAGGCAGGCTGAATGAAGATGGTAAACTGGGTATGGTATTGAGCCCTAACCCGGTGGTGAATGAATTAGGAGTTTACCTGAACGGGCTGGATAAATCGGATTACAGCATCATCCTTTCCGATATTTCCGGCAGGGTGATCAGCACCAATACTTACCGCAACAATTCTTCCAGCAACAAAGCAAGCATAACGATGGATCATCTGGCTAAAGGGATGTATGTGCTGAAACTGATACAGGCGGATAAAGTGCTTACGCAAAAAGTGATGAAACAGTAAGAAAAATCAACCCCTTTCATCGGTCGCAAACCCTGTCAGCGGTTGGGAAAGAAACAAGAAAGCCATCTCGGTTAGAATTAATTTCTAAATGAGATGGCTTTTTTGTTTATCGGCTATCGGGGTCTGCGACCGCTGACAGGGGTTATTAAATTTCTTTCAGTCTCACTTCTTTCCCTACAGACAGCTGATATTCCCCTCCCACTTTCAACGCATAATTTTCTTTATCGTGGCTCACCGGAAAATGAAAACAAACCGGGTAATTCACTTCTCCAACCACTTCAGTTAAAATCTCGTCGATTGTTTTTCCAAATGGCCGCTCGGTATCTTTCATATCGGTAAAACCGCCCAACACAAGTCCTGCAAGCTTTTTCAGCTTACCGCTTCTTTTAAGCTGGTATAGCATACGATCGATGCTGTAGAGGTATTCGCCGATATCTTCTATGAAAAGGATCTTGTTTTTCGTGTCAAAATCAGATGCTGTACCGATCATATTGACCAGCAGTGCAAGGTTTCCGCCGATCAGTCTTCCGGTGGCTTTTCCATCGCGGTTGAACGGATGCGCTTCAACTTTATAATTGGCTTTTTTTCCGGCTAGTGCATTTTTGAGCGAAGCGATATATTCATTTTTGTACCCTTCGTCATTGAAAGCCGCCGCCATTGGCGCATGCAGCGATGCCGTGTTATATTTGCCCGCCAGATGTGTGTGCAGCACGGTGATATCGCTGAAGCCGATCACCCATTTCGGATTTTTTTTGAAGCGGGTAAAATTGAGCTGGTCCACTATCCGCCCCATACCATAACCACCCCTTCCAAACAGGATCGCGTGGATATTTTTGTCATCCAGCATGGCCTGCAATTCATCCAGGCGCTCTTCATCCGTACCGCTGAAATAATTTTCGCTCTGGCTGCCTAAAGTTTTGCCAACCATAACATTATAACCCCAACTCTGCAATGTTGCGATACAGGTCTCTGCTTTTTCAGCAGCCATATAACCGGCAGGACAGGTAATCCCAATGGTATCGCCTTTTTTTAAATATGGAGGAACGTTCATTTTTTGTTAAATTTAGGAGCCACAAAATTAAACTATGCGCTTATCATTACTCGTTTTTTTATTGTTATGCTTTTCATTTTCGGTAAAGTCACAGGTTTGCAGCGGCCCGTTCATGACTGCCGGAACGGCGCAGGCGGTATGTGGCACCCTTACTTTTAACCTGGGAACGTTGCCAAATTGTGATGGCCCCAATATTCCCAACAACACATCAGGATGTGGTAACATTGTTACCAGCGATAATTCAAACTGGTACAAATTTCATTGTTATGTGGGCGGAACACTGGGCTTTTTGATAAGCCCGGTGATGCCGGAAGATTTCGACTGGGAATTGATGGACATCACCGGTCATAATCCAAATGACGTGTATACAATGGATCTCCGGGTGTCTTTGAATTTAAGTGGTTATGTAGGGGTAGATGGTAATACCGGGTGTACTGCTGCCGGAACTTCAGACGTACGTTGCGCCGGTGGCGGAAGTGGTACACAATACAACAGGATGCCTACTCTGATCGCTGGCCATGATTACCTGTTGATGGTGACGAACTTTGATGCATCAGGAAGAGGGTATAACCTCAATTTTTTTGGTACCGCACAATTGACCGACCAGGTACCACCGACTACCACCAATGTGCTTGTTACCAATTGCGAAGCGAATAAAATCAAGCTGACTTTTTCGGAGGATATTTTATGTAATACCATCACCCCAACCGGCAGTGAATTTGTGATCACACCGGGTACACATGTGATTACGGGGATCACATCGACCTGTTCGGGTGGAGCCAATTCTACCACAGAACTCACCATTAACCTGCAGGATCCTTTGCCTGGCGGCAATTACAGCCTGCAAATAAAATCCGGCACCGATAATAATATATTCAAAGATGTTTGCCTCGACGAGATGTTGCCGGCAAATATCCCTTTTTCCGTTCCAACACAAACAGTGGCCGCCATCACCAATATTGCTTTTTCGGGCTGTGCACCCAAAGTGCTGGATGTGACATTGTCGAAAGCGGTACGTTGCGGCAGCATAGCCGCAAACGGCAGCGATTTTTCCATATTGCCGGGCAATCCCGCGATCGTATCGGCCACCACTATCTGTACCGGCAATCCCGGTGTCACCCGTACTGTGCGACTGACCCTGCAAAATCCTTTGCCTTACGGTAATTACCAGTTGCAGCTAAAAAACGGCTCAGATAATAATACTATCATCGATAGTTGTGGCATCGCTATGCCGGTGGGGTATTCAGCGCCGCTGGTAATACCGCAGGCTACCGCACCACCGGTCATCCAATCGGTAGGGTTCGATGAATGCCATCCTGCCAAACTGGTGCTGACTTTTGATAAGGTGATCAATTGTGCATCGCTGTCGCCAACCGGCGACGAATTTACCATTCCGTCTGGAAGCCCGGTTATCAGCGCCACCACCAATTGCGGGGGGAATACTTATGGCAACCAGGTAACTCTTACGCTCGCCAGTCCATTACCTGCGGGCAATTTCTCTGTAAATGTAAACAGCAGTCCTACAGATAACAATACGATTTCCGATACCTGCTTTTCCTACATGGTAGCGGGTTATTCAAAACCATTCGTGGCTACACAAGCGCCACCGTTGAAGATGACGGGTGTTACCTTTTCTGGCTGTGCGCCCAATGTGTTCACGGTTAAATTTACCAAACCGGTTTTGTGCAGCAGCATTTCGGCTGACGGCAGTGAGTTTACGCTGACGCCCGGAACAAATACCATCACCAATATACAGTTCGTTTGTACACCCGGAGCAACTGCTTATACGGAAGAAATAAAACTGACGTTTCAAAACCAGGTGCCTTATGGAAATTATCAACTGAATGTATTTCCCGGCTCGGATGGAAATACACTGACCGATACCTGCAATGTAACGATGCTTGCTACTCATTCATTTCCTGTAGTGATTCCTCAAACAACCACGGCGCCTGTGATACAGGCGGTAACATTTGATGAGTGCAAACCTTTTAATGTAAAAGTGAAATTCGACAAACCTGTCCGTTGCGGTTCTGTTTCAACTAATGAATTTACCGTCACTCCCGGATCTTACACGGTAACGTCTGTAAGCAGCAATTGCAGTTCGGGCGCACTGTATGCTGATGAAATGACACTGACTTTGGCTACAAAATTACCGGCAGGCAATTTCAATGTCAATATCCGGAATGGCTCGGATAACAATACCTTATCCGATACCTGTTTTGCGTTTATGCCGGTTGGCGCTACGAGAGCATTTACCACTACGCAGTCGCCTGCACCGGTATTCGATTCCCTGCAGTATGATAAATGTACGCCTGCCCAGATAAAAGTTTTTTACAGCAAAGCGATTCGTTGTGCTTCTGTGATCACCGGGGGCCAGCAATGGAACATCACCGGGCCTTCGGCGGTAAGTATTACAAATGTGACCGGTGATCCGGCTACCTGTACGTCAAATGCCGGCGGATACAGCAGTTGGTTCATCCTGCATTTGTCAGCGCCTGTCACCACTTTTGGTACCTATGTTTTACATAATACCACTGCAGGTGGACTAACGATTACGGATACCTGCTTTGCAACACAGAACCCCAACAATACCATTTCATTCAATGTACTGGGTAAACCCTCCGCGGCTTTCACCGACCAGGTAAGGTTCGGTTGCGAAAAAGATACGCTTGTGCTTTCGCATCCGGGTGGTAATGGCATCAATTCGTGGAACTGGACATTCAGTGATGGAACTACCGCCAACGGGCCAACCGTTACGCATACTTTCCCGGTATCAACCGTTACTGCTACTGCTGAACTCATCGTTTCAAACGGTTTGTGTAAGGATACTTTAAAAAGAAGTTATACACTCGACAATGCGTTTGAGCCTTTGTTTAGCATCAATCCTGTTGATACCATCTGTAAAGACAAGCCATTAAGTTTTGTCAATAATTCAACCGGCCGGAACCTGCAGTATCTCTGGCAGTTTGGCGACAATACTACATTTGCCGGGCAAACGCCCCCTGCCCATAATTATGCTGTGAGCAATGATTACATGATACGCCTCATTGCCACGAATGATCATGGATGTAAGGATACGGCGACAAAACAACTTTATGTTACCGCATTGCCCACCGCTTCCTTCGGCGTTCTCAATCCGAAATATTGCGCCGGAGATATGGTTACGCTTACCGGCACGGTGACGGGCCATATCAGTAATTATGTGTGGGATAACGGTGACGGTAAAACGTTTTCCAATACGAACCAGGTAAACTTTTCTTACGCCAGCGAAAAAAATTATACGGTAAAACTAACGGTCAGCGATCGCTTCTGTGATGCTGTTGTGGCAACGGCTTCCACGCAGGTCTATGCAGTTCCGGCAATATCGTTGGGCGAGGATAAAACCCTTTGTCCCGGCATGAGCACGCAGATAGGCGTTTCATCACGTTCGGGGTATACCTACCTGTGGAGCACGGGTGCAACCACTTCTATCATTCCTACCAAACTGGTATCGGAAAATTATACCCTCACCGCAGACAACCATGGCTGCAAAGGTTCGGATGCCCTCTTCGTAAATGTGCTGGATAATTGCCTCATAAAAGTGGCGGGTGCATTTACGCCAAATGGCGATGGCCGCAATGATCAACTGAAAGCCATCAACGCGGACCTCGCTACCAACTTCCTGTTGAAGGTTTACAACCGCTTCGGGCAACTGGTGTTCAGTACTACCAACCCTCTGGAAGGCTGGGATGGCCGTCAGAAAGGGCAGGGCGCCGAATCTGGAACGTATGTGTGGCAGCTGAGTTATGTAGATCCGATCTCGAAGAAGCCGGTGTATCAAAAGGGGACCACTGTGCTGATCAGATAGGACTCAATAATTACGAATTGACAATTACGAATTACGAATGACCGAAGCGAATAGGGTTTCATTCGTAATTCGTAATTGTCAATTCGTAATTGTCAAAGTACATCCATCAGCATTTACATCCATCGTATGTTTTACGCCGCATTTTAATGCAAAGTTATTCTTCTGGTGCCCAACGGGAAAATCAAAACACACGGGATAATTGTAGCCGGATATTTTGTCGAGCACGATGCGCTCTAGTGTTTGCCCGAACTCATCCCCCGCATCATCTTTTTTTATTTTAAATCCGCCAACGATCAGGCCTTTCAGTTGCGAAAGCTTGCCGCTGCGTTTCAGGTTCCAGAACATGCGGTCGATGCTGTAGAGGTATTCGCCGGTATCTTCTACAAAAAGAATTTTATCTTTTGTGATGAGGTCGCTTTTGCTGCCAGCCAATGATTCAATGGTCTTGAGATTGCCGCCTACAAGTATGCCCCGGGTATTACCATGCCTGTTAGCCGCATTGGGCAGGGCATGATATTGCATCTTTTCATCCGCCAGGCATTTGCGGATGCTTTCGATGGTTTCTTTTTGCACAGGTTCAGCCAGCAACCAGTCCGAAGGGAAACTATTGCACATTTTGGAATGAATGGTGGCGATGTTGAAATTGCTGTTGATATGTGCATGCAATACGGTGATGTCGCTGAAGCCGATGATCCATTTCGGTTTTTTGACAAACCTGCTGAAGTCGATACCATCAATGATCCGCACTGCACCATAGCCGCCCCTGGCGCACATGATGGCTTTTACCGAATCATCATTCAGCAGCTGCTGAAAATCGGCGAGGCGCTCGGCGTCCGTTCCACCGAAAGTGTAATCACGTTTGCCGATGGTGCTGCCGATCCTGATGCGGTAACCCCATTCTTCCATTTTTTTTATTGCCGGCTGAATATCTTCCGGCGTAATATAACCTGCCGGGGAGGTAATGGCAATAATGTCGCCGGGTTGCAAAGCTGGTGGTATCCTGAAAGGTTTCAACAAACCCTCGTCCATACTTTTTGCCACTGCATTAAACGAAATGGCAGCAGGAAGGATGGAAGTGAGGAAGTTTTTTCGTTTCATGATCCTAAAATACAGAATATAATGGATAATGGATAATAGGGTAATAGATAATAGGGTAATGGATAATAATTGTTCATAACGGAACGGTATTTCGGCGGTGCTGAATTATCCATTATCACATTATCCATTAATTATTAAAAATACCCAACCCTTTTAATCTCTCCCACAGTTATATATATTACATGGAGCATTTTTTACAAAAAAGAAAATTTTTGAGTGCACAGACCGACATATTGATCAAAGGTTGCCAGCAAAACGAACTGCATGCGCAGGAGCAATTGTATAAGTTGTATTATGCTGAAATGATCAAGATCTGTTTTCGCTATGCGGGAAACGCCGGCGATGCCGGAACGATCTACAACAATGCCATGCTGCGGGTGTTTAAATACATCGGGCAATATAAGGATGAAGGCAAGCCGGGCGCCTGGATCAAAACCATCGTGGTTAATTGTTGCATCGATTTCTGCCGGCAAAAAAATAATTTTCAGCAGTCCGTACCCTATACCGGACAGGAAGAAGCGGTCATTCGCCCCGAAGCGTTTGACCGCCTTTCGGGGAAGGAAGTGCAGCAACTGATCGCCCAATTGCCAACGGCCACCGCCACAGTCTTCAACCTGTTCGTGTACGAAGGGTTTACGCACAAACAGATCGGCGGGCACATAGGCATCAGCGACAGCACCAGCAAATGGCATGTTGCGGAAGCGAAAAAATTATTGAAACAAAAACTCGAAACTTTTACCGAAACCGAATTACAAAGAAATGCAGCAGGATAATTATATAAAAAATAAACTTCAGCAGCTGGAGAATCAGCAGTTGCCCGATCTCAGCCAGATGGATGAGCATTGGAAGCAGATGCAGGCTATGTTGCAGCCGGTACAGGCCACGCCGGCGAAAACATTTCCTAAAGGTGGTGTTTGGCTGATTGCGGCTGCATGTATCATTGCTGCAGTGGTTGTTTTGGTCAATAAAAAACAAACGACAACTTCTGCTGAATCCAATGCTTCACTGGTGAAACAAACAGCGGAGAAAAATCAACCTGAAACAGTTTTGTCGGAAGATACAACGCTGATTGTTCCTGTAATGGCTACATCAGATTCACTGGTTAAAACACTAAAACCATCATATATAAAACCATTCGTACTTCAGCTTAATGAAAACAATTCCATCACCAAAACAGAAAGGTCGGATTCCACACAAAACATTTTGCCGCAAGGCGAAAATGAGCCTGCGATTTCCAGACAAAGATTGCTGGAAGAGTTGTTCAATGGCCTGGTGAAAGAAGCGCAGGAATTTGATATAGATAATTCAAAAGATACTTTGCTCTTCTGCAAAGAAGGGGCTGCGTTATTGATTCCTGCTGCCACTCTTGGAAATGGTGCGGTAAAAATTTCCATCAGGGAATATTTCAAAAAGTCGGACATCGTATTGAATAAACTCACCACGATGAGCAACAGTGATCAGCTGGTGAGTGGCGGGATGGTACACATCGGGGCAACTAAAAACGGGCAGCCGGTACAAACTGTATCGAATAACCCGGTACGATTGATATTGCCGGATACTACTGCGAACATGAAATATATGCAACTGTTTTATGGCGATAATGGACGGGGCGGACGGGTAGCACAAGGCAACATAGACACGGCTGAAGCTGGTGCAGGGCTGATAAACTGGATTGCTCAAACGAGTAATTTTACCACTCAGCAATTTCAAACGCAGGTGTGGGTACTGGATCTTCGAAATGAACCTTTTAAAATTAAGAACAGGAAAAAAGGGGAAGTGGCTGTATTTAACATCGTGCACGAACCTAAGTTGCCAAGAGAGCAGATCAGGCAGATGCTGAAAGAAAAATACGGTTATTATAAAGTCCGTTTCGGGTTCGGGCAAAACAGTTTTTTTCATGGACGAACAACCACCTATCTCAATCGCTCGGGTACTTATTCGGATATTCCGATCGGGGACTCTATCTGGATGGGAAAAAGCCAGGCTGATAAATACAACCTGCCTTTTAGCAAAACGCGGGTGGTCGTTTCCCGAAGCGAAAGTGTTGACGGAACTACCTATTCTGCTATTTCAAGAACCGTGAACGCGGATGTGATTGAAAAGATCAATGATAAATATGGGGTGGAAATTTCTTCACTTGGCTGGATCAATTGCGACAGGTTTTACAACGATAGCCGCAAAAAAGTGAACTATGCTGTAAACCTGGGCGATGCCGCAAAGAATTATTACACCGTGCTGGTGTTCGACAATTATCGGTCTGTTATGCCGGGATATATTTCAGGAAATGAGATCAGGTACAATATGTTGCCGCTCGGGGAACCTGTCACCATCGTAAGCATCGGGATAGATGCAAAAGGGCAGGCCGTTGTAGCTATGAAAAAGACTAAAGTAAGTGAAGAAACCCTGACCGGTCTGCACTTTGAAACCACCACCCCTACGGATTTAAAAGCTTCTCTGAGCAAGATGGATAATTAGCCTTTGGGGGTAATGAAGGCTGAACCGGTGCATTTGCGCCGGTTTTTGTGTTTACTGTTGCGGGTTAGGAAACCTCCGGGGTTTCTAAAACCCCGGAGGTTTCAACCCCATTTTGCTTACTTTTGCGGAAAATATGACAATCATTTCTGTCATATGCAAAAAAAGAGTAATGACCGATCCAAAAAGATACCTGATAACAAGTGCCCTTCCTTATGCCAACGGCCCGAAACATATCGGCCACCTGGCCGGCGCTTATTTGCCTGCTGATACATACGTGCGCTATCTTAGGGCGCAGCAAAAAGACGTGGTATATGTTTGCGGCAGCGATGAACATGGCGCCGCTATTACGATCCAGGCGATGAAAGAAAATACGACCCCGAGGGAGATTGTAGATAAGTACCATGCGATGCTAAAAAGCAACATGGCCGACCTGGGGATTTCGTTCGATATCTATCACCGTACTTCTGCCCCGATCCATCACGAAACGGCGCAGGAATTTTTTACGATGCTGAATGATAAAGGTGATCTGGAAATAAAAGAAACAGAACAGTATTTTGATGAGGAAGCCAATACTTTCCTGGCGGATCGCTACATCGTAGGTACCTGCCCCGTGTGCAGCAATCCGAATGCCTATGGCGACCAATGCGAAAGATGTGGTACATCGCTCAGTCCCGAACAACTGATCAATCCGTATAGCACATTGAGTGGTAAACCGCCGATCAAAAAATCAACTACCCACTGGTACCTTCCGCTGGATAAGCACGAGGCTTTCTTACGGCAATGGATACTCGAAGATCATAAGGAAGACTGGAAAGCAAACGTATTGGGTCAATGTAAAAGCTGGCTGGATATGGGTTTGCAGCCAAGGGCTGTAACACGTGACCTCGATTGGGGAATCGCTGTACCGGTAACGGGCGCAGAAGGGAAAGTATTGTACGTATGGTTTGATGCACCGATCGGCTACATCAGCGCCACCAAACAATGGGCAATCGACAACGAAAAAGACTGGAAACCTTATTGGTACAATGACGATACCAAGCTGGTACATTTTATCGGGAAGGACAACATCGTTTTTCATAGCATCATCTTCCCGGTGATGCTGAAACTGCATGGGAATATCCTGCCGGATAATGTTCCAAGCAATGAGTTTATGAACCTCGAAGGCGACAAGATGAGCACCAGCCGTGGCTGGAGCATAGAGATGGATGATTATATCAACGATTTTGTAAAACCGGAAAATGGTGGCGAACAGATGGTGGATGCATTACGTTATTATCTCACAGCCATCGCACCGGAAACAAAAGACAGTGAATTTACATGGAAAGGTTTTCAGGATGCGGTGAATAGTGAGTTGGTGGCTGTGTTCGGGAATTTTGTAAACCGTACGTTTGTGCTGATGCATAAATTGTGCGGGGGAAAGGTGCCGGTTTTTCACAACGAGATCATGGATGAAAAAGACAAACAACTCCTGCAGGATATCACCGATACGAAAAACAGTATTGAGCGTTTGATCGAAGGATATAAATTCCGTGACGCCCTGTATGAAGTAATTGACCTGGCGAGAAAAGGCAACAGGTACATGCAGGAAAAAGAACCCTGGATCGTAGCGAAAACGGTCACCGATGCCGGGCAACCAACCCCCGAAGCGCAAGCCAGGATTGATAATTGTTTACATATCTGTTTGCAGCTTACGGCAAACCTCGCGATTTTCATCCACCCGTTTTTGCCGTTTGCAGCAAAAAAAATGTGTTACATGATGAAAGTGGTGGACAAGATGCTGGACTGGGAAAATGCCGGTAAGGTGAAATTGCTGAGTGTAGGATATTCACTGCGTGCACCGGAATTATTGTTCAGGAAGATTGAAGATGCAGAAGTAACAGCGCAAATTGAAAAATTAAAACTTAAAAGCCAGAAGATAAAAATGGAAGGAACGACCACCGGCAACGGACAACCGACAACCGACAACGGACAACAGGCAAAAGCGAAAGAAACTGTTATCAAAGAAACCATACAGTTTGATGATTTTGCGAAGATAGATCTGAAAGTGGGTACGATCCTGGCTGCGGAAAAAGTGGATAAAGCCGACAAACTCTTAAAACTGGAAGTAGATCTTGGCTTTGAAAAAAGAACGATCGTTAGCGGCATTGCCCTTCATTTTTCTCCGGAAGAAATTGTGGGCAAACAAGTAACTGTTGTAATCAATCTTGCGCCCAGAAAGATGAGAGGGATTGAAAGCAATGGCATGATCCTGATGGCGGAGGATGCTAACGGAAAATTGCAGTTTGTGAACCCGGATGTGGCGGTGGAGAACGGCAGTGGCGTAAGTTAGTCAATGGTGAATAGTGAATAGTCAAACCTTCGGAGTTTGTAACACTGAGTAACTTTAAAAAATCAGAAATTAACTTTTTAAATCAAAGGTTCATGAAAATCATGAGCCTTTGATTATTCTGCTATAATGATCTCTGTAAATAATGACTTTCTTGAACTGTAAGCATTTCGAAGATTTGACTATTCACTATTGACTATTCACTTCTTGCCAGCGCCTTAATGATCGCTTCCGCATTTGACTTCACGTTCAGTTTCCTGTAAATCGTTTTTATCTGCGTGCGGATGGTTTCTACACTTTTGAATAATTCAACAGCAATCTTTTTGTAGCTGTACCCTTTTACCAATAATTCCAGCACTTCTTTTTCCTTGCTCGTCAGCATGAGCAATTCATCCTTGCTGCTTACATTATTCTTAGGAAAATGTTTGAGTATCTTACTCGCTATCGCCGGGGTAAGTGGAGAACCGCCATTGATGACATCTTTCACGGATTCGATGATCTTGTCGCCGCTGCTGCTTTTCAGTATGTATCCGTTTGCGCCGAGGCAGATTGCATTCAGCACTTTATCATTTTCTTCAAATACGGTAAACATCAATACCCTGGCATCCGGATTTTTTTGTTTTAATAGCGAAAGCCCTGCCAGGCCATTTACTTCCGGCATGTCGATATCCATGATCACCAGGTCTGGTGAGTGTTCCGCATAGATACGGTCGATCCCTTTGGCATTTTCATAAGTACCGCAAACCTTTATCTGCTCATCTGATTGCAGCACTTCACAAAGGCTTTGCTGAACAAGAAAATTATCTTCAAATATGATTACTTTCAATTTTATGTTTTTTTAAAATTATCCTTTTAAAGGTTATAATAAAATACCCCATCAGGGTTAGTTAATGGATAATTGATAATTGATAATGGATAATGCTTCGTGGTTGAAAGTCTTTTCTTTTAGCAGAACCTGCTTCAATCCGAAGACATTGTCCATTATCCATTAATCCATTAATCAGATTCTCAAACTTATATTCCAACTCGTTCCTTCCCCGTCTTTTGCAGTCAATATCGCTTTGCCTTTGTGCCGTTGAGTACGCAGCTGAATATTATTCAATCCGTTTCCTGTGCGTTCACTGGTGGTGTCAAACCCATTGCCATCATCGCTGGCCTCTATGAGCAGCATGTTTTCTTTGGTGTGCAGGTTCAGGCTGAAATTCTTTGCCTTGCTGTATTTGGCTGCGTTGTTAATGATCTCTTTGCAGATCAGGTACGCATCTTTTCTGGTTTCCATATCTATCTTGCGGCTGTAAAGATTGGGCGAAACCGACAATGAATAATCCGTTTCATTTTCATCAAATGCATCGTTCATAAATTGTTGCAGGCGATTTGTGAGCTTTTCCAACGTGTCGTTGCCGGGGTTGATGCTCCATACAATATCACTCATGTTTTGTATCATCTGCCGGGATGTATCTTCCACTTTGTCGGCGAGCTTCACCGCATCATCAGGATTAGAAGCGATCTTTTTCTTCAACACGGTATTCATCAGTGTGATGCTGCTGAGGGCTGTGCCTATGTCGTCGTGCAGGTCTTTGCCGATCCTTTGCCGCGTACGTTCTATCGCCAGCAGGCGGGATACGCGGATGTTGTAGAAAAGATACAAAAGGCCCAATATCGCTATCGCCACAAAAGTGCGGAACCACCAGGTCTGCCACCACGGAGTTTCAATGGTGATCTTCAGATTGGTGAAACTGGCTACAGCACCCGATTTTCGGTTCACCGCCCTTACTTCAAAATCAAAATCGCCGGCAGGAAGATTGAAGAAAAGGGCTTTGTTGATAGAGCCAGCTTTTACCCACTCATTTTTAAAATGCAACAAACGGTATTCATATTCATATCCCGATTCATCCAGCAGGTCGAGCAGGCGATAGTCGATCTGTATTGAATTTTCGCTGTAAGCGAGGTTCACAGAATTCTCCGGCCCGATAGTTATTTTTTTATCATTCGCCAGCAATTGTGTGATCATCAGCGGCGCCGTTCTTTTAAAAGAAGCTGTTGCGGTGTTCATTACCTGTATATAATTCCGGCCGCCCACAAATAATTTTTCATCATTGATAATAAGCCCCCCTCTTACAATATTATCGATCAATCCATCATTGCCACTATACGTCCTGATCGCTTTGCTGTTGATATTGATCTCCATCACACAGCCTTCACTTCCGGCATACACAAGATTGTTATTGTCATAAGCGATCTGCAAAAGGCTGCTGCTGCAAAGCCCGTCTTTTTCCCTGTAAATAGTTATGATGTTTTTTGCAACATCGAGATGTACCAGCCCTTCTACCGATGTGGCCCAGATATTCTCATATTTATCTATCACCAGTCTCAGCGGTACGATGCCGGTTTTGCTTGTGCTGTCAAGATAAATTTTCCATTCGTTTACCTTTTTTGTGGAAGGGTCGTAACGGACGATCGAGTGATTATTGAGGATGATCCAGAGGATGTTGTATTTATCCGCACGGATATAAAACATGTCTTCTTTCAGTAACGGGGAAAGGGAATCGGCGAACGTGAATTTTTTAGTGTCTTTTTGATATTTCCATAAACCAGTGCTGGAAGCAAACCAAAGATTGCCGAGCGCATCCTCCGTCCCTTCATAGATCTGTAACCTTTCCGCATTCCCCTTTTTGAATTGCTGTATGTCGAGCATTTTTTTTGAAGTGCCATCTTCATTCAGGATGGAAACGCCTTCAAGGCTGCTGTACCACACGGTCCCATCGGGACTCGCATGCATCCAGTCGATAAATTTTTGTTTGTAACGCACTTCAGGATCGGCAGACAATCCTTTCATCGAAAGCGTAGGTTTGGAAAGCTCATAATCGTACCGGATGATGCCATTGTCTTTTGTACTCAGCAAAACCTGGTTGGGATGCCGGTTGTCTTTTATCATGTACTCATACTGGTACCGGTTGAAATTTCTGCCATCGTACGGCTCTATGTAAAAAGTCTGCAGAAGCTGATTACGGAGATTGAAATAACTGATACCATCCGTAGTGCTTACCCAGCAGGTCTGGTCTGCATCAAAATTGATGGAAGCAGAAATGTTATTGGAAATGATACTTCCGGGCCTCGAATCGTTACGGGTATAAAAACGCACGAACGCTTTTTTTTCTTTATTGAATAAACCGAGGCCGAGCATTTTGGTGCCCACCCATAAAAAACGCGGATCGGTCACATCCTGCGCAATCGCGGTTACCGCATAAGACTGATGATAATTTTCTGCGGCGAAATATTCAATCCCGCCGTTTCTTTTATCAAACCTCGCCAATCCGCCACTGCTGTACATTCCAAGCCATATAAAATCTCCATCGTCTGTAAGTGAACCCGCTTCAACGGGCTCCACGTTATTGGGCCTGCCTGGTAAAACGAGGTATTTTTTTATGTTGCCAGTTTTGAGATCATATCCATAAAGATTCGGATAACTCGAAAACCAAAGCACACCGGCTTTATCTTCCATGAAATGATAAGTGCCATATTTTTTTTGCAATGATGCATCCTGCTCGGTTTGGATAAGCTTAGCCTGCAACGTGACACTGTTGATGCACACCAGGTAATTGCCCTGACCGGCATAAATATTTCCATCCGATGCATAAAAAAGATGGGAAATGCGATCCACTTTATTTTTAAAAGGGGAGAGGTCGATGTTGGTAAAATGACTGGTCTTTTTTTGAAAGAAAAAGATCTTGGTTTCGCTGCTCATCCAGAGTTTTCCGTCTTTATCCTCGGTAATGTAACGCACGGAATTTACGGGGATGGTGTTGCTGTCGGCTTTGTTGTAATCATGTAAAGTCACCGTTGCCCCATCAAAACAATTCACCCCTTTTGAAGTGGCGATCCACAAAAATCCCTGCTTATCGCGATACGTACTCCAGATACTGTTTTTGCTTAGCCCTTCCTGTTGGGTGAGTTTTCGGAAAAAAATATTGGAGGGGGGCTGAGAATACGCAGGCTGGATGAGGCCGATTAGAAAAATGATATAGCTGAGTCTGCGAAGCATATTTATTAACTAAATATAGTGAATAGTGAATAGTCAATAGTCAAACCTTCGAAGTGTTTTCGGTATCTGTTTTGTTCTGGATCATTAAGTCTGATATAAAGAGGTGGAGAAACCATTTGGAGTTCAAAGAGTTGACTATTGACTATTCACTATTGACTAACTCCCCGCAATGCAGAAATAATTCCACAGCAGCCAATATTTAACTTGTTTTCTCCTAATGTCCCACTTTGGTCGGTTATTTGCCTTACAGTATAAAAAGAAATGATTATGAACAAGATAAGTATGCTCGTGGTGTTATTATTTGTAGCAGCAACGGGTTCTTTTGCACAACAGATAGATTTTTCCATGGTTCCTTATCGCAGCGGCGATAAATGGGGTTATGCATCTCCCGACAACAAAGTTGTCATTCAACCTAAATATGCCGAAGCCGGCTGGTTTTCGGAAGGATACGCAGCTGTAAAAGTTGGCAGCAAATGGGGCTATATCAACAAGGCCGGACAACTGGTTATCCCGGCAAAATTTACCGTAGCAAAATCTTTCAGAAAAGGATATATGCCTAATAGTAAAGATAATGGCGGGGATTCCATTCTTTTTGCAGGGGCGTCTCTCCAGGCCAGTGGTTACGAAATATGCATCAACAGTAAAGGTGTTACGCTTTCAAAATGCCCTGCCATACCGGAAAATTCTGTAGCGGAAAACAGGGCACCGCTGGAAACAGTGATGCAGCAAAAAACATATTCTTTGCCAAACAATGATGGCCTGTTTGATAAGATCGAAAACGATTACAAGATCGCTGGCAGCGATGAAACTTATTACATCGCTCAAAAAGGCAGTTCTTATGGGGTATTCAACAGTAAATTTGAAACCGTTGTGCCATTCGGTTATAGTGCGATCAAGCTGGTGAAATCCGGCGGCAACCAATACCTGAAAGTGACAAAAGACGGAAAGAGCGGTTTGCTGGCGCCGGGCGGACAATCGATCATAGAGCCTTCCAATACGGATGTGACGTTGGTGAATGCCAGCAACAATGCCGAGTATGTGATTGTACAGCATGATGGAAAATCATTTGTAAAAGACATCAACAATAAAGATATCATAGACAAAGGCTATAGCGAGATCGTGTATGACGATGGCGGCTTTGTAGTAACTGCCGATAACAAATTGAAAGGTTATTATTTCCTGAACAACACTTATATCCAGCCCAAATATACTGAAGTGAAAATGATGCCTGGCGGGCGATACCTGCAGGTGCGCACATTTGCGGGCAAAACCGGGTATATCAGCCCTTCCGGCAGTGAATATTTTGTAGAATAGTTTAATTGTAAGATTGAACCAATTGCCCTGGCCTGAAAGCCGGGGCAATTGGTTTTACGCCTTTCAGGAGTGGTCAACTCCCCTGAGTGGTCAACTCCCCTGAGTCGACAACTCCCCTGAGTCGACAACTCCCCTGGGTCGACAACTCCCCAGAGTCGTCAACTCCCCTGGGTCGTCAACTCCCGCGAGTGGTCAACTCCCCTGAGTCGTCAACTCATATCTTTTTTGCCCGCTTTTGTATTTTCCTTTGCTACTTTGTATGAAACCCCTAACTTCGATTTTTAAAATAGTTGTTTAACTAACTAATTTTCGATCATGTCAAAAAGAACGATAAAAAAGGTAGCCGTTTTGGGAAGCGGTGTGATGGGTAGCAGGATCGCTGCACATTTTGCCGGTATCGGTTTACAGGTATTGCTGCTGGATATCGCACCAAAAGATCTTCCGGAAGATGCAAAGCCCGCGGAGCGCAACAAGATTGTGAACGATGCTTTGGCAGCAGCCGCAAAATCCAATCCTTCGCCGTTGTATACCAAAGACGTGTTGAAAAGGATCAGTACCGGCAACTTTACAGATAATATGAAAGATATCGGCATGGCCGACTGGATCATCGAAGTGGTGGTGGAAAGGCTGGATATCAAACAATCTGTTTTTACCGAAGTGGAAAAATTCCGCAAACCCGGCACACTCATCACTTCCAATACCTCCGGCATTCCCATTCACATGATGGCTGAAGGAAGGAGCGATGATTTTAAAAAACATTTCTGCGGAACGCATTTTTTCAATCCGCCAAGATATTTACGCCTGCTGGAAATAATTCCTACCCCATTTACCGATCCTGAAGTGATCGATTTCCTGATGCATTATGGTGATCTCTATCTCGGTAAAACCACCGTGCTCGCAAAAGACACACCCGCGTTCATCGCCAATCGTATCGGGGTGTTTGGCATGATGGCCATCATGAACACCATGGAAAAACTGCAGCTGAGTGTAGACGAGATCGATGCGCTCACAGGCCCTGTTATCGGCCGCCCGAAATCTGCCACTTTCCGTACTGCCGATGTTGTGGGTATCGATACCCTGGTAAAAGTGGCCAAAGGCGTACATGATAATTGCACGGAAGATGAAGCGAAAGATATCTTCAATATTCCGTCGTGGCTGAATAAAATGATTGAAAATAATTGGCTGGGAGATAAATCCGGACAAGGGTTTTTCAAAAAAGTAAAAGGTGCTGATGGCGCCAAAGATATCCAGGTATTGAATCTTCAGACATTGGAATATCAGCCACGCAGCAAGCCGAAATTTGCAACGCTGGAAGCAGCAAAATCTATTGAAGACCTTAACAGTCGCCTTAAGGCGCTGGTTTCCGGAACAGACAAAGCCGGCGATTTTTACAGGCAATTCCATTATGCTCTATTCTCTTATATCAGCCACCGCATACCCGAGATCAGCAACGAGCTGTATCGCCTGGATGATGGTATGATGGCAGGTTTCGGCTGGGAGATCGGGGCTTTTGAAAGCTGGGATGTATTGGGCGTAGCCAAAACCGTGGAAGCCATGAAAGCAGCCGGTTATTCCGTAGCCCCATGGGTAGAAGAAATGCTGGCGAAAGGAAACAGATCTTTTTATAAAGTAGAAAACGGAAAGCGTTTAGCCTACGACGTTAGTACAGGTGAATATAAAAAATTGCCGGGTGGCGAAGCGTTCCTGGTGATGAAAAATTTTGCCAACGAAACGGTTTGGAAGAACAGCGCATGCCGTGCTTATCATCTTGGTGATGATGTATTGGGGCTGGAGTGGTACACAAAAATGAACAGCATCGGCGGCGAAGTGCTCGAAGGGATACAGAAGTCTATCGCACTGGCAGAAGATAAATACAAAGGGCTGGTGATTGCCAATGAAGGGGCCAACTTCAGCGCCGGCGCAAATGTGGGAATGATCTTCATGCTGGCTATCGAGCAGGATTACGACGAAATAGATATGGCGATCCGCATGTTCCAGAACACAATGATGCGGGTGCGTTATTCTTCGATACCTGTTGTACTGGCGCCTCACGGACTGGCATTGGGCGGTGGTTGCGAGATCTGTCTGCATGCCGATAAAGTAATTGCCGCTGCGGAAACTTACACCGGCCTGGTGGAAGTTGGTATAGGGGTAATACCTGGTGGTGGCGGTACAAAAGAATTCGTACTGCGTGCCGCGGATGAAATGCACCACGGTGAGCCGGAAACGATCACTTTGCAAAACAGGTTCCTCAATATCGCTACCGCCAAAGTAGCTACTTCGGCATTCGAAGCATTTGAAATGGGTATCTACCGGAAAGGCACAGACGAAGTTTCGGTGAACATCGGAAGACGCATTGCGGAAGCGAAGAAAGCCGTGATCAATTTATACGATGATGGGTATACCATGCCGGTGCAACGCACCGATATCAAAGTACTTGGCCGCTCAGGCCTGGGTGCGATGTATGCGGGTATCAATGGGATGCACAGAGGTAAATATGCAACCGATCATGACGTGACGGTGGCTAAAAAACTGGCTTATGTAATGTGCGGCGGCGATCTCAGCGAGCAGACATTGGTAAGCGAACAATATTTACTGGATCTCGAAAGGGAAGCGTTCTTAAGCCTTACAGCAGAAAAGAAAACGTTGGAACGGATACAGAGTATTCTGAAGACGGGTAAGCCGTTGAGGAATTAAAAGTTTAAAAGTTCAAAGGTTCATAACTCAAAAAGAATAGCCCCGGCCTAAAGCCGGGGCTATTCTTTTTGAGTTATTTGGATTGTAATGTACTGATAGTATTGTTCAGCTCTTGGGCAAGGCTATCTCTGCGTTGAAGAATAGTTTCGTTTTCACCATTTTGAATGATGTCTTTGATGATATTTATTTCCTCCTGGCGCTGCGCAATGTAGAGTTGTAAAGTTTTGAGTTTCTTTTTCGTATCAATACTCACGTTCAGTTTTTCCATGCTGATGGAGATGTCTTCAGCATTTTGCCAGGACGGAATGCTGATAGTATTTAGTTTTTGAAACAATGCCTGGTCAAATTTTGCATTTGTATCCTGTATCGGTTCGAGTGCTTTTTTTTGTAAAAAAATGATCGTGTCATACTTACTGTTGAACTCATCCTGGTCCTTATATCCTGCGGCATCAATCTCTCTCATGATGGCCGTCTTTTCACTAAGAGGCACTTTGTTTTTTTCAAGGTAACCCACTACTATCCCGGCGGTAACTAAAATTATTAATGGCAGCACCCACCTGTTTTTTTTGCCCGAATTTTCTTCGTGGATCGTAAGCACAAAGAGATAACCGATCACACATCCACTCAGCAAACCGCCGATATGTGCTGAGTTATCGATGCCGCCTTTTAAACCATACACCAGATTATAAGCCACAAAGATCCCGATGTTGGTGAGTAATCCTTTACGCATGGATCCGGGGATCAGTTTTGTGGTGAGCATCGCAAGAAATAATCCATACATACCAAATACCGCACCTGACGCACCGGCGCTGTTTGCCGGCGTTCCGCTGTGCCACCATAAGCTGGCAAGACTGGCCAACAGTCCCGTACATACATACGCTGTGGCATACTTTACTTTTCCGAGCATTAACTCGAGGTACATGCCAATCATGTATAAAGCATACATGTTCATAAGCAGATGAATGATTCCAAAATGGATGAAGATGTTGGTGATTAGTCGCCACCAATCGCCGCTCAAAGTAAGCGGGCCGAAATTGCTACCCCATTTCAGATGCACCAAACCATTTGCAGTCATTATGCCGGCGCCATCCATTATCATCAGGATAAAGACAATGACATTGATAGCAATGATCGTGTAAGTGACATACAATTTTCCACTGCCGAATTTCATCACTTCCAATATTTCTTGTGCCGTTTTCTCCTGCTCCCGGATTGTTTCGGCGGTGGCGGCGGTTATATGATCTACCAGCGAAACATTTTCCTGCACTTTTTCTTTTGAAATGCCCGGCAGTATCTCATTATAAACCCTGATAAGAGCCGCTATGTTCTTTTTGTTTCTTCCTCCCACATCAAATACCTGGTCATCGACGGTTTCGCTGCTGACAATCACTTTGCCATTATCATACGCAACGGTTATGAGGCGGGGTTTTTGAAATCCTTTTCCCTGTTCTTCGCCAAGCAGCCGCTGATTACCGGCGTGGGTTGGTATCCATTTTAACTGTGTAAAGGCTTCGTAAGCCACGGCCAGCATGGTTTCTTTATCGGCATTGGCGGCAAAACTTTGTTCGGTTTTCGGCATCTTTTGATTAAATTGTTGATCTGGATGTTATAAATATAGGCAATGAGAAATAAATTCTGTATGATAATTAAATTGTCATCCCGTTTTGTTTTGGTTAATGTCTTTGCTTGAAATTCATCTATTTTTGTTTCAATTAAACATGTTGTCAATGAAAAAATGTTTCCTCGCACTCGCACTTATATGCTCGTTGCAAACTTTTGCGCAGCAAAAAATACTTACCATGCAGGAGGCGATGCTGAATGCACGTACCAGCCTTGCTCCTGAAAACCTTCGCCAGCTGCAGTTTATAAAAGGTACGGACGATTATATTTATCTGAAAAAAATAAACGGTGCCGATGTTTTTGTAAGAGGGAATTTCAGTTCAAAAGAAGATGTTACTTTTCTTACGCTCGCGCAATTCAACAGTAAACTGCGTGCCGGTTCGATAGATACGGTGGCAACTTTTCCGGTGATACAATTCAACAACGATAATTGGGTAGTGAGCCTGAAGGGCACAAAATATTCGTTCAATTCCGGCAATGATCAATACAAAGTATTGCTGGATAAACAGCTGGGAACAAAAGAAAATATCGATCAGAGTGCTGATGGGTACAATGCGTACCTGGACGCCTTCAATTTATTCGTATCAAAAAATGGGGTCGCAAAAAAGGTTACCAGTGATGGTTCGGAAAATATCGTGTATGCGTCAGCGGTACACCAGAGCGAGTTCGGTATTACTAAAGGTACTTTCTGGAGCAACAATGGTAAACTGCTGGCATTTTACCGCATGGATCAATCGATGATCCCTGATTATCCCATCATCGATTGGTCATCGATACCGGCAAAAAATAAAAACATCAGATACCCGATGGCAGGAGATAGCAGCCACCATGTAACGGTTGGTGTGTACAATGCAGAAACAGATCGCACAACCTGGTTGAAAACGGGGTTGCCTGCCGAACAATTTCTCACCAACATCGCCTGGAGCCCCGATGATAAATATGTATACATCGCGGTTGAAAACCGCCAGCAGAACCATGTCTGGCTCAATCAATATGATGCATCTTCGGGCGATTTTATCAAAACACTATTTGAAGAAACCGATCCGAAATATACGGAGCCCCTGGTGCCGATGTTGTTTGTAAAAAATGACCCGGCGAAATTCATCTGGCAGAGCAGGCGCGATGGCTGGAATCATTTGTATCTCTATGATATCTCCGGCAAACTCATCAAACAGCTTACCGGTGGTCAATGGGAGGTGCTGGAAGTAAAGGGGTTTGACGCAAAAGGCCAACAGCTGGCCTATGTATCTACAGAAGAATCGCCGGTCACCAAAAATCTTTATCTGCTGGATATAAAAACAGGGAAGAAGAAACGGGTCACTGCGGCTACGGCTGTGCACAATACACTTATCAGCAACAGCGGAAGTTATGTACTGGATAACTACAGCACACCAACCAATCCACGTACGATCGAATTGGTGGATACAAAAACCGGCAAGACCAAACAATTGTTGCAGGCAACCGATCCGTTGGCAGCATATGCTAAAGGTGCATTGAGCATTTTTACCATAAAAAATAACGAAGGCACAGATCTGTATTGCCGCATGTTTACCCCGGTAAATTTCGACAGTACAAAAAGATATCCTGTGGTGGTATACTGGTACGGCGGCCCACATGCACAAATGATCCTCAACAGCTGGAATGGTGGCGCAGGCGATTACTGGTTTCAGTATATGGCGGAAAGGGGGTATGTGGTTTTTACAATAGATACCCGTGGTAGCAGCAGCAGGGGCAAGGCTTTCGAGCAATCGATCTTCCGTCACACAGGTGAGCCACAGATGGAAGACATGCTGACGGCGGTGGATTTTCTCAAAAGCAAACCTTATGTGGATGCAAAAAATATGGGTCTCTTCGGCTGGAGCTACGGCGGTTTTATGACCACCGATTTTTTATTGCATCATCCCGGTGTGTTTAAAGCGGGTGTTGCCGGTGGGCCGGTGATGAACTGGAGAATGTATGAAATAATGTATGGCGAAAGATACATGGATACACCCCAGGAAAATCCGGACGGTTATTCGGCAACTGATCTTACCAAACAAGCAGGTAAACTGAAAGATAAATTGCTGCTGATCCATGGTCTGCAGGATCCTGTGGTATTGCAGCAGCATTCTGTAAATTTTGTGAGAGCCGCTATCGATGCCGGTGTGCAGGTGGATTATATGATCTATCCGGGGCACGAGCATAATGTGATCGGAAAAGACAGGGCACACCTGTATCAGAAAGTGACGGATTATTTTGAAGCGAATTTGAAATAACAAATAACAAAACCCCGGAGGTTTTTAAAACCTCCGGGGTTTGGAATCTCCGGGGTTTAAATCTCCTGTATATGGGTATTGCCGAATACAACGACGCCGAACGGATTATCACGCTGCATGCGAGCATTTTCATCTACGGAAATGCCGCTACATCCGTGCTGGCCACTGCCTTGGCGGAAGATATCGCCACGCATTGGAATGAACCCAAGGCTACTGCATTTGTGAATGGAACGACCTGCAGGATGTTGTTTAAAATCAAGGGCGAACATATTCCCGGGTTGCTCCCGAAAGATGTATATGAGAACGACAATGCTTCTTATAATTTTTTCCGGGTGGAAGAATTCGTTCATGGAAATATTTCTTTTGTAGATGGGGTCGACAGCAATACGGGGTATTTTTTGCTGGAAAACCTTTTGAATAATTCCACCACTGCCGCACACGAATTCGGACATTCACTCGGGCTCGATCATCCTGAAATGCTGGATATCCGCGGCGAAGGAGCACCCGGCATCATGTATCCGAGAGGTACAATTGTGGACCCTCCGTTTCAGTACGATCCTGCGGCGGCACCCGGCGCTGTTGGTGGCACGTTGAATCCTTTTCACCGCAAAGTATTGCAAACGGATATCGATGGATTGAGGCTGGACCGTCTTCATTTCAATGAACATGGGTATGCCATGGTAGGCGATTTTTCTTCGGTGTGGCATGATGCACATCAGCGATAATGACCTTCGGTAATTTTTTGTAGTGCGCATGCGCAAAATCTATTATCTTGGAAAATAATAATTTATTTACGATGAGCATATTAACGGTTGATAAACTTTCGAAGAACTACGGCCACCTCAAAGCATTGAATGAAGTAAGTTTTTCGGTTCCTGCAGGAAGTGTCTTTGGGATACTCGGGCCTAACGGTAGCGGTAAGACGACGTTGCTGGGTATCGTGATGAATGTGCTGAATGCCAGCAGCGGTAGTTTTGAATGGGGCTTGAAGGATGTGTCGGCAGATGCGGTGCGCAAGCAGATGGGGACATTGCTGGAAACCCCTAATTTTTACCACTATCTCAGTGCAGAAGATAATCTCCGCATTGCGGCAAAAATAAAAGGCAGGGGCGAAGATGATATTCCCCGTGTGTTGCAGCTGGTAAATCTTTTCCAGCGCAAGGATTCCAAGTTCAATACATTTTCGCTGGGGATGAAACAACGCCTGGCAATCGCTTCCACTTTACTGGGCGATCCGGATGTGCTCGTGTTTGATGAACCTACGAATGGCCTTGACCCTGCAGGTATCGCTGAGATCAGGGAACTGATCAAAGACCTTCATCAGAAAGGAAAGACCATCATCATGGCAAGCCATATCCTGGATGAAGTGGAAAAAGTTTGTACACACGTGGCGATCATACAAAAAGGAGTACTCAAAAAAGTTGGTTCGGTAAATGAGATACTGGATAGTTCCGCTTCCGGGATACCCGCCGCACAGGCTACCGTGGAGATTGCTTCCGCCGATCCGGTACGGCTCGCAGAAGTGCTACGCAATAATCCTTCGGTTATCAGTGTAGAACAAAAAGGTGGTGAATTGCAGGTGACCTGCTCCAAAGATATTTCAGGTGCAGATCTTAATAGATATTGTTTTGACAATGGTATTGTGCTTAACAAGCTGTTGGTGAAGCGCATTTCACTCGAAACCAAATTCCTGGAAATAACCGGAAATAAAAGCGATAAATAAACGATTAATCTGAAAATATTATGTTGAATCTTTTTAAAATTGAATGGCTTAAGATCAAAAGCTACCGGACGTTCTGGATATTATTTATCGGTTTCCTCGTTTTCTTCCCGTTGGCATTTATTTTTTCTGCAAGCAAGTATATGGAATCTACTTCCGCAGCTTCTGGCATCGAAGGTACCATGGTCAATTCGATGATCGACGTACCGTTCACCTTTCCAAAAGTGTGGCTTGCAGCAAGCTGGATGGGCGGTTTGTTCTTCATCCTCATAGGGATGCTATATATCCTGCTTATCACCAACGAAGTGCAATACCGCACTCACAGGCAGAACATCATCGATGGCTGGAGCCGCATGGATTTTCTGAAAGCGAAATTTTCCCTGCTCGTTTTCTTCGTGCTTGTTTCCACGCTGCTCGTTTTTCTTACTGGCCTCGCCACGGGGCTGATATTCTCGAATTCAACCAGTAATATTTTTAACGGTATTCATTATATCGGTTATTATGCACTGATGGCGCTGCTTTATCTCATGCTCGCATTCCTGATCAGTATGTTGGTAAAACGTACCGGCCTTGCGATCATCATTTACTTCGCGATAGTGTGTATCGTGGATAACGTTCTTTGGGTGAGCCTCACATTCAAGGGTAGTCAGTTGGGGTATTTCATGCCACTCGAAGCAGCGGATTCGCTGGTGCCCAATCCTTTCAAACCGAAGGTGCTCGAAAGAAGAACAGTGCCGGATTATGCACTCGTGATAGCAGCCGTGGCATACATCAGCGTGTACGCATATGTCATCATAAATTATTTCCGCAAATCTGATCTGAAGACTTAATTAAGACTTACAAATTCATGCGAAGATTTAAGCAAATGCAATGCTGGCAGATTAAAGCGATAAAAGGATTTCGATGATAATTTTGCTGGCGCAAAACGAAAATGCAGTTTAGGGAAAAGTTTAACTCTCTATAAACTGCATTTTCATTTTACGAAGTAAAAACAATCTGCGAAATCCTTTTATCCTTTCAAATCTGCGATTCCCCTTTTTTATTCATCAATTCTTCAAGCGCAGCTTCCAGCGAGGGATATAAAAAGGTAAATCCGGTGTCTTTTATTTTAGTACAACTTACGGTGGAACTTTTTAATATTTCTACACTCCGCTGCCCCATCATGATCTTCAATACAAATGAGGGCACATACACCGGGATGAAAAATTTTCCTTTGACCGCTTCACCAATCTTCAGCATGAGCGTTTTGTTGTCTACAGGCGCCGGAGCCACTGCATTGTAGCTTCCGCTCATGGTATTGTTTTGGATGGCCTGCAAAAATATCCTGCACACATCTTCCACATGGATCCAGCTTACCATTTGTTTGCCACTGCCCAATATGGTGGCGAAGCCGAATTTTACAGGCTTCACAAATTCGGCAAATGCCCCGCCACGTGTGCTCAGCAAAATGCCGATCCTGATCTTGCATACACGGATGCGCAAATGTTCCGCCGTTGAAATACTTTGTTCCCAAAGCCTGCAGGTCTCGCCGAGAAAGCTGCTGTCGGGTGGATCGTCTTCGGTAAATGCTTTGCCCGGAACCTTGTCTTCACCATACCACCCGATGGCTGAAGCGCTTATGATCGACTTTACAGAATTAGGATGATTGGCAAGTGTTTCAACGATCAGCCGGGCGCTTTCAGTACGGCTTTCGATGATCTCTTTTTTATAGGCTTCTGTCCATTTTTTATCTACCACGCCTGCTCCTGCCAGGTGAATGATGTGATCGGCTTTTTGTACCGCCGCTACATCGATGGTGCGTGCTTTCACATCCCAGAGGGCATAACTTACCTTGTCGTCGTTCACTTTTTTGCCGAGCGAACGGGTGAGGATGATCACATGATAGTCGTGATGGGTAAGCGTCTTTACCAGCGAATGCCCGAGCAAACCCGTTCCGCCGGTGATCAATACTGTCTGCATAATGGATTGTTCAATGGAAGTTACAACAAATATTAACGGGAATTGTTGGCGTATTTGAACCTCATGACTTATTTTAATCGTAAATTTATCGTACAACAAGTGTGAAATAAACATCTCCGACATGAACCGGCCCGATTGCATTGCTTCGCTATTCATGTTGGCATAAAAACCGACAGCACAATGAAACGCATCTTTTTTTTGTTAGCCCTATTCCTTTTCGTTTATACCAGCGTGCAGAGCCAGCGGGTAACGTATTCGGAAATATTGCGGGAGGATAACCGTAATATGAATTTTGAAATATTAGGAAACTTCAACGGCAATTACCTCATATACAAAAATACCCAGCGCAAACACCGGCTGGCGATCTATGACAAAGAAATGAATCTCACCAATACGGTGAAACTGGATTTTATTTCCGAAAAAACATTCAATGTAGATTTTATTACTTACCCCGATTATTTCATTCTTTTTTATCAATACCAGAAGGGTAGTAATATTTATTGCAATGCGGCAAAACTGGATGGCGCCGGAAACATGATCGGTCCGGAAATGGCGCTGGACACTACACGGATCAGTTTTTTTGCGGATAATAAAATTTATTACCTCACCAGCAGCGAAGACAAACAGAAGATCTTATTGTATAAAATGCTGCGCAAAAATGAAACACTTTCGCTGACCACTTCGTTGTTCAATTCATCGCTGCAAAAGATCGACAGTACTTCGAATGTTTTTACATATGACGACAGGCGGGAAAGCTATGGCGACTTGGAACTGGATAACGAAGGCACATTTTATTACACAAAAGAAACCAATAAAAACCGCTCTGATTTCATTACCCGGCTCGAGATCATTTCTCATAAACCGAACAGCGAGGCATTTGTGCTGAAAGAATTGCCCCTGGATGATAAGCGCATCGTAGATGTATCCTTTAAGATCGACAATCTCAATAAATTAATTTTCATCAACTCTTTCACTTACAAAAAAAATAATACCAACGTGGATGGTTTGTTCACCGCCGTTCTCAACAAAAGCGATCTCAGTGAAAGACAGAGGGCTTATAATCTTTTCAGTGACAGCCTTCGGTCGAGGCTTATCAGTTCCACCGACTGGCGCACCGCTTACGATAATTTTTACATCAAAAGTGTGGTGTTGAAGAAAGATAGCGGCATCCTTGTAACGATGGAAGATTATTACTCGCAGAGCCGTGGATTGAATAACCGCTTCAACCGTTATTTCTACGATCCGTTTTATTATTCATCGCCGAATTACTATCGTTTCCAGCGCAGCTATTCGAGTTATTACTGGAATGATCCATACCGCAATACAGATCGTGATATTGTATATACCTACAATGACCTCATGGTGTTTAATTTTTCAAAAGACCTGAAGATCGAATGGAGCAACGTGATCAATAAGAAACAAAGTGACGTGGAAACCGATAATTTCCTTTCGTTTGCCACCCTGAATATGGGAAGTGAGATACATTATTTCTTTGTAGATAAAAACAAGCAGGTGATCAACGATTTTGCTTTGCAGCCGAATGGGGAAGTGAAACGATATGCCACCATCAAGAGCGGCGAACTCGGGTACACTTTCATGCCAAGATTGCTGAAACAGGTGAGTTCGAGGCAGGTGATCGTACCTTGTATATTCAGAAATTTTATAGGGTTTGCGAAAATCGACTTTTCTAATTAATAGTTAATAATGAATAATTAATAATTCTGTCGTTTTGAAAAGAATCCCATCAAAGAGTATCCTTCTGTTTAAAGAATTATTCATTATTAATTATTAATTATTCATTCTTTTTATCTTCGCAAACAACAGTCTTCAACCACCCCGTCGTGATCAAAACCTTTAAAGCAAATAATCCTTCCAATAACTTCCTGCTTTTTGTGTATGGGCTTGCGTTGAAATTTGTGATTTTCCTCCACCCGGTAACGCCAAAAGCGCAGGTGTCGGCCGGGGTGCTTTACAAATATTTATTGCAATTGCTGAGTCCCATTGGCGCAGGTTCGCCAGTGATCTATAGCATCCTCAGTTTTTTATTGATATTCATACAGGCGTTGAGTTTCAATACCATCGTTAACACCCAGCGTATGTTGCAGCGGCCTACTTACCTGGTGGGCATGAGTTATCTGCTGATAACTTCGTTGTTTGGAGATTGGTTCGGCTTATCGGCGCCGCTTATCGTCAATACATTCCTGATCTGGGTATGGTCGAAATTATGTTTCTTGCACACTGATCCTGCACCCAAAACCACGGTTTTCAATATCGGACTGGCGATAGGTGTTGCTACATTTTTCTATTACCCAAGCATTGTATTTACCCTGCTGGCACTTGTAGGGCTGGCAATTGCCCGGCCTTTTAAGCTGCCGGAATGGCTGATAGCGCTTACGGGTATACTCACGCCCTTTTATTTTTTCGGGGCATGGCTGTTCCTTACCGGAAAATGGAGCAGTTACCAGATGCCGCAGACCGGGCTGATGTTGCCTGCTTTTTACGAAACCAAATGGGCATTCGCCGCCATCCTGCTCATTCTGGTCACCATGCTGATCGGCATCGTATTCATCCAGAATAATCTGCGCAGGCAGGTGGTGCAGACCCGCAAAAGCTGGCAGCTGATATATCTTTACCTGGTGGTGGCTGCCGCGATCCCTTTTTTTAATATCGCCTCATCCTTCACTTATTGGATACTGACCGCCGTACCGGCCTCACTGATAGTGGCCAGTGCCTTTTTTTACCCGGAAAAAAAATGGATACCATTGGTTATCCACTGGGCAATGGTGGGAATTGTGGTAATTGTAAGCTATTTCCTGCCTTAAAAGTGAAAGGGTAATTGTACCTTTGCGGTCTCAATCAATAAATTTTTACGTATGAAATTTGGTGTGGTAGTTTTTCCAGGCTCAAATTGCGACAGGGATATGATCGGGGCGCTCTGCGATGACCTTAAACAGGAAGTGATTCCGTTGTGGCACAAGGATAAAGATCTCAGCATGTTCAGCAAAGAAGATTGTATTGTCCTTCCGGGCGGGTTCAGTTACGGCGATTACCTGCGTTGCGGCGCCATAGCACGTTTCAGCCCGATGATGAACAGCGTGATAGAATTTGCCAACAGTGGCGGTAAAGTACTGGGTGTATGCAACGGCTTCCAGATACTCTGCGAAAGCGGTTTGTTGCCAGGGGCGTTGCTCCGCAATGCGCACCAGCAATTCGTTTGTAAAAATGTTTTTATAAAAGAAGAAGGCAACCCGGCGGCTTTGAAAATTCCGGTGGCCCACGGCGAAGGAAGATATTTTGCCAGCGAAGAAGTGTTGAAGTCGCTCAACGACAATGGCCAGGTCTTGTACCGTTATTGCGATGAGAACGGAAAGCTTACCGATACCAGCAATCCCAACGGCGCTACGGAAGCCATCGCGGGGATCTGCAATGAAGGCCGCAATGTTTTTGGTATGATGCCGCATCCGGAAAGGGCTTGCAGCAATATCCTTAACAATGAGGATGGAAGGGTGGTTTTTAGTAAGTTATTTGGCCTTTCTTAAGGGTATTATTAACAAAGTTTAACAAGCAGATATCCGTACACGGGAATAACTTTGCCCTATTCTAATAAAAATAGTATGAAAAAAATTTCACTTACCCTGTTGCTCGCAATTGGATGTATCGCCGGTACTTTTGCGCAAATTTCTGATCCTGTTAAATGGTCATATGTAGCAAAAAAAACGGCCGACAAAACCTATGAAGTAGTGATCACCGCATCTATTGGGGCCGGCTGGCATCTATACGCCCAGGAATCAGGCGAAGGGCCTGTTCCTACAACTTTTAAATTTACCAAGAACCCGTTAGTGGGTGGCATAAGCGGAAAACTGAAAGAGAAAGGAAAGATGTTGAAGGAATATGATCCTAATTTTAAATCTGTTTTGAAATTCTATAGCAACCAGGTGGTATTCAGCCAGACGGTGAAAGTAAAGACAGGAGCGGCTACAGTGCTCAAGGGTAGTGTTGAATATATGGTATGTAACGATCATCAATGCCTTCCACCAAAAGAAGTTTCATTTAGCGTAAACCTCGCAGCCAAATAATTTTTTAATTTTACCTTTTTATATCCCGATTTTATCGGGATTTTTTTTAAAGTTTAATTGTATGCAGTTCCGTAAAAATGTATTCCTCTGTTTGCTGATTTCTTTTTTGCTTTCCGCCTCCGCATATGCGCAGGACAGTGCTGTGATAAAATGGAAAGCCGATTCTAAAAAAACCGGTGACGGAAAATATGAGCTATTGTTTACCGGCACTATCAAAAAAGGCTGGCACGTATATCCGTTAGTGGTGAAGGAAGACGAGATCGATGGAGTGGTGGCTGATGACGATGACAGCACAACGTCTTTCACCAATAAAGAGGTACTTTCAAAAACGATGTCGTTCAAGGACGCCATTTTTGAAAAGAATATGCAGGTTACCGCCGATGAAGTGGCTTTCAAACAGGAGTTGACGATAACAGGTGAAGTGCCTTCGAAGATAAAACTGAAGCTGGTATATAATGTAGCGGATAACAAAACCTTCCTCCCTGAAGAACAATCCTTAATCATTCCACTTGAAGGGGGAAAAGAAGTGGTGGTAAGTAACCGGATATTGTTACCTATGATCAACCTTGATAAACCTGCAACCAACTGCGGCGCAGGTTCTTCTTCCGCGGTCACTGAAACTGCTTCCAAAGGCCTGGGCACTATATTTTTACTTGGTTTCCTGGGCGGGCTTGTAGCGTTGATACTTCCATGTTTGTTTCCAATGATCCCGCTGACAGTTTCTTTTTTTACCAAAAAAGCTACCAGCCGGAAAGCCGGTATCCGTAACGCATTTTTGTATGGTTTCTTCATTTTTCTGATCTATATACTGATATCCCTGCCATTCCATTTCATCCAAAAATTAAGTCCGGATATACTCAATAATATTTCGACCAACCCTTACCTGAATATTTTCTTTTTTGCCATTTTTATCTTTTTCGCATTTTCTTTCTTCGGATTTTACGAGATCACCCTGCCGGCTAGTCTGTCGAGCAAGGCCGATAGTAAAGCCGGCAGCGGGAACGTGGCAGGTATATTTTTCATGGCGCTCACTTTGGCGCTTGTATCATTCTCCTGCACGGGTCCTATCCTGGGAAGTTTGTTGGCAGGATCTTTATCCGGAACAGGCGGTGCCATGCGCCTGACCTTTGGTATGGGCGGCTTCGGATTAGCACTGGCTCTGCCTTTCGGTTTATTCGCGTTATTCCCGAACTGGCTCAATTCTTTACCTAAATCCGGTGGATGGCTGAATACGGTGAAAGTAGTTTTCGGCTTTGTAGAATTTGCCCTGGCATTCAAGTTCCTTTCCAATGCTGATCTTGTAATGCATTGGGGAATTTTAAAAAGAGAGATATTTATTGGCATTTGGGTTGTCACCGGCTTTTTGCTGACACTTTACCTGTTTGGAAAAATGAAGTTTCCGCATGATTCACCAATAAAAAAACTTCATAAAGTGAGGGTAATACTTGCGATCATTACAGGGTTGTTTACACTCTACCTTATTCCCGGACTTACCAATACCAAATACGCGAACCTTTCGCTGATAAGCGGATTTCCACCGCCATTATATTATAGCATCTATAAATCCGGGGATGATTTTGTACTCGGGTTGACCGGAACAAGAGATTATGAGGAAGGGCTGAAAATGGCAAAAGAACAGAACAAGGCGATCCTGCTCGATTTCACAGGTTATGCCTGTGTGAATTGCCGTAAAATGGAAGAAAATGTATGGAGCCAGCCGGAAGTGTATGCACTGATGAAGGAAAAATTTATCGTTATCTCATTGTATGTGGATGATAAAAAGAAATTGCCTGCGGCACAACAGTTTACTTACAAAGCTAAAGACGGAACGGAACGTGAGATTGTAACGGTAGGGGATAAATGGGCAACATTTGAAACAGAGAATTTTAAAAACAACGCTCAACCCTGGTATGCAATATTGAATACGAAAGAAGAACTAATGACGCATCCGGTGGGATATGTGCACTCGCCGGAAGAGTATCTCGCCTGGTTGAAATGTGGCGCTGATGCTGCATTGAAGAAATAAACAAATTGCGGGCTTCGCGTGATAAGTTATTTAACCTTCAACAGTTTAAAAAATATACTACACGAACTTTCAAATAACCCGTAACCCGAACTTAACAACATAAAAAAACTTCGCAGAAATTAACCTGCGAAGTTTTTTTATTTGGTTCTCTTTGGGGATCAGAACCTATAATTTATAAAGCGATCTGCTTTTCAGTCATCATTTTACGAAGGTTGATCAAACCGTACCTCATCCTGCCCAAAGCAGTATTGATACTGCAGTCTGTCAATGCTGAAATTTCTTTAAAGCTAAGATCAGCATAATGGCGCATGATGATCACTTCGCGCTGGTCTTCCGGAAGCATGTCGATCATTTTCCTTACTTTTTCATGGCTTTGTTCAGCCATCATACGCTGATCAACACCTGCTTCAGAAAAATTCAGCACTTCAAAGATATCGCGGTCGTCGCTGGTCTTGATCTGCGGGCTGCGTTTAACTTTCCTGAAATGATCTACACACAGGTTGTGCGCAATACGCATTGCCCATGGCAAAAATTTTCCTTCATCGGTATAACGGCCACCTTTCAAAGTGTCGATGATGCGGATGAATACGTCCTGGAAAATATCTTCAGCAAGATATTTGTCTTTTACCAGTAAATAAATCGAAGTGTAGATCTTGTCTTTGTAACGCACTACAAGCGTTGAAAGAGCATTTGCGTCGCCATCCATGTACAGGTGTACGAGCTGTTGGTCAGTAAGATTGTTTAGAAATTTCATAACTTCTACGGTTTTTGTTGGTTTGGACAATAATTGTTTGGTTTGGTCCAACTAGAAGGAAGAATGCGTAGAAGTCTAATGATAGGCTTTTCGGCTTTTCACTTTAATTGGATATTGGAAGTGTGAAATTAAGCATAAAAACTAATTCACCAAATTTTTTTATATATTTTTTAAAAATATGTTTTCCACCAAACATTTTTCTGCAATAAATAATTAAAAATGAACGTTATGCAAATCGCTTTTTTTTGAAAAAAGTTTGAAGGATGGTAGATTCAAACTGAAAGTTAGTCGGTAAACCTCTTTCAAATGTTAAAAAGCAGATGCCCGAAAAGTTGTTTTTTTGATTCTGGCACGGATTTGACGATCCAATATGGTTTTTGCCGCGAAGAGCGGGGAAGACGGGAATACCAGGTCTTGTAAAGGCACCCTCTTTTAAGGTTTCTGATAGTAAAAGCAAAGGCCAGCATTAAAGATTCAGATTTTCTTCCCGTCTTCCCGGCAAAAATCTTCCCGGCACGTAATGTGAAAAGCTAAAAAATGTAGCAAAATCCGTAACTTTGTTTACATCATATGCAAGCAAAAACTCCCCCCCAAAAAAAGACGGCAGCCCCTGTTCCTGCCGGTAACGATATTCTCATCAAAGGCGCACGGGTACACAATCTCAAGAATGTAACGGTCACCATACCAAGGAATAAACTGGTGGTGGTAACGGGTGTTTCTGGTTCAGGAAAATCTTCGCTCACCATCGATACTTTATTCGCCGAAGGCCAGCGCCGTTATGCTGAAAGCCTGAGCGCTTATGCCCGCCAGTTCATGCAGCGTATGAACAAACCCGATGTGGATTATATCAAGGGACTTTGCCCCGCTATCGCCATCGAACAAAAAGTGATCACCCGTACTCCCCGAAGTACGGTGGGCAGTATGACCGAAATTTATGATTACCTGCGTTTGCTGTATGCCCGTGCCGGGAAGACCATATCTCCCATCAGCGGAAGGGAAGTGAAAAAAGATGATGTGGCCGATGTGCTCAAAGCTATCGAAGAATGCAAGGATGGAGATAAAATACTGATACTGGCTGCATTTAAAAATCACGCCAACCGGGATAATAAGGAGGAACTCAACATTCTTTTGCAGAAAGGTTTTTCACGGCTTTACAGCAAAGGAGAAATACTGAGGATAGAAGACCTGCTGGAGGAAAAGACAGTCAAGCTGGCAGCGCACACATTCATCCTAGTAGACAGGATCGTGAAAAAAGAATTTGATGAAGATGATCTGCATCGCCTCGCCGATTCTGTCGGCACTGCATTTTATGAAGGCGAAGGTGTGATGGAACTGGAAATAAACGAAAAGAAAAAATTGCCCTTCAGCAATAAGTTTGAGCTCGACGGGATTCAGTTTGAAGAACCTGTTCCCAATTTATTTTCTTTCAACAATCCTTATGGCGCATGCCCTACCTGCGAAGGGTTCTCAATGATCCTGGGCATTGATCCGGATCTTATCATACCCGACAAGCACTTAAGTTTATACGAAGGCGCCGTGGCTCCCTGGAAAGGCGAAAAACTCGGCGAGTGGAAAGAAGCTTTCATCAGGGCCGCGAAGAAATTCGATTTTCCGATCCACAAACCGATCATGGATCTTACCAAAAAACAGCTGGATGATCTCTGGAAAGGCAACAGCCATGTAGAAGGTATCAATGATTTTTTCAAAGAGGTAGAACAGAATTTATATAAAGTACAATACAGGGTTCTGTTGAGCCGCTATCGCGGTCGTACGCTGTGCCCCGAATGTGAAGGATACCGGCTGCGCAAGGAAGCGTTGTATGTAAAAGTCGGCGGCAGGCATATCGGGGAATTATGCGAAATGCCCGTCCGCGATCTGCAGGCATGGTTTGATCAATTGAAGCTTAGCAAATTTGATGAGCAGGTAGCAAAAAGGATCTTACTGGAAATCCACCATCGTATCAAAACGTTGATGGATGTAGGGCTTGGGTATCTCACATTGAATCGCCTGGCTAATTCATTGAGTGGCGGCGAAAGCCAGCGTATACAATTGACGAGAAGTCTCGGCAGCAATCTTACCAATTCCTTATACATATTGGATGAGCCGAGTATCGGCTTACACAGCCGCGATACGGAAAGGCTGATATTGGTGCTGAAAGAACTGCGTGACCTTGGAAACACTGTAGTAGTGGTGGAGCACGACGAAATGATGATGCGGGAAGCGGATCATATCATCGATATGGGGCCGCTGGCGAGCCACCTGGGTGGTGAGGTGATCGCCGAAGGTAATTATGACCAGATTGTTGCCAATCCCGAAAGCCTTACAGGAAAATATCTTTCGGGAAAATTATCGATCGATCCACCTAAAACTATCCGCAAGTGGAACAGGAGCATCACCGTGGAAGGAGCCAGCCAGAACAATCTGAAGAATATCACAGTTCAATTTCCGCTGAATATTCTGTGCGCTGTAAGTGGCGTGAGCGGCAGCGGAAAAACAACGTTGATCAAACAGATATTATATCCTGCTTTGCAAAAACTGAAAGGTGAGGGCACAGATAAACCCGGATTGTTCCGTGCATTGAAAGGGGATATGGATTACATCGATCAGATTGAAATGGTGGATCAGAACCCAATCGGAAAATCGAGCCGCAGTAACCCCGTTACCTACATAAAAGCTTACGACGAGATCCGCGACCTTTTTGCGAAGCAGCCGTTGAGCAAGATGCGGGGGTTTCAACCCAAACACTTTTCTTTCAACGTAGATGCAGGAAGGTGCGATACCTGCAAAGGAGAAGGCGAACAGGTAGTGGAAATGCAGTTCCTGGCAGATGTACACCTGGTGTGTGAAGTGTGCCAGGGAAAAAAATTCAAGGAGGAAGTGCTGGATGTGAAATTCCAGGAAAAAAATATTCACGATATCCTTGAAATGAGTGTGGATGAAGCGATCGGATTTTTTAGCCAGGATAAAAAACAGGGCGCTGATGTAGCGAAGCGAATACAACCTTTGAGTGATGTTGGGCTTGGTTATGTGAAACTTGGCCAATCGTCTAATACCCTCAGTGGTGGCGAGGCGCAGCGGGTGAAGCTGGCATCTTTTTTAGGAAAAGGAAAAGGGCAGGGGCATATACTTTTCATCTTTGATGAACCTACTACAGGGCTTCATTTTAATGATATCAAAAAATTGCTCACTTCTTTCAATGCACTCATCGAACAGGGGCATTCGATCTTTGTGATCGAACATAATACCGATGTATTGAAGAGCGCCGACTGGATCATCGATCTCGGGCCTGAAGCAGGAGCCGACGGGGGTAACCTGGTGTTTGAAGGGAAACCAGCAGATCTGAAGAAGGTGAAGGGAAGTTATACCGGGAAGTTTTTGTAACTACAAAGGCGTAAGAAATTTATTTTTACCACAGAGGCAAAGGAGTTATTTTCACAGAGCAGCATAGAGAAAGAGAACTTAGTGGAACTCTGTGAAAATAATTCTGCGAAACTTTTGTGGTAAAACATTACACTATGATAACACGAACATATTTTTTGTTTGCCTGCTCTATCCTGCTATTCGCCTCTTGCAGCCCTGATTCCGAAAATGAAAAGAATAGGGCAAATTCTTTGAGAATGTCATTTGAAAATTCTACACAAGCGATCAATTATGGGATTTTAAAAACTTACCAGGAGTTTGAATCTAAAAAAAATGATCCGGATTACAGCTATCAGGCTGCAAGACAGGCTGGTCATTTTAAAGCTATTCAGACAGAATCGGAGGCTATCACTAAATATCTTGATAGCTTGATTTTAATTTCCGACTGGAAGGAAACGGATGCTACCAGTCTATTCTCGGAAAAGTATGTTACCAGCATTTTTTATGAAAAACTGAAAAATTACGAAGCGACTGTTTTTGGCCTGGATAGTAATTTGAAAAAAATATTTCAAAAAAATGGTGTGATTCCCAGGGGGAAAGACTCGATGGTACCGCCTGCGGTTTTTTATAAAACCATTTTTGAATATAAATCTCTTCAAGAAACTGCATTAAGCTTAGCGATGATTAAAAGCAATATGAAGGTTTTTGAAGATCAGATCAGCACCTATTTTATCAACCAGATCGGGGCGACCATTGAACGCTTCGAAGTTTTTTCTGCTATTATTGGGCAAAGTTCAAAAATTGTCAAGCCAGGAGATGACGTTGAAATCACAGCTGGCATAGGTGCATTTAGTGCTGCAGCGAAGCCTAAAGTAATAATTAATGGAGAAATTGTAGCTGTGGATGGTAGCGCCACTGCTACAAAAAAGATCAGAGCATCAGGACGGCCAGGGAAATATATCGTGCCTGTAAAGATTGAATTCATACAACCTGATGGAATGAAAAAAGTAAATGATTTTTCAATTGAATATACAGTCGCTGATCCTAAAAACTTTTAAAAACCTAACGGTTTTTACCATAAAAATAAAGTTCTGGATGTTTCATCTTGTTTTTAAGCCATCTTGATTCAACTTTATTTCTTCAATAAATATCCTTTCAAACTTTCATAATCATTTTCCATCCAAACACTTTTTTTCTCCAGTTTCAGCTGTTCTTCCACAACGGCAGGAATTACTACTTTGGTGCCGATCACCGGTTCCACCACATCATAGAACTTTACCGGATGCGCTGTTTCTATCACCAGCCCTTTTTCTTCCGGATGATCACGCAGGTATTCATTCAATGCAAAGTAACCCACAGCGCCGTGCGGATCCAATAAATAACCTTCTTCTTCAAAAACTAATTTAATGGTTGCTTTGGTCTGTTCATCCGAAACGCTCCAGCCCGAAAGTTTTGTTTTCAGGTCGGCAACATTTTCTGAAAATATTTTCAGGATGCGTACAAAATTGCTTGGCTCACCCACATCCATCGCATTGGAAATGGTGGCCACGGCTTTTTTAGGCTGATATTGATTGGTATCCAAAAAACGAGGAACTACATCGTTGGCATTACAAGCTGCAATGAAATGTTTCACCGGCAACCCCGAAGCCTGCGCCAGGATGCCCGCGCAGATATTCCCGAAATTGCCGCTGGGCACGGATATTACCGGAGGGTCGGTTTTGTCTGCCCATTGTTTGTATGCGAAAAAATAATAGAATTGTTGCGGCAGCCAACGGGCAACATTGATTGAATTAGCGGAAGTCAAAAATATTTTGCCCGTTAGTTCTTCATCCATGAATGCATTTTTCACCATCTGCTGACAATCGTCAAAAGTGCCGTTGATTTCAAGCGCATGGATATTTTTCCCAAGAGTTGTCAACTGTTTTTCCTGCACGCTGCTCACTTTTCCCGAAGGGTATAAAATGATCACATCTACATTGGGTACGTCGTAGAAACCATTGGCAACAGCACCTCCGGTATCGCCGGAAGTAGCAACCAGCACGGTGACTTTTTTATTTTCATTCCGCACAAAATAACTCAGGCAGCGGCTCATGAACCTTGCGCCGATATCTTTAAAAGCCAGTGTAGGCCCATGATACAATTCCAGCGAAGAGATACTATCGGTAACGGGTACCAGCGGAATGGAAAAGTTGACGGTTTCGGTCACGATTGTTTTCAGCACATCTTCCGGGATCGTATTTCCCACATAAGGCTGGATGATGCGAAAAGCGATCTCTTCATTCGAAAGCCCTTCGATGTTTTCAATCAGGCCTTCCGGTAATGCCGGTATGAATTCGGGAAAGTACAATCCTTTGTCGGGTGCCTGTCCGTTGATCGTGGCATCTTTGAAATTTACTACCGGGGAATTATTGTTGGTGCTGTAATAGTTCAAGTCAATTAAGAATTAAGAATTAAAAATTAAGAATTGCTATCGATAATCTGTACGCCTTGTTGATTGATGGTTGTAACATAGGTGTAGAAAGGCAGTTCAATATTTGTATAGATATCCTGCATCAGCAATTCTATTTTTTTTGCAGTCGCTTCATCCCTGCTCAGCATAAAAATAGAAGGCCCTGAGCCGGAAATGCCACCACCCAATGCCCCTGCGGCTTTGCTGCCATTCTTTACATCGTCGAATGCCGGTATGAGTATGCTCCTTACGGGTTCTATGATCACATCTTCAAGGCTTCGGCCGATGAGTTCGAGATCGTTTTGCATGAAACCAGCCACCAGCCCGGCGATATTGCCCCACTGCTTGATAGCATCTTTCAGTAGTACTTCTTTACGTAAGATCTGCCTGGCGTCAGCTGTCTTCACTTCTATCTGCGGGTGTACAACGGTAACGTACAGACGCGGAGAAGGAATGCTGATGATATCGAGTGGGAATATGCTGCGTATCAATGTTACACCTCCATAGATACAGGGGGCAACATTGTCTGCATGCTTTACCCCCGATGCGACTTTCTCGCCGGTCATGGCAAAGCGCACGAGGTCTGGTTTGCTGAAGATATTTCCGAGTAAATGATTGGCTGCTACTACGGACCCTGCAGCGCTTGCGGCGCTGGACCCCAGTCCGCTGCCGGGTTTGATCTGTTTGGTGATCAATACTTCAAAACCGATGCCTGCATTTAATTCGGCGATCATTTCAACCAAGGGCGCACCTGCGGTATTGAGCATGGGATCGGTAGGCAGCGGGTAGCCATCCGTGCTTTGTATGATCACTTTCTGCTCGTTGAGCATCCGCACTTCCATGATGTCGTATGGTGCTTCGAGGCACATGCCGAGCACATCAAAGCCACATACGAGATTGGCTACCGTGGCCGGAGATTTTACCGTGACTTTTTTGCCTTCTTCAAAAATTATTTTTGCCATAGCTTGAGGTAATGGATAATGATACAATGGATAATATGTCTGATCTGAAAATTATCCAGTTACATGAAATAATTTCCTCTGGAGAAAATTATTCATTATCCATTGTATCATTATCCATTATTTATGATTTCGATGCCCTGATTATATCGGCAAATATACCCGATGCCGTCACATCCGCGCCTGCGCCTGCGCCTTTTACCACCAAAGGCTGATCTACATACCGGTCTGTGTAAAATAAAACGATATTGTCTTTGCCATACAAATGATAAAAATCGTGCTGCGGATCAATGTGTTGTAAACCAACCGAAGCCTTGCCATTATTGTAGCTAGCCACAAATTTCAACTTGCAGCCGGCGGCATGCGCTTCGTCGAATATCTTTTTAAAATGCGCTTCATGTTTTTCCATGGAAGCATAAAAATCTTCCACACTTCCCTGCATACATTCTTCCGGCATGAAAGAATTGTTTTCGATATCTTCCATTTCCATTTCTTCACCGCTTTCGCGGGCAAGTATCATGATCTTGCGCATCACATCTTTTCCACCAAGATCCAGGCGTGGATCAGGTTCTGTATAACCCTCTTCCTGCGCTTGTTTTACCACTGAAGCAAAACTTTTCCGGCCATCGTAATTATTAAAAACAAAATTCAATGTGCCACTTAATACCGCCTGCATGCGGTGAACTGTATCGCCGCTGCGCATCAGGTCGTTCAGGGTGCCAATGATAGGAAGGCTGGCGCCAACGTTTGTCTCAAAAAGAAAATGAGCATTGTATTCTGTAGCCAGGTCCTTTATTTTCTTGTAATAAGGATAGGGAGAAGAACAGGCAATCTTGTTACATGCCACCACAGCGATCGTTTTTTCGAGCAAACTGTCATAACAGGCCGCTACGGTTTCATTGGCCGTCACATCGGCAAAAACCATGTTGCGGAGATTTTTGCTTTTGATGACATCTATATAATCGCTGGTAGAGCCTGACTGGCCTTCGTTTAAAGCATCCTGCCATTTGGAAAGATCGATGCCGTCTTCGTTCATCGCAAACTTTTTACTATTGGCTACACCTACGATCTTCAGTTTAAGTTTTAATTTATTGAGCAGGTAAGATTGTTGTTTGTTGATCTGTGTCAGCAGTTTTGTACCAACATTTCCCACACCCGCCAGGAACACATTTACTTCCTTCAGCCCGGTTTCGAAGAATGCTTCATGGATAACGTTGATCGCTTTTTTTACATCATTGCTGCTGATCACGGTTGAAATATTCCTTTCGGAAGAGCCCTGCGAAATTGCTCTCACATTGATACCGTTTTTGCCAAGGGCATTGAACAAACGTCCGCTGATACCGGTGTGGTTTTTCATGCGGTCGCCCACAAGTGCTACAATGGAAAGATTATTCTCCACGATCAAAGGTTCTACTTTTTTCGAAGCGATCTCGTATTCGAACGCCGTATCTATCACTCTTTTCGCTATCACGGAATTATCTTCACTGATACCTACACAGATAGAATGTTCCGAAGAGCTTTGTGTGATGAGGATGACATTTATTTTTTCGCTGGCAAGCGCCGCGAATAGCCTTCTTGAAAAACCCGGTATGCCGATCATGCCGCTCCCTTCGAGGCTGATCAATGCAATTTTATTCACGCTTGAAATGCCGGTGATAGCGGAATCTTCTTTTGTGTCGAGCAATTGCCTTATCACGGTGCCTTCATCTCCGGGAGCAAAAGTATTTTTGATCCATACGCTGATACCCTTGTTCATTACGGGCTGTATAGTGGGCGGATAAATGACTTTTGCACCAAAGTGCGATAATTCCATAGCCTCCTGGTAAGATATCTGGGGAATGATCTTTGCAGTAGAAACCAACCTCGGGTCTGCGGTCATCATGCCCGACACATCAGTCCATATTTCCAGGACCTGAACATCCAGGGCCGCTGCAAAAATAGCTGCGGTGTAATCTGAACCCCCGCGACCCAGTGTGGTTTGAATGCCTTCTTTGTTGGCAGCTATAAAACCCGGAACGAGAAACAGTCCTGCAGTACTCTCCTGGAAATAGGCCGAAATATTCTGATTGGTAGTTTCAAAATCAACTACGGCATTGCCGAAATTAGAATCAGTCACGATCAGTTCACGGGCATCAATCCATTGTACAGGAGTGTTAGTGGTATTTAAGGCAGCCGATATGATCTTTGATGAAAGTAGTTCGCCATAACTCACGATCCTGTCTTTGGTACGTGCCGATAACTCTTTCAGCAAAAAGATACCATTGAGGATGTCTTCCATTTCGTTGCATTGTGTTTTTACAAAACTCAATACGCTGCTTTGGTTGGTAACCAGGATGAGGTCGCGTACGGCCTGGAGATGGCGTTGTTCTATTTCGCGGATCCTGTCTTTGTAAATTTCGTTGCCCGCTGCCGCCAGTTCGCTGCAATGTAGTAAAAGATCGGTGATGCCACCCAATGCCGAAACCACTGTTACCGTCTTTTCGTCTTTACTTTTATCCCTGATGACCGCGATCACCTTTTTTATATTTTCCGCATTGGCAACCGAACTGCCGCCAAATTTCAATACCTGCATGTTGTTGATTTAAGAATAAGAATGAATAAGAAAATTGTCCGAATCCCTGAAGGGGGAAAAGCGTTATGCCCATGGGGTGATATGAAAAAGTGCAACCCTTAGCGGGTTGTAATTGTTGTGGCAGTAGTTGAAAAAACTACTGTAAAAAGCGGGGAAATATGTGTGTTGTTGTAAAACATCAGCACTAATGTAGGAAATATTTCAGAAAAAACCTTAAACAGTTAGAAATTTTTTAAATGTTGAACGGCGATTGCAACCACCAACGACGGACGACCGACCACAGACAACCGACGATCGATCATTGTTCTTGCTTTATAATTGCATATAAATAAAAATACCCGCTATTATGCAGGCATTTATCAATTGTATTAAAGGGTTTATACCAAAAAAATAGTCAACTCTAAAGAACCAGCGGTCATCGGTAGTCTGCACTCTATCGAAGCCTGTTGCTATCCGCAATGATCTTACTATCCTTCCTTATGCCGCCGATGGCGAGAACCAGGAACACCAGTACTGCCGGTTGCAGGATGGAAGTAAGGGCAAATGTACCCCCGGTAAATAAGGTGGACTGATGATAATACAGATAAGTGAGACCAGCCTGCAGCAATAGATTCACAATGCACAAGCGGATCTGCAAAGTTCTGTTCTTAAAAAGAAATATCGTCACCAGGGCGATCACAGCTACGGCTACCGTGAGTATGAGCAGGTAGATGGGGGCACTTTTAGATGCGCCACTCAGCAAAGAGGAGGGGATGCCGGTTTTGTCGGTGCCGCTGTAAAATGGAAACTTCAATCCCGCGAAGGCACAGGCAGAAGCAAGTAATAACCAGATGGATTGTATACGTTGTAACATAAATTGTTTTTATTATGGTAGTTCAGGATAAAGCGGAAATTGTGCCATAAATGTAAATACCTCTTCTTTTACGGAATTAATCACAGCTTCGTCATCAACATTCATCAGCACTTTGTCGATCAGGTCTACGATGGTCTGCATATGCTCTTCCTTCATGCCGCGGGTAGTAACGGCCGGCACACCTACACGGATGCCACTGGTGACGAACGGGCTCTTATCATCGTAAGGCACTGCGTTTTTATTCAGCGTGATATGTGCTTTATCCAGTGTTTCCTGCGCTTTTTTACCACTGATATTTTTATTGCGGAGATCGATCAGCATCAGGTGATTGTCTGTACCGCCGCTGATGATATTATAATCTTTTGCTACAAATGCTTTAGCCATCGCCTGGGCATTCTTTTGTACCTGGGTAATATAAGTTGTGTATTCGTCGGTGAGCAATTCCCCGAAGGCGACTGCTTTGGCAGCGATTACATGCTCGAGCGGGCCTCCCTGCGTACCCGGAAAAACCGCCATGTCCAGCAGGTTGCTCATCATACGGGTATTGCCTTTGAGATCTTTGAGCCCGAATGGGTTTTCAAAATCCTTTTTCATGAGGATGATACCGCCGCGAGGGCCGCGTAAAGTTTTATGCGTAGTGCTGGTTACGAAATGGCAATGATCGAATGGGGAGCTCAGCAAACCTTTGGCGATCAATCCCGCAGGATGTGCCATATCACACATTACAAAGGCGCCTATTTCGTCGGCCACTTTGCGGATACGTGGATAATCGATGTCGCGGCTGTAAGCCGATGCGCCGGCAATGATCAGCTTTGGCTTTTCAGCACGTGCTTTTTCTTCCAGCATTTCATAATCGATGAGGCCGGTATCATTTTTTACTGTGTAAAAATGCGGCTGATATAATTTCCCCGAAAAATTTACTGGTGAGCCGTGGGTAAGATGTCCGCCCATACTGAGGTCGAGCCCCAGGATCTTATCTCCGGGCTGAAGGATGGCCAGCATCAGTGCGGCATTGGCCTGTGCGCCGCTATGTGGCTGCACGTTGGCATATTCGCAATTGAACACTTCTTTGATACGGTCGATCGCCAGTTGTTCTATCTGGTCGATCACTTCGCAACCACCATAATAACGCCTGCCGGGATAACCTTCCGCATACTTATTGGTAAGCGATGTGCCCATGGCTTGTATTACCTGCAGGCTGGTGAAGTTTTCGCTGGCGATGAGCTCGATCCCTTTGCGTTGTCTTTCAAGTTCTTTATCGATGAGGTCGAAAATGACGGTATCTCTTTGCATGGAGGATTTTTTTGTAGCGCAAATATAAGCATGGCATAGTTTTTACGCAATTTTTAAATAATGTCTAATTAAAGTGACGATTGATACGCTGTTATCTAAAATGTATTACTTTCACTTTTGATGCGGAAGTCGTTTAGCCGGGAAGACGGGAAGAAAGCAGGAATGTTGTGAGATATTTTGAGTTTTCTTCCCGTCTTCCCGGCTAACATATCTTCCGGGTTTTAAGCAGAGAATTATATTGTAAACCAAAGACTCCGTAATAACGGACGCGTTTATAAATGAAGGCTATCATACCAGTGGCGGGCGCAGGCACGAAGCTCCGGCCACATACCTACACGCAACCAAAAGCATTGATCCCGCTTGCCGGGAAAACCATACTCAGCATCATCGTGGATCAGCTACGCGATGCCGGAATCAGGGATTTTATCTTCATCATCGGGTACCTGGGCGAAAAGATCCAGGATTATGTCACCAGCAATTACCCCGACCTCAATTGTCACTTTGTTACACAGAGCGAACGCCATGGAACAGGTCATGCCATCGACCTTACCAGGGAAATTGTGGGGCACGATGAAGTGCTCATCGTGCTGGGGGATACCATCGCCGAGTATGATGTAACGGAAATGATCCGCACCCCATTTTCCATGCTTGGGGTGAAAAAAGTGGATGATCCACGAAATTTCGGCGTGGCCGAAATGGAAGATGACAGTTTTTTCATCAGCCGCGTAGTAGAAAAACCATCTATTCCCAAAAGTAACATGGCCCTGGTGGGAGTATATAAAATAAAAGAGACCGACCTGCTTTTCGGCTGCCTGAAAAAGATCCAGGACAACCAGATCAGGAGCTACGACGAATTCAACCTCACCGATGCGCTCGAATGTATGATCCAGCAAGGGGCGAAATTCCAGGCGTTTAAAGTGCAGAACTGGTTCGATTGCGGAAAAAAAGAATCCCTGCTGGCATCCAATGCCATCCTGCTTAAAAAATTCGGCGGAAACGCAAAGACTTCAGAAGATTATTCTAACAGCATCATTATTCCCCCGGTAAGCATCGGTACAGGCTGTGTGATCCAGAATTCGGTGATCGGTCCCAATGTGGCCATCGGCGACCACACGATCGTGAACCATGCCATCATAAAAGACTCTATCATTGGCGCCTATTCCAACCTTTATGAGATCGTACTCAACAACTCCCTCATTGGCAGCGATGCCGAAGTGAAAGGTGTGAGCCGAAACCTGAATATCGGCGATAATACAGCGATAGACCTGGGAGGAAGCGGAAGATAAAATCAATTAAGAATTATTAATTACGAATTACGAATGTGATCGAAGCGAGAGTGGATCGCGGATTTCAAAGGGATGAAGGGGATTGCACAGATTGTTTTCTACTTCGCAGAAAACCGAAATCCAGTTTATAAATATTGTAATTTTTATTAAAGCCTAAAGATTTATAAACTGCATTTCCGTTTTTCACTTTGTGAAAAACAATCTGTGCAATCCCCTTCATCCCTTTAAAATCTGTGCTCCTTTTCCCCCTTCCATCTTCTCCTCCTTAATTCGTAATTCGTAATTTGTAATTCGTAATTTGCCCCATGAAAATTTCCACCAAAAGAATCACCGATCTGTTCGGTATTGAAATCCCCATTATCCAGGCCGGAATGATCTGGACCAGCGGATGGAGGCTGGCGAGTGCCGTCAGCAATGCTGGCGGAATGGGAGTGATCGGCAGCGGGAGCATGTACCCCGAAGTGCTCAAAGAACATATCATCAAATGTAAGGCTGCTACCGGCAAACCTTTCGGGGTCAACATACCATTATTATATCCCGATATCGGCGAACATATCCAAACGATCATCGAGCAACAAGTGCCGGTGGTTTTCAGCAGTGCCGGCAACCCAAAAACATACACTGCACAACTGCAGCAGCATGGTATCAAAGTGGTGCATGTGGTGAGCAGTTCAAAATTTGCGCTGAAAGCGCAGGATGCGGGTTGCGATGCTGTGGTAGCGGAAGGATTTGAAGCCGGCGGGCACAATGGCCGGGAAGAAACGACCACGATGGTATTGATCCCGGCGGTAAGCCAGGCAGTGGAGATTCCCGTCATTGCCGCAGGTGGAATAGCTACAGGCCGGCAGATGATGGCAGCGATGGTACTTGGTGCAGAAGGCGTTTCGATCGGGAGCCGCTTTGTGGCCAGCAGGGAAGCTTCCAATCACGATAATTTTAAACACCTTGTTATCAAGGCCAAAGAAGGCGATACGGCCTTATCGCTTAAACAACTGACTCCCGTGCGTTTATTGAAGAATAAATTTTACGAAGCCGTACGCCAGGCCGAATTATCAGGGGCCGCCATACCGGAGCTGGAGCAATTGCTCGGAAGAGGAAGGGCCAAAAAGGGTATGTTTGACGGCGACCTGGAAGAAGGCGAACTGGAAATAGGGCAGGTGAGCGCCCTGATCGGCGAAATAAAACCTGCGGCGGAAATAGTAAAGGAGATCTGGGAAGAGTACAGGCTGTATCTGCCTCAGACACACAAATAAAACATTATATTTGCCCATAATAAAATTTAACACCAATCCCACCACTCAGATGCAACTTGGAATAAGGAGTTTTTTATATCGGTTTTTTGTCATGGCACTTTTAATGTTTTCAGCCTTTTCGGCGCTTTGCCAGCCACCACCAGAAATTCCGAACATCCAGAACCCTGGAGAACTTCCAACCGATTACAAAAATTATACGCAGACCCAGTTGTCTACTTTATTAAGCGATAAAAACAGGCAGACCGGCCAGGATAAGAATGCGAAAATGGCTACCAACAATAAGGTAGATCAGGATAGCGTAATGCAGGATAATATCAAGGATAATATCAAAAGAAGCGGTTATTCTCCCGATAAAACCTATGGTGAAGACATCTTCAGCAGTGCGGCGGTAACCGATCTTTCTGAATTATCTACTCCGCCGCTGGATTATCCATTGGGGGTGGGCGATCATATCATCGTGGCGCTCTGGGGCGCTGCGGAATTCCAGGAAAGTTATGTAGTGGCAAGGGATGGCGCTATTTTCCCGCAGGGATTAGGGAAAATAAATGTGGCGGGCATGACCTTTGAAAATGCACGTGCCATCGTGTACTCCAGGTTCAAAAGCGTGGTGCCTGTGGGGACGAATATTTCCATTTCCATCGGCCAGCCGCGTTCCATCAATGTGAACGTGGTGGGAGAAGTAAACCAGCCTGGCATCCAGACGGTTTCTGCCTTCAGCAACGCGTTCAATGTTATTTCAAAAGCGGGAGGCGTATCGCAGTTCGGGAACCTCCGCAACATACAGATCAAAAGAGCCGGTGTAACGATCGAAACGCTGGATGTATATAAATATCTTACCAGTGGCGATTTTGGTAAACATATCTACCTGCAGAACAACGATTTTGTCATCGTAAGTTTTGTAGAAAAGAAAGTATTGGCAACCGGACAGTTCAAAAGGCCGATGTATTACCAGTTGAAAAGTGATGAAGGGGTAAAGGCATTGCTGAAATATTCCGGCGGTTTCAACGCAGACGCGTTGGCCTCCAATCTCAAAGTTATCCGCACAGAGAATGAACAGCAGATGCAGCGTGACGTGAACGCCAATGCGATCCTGAAATTTTCAGGAGAAGATTTTTTACTGCAGGATGGTGATATCGTGAAAGTGGATCTTATCAAAGCCGGTATTTCCAATAAGGTGGAGGTACGCGGCGAGATCACTTATCCGGCCGTTTATGAATTGCGGAAAGGCGATCGTTTATTCGATGTGATCAATAGGGCTGGTGGCGTTACACGTAATACCTATCTGCCAAGAGCATATATTTTCCGCGGGGCGGGCGATTCTACCAACCTGCAATCCGACAGGCTGGAAATAGATCTTACAGGTATTGACGATGATAATGTAAATAACGGCAGTAATGTATTGCTGCAGGCAAACGATGTCATTCAATTGTTTTCGCAAAGCGATTTTGGCGAGCAGCAATTCGTTGAAATTTTTGGTGAAGTACGCAAAGAAGGCAAAGTAAAAAAATACGGAGGCATGACCTTGCAGGATCTGATCTATTTGTCGGGGGGGATCAAACAATCTGCAGAATACGGCCGCCTGGAAATATCCAGTATCGTTGATATCGATTCTGCAAAAAAAGCCATCAAGCCTACACGTACGATTGTAAAATCTTATGCGATCCCATCGGATCTGCAACTGGACTCAGCATCAGCATTGATAAAGCTGAAGCCTTATGACCAGATATTTGTGCGCAAGAACCCGTCTTTCGAACTGCAACAAAATATCACGCTGAGTGGGTTGGTGAAATACCCGGGTTTATACCCACGCCTGAGTAAATATGAACGGCTTTCTTCTTTCATCGACAGGGCAGGCGGGCTTAAAGACAATGCCAATCTTAGCGGCGCTGTGTTGATGAGGCCAAAGACCGACCTGTTGAGGGAGAACATTGTGGAAAGGCCACGGATCGATACAAACGGCCTGGGCAAAGGGGTGGATAGTTTGCTGATCGCAAAAGCCAAATCAATAGATGAGCCGGTGAGCATCGATCTGTACAAAGCGCTGAAATACCGCAATTCAAAATACGATATCATCCTCCAGGAAAAAGATGTGGTATTCGTTCCGGAGATCAATCCTTTCGTAACAGTGGAAGGAAGTGTACAGGCACCATTGAAAATTACGTTTGATAAGGAACATACCAACCTTCTTTATTATATAGACAAGGCTGGTGGTTTTGGTGTAAGACCATGGCGCAAAAGGGTTTTTGTAACCTATGCAAACGGAAGGAGCAGGCGTACGAGAAGTTTCCTTTTCTTCAACTTCTACCCGAAGGTGGAAGAAGGTTCAGTCATCATCGTACCTGTACGGCCTAAAGGCCAGGAAGTTGGCGACCTTACCAAATCTGTACTGGTAGCTGCAATACCGGTAGTATTAACAGCTATCCTTTTAAGAAGCATCAATTAAATCTTGTAACCGGTGACGACAATAGAACTTACACGAAAAATAGTCAGAAGGCTCGGAAAGCTCAAGTTGCTGATATTGGTAGCAGGAATATTGCTGGGTGGTGCGTTGTATATATATGCCAAGCGAATCCCTGTGGTCTACACGGCAAAAGCATCTGTTTTTCCCCTTACTGCTTCCAACGAAAACTCTGCAACCAGCAGTCTTATCAGTACGCTTACCGGTATTTCCGATGCGCCAAAAAGTTTCAGCCAGGAAGCTTCCATCAACATCGTGGAGCTGGCAACAAGCCGTACCACCCGTGAAGCCGTGGCGATGGAAAGAGTGCCTGAACTGGGCAACAAACGCATCGCGGAGCTGTTGATGGACAATGAGAATAATTCAACATCATTCTTTGGCAAGACATTTAAAAATCCCAGGAGCGATACCGCCATGAGAGCCATTGGTGGCGAGATCATCAAGTTGGGCATGACGGCAAAGATCAATAAGAACGGAATTCTGGAACTTACTTTCAGCAGTACGGATAAGAATATCATATCACCTATCAGCTATGTGTTGATCGATAAGATATCACAATTCTATAAGGACCTTAAAGTAAAAAAGGCCCGTTTTGATTATGATTTTACCGTGCGTAAAATGGATTCTCTGAACGAAGTACTGGATACGTATGACAAAAAAGCCATTCACATGGCCAATACCACTTTATTTGTTCCGGCGGAAAAGATAGAATACGTCATCCCGAAAGAAAATCTCATCAACGATAAAAGTCGTGTGGTGCATCAACGCGATGCGGCTGCCAATAATCGTGAAGAAGCTTTATGGCGCTGGCAGAAAGTAACACCGATCATCGAAACGCTGGATAAACCCGATCCGCCATTTGAAGAAAAAAGGACTTCGGCAATGGTTTATGCAGTGCTTGGTTTTGCATTAGGCTGCTTTTTGGGTGCCATCGTTCTCATCAGTGATATCGTTTATAAATATATCAACGATGAGATCAACAATGCTGTATTCGGGGACGAAAAAACTGCAACGGCAGCAGCGGATGCTACATCCACTACTGCCACTACAGCATAGAATTTATGATTTTCTAAAAGCCCATTTCAACATTTCTTTCCAGCTTGGTTTCTTACCGTACATCAATATCCCGGTGCGGTATATCTTGCCTGTTATCCAGGTGAGGAAGAGGAAACATCCTACCAGCAGCAGCATAGAAGCAGCCACCTGCCATAAAGGTATTTCGGAAGTGATCCTGCCCATCATCACGATCGGTGAGGTGAGTGGGAAAAGACTGCCGAAGACTGCCAGGCTGCTGTTGGGTTCATTGATGGCCTGCATCATGATCACAAAGCCAAGGATGATCGGCATGAGTATCGGGAACATAAGCTGCTGCGCTTCCTGCTGGTCTTCGCTTACCACGCTGCCTACGGCTGCAAATAAAGAGGCATAAGTAAGATATCCGCCAAGGAAATAAAAGAGGAAATAAAAGCCTGATTTTAATAATGGCAAGGAAGCCAATCCCTGGAAAAATGTTGTTAACATGGAGCCCTGTCCGGCTGCTGCAGGTATCAGTAAAGGCACAAGCTGCGTGCCTGCCGTGGCCAGTAATATCCAGATGGCGAATTGTGTAAGTCCTACGGCGCCGATGCCTATGATCTTACCCATCATCAGTTCAAATGGTTTTACAGAGCTGATCACCACTTCCGCGATCCTGTTTGTTTTTTCTTCAGTAACACCACGCATCACCTGTGTACCGTAAATGATCATCATCAGGTAGATCAGCATTCCGCAGGCCAGTGAGAACCCGTAAGCCACGCCGGTATTACCTTTTTTGCTGCCATCGTTTGTGTCGATGGTATTCTCCACATTCACCTGCGCTGAAATAGCCCTGAATTTTACCGGATCTATGCCGCCGGCTACCAGTCGCTTGTTTTGCACCGCCCCGTTTACAAGCATCCTTACCGTTTTTAAAGTGCTCATACTGGCCGATGCTGTACTGTGCAGCACGATCCCGGAGGGCGCATCGAGGGCGATCTTTGGTACGTATATGAAAGCGCTGTACCCTGCTGATTTGTATTTAGGGATAAAACTGTTTTCCGTTTCATTTTTTATCAACTTGAAAGAAGTAGTGCTGCCCGGTACCACGATGCTGCTATCGGAAAAGATCCCGCCTTCATCTACGATGCCGATCAGCTGTTTGTCAGAACCGCCTTTTACTGCTATCGCGATAATAGCGACATAAAAACCCAATATCACCAGGGGAACCAATATGGTAGTCAATAAAAATGATTTTTTCTTTACCCGGGTAAAATATTCTCTGCCGATTATTAATCCAATCTTGTTCATTATAATACTTTAAAAAGTTATCAGATCTTTTGAAATTGTCTTGCCGCCTGTGTGCCTTCCACCAGCTTGATGAAAATATCGTTCAGCGAAGGCATCACTTCATTGAACGAAGTGATCGGGATGTTCTTGCCGATGAAGTAACTCAACACATCGTTGGGTGTAGAATCGTGTGCCAGTTTGATAAGCAGCTGATCGGGCTGATGCTCTACCACATCAAAAAGGTAAGTAGCGAGATCTTCGGGGCGTGTTGATACGCCTACCTGGTATACATTATCCTTAAACTCTTGTTTTACACTCCTGATCGTGCCATCCAGTATCTTCTTTCCTTTGTTGAGCAGGATGATATGGTCGCAGATCTCTTCCACCTGTTCCATACGGTGTGTGCTGAAAATGATCGTGCTGCCATTCTTCGCCAGCTTGAATATCTCGTCTTTTATCAGGTTTGCATTTACGGGATCCAGTCCGCTGAAAGGCTCATCCAGTATGATCAGGGAAGGCTTGTGCAGCACGGTGGTTACAAACTGGAGCTTCTGGCTCATACCCTTGCTGAGGTCTTCTACTTTTTTGTTCCACCAGCTTTGCATTTCAAATCTGGCAAACCATTCCTTCACTCTTTCCGTGGCTTCGGTTTTGCTCAATCCTTTGAGTCTTGCCAGGTAAATGGCCTGCTCGCCTATCTTCATTTTTTTATACAATCCCCTTTCTTCAGGCATGTAGCCAATGTTGGCGGCATCTTCCAGTGCCCTGAAGGGTTTGCCCTGGAAAGTGATATCGCCGCTATCCTGGTAAAAGATCCCGGTGATCATCCTCAGCAGCGTCGTCTTGCCGGCACCGTTTGGCCCGAGCAACCCAAAGATGCTGCCCTTTTCGATCGTGAAGCTGATATCGTCTACCGCTTTTTGGGTAGCAAAATATTTTTGTACATTTTTTACTTCCAGTAGATTCATATTGATGATAGTATTTTGAGGTTTGATGCTGTGTTAAGAGATTTGTTACAAATTTACCGAAAGCAATCGGATCAAACCCCGGAGGTTTTACAAAACCTCCGGGGTTTTTATTTTAATTTACATCCATGATGCAGCAAAAAAATATCGGCTTAAAGATAATAATGTTGCTGCTATTGGCAGCCATCGTCTCCTGCCGGGAAACTTCCACGCATCCGCCACGCACCATCCACCGCTCGGTTTATTTCTGGAAATCCGTTTTTAAATTATCCGCACAGGAAAAGAAATCGATACAGGATCTTGACATTAACACGATCTATCTCAAATTTTTTGATGTGGAATGGGATGCCAGGACCCGGGCGGAAGTGCCGGTAGCACAGGTGAGGATAGTTGACACGGTATTTCTTCAGCACAAAAAAATCATACCTGCCGTTTTTATCACCAATGAATGCATACAGCAGGCGGATAGCCTGAAAGTGAGGTCTTTTGCGCAGAAAATTTCCGGGCTGGTGAATGCTATCGCGGCAGCAAATAATCTGCATGGTATCGAGGAGATACAGATAGATTGCGACTGGACATCTGTTTCCAAAAACAACTATTTCGCCTTGCTTTCGGCCATCCGTGAGTTGAACCCTGCACTCACCGTATCGGCTACCATACGCCTGCACCAGGTGAAATACCTGGAGAAGACAGGAGTTCCACCGGTAAATAAAGGACTGCTGATGTGTTATAATATGGGCAACCTGAAAAATATCAAGACAGATAATTCCATTATAGAAAAAGCAGAGCTGGAAAAGTACATCGGCAAGCTTGACAGGTATCCATTGCCGCTGGACGTGGGGTTACCGGTATTTGAATGGAATGTATTGTTGCGCAAAGGACAATTTGCAGGGCTTATACAAAACTTTGATGCCCGGCAGCTGAATTCTGCCGCTTTCGCAAAAAGCGGGAACCGGTACAGGGTATTGGCCGACACAACACTGGACGGGTATTCATTTAAAAAAGAGGATGTGCTCCGCAACGAAACTAGCGGGTACGAAGTAGTGCTGGCCAGTGGGAAAATGCTGGCCGGCCGTTTGAAAGCCGGTGCCATCAACGTTTCTCTCTATCACCTCGATTCTTTAACTTTAAGTAAATACACTTCGTATGAACTGGAAAATATTTACAACAGCCTTCGTTAGCTCATCCATTATTTTCTTTCCGCAAAATATCATCGGCTGCGGTCCCGAAATCGATCCATACGATTATTATACTTCATTTTTTTACCAGCATATATCCGGCAGCAATACGTTTCAACCGTTTTATTATACCGGCTATAATTTTTTATACGACGAAAATGACCCGGTACAATCAACTGATGTGCTGGCAAAAGAGTGGTCGGCTTACACCGGCGCCGTTGCGAATGAAAAAGATGCCAGGCAATTCGTGACGGAATATGGCTACAAAGACGTCAATAATCTTTATTACCACCTCGAAAAAGCGCAGCCTTTGAAAATCCCCGATAGCGTGAAGCGCAACAGCATGACAAAATTTTTCCAGGAAAAGAAAGACCTGGAAGCGTTGGGGTATATCCTTTTTGCGAAGCAGGTACAACCAAACGTTACCGGGGAGTTCAACCAATGGGAGCCGATGAAACGGGATAGTGTGATCATGGCAAAGCAGATAAAAGGTGGGTTGCAGCTATATGCTGCGGCAAAACAGGAACTGTTCAAACTCAAATATGCCTACCAGCTTATCAGGCTGGCGCACTACAGCGGGAGATACGAAGAAGCCATCCGGTTTTATGATGCCTATATTCCGCAAAACAAAACGGAGAGTGTGCTTCAGCCGATGTGCCTGGCATTGAAAGCCGGCGCTTTATACCGAACCGGAAAACAGAAAGAAGCGGCTTATCTGTTCAGCAAGGCTTTTTCGGAGAATGATGTAAAAAGAATATCCAATTACCTCAGCTTTTTCTGGAGCGTAGATAGCAGGGATAACGTGAAGGAATACACGAAACTGTGTAAGAATAATTCGGAGAAAGCGGCAATGCTGTCGTTATTTGCCATGGGCAACACCGGCGATCAGAACGCGGCTATTAAAGAAATATATGATCTCCAGCCGGGGCTGAATATGCTTGAAGTACTGGTGACACGGGAAGTGAACAAACTGGAAGAAGTATACCTGACACCACTGCTCAACGAACAGAAAGGCGGCAAAGAATTCTATTACACCTGGAGTAGCCCGGCCAACGACAGTGCCATGAAAGTAAATGAAAGACGGGTGATAAAATTGAAAGACATTTGCCTTTCCGCAGCAAAATCGGGGAAAACCAGTAACGATGGGCTTTTTCAAACGGCGGCGGCGTATCTCTCGTTCATGATGCGGGATTACAGCGGCGCTACGTCTGTACTTGAAGATGCAAAGCGGATGAAGCTGACGCCGAAAGTTCAGGATCAATGGTCACTTACCAATATGCTGGTCGCCATCAACCGACAGGAGAAAATCGATGCGGCTTTTGAAGCGCAGATATTGCCATCAGTGAAATGGTTGCAGCAAAAAGCTTTATCGGATAAACCTTTTAAAAACGGTTATTACGAACAATCGCAGTGGAAAATATTTTACCGCAACCTGATGAGTGAAATAATCTCCAAGCGATATCATGCGCAAGGCGATCTGCAGAAGGAAGTGTTGGCGATAGGCAGTGCCGACAATATCTACCGCGAAAGAGAATATGGTTATAATCAGAATGCATTGGATTACCTGAGGAATAACCTTGTAAGCGGGGATGTTGAAAAATTATACGCATTGCTGAACTCAAAAAACAAAACTGCTTTTGAAGATTATCTGGTGCGCAATAATTCCCTCAGCATGGCCGATGTGACCGACTTTGCCGGAACTGCGTTTCTACGTGACCGTAAGTATGCCGAAGCGATCAAATGGTTCAATAAGTCGGCCACGGCAAAAAAATATGAGATCGATACAGACCCGTTCATCGAATTGCTTTACGACAGGGAAGAGCGGTTTTCTTTTGAAACAAAAAAAACGACCAAACTTGCTTTTGCGCAGGAAATGCTGCGATTGAAAAAACTTGCTGAAACTGATAAAGTTAATGCTGCTAAATATCTTTACAAGATGGCATTGGGTTTATATAATACCACCTATTATGGCCATGCGTGGCAGCTGGTGCAATATTACCGCAGCGGCAGCGACGGATATTTTATTCCGGAAGGCGCTACCGGTTTCCAGAAGGAATATTACGGATGTTTTACGGCACACGGATATTTTAAAAGGGCGATGCAGGAAAGCAACAATGCAGAGTTTAAAGCGAAATGCCTTTTCATGATGGCAAAATGTGATCAGAAAGTTTTACGTCAGCCACAGTACAGCGATTTCGGCTATGACAAGTATGATGATTATGATGCCGCCGCGAAAAAATACTACGATAATTTCAGGAATAACAAATATTTTCCGCAGTTTATAAAAGAATACGGCAACACAAAATTCTATCAGGAAGCGCTTACCAGTTGCAGTTATTTGAGAGATTTTATCAAAAAGAATTAAATTCAGCAAAAGTTCAAAAGTTCAAGAGTTCAAAAGGTTCAAAACGTTATTCAAACGGTATGATCTTTCTGAACGTTTTGAACTTTGAACTCTTGAACCTTTTGAACTCTTGAACCTTTTAAACTGTTGAACGTTCTATGAAGTATCTCAAAATACTCTACATACAGGTATTGATCGGCATTGCAGCCGGTGTAGCCGCAGGATATTACTTTCCGGCTTTTGCGCCTGCGGCGAAGCTGATCAGCGAGACATTCATCAATATGATACGGATGGTGATAGCGCCGATCATCTTCTTCACCATCGTGCTGGGGATTGCCGGCGCGGGCGACCTCAGGAAAGCCGGCCGCATTGGGGGAAAAGCCATTCTTTATTTCGAGATCGTAACTACGGTTGCATTGGTAATAGGGTTGCTGATGGCCAATATTATTAAGCCGGGTGTGGGGATACAGCACGAATCGCTGGATGCAACCAAAGTAGCCGAATACAGCAGTAAAGCCGGTGAGCTCAATTGGGGCGAATTCTTTTCACATATCGTGCCTTCCAACATCATCGATTCATTTGCTAAAGGGGATATTTTACAGATACTTTTTTTCAGCATTTTATTTGCCATCGGGCTCAAATGGATGGGCCCCAATGGTACTTCTCTCATCATCACTTTTGAAAAGATCAACCAGGTGTTGTTCAACATCATGAAGATCGTGATGCGCTTGAGTCCCATCGGCGCTTTTGGCGGGATGGCGTATACGATTGGGAAGTTCGGTTTCGGAAGCCTGCATTTATTAGGAAAATTGTTGCTTACTTTTTATGGTACAGGATTGTTATTTGTATTTGTGGTCCTTAACCTGATAGCCTGGAAATATCGTTTCAGTCTTTGGAAACTTCTAGGGTATATTAAAGAAGAGATCCTGATCGTACTCGGCAGCAGCAGCAGTGAAGCGGCTTTGCCTTCGGTGATGAAAAAACTGGAAGAAGCAGGTTGCGAAAAAGAAGTGGTAGGGCTGGTGATCCCAACGGGTTACAGTTTTAACCTCGACGGCACAACAATTTATTTAAGCATGAGCATTATTTTCCTGGCCCAGGTGTTTAATATTGATCTCACCATCGGGCAGCAACTTACCATCATCGGAATTTTGCTCATCACCAGCAAAGGCGCTGCAGGCGTTACAGGCAGCGGGTTCATCGTGCTGGCCTCCACGCTGACTGCATTAAAAGTAATACCGCTGGAAGGGCTTGCATTGCTGATTGGTGTGGATAGGTTTATGAGTGAAGGAAGGGCGATCGTGAATTTTATCGGGAATACTGTGGCGACTGTGGTGATTGCAAAAAGTGAAAATGCTTTGGATGAAAATATTTATGCACGGGTAGTGGAAAACAGGAAAAATAAGGTTGTTTTATGACAGAAGATAAATTATAGGCCGATATCGTAGTCGGTGAAATTGCAAAAAACAAGATCCCGTATCCGGAGGCAATGCCTTGTTATCCTGACTATCGGGCTTTTTATAATTCGTATGACCTTCTATATTTTTCAAGAGTTTATCTTTCCTTTTTCTTCTTAACATTAAAAAGATAATTCCTTAATATTTCATTAACGATGTCCTAACGTCGAGTTCATGCAACAGAGGGAGTTTTGCAAAACCTCTATTAATGAAACGACTATTAAGCCTTTTCCTTTTGTTAGGTATTTCACAACTCCCCGAAGCCGGTGGCACAGAATTCAGGGCAGATCATCCGGCGGACACCAGCGGCAATGTCTTCATCATCACTATCGATGGCCTGCGCTGGCAGGAACTCTTCGACGGTGCCGAAGGATCCATCATCAACGATGAAAAATTTACTTCCGATACAGCCATGGCCAATATGATGTATTGGGCGGATGACGCCACAGCCAGGCGTAAAAAACTGATGCCCTTCATGTGGAATGTCGTGGCAAAAAAAGGGCAGCTATATGGCAATAGGGAATTTGATAACAACGTGAATGTGGCCAATATTTATGCGGTGTCTTATCCGGGTTACAACGAAATGTTTACCGGCACTACGGATATCACGATCGCCAATAACAACAAGGTATACAATCCCAATACCAACGTATTTGAATTTCTGGAAAGCAAGGAGCCTTACAAAGGCAGGATCGGCATTTTTACTTCATGGGATGTACTGTCGTTTGCGCTCAATGAAAAGCGCTCGGGTATAGAAATGAATTGCGGTTATGAAAATATCGGGCATGCGGATTCTACGTGTATGGCTGCGTTCAACAAAGTGCAGGACGATATGGATGTAAAACCGGGCACCCGCCAGGACATGCTGACCTACATTGCTGCGAAAGAATATCTTCAGAAAAAGAAGCCGAAGATATTATACCTTGGCCTCGGCGAAACGGATGAATATGCTCACGCGAAAGACTATGCCACTTACCTGCAGAAGGCGAATGAAGCGGATCATATTATCGCCGAATTGTGGCACTGGGCCCAGAGTACACCGGGATATAAAAATAACACTACGTTTGTGATCACCACCGATCATGGTCGCGGACAGCATAATAAGTGGACATCCCACGGGCCGTTCATCAAAGGTTCTTCGCAGGCATGGCTGGTATTGCTGGGCAAACATATTGAGCCTCGCGGCGAAGTGAAAACTCCGGGGCAGCTTTATCAGAAACAAATTGCCCAAACCATCGCGGGGCTGTTCGGCGAACAGTTTGGGAAGCAGCGTTCGATATTGCCAACGCTCGCATTAAGGTAGGTTTCAAAAGTTCAAAGTTCAAAAGTTCAAAAGGTTGAGGAATCATTGAACATTTTGAACTTTCGAACTTTTGAACTTTTGAACCTTTTGAACCTTTTGAACCTCTTGAACTTTTGAACTATTTTTGCTTCATGAAAGTAGTGATACAAAGGGTAACATCGGCTTCCGTCTCCATCAATGGGGCGGTAAAATCTTCCATCAATAATGGTCTGTTAGTATTAGCCGGCATCGAAGACGCTGATGACGATACGGACATTGCATGGCTCAGCAACAAGATCGCCAACCTCCGCATCTTCGACGATGAAAATAAAGTGCCCAATGTTTCTGTAAAAGAAAATGGCGGCGATATCCTGCTTATCAGCCAGTTTACGCTGCAGGCTTCTACCAAAAAAGGCAACAGGCCGAGTTATCTGAAAGCGAGTAAAGGTGAAGTGGCGATACCCAAATACGAAAAATTTATCGGGCAACTGGAAAATGATCTCGGGAAGAAAATTTTCACCGGGGAATTTGGTGCTGATATGAAAGTGGCGTTACTGAATGACGGACCGGTGACGATAGTGATAGATTCGAAGAATAAAGAGTAATTTTTTTATTACACGAATTTTTCGAATTTCACGGATTACACGAATTTTTTTCAGAAAAAAAGCATTGTTTGTTGTTGTTTAACCTTTGTTGATAAGCAATTCAATGGCTACGTTTACGGAACTTAAGTAGTTTCGAAATGGCCAGTATTTTATATCCCGAAGAGTCTTTTAAAATTATAGGCATTTGCATGTCAATACATCGTTATTTGGGCATGGGTTTAAAAGAGATTAACTACAAGGATGCTATGGAAATTGAGTTTGTGGAAAACGGATTTATTTATGAAAGGGAAAAACGGTTCGCTGTCAAATACAAAAATGTCGAATTAAAAAATCCTTACGTCGCCGATTTTATTTTGAATGATTTGATAGTGTTAGAAATAAAATCTGTTCCAGTTCTCATTGATGCTCATAAAGCACAAACATTGAGTTATCTTGCTGTAACAGGATTGAAGTTAGGCTTGCTGATAAATTTTGGAGAGCGTTCATTAACCTGGCAAAGAGTAATTTTGTAAAAGATAATTGGTGTAATCCGTGAAATTCGAAAAATTCGTGTAATAAAAAAATATTATGACTATCCAGCAAGCCCAATCCTCCGTCGATCAATGGATCAACACCATCGGTGTCAGGTATTTCTCCGAACTCACCAACCTTGGTATCCTCATGGAAGAAGTGGGCGAACTCAGCCGGTTGATGGTGCGCAAATACGGTGAGCAGTCATTTAAAGAAAGCGATAAGGGTAAAGACCTTGGCGATGAAATGGCGGATGTGCTTTGGGTGCTGATCTGCCTGGCCAACCAGACCGGCGTAAACCTTACCGAAGCATTACAGAAAAACATGGAAAAGAAAACGATCCGCGATGCGGAACGCCATAAAGAGAACGACAAATTGAAATAGATGCTTAATTTGCAGAAAATTTCAGCATTATAATGACCACATCTTACTTCACTTACACAAAAGCTAAAGTCATACAGGCATTACGGTACCATTTTATCAGCCGCAAGGAGATCAAGATCATGATGATACTGGTGAATGTGTTTGCGATCGGATCGGCGGCACTTTTCTATTTTAAAGAGATCAGCCCGTTTGCGTTTTTGGTGAGTTCGATCCTGTGGTTTTTCCTGATGATACTTTTCTGGTATATATTACCTAATACAGTTTACCGCCAGAACAAAACTTTCCGCGACAGGTTCAAAGCATACCTCAGCAATACCAGTTTTACCCTGGAAAATGAACAAAGCAGCAGGGGATGGGAATGGGAAAGTTTCAGTGGCTGGACGGAAAGCCCGCATTTTTTTCATCTCTATTTCAACCCGCGTTCTTTTTTCATCCTGCCTAAAGACGCATTTGATGGCGACGAAGAGCACGAAGCAAGGAAGATATTTCAATCCAAAATAAAGAAGTAGCCGTCCGTGGTCAGTCGTCCGTGGTCTGTCGTCTTTACTTCACCTGATCCGCTTTTCCATGATATAATGTGGAAGATTTACCTCGTAAAACTGGTTTCCCACCACTTTATACCCGAATTTTTCATAAAACCCGATGGCAGTATCCCGTGCATGCATCATTATTTTGCGATAGCCCTTATCTGAAGCGATGCTTTCTGTAAATGACATGATGGAAGCGCCGATGCCTTTTCCCTGGAGATTATTATTGACGGCCATCTGCCGCAACCGCATCGTTTGCGGGTCGAGTTTGGATAAAATACAGCACCCCAGCATCACTTCTTCATCGAAAGCAGCGATCAAAATATCATTCACCTCCCTGTCTAATTCCTCCTGTGAGAACGACAATCCCAGCGGTTGTCGCAATATGAGGCTCCTCAACTGAACCATCTGCTGATATTCCTTACTTCCGTGATCTATCTGTTTTAGTCCCATCGTTTAAATAAATTTAAAATAATTGTGTCAGCTGCCGAAGAAATTACAATATATAAAAAAAATCCAACATTTTCCGTAGTCACAGACCTGTTTTTCCCTTTTTTATGTAAAAAAAACAGCCTAAATTCCTACCTGATTCGTGCCAAAGCGGCATTAATTTCGCAGTGATTTCCAGGTGCTTTTTAGTATTTCTTTGTAATTACATCAAAAAGTATATTTTTGCAACCAGTACAAACTAAATTTTACTATCATGTCAGACATTTCAACAAGGGTAAAGAAAATTATTGTTGACAAATTAGGTGTAGATGAAGCCGAGGTTACTCCGGAAGCTTCTTTCACTAATGATCTTGGTGCCGATTCTCTGGACACCGTTGAGCTAATTATGGAATTTGAAAAAGAATTTAATATTTCTATTCCTGATGAACAAGCTGAAACCATCACTACTGTTGGCCAGGCTGTTTCTTATTTAGAAGAAAACGCTAAGTAATTCATCATCTCATTTAACTATCACAGGCAAATTGTATGGCTTTAAAAAGAGTAGTCGTTACCGGATTGGGTGCCCTTACTCCATTGGGTAAAACTGTTGACGAATATTGGCAGGGATTAACTGATGGCGTTAGCGGATGCGACCTGGTTCAGCAATTCGATATCTCCAAATTCAAAACCAGGTTTGCCTGTGAGGTTAAAAATTTCGAGCCTACCGACTATTTCGATAGGAAAGAAGCCAGGAAAATGGACCGTTACTGCCAGTTTGCACTCGTAGCAAGCGATGAGGCAGTAAAAGATGCCGGTATCACGAAGGAAAATGTCAACCCCGATCGTGTCGGTGTCATTTTCGCCAGCGGTATTGGTGGGCTGATCACCTTCCAGGAAGAAGTGGTCAATTTCGCCTCCGGCGACGGAACCCCCCGCTTTAATCCTTTCTTTATTCCCAAAATGATATTGGATATAGCCGCAGGGCAGATATCCATGCGCCATGGTTTCAGGGGTCCCAACTTCGCAGTTGTAAGCGCCTGTGCCTCCTCTACCAATGCCATCATCGATGCATTTGACAATATCCGCCTTAATAAAGCAGATATCGTTATCACCGGTGGCAGCGAAGCGGTGATCAGTGCCGCAGGGGTGGGTGGGTTCAACGCCATGAAAGCGCTCAGCGAACGCAATGACGATCCTAAAACAGCCAGCCGGCCTTTCGATAAGGACCGCGACGGTTTTGTAATGGGAGAAGGCGCCGGCGTGCTGGTGCTCGAAAGCCTCGAACATGCATTGGCCCGTGGCGCCAAGATCTATTGCGAAATAGCCGGCGGCGGCGCAACTGCCGATGCCTACCACATTACCGCCCCACATCCGGAAGGATTAGGCGCAAAAAATGTAATGGGAGCAGCCCTGGCGGATGCCGGTTTGAAACCTGAAGACATCGATTACATCAATGTTCATGGTACTTCCACCCCTCTCGGCGATATTGCCGAAACAAAAGCGATCCTCAGCGTATTCGGCGATCATGCATACGACCTTAACATCAGTTCTACCAAAAGCATGACAGGCCATTGCCTGGGTGCAGCGGGAGCGCTGGAAGCACTGGCTTGTATCATGGCGGTTACAAAAGACGTGATCCCTCCAACGATCAATCATTTCACCGATGACCCTGAACTGGATCCGAAGCTGAATTTTACCTTCAATAAAGCACAGCATAAAACTGTCAACGCAGCCCTTAGCAATACTTTCGGCTTCGGCGGACACAATGCTTCTGTGATCATCAGGAAATATGTTCCTTAGGAACGTGCCTGTGGCGCCTTTTGGTTTAGAGATTAGGGATTAGAGTTTAGAATTCGACTCAATTCTTTTAATTCGAACTAAAATTCGTGTCTTTAAATTTATGTCTTTAAAATACATCTCCGCTAATTCGTGTAATTCGCGAAAATTCGTGTAATTTTCAAAAAAATTAGGTTATCAGTACACTACAATTCATTAAAGATATTTTTGAAACGGAGCCCAAAAAAAAGGCTTTCAAAAAACAGCTCAACAATGTGCTGGGTTTCACGCCAGGCGATGTTACGTTGTATAAGACTGCGCTCAGCCACCGCTCGGTGAGGGAAGGCGCGGACGAAAACAATGAGCGGCTGGAGTTTTTGGGCGATGCGGTATTGAGCTCCATCATCGCACATTATCTTTTCAGAAAATATCCCTACAAAGGCGAAGGTTTCCTTACAGAAATGCGGAGCAAGATGGTGAACCGCCAGAAGCTGAACGAGATCGCACTGAAAATGGGATTAAAAAAGATCACTTTCTACAATAAGTTTGATAACGCACTTAAAGTTTCGCAGATATTCGGCAATACGCTGGAAGCTCTGATTGGCGCGGTTTATCTCGATAAAGGGTATAAAAAGACGCAGGGTTGGGTGGAGAAATTCATCATCCTTCCGCATCTTTTTACCGATGACCTGGAAGTGCTCGAAATAAATATCAAGAACAGGTTATACGGCTGGGCAAACAAGAATGGCAAAGCCCTTGAATTTGCGACACTCGACGAGAAATTCGAGAACGGCCGCCGGCTCTTCACCATCGGCGCCACAGTAGATGGCGAACTGGTAGCCCAGGCGAAAGGATATAACAAAAAAGACGCCAGCCAGATTGCGGCGCAGTTGGCGGTGGAAAAATTAGGACTTTAATTAGTTATCAATTACGAATTACGAATTACGAATTAGGTTTCGTTCAGTCGTAATTCGTAATTCGTAATTCGTAATTTTTTTAGGATGAAGTTTGGTATATTAGGGAGCGGAAGCTGGGGTACAGCCCTGGCAAAGATCTTAACCGATAACGGCCAGTCGATATACTGGTGGAACCGCAGTGAGACTGCCATACAGCAATTCCGCAACCGCCACCACAATCCTCAATACCTGCCTTCGGCAAAATTTGATATCAAGCAGCTTACACTCACCACCTGCCCCAATGATGTGGTCAAAAATTCGGATGTCATTGTAATTGCCGTACCATCAGCTTATGCATTGGATGCGCTGGATCAACTCGATAAAAATATACTCGCCGGGAAAAAGATCGTTTCGGCCATCAAAGGCATCATCCCCCAAAATAATCTTTTACTCAACGATTACCTGAAAGATGCTTTCAATATTCCTTTGGAAGATTATTTCGCAGTGCTGGGGCCTTGTCATGCGGAAGAAGTGGCCGCGGAGAAATTATCTTACCTCACTTTTACCGGTGTGAATGAAGTGCTGACAGAACAGATCGCCGCTTATTTCAAAACAGATTATCTCAACACTGTGCTCAATAAAGATATCTATGGCGTGCAATATGCAGCCGTACTTAAAAATATTTATGCAGTGGGTGCTGGTATCGCACATGGCCTGGATTACGGCGATAATTTCCTGAGCGTGCTCATCGCGAATAGTGCCGATGAAATGGCCGGTTTCCTTCGCAAAGCCGGGATCATCAATGCGGAAGTAGGGTACATCGATCACAGTGCGGCGAAAAATCAGCTGCATAATAATTATGCGGCATCGGTTTATCTTGGCGATCTTCTGGTAACCTGTTATTCGCTGCATAGCCGCAACAGGGCTTTTGGAAACATGATAGGCAAAGGATATTCAGTCAAAGCCGCACAGCTCGAAATGAGCATGGTGGCCGAAGGATACACTGCCAGCAAATGTATGGAACACATCAACAAAAAAATAGGAGCGGATATGCCGATCGCAAATGCCGTCTTCAACATTCTCTGGAACAATTCACCTGCGAAGGAAAGTTTTGCCGCTATTGAGGAAATAATGATTTGATACAATAAGAGTTTCATTTCTCCCTACCAAATTTTTACACTGAACTTTATTGCAGTCAGACTAAACTTTGTTTAGCGCTAAAATTATGTCACTCTTTTCAAGTGAGCTACTTTTGAACTGTTAAGGTTAGTAGGGATAATGAGCTGTATGATTCTAGATAGTACGGCTCATTTTACCAGCTGGTAAAATTAAAAAAAAACTCAACATCAGGCTGCATGTCTGCGGCCTGGTACAATCCTTTATTATTAAAATAAAAAAAATGAAAAAGATCATAATGGCATCGCTATGCCTGATAGCAACGTATGGAGTGACGGCACAAACAACCAGACAATTAGAAACGGAGGATGGTATCCGGAAAGTCAGCATTAATAAAGACGGTAGTTCAGAGATAAGTTTCTCCATGGAAGAATTCTCTGAAATTTCGGATAAGCTCAGCGGGCGTTTATGTATCACTATCGGTAGCCAGAAAAAAAATTGCCGGGGTGGTATAGGATTTAAGTGCGGGATATTCGACTGTCCAATGAATCCAAGTCCGGGTCCGCAATTGAAGCATCCACAAAGATCGCGGCAGCAGGAAGTTGAATTGAAAGTGGTAGGTAAGATCGTTGTTGTTAAATTTATCAATCCGGTGGATTGGGACTTCCTGTCGAATAATTAATGAGATATCTTGCTGCTATTCGTAATTCTAAACTCTTTACATGAAAACCAGGGTAATTTTTTTATTGATTATTTGCATGTTGCTCAACTGTGGTGTGAGAGCGCAATTTCGCGAACTTGATATACAGGATCTGCATTTTAATAATTCAAAGCCGGTTCGGATATTCTTTACTGCATTGTGGTGTTCGCCTTGTATGGGGAAGTATAAGATCGTGCAGGAAAACTTTGCAAAAGATACCAGTTTCAATAATCTTATGTTATTTGATGCCAGTGGATTTTCGAGGGAAAAATTGAAAAAGATCACGCCGGAGCCTTTTGATAGTTTAAGGTCATACATTATTCCCTATCGTTATTATAAGGTGAAAGGGCCGGTAGTAATAAATCTTTCCTCCAAGGCTTTAAAAAGATTCGTTACATCCCTGAAAAAAGAGTATCCTGGAAATGGGCAGTTGAGTTTCTGGTACGGGGATATGATCGTCATTTCCACGGAAGGACGGATTGAAATGGAGAAAGTGGAAAAGGGTTGGTAAGTGCTGGATAATAAGACCTGATCAGTCAGCAAAAAGGTCACTGGCTATCCCGTCAGCTAAAAACTTGCCTTCATTGGTAAGAATGAGGCATTCGTTCGACAGGATCATATGCTGCTGCCGGATAAAATCAATGCTTTGTACAGAGATCCGGGAGGAATGTTTTTCGCCAAATTCTTCCCTTACCCTTTTCAGATCCAGCCCTTCAGAAGTGCGTAGTGAAGTCATGATGTATTCGTTCAATCGCTGGGTGTCGGTGAGCGTTTCAGCTTCAAAAGGAAGTATGTCTTTGGATAAGGATTGGATGTAGAGTGCATTGTTGGCAACATTCCAGCGACGCGTGTTGTTGCCGTCGAAAGAATGTGCTGCCGGACCAAATCCGTAATACGGCTTGCCTTGCCAGTAGCTGCTATTGTGCCTGCTGCGAAACCCTGGTTTTGCGAAATTGCTGATCTCATATTGTTCGTAACCCGCTTGCTGCATCCTGGATAAAAGCAACTGGAACTGTTCTGCCTGCCTGTCGGTATCTACCGGGGGAGAAGTGTGCAATTCAATCATTTTATTCAGGGCGGTTTTGGGCTCTACAGTAAGAGCGTAACAACTGATGTGTGGGATATTATTTGAAAAGATGATATCGAGGTTCCGATGAAGATCATCATTGCTTTGCAGTGGCGAGCCGTAAATCAGGTCTACGGAAAAATTGGTAAAGCCCGCCCTTTTGATGTCTTCAATGCATTGAAGGGATTCGGTAGCGTTGTGAGCCCGGTTCATCCAGCCCAGTTCTTTTTCATTGAAGGATTGGATACCCACGCTGAGCCGGTTGATGCCAAGTTGCAGCCAGCTTTGCAACGTGTCGGGATTGATGTCGTCGGGATTTGCCTCAAGGGTTATTTCAGCATGATCCCTTACCTGGAATTTTGAGTGGATTTGAACCAGGGTCGACGATAGTTCTTCAGCCGAAAGCAGGCTTGGTGTACCGCCGCCAAAATATATGGTGGCCACATCATTACCTGTAGAATCATACAATTCAGTTATGGATATTTCTTTCTTCAATGCTTCAAGCAACGTGCCTTTTGTTTGCAAGGAAGTAGAGAAATGAAAATTGCAATAAGTGCAGGCTTTTTTACAAAAAGGGATATGTATATAAATGCCCGTCAAAGATTGTAGATTTACGTTTTAGAATGTTTACAGAACGAATGAACTTTTTCTGCAAGTATACCACCAAAGCTGCTGCTGTGTTAGTGCTTGCCTGCTTGTTGCTGCATCCTGCTGTGGCTCAGCACGCGAATGCTCCAAACAAAGGGTTCCCCATGCATTATCATCTGGTGGGCAAAGATAGTTCGTTTAACGTGGAGCAACTTGGACTACAGCAAAGTTTTTCAAATAGTGCCGAAGCGTATGGTTATATCGTAAAACTTCCCGCATTGCTGGCTTCAAAGGGTTATCCGGTTGCTTCTGCAGACAGCATCTGGGAGGTGAATAACGAATTGCATGTTGATCTTTACCCAGGAACGAAATATAACCTGGTGCAATTACAGGTAAATAATGTAGAGCCGGCGGCATTGGAAGCAGGTGGTTATATAGAAAAGAATTTCACCAATAAGCCCTTGAATATTTCACAGCTGCAATTGTTGCAGCAACGCATTTTGGGCTATTATGAAAAGAACGGTCACCCTTTCGCGAAAGTTTATCTGGATAGTATCCGGGTGGAAGACGATAAGATAACTGCGGCGCTCAAAACGGAGAAAGGAGTATTGTATCACATCGATAGCATCAGGGTATTTGGCAACATAAAGATCAATAAACGGTTTCTGCAGCGTTACCTTTCGATCCCTAATGGCAGCATCTATTCCAAAGAACGGTTGGGGCAGGTGGATAAAAAAATGCTGGAGCTGCCCTATCTGACACCGGTTCAGTCATCGGATCTCACTATGCTGGGGAGTGGGGCAGTACTGAATTTATATGTACAGCCAAAACGCAGCAGCCAGGTCAATTTCCTGGTCGGTTTCCTGCCATCGGGAAATGATTCTAAAAAACTGCAGGTAACTGGTGATGTGAACCTGGATCTGAAAAACCTGTTGGGAACGGGCGAAAATTTCTTATTGAAATGGCAGCAGTTGCAGCCGAAATCACCAAGATTGAACTTAGGCTTTGATCAGCCATATATTTTCAATTCCCCTTTTGGATTCAATTTCCTGTTTGATCTTTTTAAAAAAGATTCCAGTTTCATACAGGTCAATGCACAGGCAGGGGTACAGTTTAGCCTGGCAAATAATCAGACGGGGAAGTTGTTCGTGCAGTTGCAGAATGCCAGCCTGCTGGAGGGCGCCATAGATACGAATGTGATAAAGGTTCAAAAAACATTGCCGCTGAATATCGATGTGAGTGCGGTAAACGTAGGGTTCAATTATGAGTGGCAGGGAACGAATTACAGGTTCAATCCCCGGAAAGGAAATGAAGTGAACCTGGTTTCGGTAGTAGGTATCAAAAACATTAAAAAAAACAATACCATCACCAGCCTGAAAGACCCTTCCTTCAACTATGAAAGCCTGTATGATTCTATCAAATTGAAAAGTTACCAGCTTCGTGTAAAATTAGCGGCAGCGCATTATTTCCCGATAGGCAAAGCAGGAACTTTCAAACTCGGAGTGAATTCAGGCTATTACACCAGCCCGTCAATATTCAGGAATGAACTTTTTCAGATTGGCGGGTATAAACTGCTGAGGGGGTTCGACGAGGAAAGCATATATGCCACTCAATATGCAGTAGCCACGGCAGAATACCGGTACCTCATTGGGCTCAACTCGTACCTTTTCACTTTTGTGGATGTGGGATGGGTGAACAACAAATACCAGGATGTTGCTCTCAACAACAAGTTCACCGGTGGGGGCTTGGGGATATTATTTGAGACAAAAGCAGGCTTGCTTAATTTAAGTCTTGCTGTGGGGAAGAGAAATGATGTGAAGTTTAACCTGAGGGAATCTTCAAAAATACATTTCGGGTATATAAATTACTTTTAAAGCAGTATTTAATTCAATTATTTTTGTGCCACAAATGACCATCAGATTGAAATTAACCACCCTCTTATTTTTATTGTTCCTGCTTTTGCAACTGAGCGCAGGTGCCCAGGTGGTAGATACAGCTGCTGTGCGTAAAGACACATCACTGCCGGTAGTTGAAAAGATTCCGGTATCTGTTCAGAAATCATTGACAGAAGAAAATATTTACCTGAACAGTAAAGCACAGCCGGTAACCATGGCTATACGGCCGAGAAAAGTAATGGGTGAGGACGGCTATTTTTATTTGTTGCTGGGGATCACCTTGCTGTTTGGGATCGTAAAGGCAGCTTATTCAAGATATTTTGCTAATCTTTTCAGAGTATTCTTCAACTCTTCTTTGCGGCAGAGCCAACTCACGGATCAGCTGGTACAGGATCAGTTGCCTTCATTGATATTTAATTTGCTGTTCGTATTGTGTGGAGGACTTTATTTGTATTTCCTGATTCGTTTTTATGGCTTGATCCCTTCTTCCACAGACTGGAAACTGATGGGACTTTGCGTATTACTTTTCGGGGCGGTGTATTTTGTGAAATATATCACATTGAAATTTACAGGCTGGATCACCGGTTACAAGCAGGAGGCGGATATTTATACCTTTATAATTTTTCTCATCAATAAGATCATCGGTATATGCCTTTTACCGGTAGTGATCGTACTGGCTTTTTCCGAAATGCAGGTAGCTTCTGTGTTCGTGATGATATCGGCAATCCTGGTAGGGGTATTGTTGCTTATGCGTTTTTACCGGTCGTATGGCTTGCTGGAAGCGAGGATAAAAGTGAGTAGGTTTCACTTTTTTCTCTATATATTCTCTGTAGAGATATTGCCGCTTTTTATCATTTATAAGGCCGCGGTGCTTTTTTTGAATAAAAATTGGTAATTTCGTATTACCATTTGGATGTGAGTATGATAAAAAACGCTGTAAAAGAGGCTGGTGTATCAGCCAAAAAAGTTAAAAAAGTACTTATTGCCCAACCTAAGCCCGAAGGTCTGAAATCGCCCTATTTCGATCTTGCTAAGAAATATAATCTTACGTTGGACTTCTTCCCTTTCATAGTCGTGGAGGGTATTCCAGCCAAAGATTTTCGCAAGCAAAAGATTGACATAGCTGCTTTTACAGCAGTCATCTTCACCAGCAGGAATGCAATCGATCATTTCTTTCGCATATGTGATGAAATGAAAGTGACCGTATCCCAGGATACGAAATACTTCTGCATAACCGAAGCTGTAGCGCTTTATCTCCAGAAATTCATCCTATACCGCAAACGCAAGGTTTTCTATGGCGCCGATGGTACCAACAAGAGCCTGTTTGACGTGATCAATAAACATAAGGACAACGAAAAATTCCTTTACCCTTGCTCAGAAGCTTTCGATAGTGAGATTACCAACTGGCTTCGCGGTCATAACTGTGGTTACGCTACTCCCGTTTTGTACAAGATCGTCAGCAACGATATCAAGGAAGTCATCGGGAGGAATTATGACGTTATCTGCTTTTTTACTCCGGGTGGAGTAAAAAGCCTGATGGAAAATTTCCCTTCTTTCAAACAAAACGGTACAAGGATCGGTGCTTTCGGGATAAACACATTTAAAGCAGCCGAAGATGCAGGTCTCATTCTCGACATCAAAGCACCGATGCCCCAAAGTCCGAGTATGGTAAGCGCTCTCGAGAAATATATAGTTTCAGAAAAGAAAAAATAAATATAATAGGTCAATTGTTCAAAAGGTTCAAATGTTCAAAAGGTTGGTTTAACTTTTGAACATTTGAACCTTTTGAACTTTCAAAACTTTCCTCATGCACAGCAACCAGTTAAAATACGAAAGCAGCCCGTACCTTTTGCAGCATGCCAATAATCCTGTGCATTGGTTTGCCTGGGGGGATGCGGCTTTGCAGGCCGCCAAAGAAGAGCAGAAACCTATACTTGTGAGCATCGGTTATGCAGCCTGCCATTGGTGTCATGTAATGGAAAAAGAGAGTTTTGAAAATGAAGCTACGGCGGCGGTAATGAACGAACATTTCATCAACATCAAGATAGACCGCGAAGAGCGCCCTGACCTCGATCATATTTACATGGATGCCGTTCAGGCGATTGCCGGCAATGGCGGATGGCCGTTGAACGTTTTTCTTACACCCGATGCAAAGCCCTTTTATGGGGGCACTTATTTTCCCCCTCAAAAAGCATATGGAAGAAATTCGTGGACGGATGTATTACTTTCCATCTTCGATGCCTGGAAGAACAGGCGGGAGGAGATAGAAGAACAGGCTGCTCAGTTGACAACTCATATTGCGAAAGCAAACAATTTTGCTGCAATAAAAAACATTGTTCCGCAGTCAGAAAGCGATCAGCTTTTTACAAAGAATAATTGCGAAGCGATCGCAGAAAACATCCTGAAGAACGCGGATCGTAAGGATGGCGGATTTGGCGCACCCCCCAAATTCCTGCAAACCGGTTCGTTGCAATACCTTTTCCGGCAGGCACATTTTTTCGGCTATCCGTTAGCGTTACAACACGCTGAACATTCTTTGCAAAGCATGATCAATGGCGGAATATACGACCAGGTGGGCGGTGGTATATCACGCTACAGTACCGATGCTCACTGGCTTGTGCCACATTTTGAAAAAATGCTGTATGACAATGCCCTGTTGGTCCTTACGCTTTGCGATGCCTACCAGATGACTAAAAAAAATTTGTATGCTGATGCCATCAGGGATATCCTTTCTTTTATTTCCCGGGAAATGAAACATCCTGATGGGGGCTATTATGCGGCCATCGATGCAGATAGTGAAGGCGTGGAAGGTAAGTTCTATGTGTGGCAGAAAGAGGAAGTGGAACAGTTGCTTGGAGAAGATGCAGCATTGTATTGCGCTTATTACAATGTTTCCGCCGGAGGGAATTGGGAGCATCAGAATATCCTTCATGTAACCCGGCCACTTGAAGCGGTTGCAAAGCAACTGGATATCGAATTGGAAGCGGCTCAACACATCATTGCGTCCGCAAATGAAAAAATACTGGAGGCAAGAAACAAACGCATCCGCCCCATCACAGATGATAAAATATTGCTTGGCTGGAATGCATTATTACTGACGGCTTTCTGCAGGGCATTTTCCAGCCTCGGCGAAGAATCTTACAAAGCAGCCGCCCAAAAACTTTTTCATTTCCTCGAAAAAAATCTCGCCGATAAAAACTACCGTACTTTACTACACACTTACAAAGATGGCGTTGCCCGGTTCCCCGCATTTCTCGACGATCATGCCTGGTATATTCAGGCGTGCTTCCATCTGCAGGAAATATCCGGCGACCAGGATTATCTTTTAAGGGCAAAAAGCCTTACGGAGTATGTGGTTGAACAATTTTCCGACACGGAAAGCCCGTTCTTTTTTTATACAAGGGCAGGGCAGGGAGATGTAATTGTCAGGAAAATTGAACTTTATGATGGGGCAACGCCTTCGGCAAATGCGGTGATGGCGGGCAACCTTGCTTATTTGTCCATAGTCTTTGATGAAAAGGAATGGCGAAACCGTTCTCTCGAAATGCTACAAACGGTATCGGGGGCGGTCCTGAAACATCCGGGGTCTTTTTCCATCTGGGCGCTGGGCTTCCAGCAGGAGTCGGTTGGTATCAACGAGTTGGTGATCACAGGCGGGGCGATTGAAATGTTACGAAAAGAAGTACTCTCGGCTTTCATCCCGAACAGGGTTTTGCAAAGCAGTGAATATTATATTAATATGTCTTTGTTGAACGGGAAGTCCTTTTCAGACAAAGGTTCCTTATATTTATGCCGGAATTATGCATGCGAAGCTCCTGTTTCAACGGTGGCTGAGTTGCTTAATCAACTGAAAAATAATTAACGGGAATGTTTTTTGTTCACAATATTTAAATAATTTGCTCGTTTATTATAGTTCAGAGTACGGTATTTTGTTGATAAATACCCAAAAAAACAAATAAGAGCAGTTGATGTTAAATCAAAATAATCATTACATTTGCTATTACCCTCAAAGTTAAAAAAAATGAACAATCGGTTATTCTACGTATTAGCTGTAGCTGCTATTGCTACTTCCGCAAGCAGCTGCAAGATGCTAAGTGGGAAAAAGAAATCTGGGTTGCCAAACGACGGCCAGCTGCACGGCGTTGCACCGGGCGTCAGGTGGAACCTGACCAAGCCGCCAGGCATGGTATATGTACCACCAGGGACATTTCACATGGGCCCAAGCGATGAAGATGTTAACTATGCCTATACCGCAAGGAACAAACAGGTTTCAATCAGCGGGTTCTGGATGGATGCCACCGAAATTACCAATAACGAATATCGCCAGTTTACCAATTGGGTACGTGATTCTATCGCTGCAAAGCTGATGGGGTATGTTAAACAAGGACAGGATGGCAACGAATATATCGACTGGAAAAAAGCAAGCACAATCAAATGGGGTGATAAAGCAACGATCGAAAAGATCGATGCGATCATCGTTACACCGGATAACCGTATTTTCGGTAAAAAAGAATTAGACGCTAAAAAGATCGTTTATCAGTCAGAAATATTCGATTATAAAGCGGCTGCTCAAAACAAGGACGTAACCGTACCTCGTTCCGCATTCATTGTTAAGCAACAGATACCGGTTTACCCCGATTCACTTTGCTGGGTACGTGATTTCGCTTATTCTTACAATGAGCCAATGGCGAAAAAATATTACAGCCACCCTGCTTACGGAAACTATCCTGTAGTAGGTGTTAGCTGGAAACAGGCTACTGCTTTCTGCGAATGGAGAACCCATTACCTGAACGCATGGCTTGAAGGCAAAAAACGCACTGCAGAATCTGATTTCCGTCTTCCGACAGAAGCACAATGGGAATATGCAGCCCGTGGCGGCCGTTCTCAGATGTCTTACCCTTGGGGTGGTCCTTACCTGAGGAACAAAAAGGGTTGCCTGTTGGCAAACTTTAAACCAGGCCGCGGTAACTATCCTGAAGACGGCGGTTTGTATACTGTGAGGGCAGATGCTTACTGGCCAAATGACTTCGGATTGTATAACATGGCAGGTAACGTAGCAGAATGGACTTCTTCTTTATATTACGAAGGTTCTTATAACTTCCAGCACGATCTTAACCCGGATGTTCGTTTCAACGCCAAAGACTCAGATCCTCCACGTATGAAACGTAAGGTTTTACGCGGCGGTAGCTGGAAAGATGTTGGTTATTTCCTACAGACCAGCACCCGCGCTTACGAATACCAGGATACTTCAAAATCATACATCGGATTCAGGTGTGTTATCGATCTGCCCCCAGCTCCAAACAAACGCGGCAGGTAATAATAAATATCATTCTATAGATAACAATTCTAGTTCAACATAACTTACTGTAATAACCCATTTTAATTAAAAATGAAATGGGTTATTATTTCCCGAACTTTTCTCTAATTAATCAACAATAACAATCCCATTTAAAACTTAAAACTCTTTAAATTATGGCTGCTGGTCAATCACGTCCAATCGATCGCGTTCTTAACATCCTAGTTTCAGCTGCGGCTGTACCTGTACTTCTCGGAGCACTTTTCAAAATCACTCACGCTCCAGGCGCTGATCTTTGGCTTAAAATAGGTCTTTATACGGAAGCTGCAATCTTCCTTGGATACGCATTACTTTACCTGTTGGCACCGCCTCCGGAAGGAGCTGTATCAGTTGCTACTGTTGAAACAGGCAACCCTGCCCTGAAAAGCATGGATAAAATGCTGCAGGAAGCGGATATCACTCCGGCAAATCTTAAAAAATTAGGCGAAGGTTTCCAGAAACTGGGAACTACTGTAACCGGTATATCTGAAGTTGGTGATGTTGTAAAATCTACCAGCGATTTCAGCACAAAAACAAAAGAAGCAACTACCGCTATCGGTAACATGGCAACTGCATTCAGTGCGAGCGCTACTACCATGGCTTCTTTCAACAACGCTTCTGAAAGCGCTAAAGGTTTCCACGAACAAGTACAGGTATTGACCAAGAACCTTGGTTCTTTGAACACTATCTACGAACTGGAATTGAAAGAAAGCAACAACCACCTGAAAGCATTGAATGGTTTTTATGGTAAAATGGCTGAAGCCAGCCAGGCTATGATGAGCAGTGTTGACGATGCTAACAAAGCAAAAGATCAGATCGGCGCATTGGCTACCAACCTGAGCAAACTGAACTCTGTTTACGGAAACATGTTGAGCGCTATGCAGGGCAGATAATCAGTGAATGATTGTCTCTTAATCCAAACAATATTTAACAAAACCAAAAATACTAACCAGATATGGCTTTACCTAAAGAGCCCCGGCAGAAGATGATCAACCTGATGTATTTGGTGCTTACAGCATTGTTAGCATTGAACGTATCAGCGGAAGTGATCGATGCCTTTAAAACAGTTGATAAAAGTCTTATGACTTCTAACAACAATATCGAGACTTCGAATCAGACTTTATTCAAGTCATTAGATGGCAAATTGGCGGATGAGAAAACAAAGGCGAAAGCTGAGATTTGGAAACCTAAAGCCGATCAGGCAAAGAAACTTTCTGAAGATCTGAATAACTATTTGGAAACTCTGAAAACAGAACTTAAAACAGCATCAGGCTTGAAAAAGGATGCGGCTGGAAATATAGTGTTGAACGAGCACGGAGAACAGGATTATAAATTAGATGATCTGAATGCTTCTTCCCGTTTGATGGATACAGAAAAAAAGGGTAAAGATCTTGATGACAGGTTGCGTGCTTATCGTACTGCGATGCTGAACATCGACCCGGCTATCAAAAAACAATTCGAAGCTACTTTTCCGGTAGATGTATCTGCTGATGGAAAAGACAATACAACAGCAAGCTTCAGGATGATGCCAACAGTGGCAGCCATCACTTTGCTTAGTAAATACCAGAATAACATTAAGAATGCTGAAAATCAGGTAGTGGCTTATGCTCATAGCCAGATTGATGCGGTGGCGATCCGTTTCGACAAAACTGGTGTTTTGCTCGGGCAGAGCGCTAACTATGTAATGCCTGGTGATGAAGTTACTATCACAGCCGGTATTGGTGCTTACAGCTCTGCTGCAGCTCCACAGATCACTATCGGTGGTTCTGGCGTACCAGTTGTTGATGGACAAGGTACTTACAAAGTTAAAGCTAATGGCGGCGGTTCACATTCTGTTCCTGTAACTATCCGTTACAAAGACCAGGATGGTATTGAAAAAACAGAAACTAAAAATGTTGAGTATACCGTAGGTACTCCTGGTGGAGCCGCTGTGATGCTTGATAAGATGAACGTATTCTACATCGGCGTGGATAATCCTGTAACTATCGGTTCACCGACTGGTTGGGATAAAACAACGGTTAGTATGAGTGGCGGTACTATTATCGGAACAGGTTCTAAAAGGACCGTGCGTGTAAGCGCTATCGGTGCTGCAAGTATCAGTGTTGTTGCTGATGGTAACCCAAGCAAGTTCGATTTCAGGGTGAAAAGGATTCCTGATCCGGTATTTAAAGTAGGTGACGGTAAAATAAGGATGGCATCCGTTGCGTTTAAAAGCCAGACAAGCTGCAGGGCAGAGTTGGAAAACTTTGATTTCGACCTGAGGTATAGCGTAGTAAGTGCTACTGTTTATTTCTCCGGTGCAAATTTCCCTAACGTAGTTACCGCTTCTATAAACGGGAACAGCCTGGGTGGTTTGTCTGCGTTCATGCAGAGATGTGGTCCGGGTTCAGTTATTTCTTTTGACAATATCAAAGTATCTGGTCCAGACGGCGTAAGATCAATTGATGGTAAATCCATCGCACTGTATTAAAATAATAAGTATGAAAAAGTTTTCGAGAATTCTTTTGTTGATGGTATTGTTAGGCGGTATTGCCGACGGAGCTTTTGCCCAAAAGAAAAAAGCGCCGGCGCGTAAATCAACCAAACGTACCACCAAGACCAAGACAAAGGCTAAGATACAGCAATCGGCCCCGGTAGTGGATACTATCGCGGCAGTGGTAGCAGCTCCCGCTCCGGCAATAGATACTTTGCCGATCAAAAAGGTATTGAAGTCGTTACGCCCGGATGAAGCTGTGGAAACAACAGTTTTGAGGGATCGTACCCCATTGCCATACGAACATCTGCGTGCAGATGATGCGGTATACAGGCACAAGATCTGGCGTGAGATAGATACCCGGGAAAAGATAAACCTGCCTTTCCGCTACTCTGCAGATGAGAGCAACGGTAACCAGCGCTTCATTTCTATTCTCCTGCAGGCGATCCAGGATAGTGCGGTGACTGTCTTTAGCAATATTGACGATCGGTTCACCACCCCCATGACTGTAGGCGAAGTAGCCAAAGCCATCACTGGCGATCCGATCGACGTTCCAATGTATGACACGTTGGGTAACCTGACTGGTACTGTGAAGAAATATAATGATATCAGTTATGATTCATTCTACAAGTTCCGTATCAAGGAAGAAGTGATCTTCGATAAGGAAAGCTCCAGGTTATTCTGGAGGATACTTGGGATAGCACCGGTAAAAAATGTTATTACTTCTCAAGGTGTTAACTTAGGAGAAACTGAATTGTTCTGGGTTTACTACCCTGACATGCGTGCAACATTTGCCAAATACGAAGTATACAATGGTAAAAACTTTGGTGCACGCATGACCTGGGAAGAACTGTTCGAAAGCCGCATGTTCTATGGCCGTATCATCAAAAGCACCATCGATAATCCTTACGACAGGCTGATCAAAAATTATCCAGGTTTGTCAGATAACACTATCCTTCAACTACTTGAAGGTGAAAATATCAAGGAAAAAATATTTAATTACGAACAGGATCTGTGGAGTTATTAAATACCAATACTAATTTCTTAGGAACCCTCCGATTTATCGGAGGGTTTTTTATTTGTGGGAAATATTTTAAAAATACCCCTTATTGGGTATTGGCAGATATACAAAACCACCTTACTTTTACATCGGTTTTTCATAGGATATTGGATTTTAAAACGGGGCTGGATTTCTATCCTGGCCCTTTTTTTTACCACGAATTAAACTAATTACACGAATTACACGAATTACACGAATAAGGGCAGTTATTTTAACCATGCGTTTTCTAAAACACCCCCGAAGATTTCACCATTGACCATTGCCCCGGCCAAAACAGGGCTTCAGCGTACATTACTCAACTTTCAGCCCTTCCTTAAGTATGAGGGTTTTTGACTTGCCGATCAGTTTTTCTATTTCAGCAGTATCGGCTTCCTTTATTTTCTTCACAGATTTGAACATTTTCAACAGCATAGAAGCAGTTTCCTTGCCGATACCTTTAATGCCTTCCAGTTCGTTTTTGAATGTGCCTTTGCTACGCTTGTTCCGGTGAAATGTAATACCGAAACGATGCACTTCATCCCTGATTCGGCGGATCAGCTTCAGGCTTTCACTATCCCAGGCAAGCTTTAATGACGAAGTATCGCCGGCATAAAACAATTCTTCTTCATTTTTTGCCAAACCCACCAATGTTACTTTACCCCTGAGGTCAAGCTCATCGATGCTTTGCATAGCAGCGCTCAGCTGCCCTTTACCTCCATCAATGATAATGAGCTGGGGCAATGGCGCATTTTCCTCGAGCACACGCTTATAACGCCTGTAAACCACTTCAGACATAGATGCGAAATCGTTGATGCCTTCCACTGTTTTGATATTAAAATGCCGGTAATCTTTTTTACTCGGCTCCCCGTTCTTAAAACAAACCATCGCTGCTACCGGGTAACTTCCCTGGAAATTGGAGTTATCAAAACATTCTATATGCACCGGCAACGCCGATAAATGAAGGTCTTCCTGCAGCTGCTCCAGCACTTTCATCTTCTCATCAGTCGTTTTTCCTTCCAGCCTGAGTATTTTCTTTGCCTTTAATTCTTCGGTGAAATAATTCACGTTCTTCTCAGAGAGATCCAGCAGCCGTTTTTTATCACCTGCTTTAGGAACAGTAACTGTAATGCCCGGCTCCGCATAATCCAACGGCATAGGCACAATGATTTCCGTGGCTTCACTTTCAAAAACCTGCCTTAGCTGTATGATCGCGAATGCCAGTACCTCTTCCGGGCTTTCATCCAGTTTCTTTTCGAGGGTGATGGTTTTTGTCTGAATGATACTGCCGTTACTCACCGCCAGGTAATTCACATAAGCCGTATCGCCTTCTTCAATTATGCTGAAAACATCCACAGTTCCCGTGTTGGTATTCACCACCGAAGAACGGGATTGGTATTGCTGCAGGTGTTCGATCTTACTCTGGTAGAAAGCTGCTTTTTCAAACTCCATTTTTTCGATATGTACCTTTTGCCGGGTTTTGAAATTTTGCAACACCGGCGAAATATTACCTTTCAGCAGGCTTTTCAACTGCAACAACCCATCATTGTAATCTTCCGCCGATTGCAGCCCTTCGCATGGTCCCTTGCAATTGCCCAGGTGATATTCGAGACAAACTTTGAACTTATTTTTCTTGATGTTGGAATCCGTAAGGTTCAGCTTACAGGTTCGCAATTGTATGTTTTGTTTGATGAAGTTCAGCAGGTCGCGGACTTTGGCCACGGATGTATAAGGCCCGAAATATTGCGATCCGTCCTTTATCTTTCTTCTTGTGAGAAAAATGCGGGGAAAGGCTTCATTCTTCACTACGATGTAAGGATAACTCTTGTCATCCTTCAGGTCGATATTGAATTGTGGCTGATGTTCTTTGATGAGCGTATTCTCCAGCAGGAAGGCATCGTGCTCGTTGTTCACTATGGTGAATTCAATTTTGCTGATGCGGTGCACCAGTTCGATCGTTTTATAATTTGTCTTATTCCTGGCAAAATAACTACTGACCCTTTTACGCAGGTGCTTTGCTTTTCCTACATAAATGATCTTGCCGGAAGCATCGAAATACTTGTAAATTCCCGGGGCAGCAGGTATGGTAGATGAAATCGCTGAAAATTGTTCTGCTGTCATGTTATCTTAAAAATTCCAGATGATCTTTTGTTCACTATCTACAAAAGCCGTTCCATCAGGTTTTGTGGAAAGCTCAAGTATCTTACACCATTTTTCCGAAGCATTCCAGGTCAATTGTTGCTGCCTGCCGTTTCCCAGGTCTTTTACCATGTACACCCTACGCACTTTACCCTCCTGAGGATCTATATACACATCCCAATGCCGCAACTGGATACTGTCGGGGAGTTTTCCGATAGGGGAATAAGTAAATGTATAAGCATTCACGCTCTGATCGAGAAATTTCTCTTCTCTGAAAAAGGGTATCATATTCGCGGTATCAATGACAGGCTGCAGGAAAGCAGTGACTTCCTGCAATAATCCATCATCTTTTATCCATACAGAATCCTGCTGATTCCCCCTGGTGATATATTTTAAAGGGTTTATACCAATCGATTTAATGTCGGCAACCTGCCCTTTGATGTAATTGGTTACAGGGAAATAACGCAGAACTTCTGCCGTATCAGTAGCAGTAGTGCCTGCAGTGTCGCCTGCGGATTTTTTGCCTTTGCAACCGAATAGAATGAGTGTACTTAAAAATATGGAAAGGATCATTTTCATTCTTCAAAATTAACTCTTATCTGCTATCGCAACTAATGCCGGCATAAAAAAAGCGCAACATCTGACGTTGCGCTTTTGAAATATGAACTGTTATCAGAATGATTTTGTAAGGCCAAGCTTGATACCTACGTTGTACAATTTTTCGGTATAGCTGTATTGTTTTTTATAAGTAGAAAGGAACTGGTACCTCAGTTGCGGCCCCGCATTGATAGTGATCCCGCCCGGGGTTTTGAAGCTCACGAATGTTTCGACACCTGCGGCGAAATTCCATTTGCGAAGCAGGTCGTTTTGTTCCACATAATTTTTTGTATCTGCGGAAATTGCGTACACCTGGCCGCCGGTAGTAAAGCTTGGTTGTACGGTGGCACCGGCATACCATTTCAGCTTATCCTTCCCCAGCAGTTTGAAATCGGCTCCAAGAGGTAAAGACAATTGTACAGTCTTGTTGTTCAGTCTTTCATTTTTATCACCGGTGATACTGTTGGAATAACCGCTCAGGCATGGTGCCATGGTGTAACCTCCGTTGTTGTTGAGCAAAAGATAACTCTGAGTCGGATGCTTCAGCCCATCGGCAAAAGAAATATAGCTGGTATAGTTGAATTGCAGACCGCCTTTAAGCCTTGTTCTTTTCGAAATGTTGTACAATACCACCACACCCGCTTCCATGTTGATGGCAGATTTTTGTGTCACTTCATCATTTATATCCAATATTGGCTGGGGTTGCCCATTGGATGAAACCAATGTCTGCTGGTTCATATTGGGATGAAAGTCGTTATTTCTTTTCAGGAAACGGAAGCCGATAGAAGGAGTCACATAATATTGTATCGCAGCCCTGGATTTGAATTTGCTGATGGAAGCCTGATTGTTGTAAGCGTAATTTTCAATCCATTCCTTATCCTCTTTGGAAAGCATGTCTTTCAGGATATTGGCTTTGTCTGGAGTCGCTTTTAGGGCTTCTTTGGATTCAGGTGTGTTGGCTTCAAGCTGAACATTCGCCGCAGTAAGATCGTTATCAACAGTTGTGTTGTTTTCTTCGCCGCTTATAGCTGCGGATCTGCTGGCTGTAACAGGAAGATTTGATGTTGCAGTAGTTTTTGCGGAAGCTGTAGACAGGACAGGATTTATGTTGTTGTCATTTTGTGCGACTAAGATGTTGCTGCCAGGCGTCGCCAGGTTAGTCCCATTATCCTGGAAAAAATAGGTAGACAGATCCTTTTGCGTAAGCATACCGGACACCCTGCTGCCGGTTACATTTCCATCCTGGTCAATGGCAGAAGACCGGGGGTTTTTGCTTGTACCCAATATCGCCACAGTTCTTTCTTCTTGAGCATTTTCTGTTTCATCTGCAGTATTTTCAGATGTGGAAGCGAAATAATTATTTCCGTTGAGGGATCTTTTTGATTTGTTGATTGAATTATTATTGGTGATGCCTACAAACAATATAGCGAAGATCAGCAGCAGGCAAACCGCCAGCGAAGGCCATTTGCGGCTTGGGTGCAGATCGTTGTAAATGCTGTACCATACCTTCTTTGAAGGATACATCCTGAAATTATCAGTGGTTTCCTTCAAAAACTGTTCGAATTCGTCGTCTGTGTAAAACTTATTTTCCATGTTTCACAAAAAGCTTTTTAGTTAGTTTGGTTGAACGGGATCCTTATCGTCATTTTCTTTTTCACTTCATATTATCTTACGACACCCGTTTTGCCGTAAAGACTTTTGCCACTTGTTTTGTAAATGATACTTTTCTTCACCAATATTTCTTCCAGCATTGCTTTTGCCCTGGTATACTGGCTGCGGCTGGTACTTTCTTCAATGTCTAATAACTGGCCGATCTCGCGGTGAGAAAATCCTTCGATGGCATAAAGGTTCAGCACCGTACGATAACCGATCGGTAATATCCTGATGCATTCCACCACCTGTTTGGCCTGCATGATCGCAGGTATCATATCTTCTTTGATATGAATGCCATTCGCGTGGATGATGTCTACGCTGTCGGTGAATTTTTTATTTTTCTTCAGGATGTTGATGCACGTGTGCACTACGATGCGGCGTATCCAGCCTTCGAGTGCTCCTTCGTTGCGGTACTGATGCAGTTGGGTGAATACCTTGATAAAACCTTCCTGCAACATGTCTTCCGCATCCTCACGGTTTTTGGCAAACCGATAGCAAACCCCCAACATGCGGGGGCTGAAACGGTTATACAATGCTTCCTGGGCGGCTGCATTGTTCTTTATAACTCCGGCAAGCATTTGCTCTTCGGTCATAAGGAATAATTTAATGCCAATAAATATAGGACATATTTTCTATGAATGATGCTGCATCGACATAAAAGATCAGGGGTTAGTAATTATAGTTTCTACTTTAATCGCCTAACCCCTGATCCCTAATCCCTAATCTATACTATATCAGTATGTTACCGCTCATTTCCGTGGGGATAGGCACATTCATCATTTTGAGGATGGTAGGAGCCACATCCCCCAGTTTGCCGGGCAAAACTGTTCCCCGCCAGTTGTTGTCTATTACAAAGAAAGGGACAAGATTGAGGGTATGTGCTGTATTGGGGGTTCCATCTTCATTGATCTCGTAATCGGCGTTGCCATGGTCGGCAAGCAGGAAGATGGCATAATCGTGTTGCAAAGCGGCACCCACCACTTTTTCTACGCAGGCGTCTACGGTTTCTACTGCTTTTATCACCGCATTCCACACGCCGGTATGGCCTACCATGTCGGCATTGGCAAAATTAAGGCAGATAAAATCGGGTTGATTTTCGTGTATCTCCTTTACAATGGTGTCTGTCACTTCGTAAGCACTCATTTCCGGCTGCAGGTCATAAGTGGCTACTTTAGGAGAAGGGACCATGAGTCTTTTTTCATTTGCAAAAGGAGTTTCCCTGCCGCCACTGAAGAAGAAACTCACATGCGGATATTTTTCAGTTTCGGCTATGCGTACCTGTGATCTTCCGTTTTGCGCCAGCACATCGCCCAGTGTATTCACCAGGTCATCTTTTTGGTAAATAACGGAAATGTTGTTGAAGCTATGGTCATACATCGTCATGGTTACATAATGCAGCTGCAGCGGGTACATATGTTGCTCAGGGAAAGCTTGCTGGGTAAGCACTTCGGTGATCTCGCGGCAACGATCTGTACGGAAGTTGAATGCAAGCACCGCATCGCCTTCTTCTATTTTGGTATTCCCGATGGAGGAGTTGATCAGCGGCATGAGGAATTCGTCGGTCACGTTCCTGTTGTAACTTTCTTTGATCGACGCCAGCAGGTCATTGGTAGGTTCACCGGTAGCATGTACCATGGCGTCATAGGCTATCTTCACCCTTTCCCAGCGTTTGTCGCGGTCCATGGCATAATAACGCCCCGTCACGGTGGCAATCTTGCCGGTTGATTCGGCCAGGTGATTCTGCAGGTCATGGATAAACCCTAAGCCGCTTTTCGGATCGGTATCCCTTCCATCGGTGAAAGCATGTACCAGCATATTGTGAAAACCGTTGGCAGCGCAGGTGTCGGCGATCGCTTTTACGTGATTGATATGGGAGTGTACACCACCATCGCTTACGAGGCCGAGCAGGTGCAGTTTCTTATTGTTTGTTTTTGCATAATTGATGGCTTCCAGCAAAACGGGGTGATGCTGAAATTCGTTATTCCGGATCGCTACATTGATGCGTTCGAGTTCCTGGTAAACGATGCGGCCGGCGCCAAGATTAAGATGGCCTACTTCGCTGTTGCCCATCTGCCCTTCCGGCAACCCTACATCGGTACCGCAGGTGATGAGCGTGCTGTTGGGATATTTTGAATAAAGCGAAGTGACAAATGGTACGTTCGCATTCTGGATGGCATCGCTCGATTTTACCTGTCCGAGACCCCATCCGTCCATAATAATTAAGATCGTTTTTTTATTTTCCATTTTGCAAAGCTATATATTTGAAAAGTTTATTCACCGCTTCTCTGAAATAAGACCGAAAAAAGAATGCCACTATGTACTAAACATGGTTGTTGGCACGTTTTTAGCCCATTCAGGGATGACAAATTTACCTATTATGAAACGTTTTTTACTCATATGTTTATCAGGGTTGATACTGGCTTCCTTTACACTTCTGGGAGGTATAAATGATGTGGTGAGCGCATTAAAAGCCGGCAATTCCGCACAGATCGCAAAATATTTCGACAATACTGTAGAGATCACTTTACCCGAAAAAAGCAACAGCTACAGCAAGAGCCAGGCGGAATTGATTTTACGTGATTTTTTTACCAATAATCCTGTTAAAAGTTTTACACTGATACACCAGGGCGATAATGCCGGCTCGCAATATTGCATCGGTACGTTGCTTACAAAAACGGCCACTTACCGTACCACCATTTACATGAAACAAAAGGGGGATAAGCAGTTATTGCAGGAAATCAGATTTGAGAATAAATAGTTTTTTAAGAATGATAGTTTGCTCCCGGAAGGGAGTTTTTTTTTGCCAGGATGTATGATGTAAGATGTATGATGTATGATGTATGATTTCTCCTGGTCTGAAATGTTCTTTAATTTCGGATACTCTTTCAATCCCAAAAATATCATACATCTTACTTCATACATCCTACATTTGTACTATGACTTACGACGAACAATTGACCTTTCTCATTACCAATGCCTTAGCGGAAGATATCGGTGATGGCGATCATTCTACCTTATCTACCATCGATGCGGAGCTGAAAGGCAAAGCTGTGCTGAAAGTAAAGCAGGACGGTATTCTTGCCGGTATGCATGTGGCGGAAAAAATATTCAGCCAGGTGGAGCCGGGCATCGTTTTCGAAGCGTTTAAAAAAGATGGCGAAATGATGTCTTTTGGCGAAAAGGCTTTTGAAGTAACTGCTAAAATCCATACAATACTGATGTGCGAAAGGCTGGTGCTGAACACCATGCAACGCATGAGCGGTATCGCCACACTTACCAGGAAATATGTAGACAAACTCGAAGGTTATCATACCCGGCTCCTCGACACGAGAAAGACCACTCCCAATTTTCGCCTGCTGGAAAAAGAAGCGGTGCGTATCGGCGGGGCAATCAACCACCGCATTGGCCTATACGATATGATCATGCTGAAAGACAACCATATCGATTATTGTGGCGGCATTGAAAAAGCGATCGGCAAAGCTTATGATTATGTAAAAAGCAAAGGGTTGGATCTAAAAATTGAAGTGGAAACCCGTAGCCTGGAGGATGTGGAAAAAGTGATGAAGACCGGGCATATAGACAGGATCATGCTGGATAATTTCACTCCCGAAAAAATTACCGAAGCGTTGAAGCTGATCAACGGAAAATACGAAACGGAAGCGAGTGGGGGCATTCATTACGACAACATTCAATCTTATGCGGCAACAGGTGTTGATTTCATTTCCAGCGGATCGATCATTCACCAGGCGGTGAGCCTGGACCTGAGTTTGAAAGCGGTGGTAATTGATAATTGATAATGTTATAATGGATAATGCCCCCAGCCTAAAATCTCAAAGACTGCTGTAGTAATTTTGAATCGTAAGCATTATCAATTATCCATTGAATTATTATCCATTTTATTAATAAAAAATTTACGATGGCAAAAAAACATATCAGCACTTCCGGTCTCGTTTATTCCACCGATCCTGATTTCAAGGGCTTTTCGGAAGAAGAGATCAATGAAGCCTTTCCAGAACCTGCTCAGCAACTTATTAAAGTGAAACTCGAAACGAAACACCGTGCAGGCAAAGCGGTGACATTGGTAGATAATTTTCGCGGCAGCGAAGAACAAAAAGAAGAACTTGGAAAGAAGCTGAAAGCATTTTGCGGCACCGGGGGAGCAGTAAAGGATGGCGAGATCATCGTGCAGGGCGATCACCGGGATAAAGTGCTGCAGTGGCTGATGAAGAATGGGTACACAAAGACGAAGAAAGTGTGATGGGTAAAACGGCTGTCATCCTGAGCTTGTCGAAGGATATCCGTTCACGAAACCATCCTTCGACAAGCTCAGGATGACGAAGGAGATTTATTTATCCTTTATGCTGAGTGCTCCACTCGGGCATTTCGCCACCTGCGCCACAATGGTTTCTTTATCCGCATTTGCGGTGATCACCCACGGCTTTCTTCTCGGATCGAATACGGAAGGCAACCCCTTAAAGCAAATAGCCGAATGTGTACATAATTTTGGTTGCCATATTACCGTTATATCTTCTTTCGGGTAACTAAGTTTATCCAGCGGCATAGTTAATATTTTAATAATTGAAGATTTCTGCTTAAAAATAAGCTTTATTTCAATAATTTTATAGTAAAACCAAGATACATGACAAGCAAAATTTCAGGAGGTGTAAAGGTATCGGTAGAAACGTTCTACCAGCCGGAATACAGTAATCCGATGAACAGCGAGTTCATGTTTGCGTATCGTATCACTATCGAAAACAACAATATTTTTCCCATCAAACTGATCAGCCGGCACTGGGATATTGCCGATAGCAATGGCAGCAAAAGGGAAGTGGAGGGCGACGGCGTGGTGGGGGTACAACCTGTCATAAATCCCGGCACCTCCTATCAGTATGTAAGCGGCTGCAACCTACGCAGTGAGCTCGGCAAAATGTCGGGTACCTATCTTATTGAAAACGTGCTGAACAAGACCACTTTTACGGTCATTATTCCGTCATTTAACCTGCTCGTGCCATTTAAAATGAATTAGCGCATTATTATACCGTTTTTTCCTTATTTTTACCCATATAGCATTCAGAAAAATCATCGGTCATCATCTGCTTTCATATGATACCCCCGGTTAAAAAACAGTGTTCACAGTTTAGGAAAAACCAGTAATCTACAATGGCAAAAATCACTTTCAACAACAAGAATAATGAGTTCTTCACGAGCTTGAAAATCAGTGTTGATGCGTATTTTAAAGATAATAAGATAGAACGTACAGGTGATTGGCGTCTCTTTACAAAAACGATTGTTTTGACTTCCGTGATGCTGGGAGTTTACGCCGTTCTCATGCTGGTAAATATGAGCGCTTTGCCTGCTTTGTTGCTATGCGTAGTGTTGGGTTATACAGGCGCCTGCATCGGTTTTAGTGTGATGCACGATGCAAACCACGGCAGTTATAGTCCTAATCAAAAGTTAAATGATTTCCTCGGTCTCTCGGCAAATGCGCTTGGAGCCAGTTCTTATTTCTGGAAACAAAAGCATAATATCATCCATCATACCTATACCAATATTGATGGTATCGATGATGATATAGCTAAAAGCCCGATCATCCGCCAGTGCGAAAGCCAGGTATGGGTACCGGCCCATAAAGTGCAGCATTTATACCTGATACCGGTATACGCATTATCTTCTATCTTCTGGATATTCTTTATGGATTTCACCAAATATTTTACCCGCCGTATCTATACCACCGAAGCGTGGAAATTGACCGCGAAGAATCATGTGATCTTCTGGCTGACCAAATTGCATTATGCAGTGACTTTCATTGCGCTGCCGATTTATGTTTGGGGCTGGCAGGGTTGGCTGGTGGGTTTCCTGGTAATGAATGCAGCTATGGGGCTGACTTTATCGCTCGTATTCCAGTTGGCACATGTGGTGGAAAATACAGAATTTGAACACATTCCCCTGGATGAAACCAAACACCTGGAAACAGCCTGGGCGGAACACCAGATCAAAACAACCGCAAATTTTGCCATGGGTAACAAAGTGATCTCCTGGTTTGTAGGCGGATTGAATTACCAGATCGAACATCATCTTTTTCCTCGTGTGAGCCATGTACATTATCCTGAGATCAGCAAGATCGTTCAGCAAAAATGTAAGGAATTCGGCTTGCCTTATAATCAATATCCAACTTTCTCCGAAGCACTGGCTTCTCACTTCCGTGTGATGAGACAACTTGGGGTAAAGCCTGAAAAAGTAGTGCTGGAAACTCAGCAGGCAGCTTAGGTTTTATTACACGAATTAAAGCGGATTACACGAATTACCTTTATTTGAGAAGGTCATTCCTTAATTTAAAATCCTTCCATTAGCATGGTTTGTATGATTCGCTTCTATCTCTGCTGATTCGCGTAATCCGCTTTAATTCGTGTAATCCATCTTAAGGTTTATACTTCGCATCCTGAAACAGCTTCTCCGCATCCATCATCATCAGGTCCTTCAATTGTGTATCGGAATGTTTATCCATATATTTTTTTACGATCTGCCATCCGGCAAATGAGCCGATATTACCCGGCGAAGCTTCGCCCAGTTCGGGAGTTTTGGGCCCTTCACCAACGTAGTTTTTGATCACATTGTAATCGATGGTCTGCAGCATATTGTTTTGCACAAACAAAGCCCAGATCGAAGCTTCATGATCATAACTTTCTTTAAGCTGCTTTTCGGTATAACCGATCAGTTTGAACTCGGGCGTTGCCGGCAGAAATTTGCTCAGCAAATAAAGCCGCTTGCCTTTTTCCACCATCTGCATCACCATCGTCTTATCATCATTGCCTTTTTCGGGAAACATATCCTCCACGATCCTGTTCATCGAATTGACAGCGATATAGGATGGCTCAAAACGCCTGCTCATATAATCCGGATAAGTTTCCTGTACCCAGGTAGTTTTATACAGGCTGAAATCGCCGCCCAGGTGGGCCTGCAGGCCAATGCAGAATCCATCTTCATTCAGGCCATCGCCTGTCCCGTCCAGCGGGCCGATATACGTGTATACCTTTGAAGGTAGTTTATAAGCCGGAAAATAGTGCTTTACATACTGCATACCCTTCTTTATTTCCTTTTCATATTTTGAAAAATCGGCGAAGATCTTTTCCGAACTGTCGTAAATGTTCCGGTAGGAGCCGATGAAACTTTTGATATAATTGGCAATCGTATCTGATGACCACAGCGGATCTACATTGATGATCTGTGTAAGAAAGGTCTTGCCGAAAGTAGGATATTTCGCCATCAGCCTGTCGAGTTCGGAAACCATGCGGGTAGTATCCATCGCAAACAGGTCTTTATCGAAACGCTCGGTGGTAAGATTAACTTTTACATTGTCTACATTGGGGGTATTATTACTATTGCAGGAAGCAAAAAAAATACAGGCCACAACCAAACTAAATAACAGGCGCATAAGGAGATGATTTAACTTTGCAAAGATGCATTTTTGATTACACGAATTAAAGCGAATTACACGAATTTGCGAAGAATCATTTTTAGGGAATGAGATTTTTGCACGCGATTTAACAGGATAAGCAAAGGTCTTTGTATCACAAAATTTAAAGAGTAACAGATGAAAATATTTCTCGCCCAGCAAAATTATCATGTGGGCAATTTTGAAGATAATACGCGTAAGATCATCGAAGCCATACAGCAGGCGAAAGTGCAGGGTGGCGATCTTATTGTTTTTAGTGAGCTGTGCATCTGCGCTTACCCTCCCCGTGATTTTTTATATTTCAACGATTTTATAGATAAATGTTACACCGCCATCAACACGATCAAAGAATACGCCGATGGTATTGCGGTATTGGTAGGAGCCCCGCACAGGAACCCTTCGGTGAAGGGAAAAGACCTGTTTAACGCAGCTTATTTTCTCGAAAACAGAATGATCAGGCAGGTCATCCATAAAACATGCCTGCCTACTTATGATGTGTTTGATGAAGACCGTTATTTTGAAGCTGCTACAGAATGGAATATCGTGGAGTTTAAAAATAAACGCCTGGCGGTAACGATCTGTGAAGACATCTGGAACCTCGGTGATAACCCGTTGTACACCTATTGCCCGATGGACAACCTTATCAATCACTCGCCGGATGTGATGATCAATCTTTCCGCTTCACCGTTTGATTATACACACGACGAAGACAGGAAAGGTGCTGTAAAAGCGAATGTATTGAAATACAGGATACCGATGTTTTACTGCAATTGTGTGGGCAGCCAGACCGAAGTGGTGTTTGATGGCACTTCGCTGGTGTTTGACAAGGATGCCAATCTTTGCGGGAGGTTGCTGAGTTTTAAGGAAGACCTGCAAAGTTTCGTCCTCAACGATGATGGTACTATTGATGCGGCAATAATTGAACCTGCGCAGGTGATCAGGGATAAAGACCTTAATCCCGAAAACCTGGAAGAAAAATTGAACATTGCCCAGGTGCATGATGCACTGGTGATGGGCATCAGCGATTATTTCAAAAAGATGGGTTTCACCAAAGCGATACTTGGCAGCAGTGGCGGTATCGACAGTGCAGTTACCCTGGCGCTTGCCTGCGAAGCCCTGGGGGCGGGAAATGTGCGGGCCGTGCTGATGCCGTCGGAATACTCCACCTCACATTCGGTGGAGGATGCTGAACAACTGAGCATCAATCTCGGTAATCCTTACGACATCGTTCCGATCCGCAATATCTATGATACTTTCCTGGCAGAACTGAAACCTATCTTCAAAGATCTTCCATTCAGCGTAGCGGAAGAAAATATCCAGAGCCGTACCCGCGGAAACCTGTTGATGGCGATCGCCAATAAATTCGGGTATATCTTATTGAATACGTCCAACAAAAGTGAATTATCTACCGGCTATGGAACGCTATATGGCGATATGGCCGGCGGTATTGGTGTGCTGGGAGATTGTTACAAACTGCAGATATTTGAACTGGCAAAATATATCAATCGTGAAAAAGAGATCATACCTGTCAATATCATCACCAAACCACCGAGTGCTGAACTAAGGCCGGGGCAAAAGGACAGCGACAGCCTGCCTGATTACAGCATCCTCGACAAAATACTTTATCAATACATCGAGCAAAGCAAAGGGCCTGATGAGATCAAGGCAAAAGGCTTTGATGCTGCAATTACAGACCGCATTCTTAAAATGGTAAATATGAATGAATATAAACGTAACCAGTTTTGTCCGATCATCCGGGTATCGCCGAAGGCATTTGGAGTGGGAAGGAGATTGCCGATCGTAGCCAAGTATTTAAGCTGACCACAAGATTGAGTTGACTACTCCCATGAGTTGACAACTCATAAGAGTTGACAACTCGGAATTCACTGATGATAAATTTATACGACTCCTTTTAACATAGTTTTTCGCCGTTTATGTTAATGGCAGCATTTTTGTTTACTACTAGTTCGTAATTTGCAATATTAGAAAAATAATATAAGTATGCTCCAAACCGCAGAGGATATCCGCCTGTTAAATGAAAAGATCAATAACGCCGCCGGATTTGTTACCCGCATCAACGACGAATTAGGCAAAGTGATCGTAGGCCAGCAAACCATGATCGAACGATTACTGATAGGATTGCTGAGCAACGGGCACGTTCTGCTGGAAGGGGTTCCCGGGCTGGCAAAAACTCTTGCCATCAAATCGCTTTCCCAAACCATCATGGCGCAATTCAGCCGTATACAGTTTACGCCGGATCTGCTGCCTGCCGATGTCATCGGTACGATGATCTACCAGCAGCAACGAAATGAATTTGTAGTACGTAAAGGGCCGATCTTCGCCAACTTCATCCTTGCCGATGAGATCAACCGTGCCCCCGCCAAAGTGCAGAGTGCCCTCCTGGAAGCCATGCAGGAGCGCCAGGTAACCATCAGCGAAACGAGTTACAAATTACCTGAGCCATTTCTTGTACTGGCTACGCAAAACCCGATAGAGCAGGAAGGTACTTATCCGTTGCCCGAAGCACAGGTAGACAGGTTCATGCTGAAAGTAGTAGTTGGTTATCCGACCAAATCAGATGAGCAGATGATCATCCGCCAGAATACCATGAACCTTGCGGCTCCGGTGATCAACCCGGTTGCCTCTACATCAGAAATATTGACAGCGAAAGAACTGGTACGCCAGGTGTATGTGGATGAGAAAGTAGAAAATTATATCCTTGATATCGTATTCGCAACACGTTTTCCTGAAAAATACAATCTGTCCAAACTGAAGCCACTCATAGGTTTCGGTGGATCGCCACGGGCAAGCATCAATCTGGCATTGGCATCGAAAGCGTATGCTTTCCTGAACAAAAGAGGGTACGTTATCCCCGAAGATGTGCGCAATATCTGCAAAGATGTACTACGGCACAGGATCGGATTGACCTATGAAGCAGAGGCGGAAAATGTGAACGTGGAAGATGTGATCGAAGAGATCTTGAGAACGGTGAATGTACCTTAAGAGTTATAAGTTATGGGTTATAAGTGATAAGTTAAAAGACCATTGCTTATAATTTACAACCTATACTCGTTACTTACAGAACTTATAACTTATCACTTATAACTCATTACTTTTCTTGTTGACAACAAACGACATATTAAAAAAAGTCCGCGAGCTGGAAATCAAAAGTAAAAAGATCACTACCCATCTTTTTACCGGTGAATACCATTCTGCTTTCAAAGGAAAAGGGATGAGCTTTCGGGAAGTGCGGGAATACAGCGCAGGCGACGATGTACGGTTTATCGACTGGAATGTGAGTGCAAGATTTTCGGCACCATTTACAAAGTTATTTGAAGAAGAAAGGGAACTTACGGTGATGCTGCTGGTAGATACGAGTACCAGTAATTTGTTTGGCACTATTGGCCGGAGAAAAAAAGACCTTATCACCGAAATGGGCGCCGTGATCACGTTTAGTGCAGTAAGTAACAATGATAAAGTAGGAGTGATCTTTTTCAGCGACCGGATAGAAAAATACATTCCACCGAAGAAAGGAAGGGCGCATGCATTATACATCGTTCGCGAATTGCTGACGATAGAACCGCATGCAAAAGGCACCAACCTGGATGAAGCGATCAAATATTTCAACAACACGACCAGCCAGAAAAGTATCGCTTTTTTATTGAGCGATTTTTTGGACGCTGGTTACGAAGATGATCTGAAAATCATTGGCAAAAAGCATGATGTTATCGGGTTGAAAGTGTATGACAGGATGGACATGCAATTGCCCGATGCGGGTTTGTTGCAGCTAGAAGATGCTGAAACGGGAAAAGTCAGCTGGATCGATACTTCCAACGAACTGGTCAGGCATAACTATCAACAGCATTTTTTTTCGCAAAGCGAAGCCACCAAAAAATATTTCAGAAAGGCGGGCGCCGATCTGCTGCACATCAGGACAGACGAAGATTACGTGAAAATTTTACAACAGTTTTTTCATAAAAGGAAATAGGAATCAATAACAGGATAATCGACAATTAATGGTAAACAAAAACTTAAGGCGGTCTCTTTCATGGATGGCAATAGTGATTTGTTTTACTTTATGCATACAAACTGTTGCCGGGCAAAGTATCCAGACTTCCATCGACCGGAAGGATATCCTGATAGGCGAGCCGATAACTTACCGGTTACAATTTACTTTACCTACCACCACTTACAGAATAGAATTCAATGTGCCTGATTCCTTCCCCCATTTCGAAATAATGGACAAGGTGAAATCGGATTCCAATAATGCCCGGGGCAATTACCTGGTGTTGCAAACACTGGTGCTTACCAGTTGGGATTCCGGTAGCTGGGCAATTCCGTCTTTTCCGATCAAGATCAGGAATACCGCCGACAATGCCGTGTATACGCTTAATACAGACCAGGTGCTCATCAATGTCGGTTACGCGAAAGCAGATACTACCGGCCAGCTCCGGGATATCAAGCCGGTAATGGATGTGTTTTATTTTGATCCGTTCTGGGTCTATGTAGGTATTGGCGTAGTGATCCTCTTGGTACTGCTCTTCCTTTTATACCGTTATATCAGGAGAAGGCCGAAAAGACAACCGCCATTATTCAATTCTGCTCTTTCGCCATTTGAAGAAGCGATGCAGGAATTGAAAAAGCTGGCGGGCCACGCCAGTGTTGGTTCAGACGAAGCGAAAGTTTTTTATACGATGATGGGCAATATCTTTAAACGATATTACAGCAGAAAAAAACAACAGGATCTTTTGAATAAAACAACAGGGGAAGTGTTGTTGTCGCTCAAACAAACAAACCTCGACGCTTCCGCTTTATCAGGCCTTGCAGAAGCTTTGAGAAGGGCAGATGCGGTGAAGTTTGCAAAGTATGTACCGGCCGAAGACGAAAACAGGCAAAGCCTTTCGCAGGTGGGGAATACCATTGAACAAATAGAAAAGTCGATCGATAAAAATTAATTCATACAGTTTGGTTTTTGATTATTTCAATAATATACAATTTGCGCAGCCCTATTTCTTTGGCCTGTTCATCCTGTTGCCGTTACTCATCACCTGGTACTATCTTACCAACAGGAAACGCAGTGCTTCCATTACTGTATCCACCACGGCGGCAAAGGGAATGGGCTCGTGGAAAGCAACTTTTATACATCTGCCATTCATATTGCGTTTGCTCGCCCTTTCTGCGATCATCGTAGCGCTGGCGAGGCCGCAGACGAGGGACGAGCAGCAACGTGCCGAAGGTGAAGGGATCGATATCATCCTTTGTATTGATGTGAGCGGAAGCATGACGGCGCAGGATCTCACACCCAACAGGTTGGAAGCTGCGAAGAATGTGGCCATCGATTTTGTAAACAGGCGGCCTACGGACCGCATAGGGATCGTAATATTTTCCGGCGAAAGCTTTACGCAATGCCCGCTCACAACCGATCAATCCGTATTGATAGCGGCGATCCAGAATATACGCAACGGCTTGCTGGAAGACGGTACGGCGATAGGGTCGGGGCTGAGCACCAGTGTCGACAGGCTTCGTACCGGCACTTCCAAATCGAAAGTGGTGGTGTTGCTCACTGATGGTGAAAATAACGGGGGACTCATAGATCCCAAGACCGCGAAGGAAATTGCGAAGACATACGGCATAAAAGTATACACGATCGGTGTTGGTACGGATGGAATGGCGCCCCAACCCGAAAATACTCCTCTTGGAGTAGTGATGAAAAGCCAGAAAGTTTCGATCGATGAAAAATTACTGACCGAGATCGCCACTGAAACCGGCGGCAAATATTTCCGTGCAAAAGATAACAACTCGCTTTCCGAAATTTATACTACCATCGACGGCCTCGAAAAATCAAAAGTCGAGATCACCAAAACCATCCGTTTCCAGGATAAATTTTTCCCGCTGGTAATGGCAGCGATCTTCTTTTTGTTCATGGAAGTGCTGTTCCGGTATTTAGTATTCCGAAAATTTCCATAGAAAGGTCAGAGATTAGTGATTAGAGTTTAGGGGAGCATTACCAATCTGAAACCTAAACCCTGATCTCTAGTCTCTAAACTCATATCTTCGTATCAATGAAAGCAACGGTTTATAAAAGTACAGGTAGCTGGTATATAGTCCAGAATGATAAGGGGGAGATTTACAATGCCCGGATCAAAGGTAAATTCAAGATCGATGGCATCACGTCTACCAATCCGATTGCGGTAGGAGATATCGTGGAGATCAGCCAGGAAGAAGAAGAGGAGAATACGGTGATCAGTGAAATATATGAAAGAAGGAATTACATCAACAGGGTATCACCGCATAATAAGAACCAGCATCATATAGTAGCTGCCAACCTTGATCAGTCGTTGCTTTTCGCCACGCTGAAAAATCCCAAAACTTCCCTTGGTTTTATTGATCGTTTCCTGGTAATATCTGAAGCTTATGGAGTGCCTGCTATCATTGTTTTCAACAAATCAGATCTGTATAAGGATAAAGAGCTCGAAAAATTTGAACTGGTAAAAGAAATTTACGAACCTATTGGTTATACCATCAAGCTGATGAGTATTGAAAAAAGTGAAGGGGTGAAAGAAGTGGAAGCATTGCTGAAAGATAGGATCACACTTTTGAGCGGGCATTCGGGTGTAGGAAAATCATCCTTCATCAATTATCTTTTCCCTGAAAAAAAATTGAAGACACAGGATGTCAGTGGTTGGAGCGGAAAAGGTTTGCATACCACCACTTTTGCTGAAATGTACAACCTGCCTTTTGGTGGTCGCGTGATAGATACACCCGGTATCAGGGAAATGGGGCTGGTAGATATCTCCAAACAGGAACTCGCACATTATTTCCCTGAAATGCGTGCAGTGATGGGCAACTGTCATTTCAACAATTGCAACCACATAGACGAGCCCGGCTGTGCCGTGAAGGCAGCTGTAAACGATGGCAGCATCCATGCAGAACGCTACGTCAGTTACCTGAGCATCCGGGATAGCATCAACGAAAAAAGTTATTAAAAAGCACGTTTCTCCAGGAAATGAGCTACTTCCATCGCCAGGTGGTTTTGCGTGGACGCTTTTCTTACCTGTTGAGGATAAATACTTACACCATTGAAGATGTTGTAATGCAAAGTGAGCAATTCATTTTTGTACCTGAAATCCCAGTCGAGCGTATCTGAGTCGTCGACCTGGTTCATGAATTTGATGTGCAGTAATTCTGTGAGTGTGTCGGCAATCGCATAGAATTTTGAAACGCCGCAATTATCATCAATTACAGCTTCTACACCACCGAAAGTGGTTTTTAATTCGTAACACATAGGTTATTGGTTTTTACTGGTAAAGGATTAGTCGGGTATTGTTTTTTGCAGGCCGGGAAACTTAACTCTTGAATTTCCTTTTCTGCGCTTTCGCATTGATCTGTTCTTCAGTCATATTACGTGCATCATTGGGGCAGCCATATTTTTCTTTTTTACGAAAAATAAAACAACTGCTCATACTGAACACGAGAGAAACAGTCACTAAAACGACAATATTCTTTTTCATATTTAAAAATAAGATAAAACGACCAATAGACAATGGGCAATAGGCAAAGGGCAAAAACTTTCGACAAACCTGTACCCTTTAAAGGGTTGACTATTCACTATTGACCATTCACTATTTAAACCATCCGCTGTATTTAAGGTAATTATCTGCAATCCTGTTGATTTCCCCGCGGATCAGTTCCTGGCTGATATCCTTCACCTTTTTGGCGGGTACCCCGGCGTATATCGAACCCGGCTCAATCACCGTATTTTCAAGCACTACTGCCCCGGCGGCCACTATACTATTGCTCCCGACATGCACATTATCCATTACTATGGAGCCCATCCCGATAAGAACATTGTCATCTATAACGCATCCATGTACGATTGCATTGTGTCCGATGCTAACATTATTTCCGATGATGGCCTTGGTTTTCTCATAAGTGCAGTGAATAACAGCGCCATCCTGAACATTTACCTTATTTCCCATGCGGATGCTGTTCACATCGCCCCTTATCACCGCATTGAACCATACGCTGCACTGATCGCCCATCACCACATCGCCGACAATAGTGGCATTCGGGGCTACAAAACAATCTTCACCCATGATGGGGAGAATACCTTTTACAGGAAGAATTATACTCATGATAATTGATAATTTATAATTGATAATGGATAATTTTCCCGTCTGAAAGTTTTTCGGTTACCGAAAGATATAAGATCCGGAAGATCATTATCCGTTATCCATTATACCATTATCCATTACTCAAAACTAAGCATTAATTTTGCAGCCATGAACCTTCGTCAGCTTTTTTTGAACCATGTAGGACAAACTTCCGCAGCTCCCCTGTGCCTGAATATAGTAAAAGCTTCGGGTAGCAAAATGTGGGATGCGGAGGGAAAGGAATACATCGACCTGATAGCGGGCATCAGTGTCTGCAATATCGGGCACCGGCATCCGAAAGTGGTGGAAGCGATTAAGAAGCAGGTAGACGAATACCTCCACATCATGGTATACGGAGAGTTTATTGAAAACCCGCAGGTGCAGTACGCAAAACTCATTACGGAGCATTTGCCTTCATCGCTCAATGCCGTATTTTATACGGCAAGCGGGGCAGAAGCTACAGAAGGTGCTATGAAGCTGGCCAAACGTTATACCGGCCGCACACAGATCATTTCCTTCAAAAATTCTTACCACGGAAGCACACAAGGCGCACTCAGCATCATGGGTAGCGAATACTGGCAGCAGGCTTTCCGTCCGTTGTTGCCGGATACGATGCAACTGTGCTATAATAATTTCGAAGGCCTTGAAAATATCACGGAGCGTACAGCATGCGTGGTGGCCGAAACCATTCAGGCCGAAGCCGGCGTGATAGCACCGAAAGATGGCTGGATGAAAGCATTGCGGGAACGATGTACAGCCACAGGAACTTTACTGGTGCTGGATGAGATACAATGTGGCTTCGGGCGCAACGGCTCGTTATGGGCTTTTGAGCAGTTTGATGTGGTACCAGATATCTTATTACTTGGCAAAGCATTGGGTGGCGGTATGCCATTGGGCGCATTCGTTTCAGATAAAAAGATCATGGATTCATTTACCAACAATCCCGTGCTGGGGCATATCAATACTTTCGGCGGCCACCCGGTCAGCTGTGCTGCCGGCCTGGCGGGCATGCAGGTGTTGCTGGAGGAAAAAATGATCGATACGGTTCCTGGAAAAGAAAAGCTTTTTCGCAACCTTTTGCAACACAAAGCCATCCAGAATATCAGCAGCCATGGCTTGATGATGGCGGTTGAGTTTGACAGTTTTGAAACCAACAAGAAAGTCATCGACCTGCTGATAGAGCAAGGCGTTTTTACCGACTGGTTCCTTTTTGCGGCCAATGCATTTCGTATCGTACCTCCGTTAAACATCAGTGAAGAAGAAATTTCCGATGCCTGCAATACGATCCTGCGAATCCTCGATAATCTTTAAAATTTCCCCTTATTTATTTGCGGATGTGGATTTTAAAGATTTACTTTGTTTTTCAAAGTGCTTTTATGACCGAACATGATCAATCTTTAGAAACCCTGCAGGACATCAAGAGGATGATGGAACGCAGCAGCCGTTTTATCAGCCTTAGCGGGCTTAGTGGTATCAGTGCCGGTATCTGTGCATTGATAGGAGCGTGGCTGGCGTATCCTTATGTTTTTGGTTGTCGCCCCCTGTTCATAGATATCCATAAAGATTTTCATCCCGGGATAGAAGTGTTGTTCAATACCTGGTTATTCTGGATAGCGGCGGGAACTTTTTTTGCCGCCCTGATCACCGCCTTTATCTTTACGTATCTGAAAAGTAAAAAGGAAGGTATTCCAATCTGGGGTAAAACAGCAAAGCGTTTACTCTTCAACGTTAGTATCCCTTTGATTGTGGGCGGTATATTCTTACTCAAGTTGCTGCAGTTTGGCACTTTCGGGCTTGTAGCCCCGGGATGCCTGTTGTTTTACGGACTTGCGCTGATCAACGCCAGCAAATACACACTCGATGAAATACGATACCTTGGCTATTGCCAGATCATAGTGGGCCTCATCAATCTTTTATTTGTAGGATATGGGTTGTACTTCTGGGCACTGGGTTTTGGGGTGTTGCATATTTTGTACGGAACATATATGTGGTATAAATATGAAAGAAGTGAATAGTGAATAGTGAATAGTGAATAGTGAATGGTGAATGGTGAAACCTTCGAAGTTTATACATTCTTTGAGAGTGTTAAAGCCCACAAATTTGATAATTAACCTTCGCGAATTCGTGTAATCCGATAAAATTCGTGTAATAAAAAGTAAGTGAATCCGATCAACAACTTAAATAAACTTTTTGATAGCCGTGTTCGGCTCGGCATCATGAGCGCACTCATGGTGAACGATGCGGTGAATTTCAATGAGCTGAAAGAGTTGCTGGAGATCACGGATGGCAACCTCGCCAGCCACCTGAAGGCATTGGAAGAAAATAATATCATCAAAGTCAATAAAGGCTTTATCGGCCGAAAAACAAACACCACTTATGCCATTACCAAAGCAGGTGAAAAAGTATTCAAAGCGCACATTGAAGCATTGGAAAAAATGATCCGTTCTACAAAATAATTTTTTTTGTATTTATACTTTGAAAAACAAAGTGCTTTTAAAATGAAAAAAGAATATTCAACATTAGGTACCTCTGCAAGGATATGGGTATTGACAGCCTTTTTTACGGCCCTGGTCATCAATGTTTGCCTGTCGATAAATGCCCACGACTTCAACCTTGGGGTACCTGTGATAATATTCGTGGTGACACTCATCTGCAGGACCCCGGTTTTGATCACCCTTGTTTTAACTTTAAAGTTCATCAAAAGAATATTTTCTTCGATACAGGTACGATGCTTCAGCCTGCTGGCACTTCTTCTCCTGGTAACGCTACCTTATGCATTGCTCGGTGCATCAGCGAGTGTCATTTCAGATATATTCTATGGATCCGGCCACCTGGCTTTTTTTGAAACAATGGTGATTGTAATAGGTGTACTATTTGGCAGCGCATTGCTGGCAGCTGTTTTACTTGCAAAGCGCATTTTTAATTACCTGTATGACAATACCGCACCGGATGATTCCTTTCAATTTATCAGTCAGACTCTTTTTCATAACACATCTAAAACACACACCATCATGGAAACTTCGTATTCCACACCACCCAACCCTGTTCCTGCGTCCAATCAACCCAACCGTATCCTCATCAAAGGCTTAGTAACGGGTGGGCTGATCCTGCTGATGCTTATCCCGACCGTATTTATCAACAGCCTCATTTCCGAGAGGGAGAAAAGGCAAAAAGAAGTGGTGAAAGAAGTCAGCAGCAAATGGGCGAATGCTCAAACACTTTCGGCTCCGTTTTTAGTAGTACCCTATACAGATACATTTGTCAATAGTGAAGGCAAGGCCGTTGCTAACAAAACAAAGCTTTTACTGCTGGCAAATGATCTGAATGTGAATGGGAAAATAATTCCTGAACAACGTCCGAGATCGATCTATAAAGTATTGCTTTATAAAACAGATATCAGTTTTGCCGGCTCCTTCAAAGTAAGCCTGCCGCAGGATATTCAGGCAGCCAACGTCGATTATGCCAATGCAAGGCTTTGTTTTACACTGAGCGATTTCAAAGGGATCGAAGAAGAGATATATGTGAATTTCAACGGGCAGAAACTACTGATGAGCCCGGGTTTGCCTGTGGATGATTTTGGAAATATTGGGCTATCCGTTCCCGTTAGTCTGACCGCGGAACAGATGGCAGGCAGCATGCCATTTTCCATGCAGGTAAAAATAAAAGGCAGTGAAGAACTGCATTTTACGCCATTGGCTGCAGCCAGTAAATACACATTGAGTTCCGCGTGGCCCAATGCATCTTTCAATGGAGAATCTTTACCCGGCGAAAGGAAAATTTCCGATAGCGGTTTTGTTGCCAGCTGGAATTTTAACCAGGCGAACCTTCCTTTTGCAAAAGTGATGAAAACGAATTCGGCCCAGGTTAAAAGTATGGAATTTGGTGTAAGCCTTGTACAGACAGCCGATCAGTACGACAAAACCATGAGGAGCGTAAAATATGCGATCCTGTTCATCGGCCTCACTTTTGCCTTCTTCTTCATCATAGAGCTGATGCAAAAGAAACCTTTTCACCCGGTGCAGTATGTTTTGGTAGGACTTGCACTTGTGATATTTTACACATTGTTATTATCCATCAGCGAATATATCCTGTTCAATCATGCCTACATCATAGCTTCACTGGCTACGGTACTGCTCATCAGTTTTTATGCAAAGGCACACTTCAACAGTTGGAAAACGGGCGGGATTTTCTTCACCCTACTTGGTTGCCTTTATGGATTCATATTCATCCTCATCAGCCTGGAAGATACTGCGTTGCTGGTAGGAAGCATCGGTTTGTTCATCGTGCTGTCGCTGGTGATGTTTGCAAGCAGGCGGATCAATTGGTACGGAGCGAATGCAGACGACGGACGACAGATCAATCACAACCAACCACCGACAACCGATCAGTGATGATCCTTACAGGGGTGAACGATAAAACAATTAAATAATAAATAATAAAACAATGTACAAGCGGATCGTAAAGTTAAGGTCGTTGATACTGGTGTATCTCACACATCATATGGCTTTGCCTTTGCTGAAGCTTCTCCGCAAGAACGACGTTTTTCCGTACTCTGGAGAAGAGCTGCATTTTTTTGCACCCGGTACCCTTGGGAACCAACTTGCGGAGTTTTTAGATGTAAACAATTTACAGCTGTTGCCCTATTATGCCCGGCACGATATAAAGCACATCCTGCTGGAATATGAAACCACCGACGAAGGCGAGGGGAGCCTGCAATGTTTTATGCTGGGGAATGGGCATCTTTCCTTCCCGGTGGCGGCAACAGTTGTTTATTGTTTTTTGACGATGCCCGAACATTGGCACTTATTTCGGAAAGCATACAGGAGGGGTAAAGCTGCTGTACGCATCAGCGATTGGAAATGGTTTGAATTGCTGGAAGAACCTGTGGTGGGGCTACGGCGGCAGATCATTCCGGTAGTTTAAATTTAAAATATGAAAAAATTTTTTCGCTCATTTTATTTTGCAGGACAGGGCATCCGTTATTGTTTTGCGCACGAACAGAATTTTAAAATTCATCTTGTTGCGGCGCTGGCCGCGATATTGATGGCGCAATTTTTTAATTGCTCTGCAAACGAATGGATGATCATCCTGCTGAGCATTGGCCTCGTTATTTCTATGGAGATGGTCAATACTGCCATCGAACGTTTTTGTGATGTACAACAAACCGATTTTCATCCGCAGATAAAGATCATTAAAGATGTGGCAGCCGGGGCGGTATTGCTGACCGCGATAGCGGCGGCGGTTTGCGGAGCCATCATTTTCATTCCAAAAATCATTCACCTTTTTAACCACTCATCCATTTCACCATGAAAAAAATATCTTCTTTCAATCGATTACTGATCACTTTCCTGTTCTTTATCGGGTTGCTGATCGGTTTCAGGATCGCTTACACCGGAAGTTTGCAGCATCTTTTTCTTAGCTGGAATATTTTCCTGGCATGGATACCATATATACTCAGCCAGTATTTTTCAGAATACTTGCGTAAAGCGAAATGGAAACAGGCCGTACTTTTTATAACCTGGCTGTTGTTTTTTCCAAACGCCTTGTACATCGTTACAGACCTCATACATATTGAAGACAATAAAGACATCGCGGTGTGGTATGATGCGATACTTTTATTTGCCTCTTCTTTTATCGGCATCATGATGGCGTTTGTGTCACTCGCAAAAGTGGAATCATACCTGCGGAATATTTTTTCAAGAAAAGTAGTAACAGCGCTGGTCCCGATCATATTATTCACGGCGTCTTTTGGCGTTTATCTTGGCAGGTTTCAGCGCTGGAACAGTTGGGATGTGATCCAGGATCCGCTGGCGTTGAGTATGGATATATTGAGCAATTTCATTTCGCCGGTTGACAATTACCGCACATGGGCGATCACTATTTTATTTACCGGCATTTACACAATGCTATATTTTTTCCTGAAAAAATTGCCGCAGGCGTTGTCTGAGGAAAGGCGGGGATAAATCCGTTTGTACAAGCCGTATCTACGGAGAGGGTTTATGGGGTAGGGGTTAGTGATTAGTTGTGAAAGTTTTCCGGAGATATGTAAATTTAATTCTTTGATTCATTCACTTATTGCCTATTCACGCAGCCAGGGTGTATTTTAAAAGTAACCTGAACGATCTCCTTCCGGTACAGGTTTGAAAATATCATGTTGTTCCGTAGGTACGATTTGTAATAAAGGAAATATACAGGCCAATAAAAAATCCCCGAACCTGGTTGGTCCGGGGATTTAAATTTTATAACATCAATTAAAAATCAAGCCCTAAGCTGAAATAATATACCGGCTTTCCTTTGAAGAAACCATCCATCGGCCATCCGGCATCAAATTTTACGAAATAACCCAGCAGCGTGCTTCTTGCACCAAATCCATAACCGCCAGCGAAAGGCCCTACACCACCGGCTTTCACCTTTACACTTACACTGCCATTTTGATCAACATAAGTATTGCTTGGTCTTTTGATGCCTTCATATCCTCCGTTCCATGCAGTACCAAGGTCGATGAACTGAACGATCTGGAAATCCCTTACGAATGCATTATTTACGGTTTTGTCGAAAAACGTAGACCAAACCGGCAACCTGAATTCACTGTTGATGACCACCGCGTTGTTGCCACTCGCAAGGTTTTGGATATAACCCCTCATATTTACAGCCAGTCCCTGGAAAGCATATTCCTGATCATTGGCAGGTTTGTTCGCTTCGTTAAAATAACGGTAACCGCCATTACTTTTTTGATTGTTGCCAAACATCAGCCAGCCATCTGTACCACCGAGGTAATAAATGATCTTCTGATTACCAAAGCTGAAATCAGCTGCGGCCCTTCCTGCCCAGATGAAGTTGCGGTAGATCGGGTAGTAGTATCTTGCATCAAGCCCCACATTGTAAGTATTGCGGCCAGCCATCGTTTCTTTTTTACCAACCTGCACATTCCAGTCGGCATAAACTTTATAACGCAGGCCGTTCCAGATATTGGTAGCGGTATTCAGACTATTGTCGTATACAAATTCAAGGTGTGAAACGGAGTACAATCTCCTTCTGATATCAATGAATGGACTGATATTATCTGTGATCAGCACCTGTATATTTTCTGACCGCAGCCCGCCTGAAAGGCGAAGGCTTTTTGCTTCATCAAACGGATAAGAAACATTTGCCTGGTACAGATTAGTAAAGATCTTTCCAGGGTAACTGGCCAGCAGATTGCCACTGGCGTCAGTAAGGCCAATATCCGTATTCTGAACATTACGATAGTAGGTCAGTCCCCAGTCGAACCTGCGTTTGAGGTTCTGGTAATTCATCAGCCATTCGTTGTCTTTCAGGTTGGTCCCGATCTTGAAAGCCCCATTGATCTTTATGTCTTCCATCAGATCGGATGTACCAAGTTTGAAAAGCCCGTTCAGTGGCGAAGAACTGGTGAGCTGAATTGGGCCCGAACCACCACCGTACACCTGGTAACGGTTGATCAGAATATTATTAGTCAGGCTTGCACCTCCGAAATCCGCAGAAAATTTCAACGGTTTATAACGGTAAAGCTTAGCCGATTTTAATACACTCTCTTCCTGGTAGGGAGTAAGGTTGGAGAAATTTTCCTCGTTTGTTGTCGGATCATTTGACTTCGCTGTAGTATTGGCCTGGCTCGTATCTTTTTTCTCGTTAGAGAATTCATTCTGGAAAAAATCATCCTGTTTCTTTACAGGCTCAGGAGTATTGTTAACAGGTTTATTAGGTGTAATGGGCCCTGGCTGTGTGCTGGTAAGCCTGCTTTCCCGCATCAGCTTTTTGGCATATTCAGTAGGCTGCGCCGTAACGTTCCTGCGATTGAGCGTCATCTCGTCTATCTTCAGCTTGTAGAGAACTTTTTCGTCGCTCTGGCGGGTCACTTCACTTACCTGGTTGTTATCACCCGCGATCCTCGTTTCAGCAAGCCCGCTCGGGTAGTTGGTGAGCGGGAAACTATAAGCCGAATCTTCCGAAACGGAAACCACCGCCACTGAATCCACATCTGTTTTTTTATACACTCTCAATGTGCTGTCCACATCTTTTGGAGAAGGGTTCCTCAGTATTTCTTCGCCGATCAGCACCAACGTATCAAGCCCTGCTTTTTTGGTGGTGAAGAAACCTGCATACCTGTTGTTGATACCATTTTCATCGCTTACAAAAGTGAAGTGGTTCTGGTTGTATTGCATCGGGAAACGGGCATTGCCATATTTCAGGTTGGTGAGCTGCGATATCTGGTTAAGTTCCGGCTTGTCGCCAAAATCTGTGATCAGGAATACATTGTAACGATTGTTGCTCGGCAAAACAGTATCGCTGCTTTTTGCATTCGCCGATGGGCGGTTGCTGCTGAAGATGATACCGGTCTTGTTGGGAAAAGCTACAAACGATGCATCGAGGTTGTCGTACACATCATTGGTGATCTGTTGTACTTTCTCATTCTGAAGATTGAGCGTGAAAATATCCGCATGGCCGTTCTTTACTGCCGAAAGCAGCAGGGTACCGCTATTGAGCATGTATTTCACATCCTGCACCTGGTCGAATTGTTCGGTGAGGTCGATCTTTGTTTTTATCCTTGTAATGATATCATACACAAATAATTTCAGCTTTCCTTCTTCGGAATAGATCACCGAGATGCGGGTGCCTTTCGGGTCCCAGGCCATCAACGGATAATTAGGGTTCATGGAATTTTCGTACGTGCGGATACCGTATTTCAACAAGGTCTTATTTTCATAATCAATGTTTAGGATCACCCTCACAATTCCTTTTTTAAATTGTGTTACCACGTAGGAATTATCTTTTTTATTGGGGTTCACATTGAAGCGATAATAATTAAGCCTTTTGCTGATGTCGAAACCTTCTATATAATTTCCTTTCGGATAACCTTTGCGGCGGGTGATATCCTTGTAATACTTTTCCTCATTGTATTCCATGAATTCCTGCAGCAATTCGTTGAACTTTTTCTTCGTGATCTGAACACTTGCTTTATTCAGGTTCTTATAAGTACGTGCCAGGTAAAGGAAATAAGTGACATTCTCTTTTTTATATTTTTCTTCTATGAAATACCAGAAAGCATGGCCGGCCAGCAACGGTTTTTCAAATGAGAATTTGGAAAATTTTGAATAATTACCGCTCAGCATTTCGCTTTTCAGCTCATCATCCAGGTCGGTATTCCAGTTTTCGCCCACGTAAGCTACATAACCATCCGTAAGCCAAACCGGGAGATCCAGTAAAGTCTGGTTGCCGGCTACTTCGCCTATATCATCACCGAATAAAAGATTTTTGGTAATGATATCTGCAATGCCCTGCCTTACCTGCCTTTTGAGGTTGGCATGGTTGGCATCATAAAATACAACCATTTTATTGTTCACCAGCCTCGTTACATTCCCTGCAGCAATGATGTCGGTTTCAAGCCCGATATTCGTTTGTTTCCTGTCTGTATAATTATTATACAAAATGATATTCGCCCTTCGCTGAAGACTGTATTCAGTAGCGGCTTCTATTTCGGGCAATTCCTTTTCTGCCGCCTGTGCTACGTATTTTGCAAGTTCCTGACCTCCCTCGTAGAAGTATACATTGAAATTCTTCGTCTGGTAATATTGCCATTTGAATTTTTTGAACTGCAGCCGGTTCTTGCCAAAAGTAACCGCGTTTACCTGGGCAAAGCTACCTGTGGCCGCAATGATCAAAAGTGAGGAAATGAAAATTATTCTACTGAACTTTGCCATACTGATAATGTTGATATTGAGTATAAAATTACTTGTTTAGCTTTAATAGTTAAAAATCATTTTGAAAACCGTTGCCGGGCAACCAAAAGTTGTCAGCCTGCGCTTGTCAAAGGTAAAATCGGGATTCAACAGGCTCACCCTGACAGTAGTTTATGATCAGGCCTGTCTTATTATAAAAACCAGTTATAAATGTTACGTGTAAAATCTTTCGAATTTAGCCCAATACAGGAAAATACGTATATACTTTACAATGAGTTTAACGAATGCGTGATCATCGACCCCGGATGTTATTCGGATACCGAAAAGGACCGGTTGGCCGCGTTCATCAACAAGATGGAACTGACCCCCAAAATGCTGCTTAACACCCATTGTCACCTGGATCATGTGTTTGGTAACAAGTTTGTTGCCGAAAAATACGGATTGACGCTGCAGATCCATGAAGGGGAGAGAGTGGTGCTGGAAGATTCGCCTGTGCGTGGGCTCATGTACGGGATGCCCTTTGATAGCTATGCCGGCGAACTGGTTTTTCTGCAGGAAGGCGAGGTGCTCAGGTTGGGTGAAGATGAACTGGAAATACGGCTTACGCCGGGGCATAGCCCTGCAAGCCTCAGTTTTTATAGTAAAAAAGATGGATTTGTGATCAGTGGCGATGCACTTTTCAAGCGTAGCATCGGCCGTACAGACCTGCCGGGGGGCGATTATGAAACCCTTATCAACAGTATCCGCGGGCAATTATTCGTTTTGCCGGACTCAACAAAAGTATACAGCGGTCATGGCCCAGAAACGACTATCGGGGAAGAAAAAAAGCAAAACCCGTTCTTCAATTAAAAATTACTAATTACGAATGAAAACCTTCACAAAGAAAGTCATCAGGCTTATAAAGTCCTCCATTCGTAATTTGTAATTGATCATTCGTAATTATCTCCCGTATACCTTATTCAACGCTTCCGTTCTGCTTTGCACCTGCAATTTTTCGTAGATATTCCTGGCGTGTGTACGTACTGTTTCCATGCTTACGTTCAACTCACCGGCGATCTCTTTGTAACGTAAGCCTTTTGCGAGGGATTTTAGTACTTCCTTTTCTTTGGGCGTGAGTATTTCGTTCTCGTCGATCGAATCTTTTTTCTGGAAAGAAGCGATCACTTTCCGGGCTATCTGTGTGCTCATCGGGCTGCCGCCGTTCACTACTTCTGTAATACCCTGCAAAATGTTGGCAGGTGCGGTCTTTTTCAACAGGTATCCGCTGGCACCGGCTTTCAGCGATTCAAAAATATTGGTATCGTCTTCATACACGGTACTCATAATGAACTGTGTATCGCCGCATTTTTCTTTCAGTATCCTCACCGCTTCTATGCCATTCATGTCGGGCAGGTTAATATCCATCAGCACCACATCGGGACGCGAAAGCACCAGTCCTTTTAAGGCATCTTCTGCATTGACATACACTTCGCTGCACGTAAAACCATCGCTGTTATCGATCAGCAATTTCAATCCTTCCCTGATCTCTCTGATGTCTTCCACTATCGCTACCGTGATCATGTCGTTTTGCATACAGCTAAGGTATTTAATTTTAATGCGGATGAAATACCTAAAAAGTGTTATGAAGGGTTTAGGGTTTAGAAGGTCGAACCAACTAACCATCTAAACTAAAATCTCTAGACTTCCTCTAAACCCTAAACTCTAAACTCTAAACTTATCTCCAGAGTTACCACAGTTCCTTTTCCATATTCGGAGTTGATCAAAAAGACCCCGTTCGCCCGTTTCATCCTTTCCTGCATGTTTTGTAGTCCGTTGCCGAATGAACGGGTATTGTTTACGTCAAACCCTTTGCCATCATCGGTTATGACAAAACGGATCTTCTCATTTGTTTGCGACAGCAGGATATTCAGTTTGCCCGCCTGCGCATATTTGGCGGTATTGTTAAGTGTTTCTTTTACCGCGAGAAAAAGATTGCGGCGTTGCTCTTCTGTAAGCTTTGTATCCACTATTTCATCCGGGTAATCAAATACAGCGACTGTTTCCGTAGGTTCAAAAAACTTAAGTGCATACTCACGGATGTAGGAAGCCAGACTCTCTAGTGTGTCATTTTTGGGGTTGAGGATCCAGATGATATCCTGGAGACTGTCTACCAGTTCGCGGGAAGAAACAGCGATGCTTTCCAGTTGTACCCTGGCTTTTTCGGGCTGCATGAGTTGTGTTTTGGCCACTTCGCTCAGGATGGCGATCTTGGTGAGGCCACTTCCCAGGTCGTCGTGCATATCGTGGGCAATGCGGTTGCGTTCTTCGAGCCGGGTCTGTATCACGGCATTTGTCTTTTCAAACCTTAGTTGCTGCGCCTGGTTGAGTGCCAATGTACGTTCATCATTCACCTTTTTCAGGCGGTAGCCCATGGCGGAGGAAAAAAATAAGATCTCGCCGAAATTGCCGATCTGCAACCATTCCAGGGGATAAAAAATAAGTTGCTGCCCCGGAATGATGTTGGTGATAAAACTCATGAGCCCGCACACCAGGAAATAGATGCACCCCCACAATATCCACCGTTGAAACACCGATACTTTGAGCATATAAGTACGCCACAAAAGCACACAACTCATCGCAAGGATGAAGATGCGGATGGCCACAAAAAAATGAACCGGTAACACGATGTTATTGGCATGCAAAAGGATGACGGATGTAGCATATCCCAGCAATACAAAACTCAGGAATACCCAGCCTTTATACACGAACGAGCCCTTTATCCGAGGTACTTCCACGGCATGGGCGCCGAAATTTATATAGAGGGTAAAATAGATGACCTGCAACCCTTCATTGAAAAGAAAATGCGTTTTGTCAGCAGCCGGCTGGCCAAAAAGCAACCCGTAAAGATCACTGCGGATAAAAATAAAAACGCTCATGAACGCGAGATACAGCACGTAATGCAGCAACAATTTATCGCGGTAGTAGGTATACAGCACCGAATGATAGGCCGTTGCAAGGATGCAGGCACCAAGGCAGAGAAGGTTGATGCTGGTGGTGATGCTGAGCATGGTTTAGAGATTAGAGATGAGTGTTGAGTAGAAGTTTAGAGATCAGAGATTAGGGTTTAGTGCGTGAGACCCTATTAAACCCTAATCTCTAAACCCTAATCTCTAAACTATTTCCATGCATAATTCCACCAATACCCCATTCGTCGATTTGGGATGTAAAAAGCACACCAGTTTGTTATCGGCGCCTTTTTTCGGTGTTTCGTTGAGCAAAATGAATCCTTCCTGCTGCAGGCGCGCCATTTCCGCATGAATATCTTCCACTTCGAAAGCGATATGATGGATGCCTTCTCCCTTTTTTTCGATGTAGCGGGCAATCACGCCGTCTTCCGTCAGGCTTTGCACAAGCTCTATCTTGGTTTCGCCCTGCGCAAAAAAAGCGGTATTCACCTGCTCCGATTCCACCATTTCTGTCTTGTAACACTGACTATTCAGCAGCTTTTCAAATAATGGAACGGCATTTGCAAAATCCTTTACGGCGATGCCGATATGTTCAACTTTTAGCATATAAATCACAATTTTAGGCCAGATATTTACGAAATTGGATAAAATGGGAGAGGCCTGTAAATGAGATAGCTAAAATAGAACCTTTTATAGTAATTTTGTATTATAATAAAGAACTAAATTCATATTGAAGATTATGTTGAAATTACCGATTTACCTTGATAATAATGCCACTACACCCATGGATCCCCGTGTGCTGGAAGCGATGATACCTTACTTTATGCAGAACTTCGGTAATGCGGCGAGCCGTAACCATCCTTTTGGCTGGCAGGCTGAAGAAGCGGTTGACTATGCACGTGAGCAGGTGGCGAAACTGATAGGCGCTGATCCGAAAGAGATCATTTTCACTTCCGGGGCTACCGAAGCCGACAACCTGGGCATCAAGGGTGTATTTGAAATGTACGCCAGCAAGGGCAATCATATCATCACCGCCACTACCGAACATAAAGCGGTTCTGGATACCTGTAAGCACATTGAAAAACTGGGTGGCGAAGTGACTTACCTGCCCGTAAATGCGGAAGGGTTGATCGACCTTAAAGAGCTGGAAGCAGCCATGAGGCCGACTACTATTCTGGTTGCCATCATGTATGCCAACAACGAAATAGGTACTATACAGCCTGTTAAAGAGATAAGCGCAATAGCACGCAGGCACGGAGCGTTAGTGTTTTCGGATGCTACCCAGGCGGTAGGTAAAATACCTGTGGATGTGAATAAAGACGGAATTGACCTGATGGCCTTTACTGCTCATAAAATGTACGGCCCTAAAGGAGTTGGTGCATTGTATGTACGCCGTAAAAATCCAAGGGTGAAAGTTACCGCACAGATGGACGGCGGCGGCCACGAACGTGGAATGCGCAGCGGAACATTGAACGTACCGGGTATCGTTGGTTTTGGTAAAGCCTGTGAAATCTGTATGCTGGATATGGAAGCCGATAACAAACGCATCATCAAACTGAGGGATAAACTGGAAAGCGCTTTGATGCTTTTGGAAGAAGCTTATATCAACGGCAGTGTAGCACATCGTCTGCCACACGTAACCAACATCTCTTTCAAACACGTGGAAGGAGAAGGTTTGCTGATGGGCTTTAATAAAAATATTGCCCTGAGCTCAGGCTCGGCTTGTACCTCAGCTTCACTGGAACCATCATATGTGTTAAAAGCACTTGGTCTTGGCGACGATCTCGCACACAGTTCATTGCGTTTCGGATTAAGCAGGTTCACCACCGAAGAAGAAATTGATTACACTGTGAAAGCGATCAGCGAAACAGTGATCAAGCTAAGGGAAATGAGCCCGTTGTGGGAAATGTACAAAGAAGGCATTGATCTGAGCACGATTGAGTGGGCAGCACATTAATAGAATTTGCAAACGTGCAAAGGCCTCGGAATAATTAAGTTCATTGGAATTAATAAAGTAACAATTTAAAATATTTGCACATTTGCATATCAGCAGATTTGCACATTTAAAACCTAAGACAATGGCATACTCAGAAAAAGTAATAGACCACTACCAGAACCCGAAGAATGTAGGGACGCTTGATAAAGCCAGCAAAAGTGTAGGCACAGGATTGGTAGGTGCGCCGGAATGTGGCGACGTGATGCGTTTGCAGATTGAAGTAGATGATGCTACCGGCGTAATCACCGATGCAAAATTCAAGACCTTCGGTTGCGGATCCGCGATCGCTTCTTCCTCCCTGGCTACAGAATGGCTGAAAGGTAAAAGCGTGGATGAAGCGTTGAAAGTAGACAACATGGACTTCGTAGAAGAATTGAACCTTCCTCCGGTTAAGATACATTGCTCTGTATTGGCAGAAGATGCGATCAAAGCCGCCATCAACGACTACCGTACCAAGAATGGTATGGAAGCGATTAAGTTTGAAGAAAGCGTAGTACATTAACCCCCTCCGCCCCCTGAAGGGGGAACTGGACTCAATAATTAAAGTGTTTCTATTATTAGGAGGGTTAACAATATTATTCACTATAAATCTAAGTTCCCCTATAGGGGACAGGGGTATGGTAGCAACAGATAACAGCATATACATCAGCGACAAGGCGAAAGCCAAGGTTCAGCAATTGATGGCCGATGCCGGAGTGGCGGACGATAGCAGCTACTTTCTGCGTGTAGGCGTAGTGGGCGGCGGTTGCAGTGGATTGAGCTATAAGCTTGACTTTGATAACGAAGCCAAGCCGATGGACCAGGTATTTGAAGACAATGGCATCAAGATCGTGACTGACCTGAAGAGTTTTTTATACCTCGTAAATACCGAACTGGAGTTTAGCGACGGATTGAACGGTAAAGGTTTTTACTTCAATAATCCTAACGCGAGCCGCAGTTGCGGTTGTGGTGAAAGTTTCGCGGTTTAAATTAAGATATATATTATACAAGTATGCCTCCCGGTAACAACGGGAGGCATTTTTATTTATCGTCAGTTTTCTTTCGGGGTTTCGGCAGGAGTTTCGTCGGTTTCCTTTATTTGTAATTGAGGTGGAGGAGGTGGCGGCAACTGGCCATACTTCTTTTCATAATATTTCCTGTTTGCCTGCCAGGTCGACATTTTAATATGCTGTACATTTCCGTCTTTTTTTACGGTGATTGTTTCTATACCGTTTATTTTACGGATACTTATTTCCATGCCGTTGCCGTTGATGATCTCGGCATAATTGTAATCGCTTCCATCATTTTCAATCACAGGCGGAACAGGAGGAGCCGGCGGTAATGGAGGAACGGGAGGAATTGGAGGAACGGGAGGAATCGGGGATGGCGGTGGCGGTGGTGGTGGTGGTGGTGGAACCGGGAGATTGGCAGAAGAAGAAATGACCGTACCCTTTCCTTTGCCCTCCTGTTTTGTTTGTGCATATATACCCACAATCGCGATGCACGCCGCACTTAAAACAATGATTTTTTTCATAAACAATAATTTTTTCACTGAGATGCAATCCTTTTAGAAATCCATAAACTATCCATAAAAACAATAGCCCCGCTATACAGCGGGGCTATTGGTAACGATGTGTAAGTATTATTGAGCAAAACTGTTTCTTCCGCCACCGGAGGCAAAAGTTGCTTTCATCCTTGTTTTCTGACCAGCACTGAACATATACATGCAAAGATCATCAGTATAATCCATATAGTTCATGGTCATCATTACAGGTGTGCCTGAGCAGGTACTTTTGGCGCCGCTTGCAGGGCATCCGTAGTTAGCTCCGGTATGTAATGGGGTATCGCCTACAAGATCATTGCCACATTGAGCATCTCCCCAGATATGGCGGAGGTTAAGCCAGTGACCAACTTCGTGCGTTGCTGTACGGCCTTTATTGTAAGGCGCACCGGCAGTAGTTACTCCAAATGCGTTGTCGTCGATCACTACGCCATCGGTAGCACTGCTGCCACCAGGAAACTGTGCATATCCCAAAATTCCGCCGCTGAGGTTACAGCACCACATATTCAGTTTTGTGGTAGGACTGGTAGGGCTCAGTCCACCGCCGCTGTTTTTTTTCATGGCATCATTTGTACCCCAGCTGGTTTTGGTTGTGCTCTTCCGGATCACCTGGTCCAGCACAAAACGAATCCCCACATCACCCGCTTTCACTCCCTGGAAAATAGTAGGCACTTTGGTTATATCAGTGTTTGTTGCGGCATAATCCTTATTTAATACATCAATCTGGCTTTGTATCTGTGCCAGCGAGATATTTTGAGCGGCGGTTTTATATAATACATTCACCACCACCGGGATCTCGATAGTACCATCCGCCAACAATCTTGCAGCTGCCGGATTTCTTTCAAAAGCAAGGCGGGCTTCCTCAATAGCTTCCATTCGCAGGCGAAGGGAAGGGTCGGCTTTTAACTGCTGCTGTAATACTTCCTCCGAGGCACAACGCATGACAACCCCTTGCGGTTCACTGGTTCTAAGATTCTCATCTTCAATATTTTCAACGGCAGTTTTACTACATCCTGCAAATACAAGAGCGCAGGAAAAAATGGCAATCATTTTCTTCATACAAGATAAATTGAATTTGTTAAAAATTTGTGAACGCTTAAGTTATTCTGTTTTGAGAAAAGGAACAAATTTTTTTGCCACGCAGAAGGAAATAAAAATCCCCCGCTTGGTAACGGGGGAGGCAGTTGGGTTTGGTAAACGACTTGGTATCTGAACTTTCTGAAAACTACGATTGTTTGTCAAAAAGCAGGTGGCATGCCACCCGGTCAAATAATTAGGTCAGTTATAAATTTGTATGCGTGTCAATCAGGTCCGGAATAATGACACAACGCCGGCAGGATTCGCTGCTTGTATTAAAAAAATAATTTTTGTATTGCCACGATTAACGGCGCTATTAGTTTGGTAAATAGTAAATTGCAGCAATTTTAAACCTGATGTGGAGCATTTGTAAAAAAGAACTGGCGCAATTTTTCAGTAACCTGACAGGTTATATCGCTATCGTATTGTTTCTCCTGGTCAACGGGGTATTCCTCTTCATGCTGCCCGACAGCAGTATTTTTGAATACGGGTATGCTTCGCTGGATAAATTCTTCGAACTGGCTCCCTGGGTACTCCTGTTCCTCGTACCAGCCATCACCATGCGTTCGTTTTCCGATGAATTCAGGGGAGGCACTTTTGAAATATTAAAAACAAAGCCACTGACCAGCGCACAGATCACTACAGGTAAATATGTAGCGGTATTGATCGTGTTGGTATTCGTCATCATCCCCACTTTTATTTATATAATCACCATCAGTTCGTTGAGCGCATCTGGGGGCATCGATAAGGGCGGCATCATCGGAAGCTACATCGGTTTGTTTTTGCTGGCAGCTGTTTTTGCCGCTATAAGCCTCTGCTGCAGCAGCTTTACAAGCAACGCAGTAGTAGCATTCCTGGTAAGCGCCTTTGTTTGCCTGTTGTTATATTTCGGTTTCAACGCACTCAGCAATCTTCCTGTTTTCCAGGGGAATGCTGATTATTATATTGAAATGCTGGGTATCGATTTCCATTACAGAAGTATCAGCCGTGCCGTACTCGATAGCCGCGATGTCGTCTATTTTTTCAGCATAATATTTCTTTCCTTATTGATCACGGTAAAAAATCTTCAAAAAAGATAAATGAGCATATTCAGATCCATATATAAAAAAGCATGGTTGCCGGTGGCACTGCTGATATTGGTGTCGCTCAACTGGGCCGCGTCGGTATGGCATAGTAGGCTCGACTTTACCGATGAAAAAAGGTTTACGCTCAGTCATCCTACCAGGAAATTGCTCCGCAATATCAAGGAACCTGTAACGATAGATGTTTTTCTGAAAGGAAATTATCCGAGCGGGTTTAAGAAACTGGCTTCTTCCACAGCCGATATTTTGCAGGAATTCAAGGAAGTGGCAGGGGCCAGGGTTCGCTTCAATTTTAAATCGCTGGAAGATGTAGTGCCGGGTACCGGGGTTACATACAATGATACACTTCCTGCGCTGGGCTTCAATTATATCAATCTAACTTCGCAGGTAGAACAAGGCCAGCAACAGCAGGTCGTATACCCGATAGCATTAGTATATGACGGTAATGATACCATTCCTGTTACGATTTTTGAAAAGAAAGCAGTAGCCGATCCTTCCTTTAAAAACCGGATCACTTCCGGCGAGCTCAACAGCGCCGAAGCTACACTCGAATACAAATTTGCTGATGCGATCTCAAAGATCAGCCGGGAAACCAGGCCCATCGTGGGGTACGCCATCGGCAACGGTGAGCCGGTTCAGATAAACACCTACGACCTGGTAGAAAATATACTCCGCCCCGAATACGATGTATTTACTTTTGACCCCAACTCACAGCCACGCATACCCGAGGATTTCAAAGTGTTGATGGTGGTGAAACCAGCACAAGGTTTCAGCGAAGAAGCCAAACTCAAACTTGACCAATATGTGATGGGTGGCGGTAAACTGCTCATGTTTGTAGACAGGCTGAATGCCGAACTGGATAGTCTGCAAAAGGGTGAAGTGGTGGCATATGATCGGGAATTGAATCTCAATGACCTGCTGTTCAAATACGGGGTAAGGATCAATCCTGACCTGGTGATGGATCTGCAATGCGATTTTCTTCCGTTCGATGTAAATGGCAATGGACAGTTTGAATTATTACCCTGGAATTATTTTCCCGTACTGGAGTCACCTTCCAATAACCCGATCAATAAAAATCTTGGTTTTGTAGCCGGGCGTTTTGTCAATTCCATTGATACCATTGAAACAGAAGGGATCAAAAAAACGATCCTGCTCACTTCTTCTCCCAATGCAAGAACGATCGCCACGCCTGCCATCATCAGCGGAAAAGAAAATAGTGTGGAACCGGAAAATGCAAAATACAATAAACCGCATATACCTGTGGCGGTATTGCTCGAAGGAAAATTCAGTTCACTTTATGCCAACAGGGTTACGCAGGCGATGAACGACAGCATTACAAAATATGGGGCTACATTCATTCCGCAAAGCGGCGATAATAAAATGGTGATCGTGTCGGATGGCGATATCGTATTGAATTCCGTGATCAAAGGCGAGCCGATCCCGATGGGAATGAACCCTTACACATATGGTACACAAAGGGCTTTCCCGTTTGCCAATAAGGATTTTATCCAGAACTGCCTGGATTACCTCATCAATGAAAATGATCTCAGCGAAGCCAAATCGAAAGATTATGTGGTAAGGTTATTGGACAGTAAAAAGGTGGAAGAAGAAAAAAAGAAATGGCAGCTTATTAATATCGGTTTGCCGGTTCTGTTGGTGCTATTATTTGCATTCATTTTTCAATGGCTGCGCAAACGCAGGTATACCAAATAAATTATCATGAGCAAAACCGAATTATTATACCTAGTATTTGGCATCGTGATCGTCGTGGCCCTAATCTTCGATCTTGGTTTGCTGAGCAAAAAAGACAAGAAGGTCACGATCAAACAGGCTTTGTACCAGACCTTCTTCTGGGTAGGGCTGGCACTGGCATTCTGTATTTTTTTATGGATAGAGAACGGGCAAAAACCAGCGCTGGAATACCTTAGCGCCTACCTCATGGAATGGAGCCTGAGTATCGATAATATATTTGTTTTCATACTCATTTTTTCCGCCTTCGGTGTGAAAGAAAAAAATTACGGGAGGGTGTTGCTGCTGGGAATCCTGATGGCGATCGTATTCCGTATCATCTTCATTACGCTTGGAGTAACGCTGGTGGAAAAATTTCATTGGTTACTTTATATTTTCGGCGTATTCCTGGTATATACCGGCTACAAGATGTTTGCATCGGAAGATGACGACGATGGCTTCGATCCGCAAAAAAGCAAAGGGTACAAATTCCTGAAACGTGTGCTGCCATTGGTACCACATGATGGGGATGGTAAATTTAGTGTGCATCACGAAGGGAAGCGTCATTACACCACCTTGTTTGTGGTGGTACTGATGCTCGGAGGCATAGATCTCGTATTTGCATTGGATTCCATTCCCGCGGTGATGGGTATTGTAGACACCCGCACACCGGGTTATGGCGCTACGGCCAAACTCGTGATCTACACTTCCAATATTTTCGCGGTGCTTGGCCTGCGTTCTTTATTTTTCCTTCTTCGCGGAGCAGTCAATAAATTCGATTACCTGCCAAAAGGGATTGCTATCGTGCTGGTATTCATCGGGCTGAAAATGCTGGGTGAACATTGGATCAACCAATGGGTAGACAAGACCACGCAGGTCTTCATATCACTTGGCATCATCATGATATGCCTGGCGGGTTCTATTTTTTATTCCATGTTCATCGACAAACAAAAAGCCGAAGGACGGGAACAACGACAATCAGACGACCAGGCGCATTAATATTTTAATCCTTCTTTGTGAGGTACACCATTAATCAAATTGCAGCGGCAACAGGTTCTTCAGAAATTTTTGAAGAAGATGCTCCTATCGAGCAATTGCTGATAGACAGCCGTAAAGTGCACTTTCCGGCAACCTCCTTGTTTTTTGCTTTGACAGGGCCGGTAAAAGATGGTCATACATATATCCCTGAACTTTACGAAAAAGGTATCCGCAATTTTGTGGTGAGCCAGCCGGTGGCAAAAGATGAATTTCCCGGAGCACGCTTCATAACGGTTACGGATACACTGAATTCACTGCAGCAGGTGGCCGCATGGCATCGCCGGAATTTTTCATTTCCTGTGATCGGTATTACCGGTAGTAATGGGAAAACCATTGTGAAGGAATTGCTTTACCAGTTGTTGAACAGTGATTACACCATTGTACGCAGTCCGAAAAGTTATAACTCCCAGATCGGTGTGCCGCTGAGTGTGTGGCAAATGAGTAATGAACATACGCTGGGAATTTTTGAAGCGGGAATTTCCCTGCCGGGTGAAATGGAAAAGCTGCAAAAAGTAATCGATCCGGGCACCGGGATATTTACATTCATCGGAGATGCCCATGCTTCGGGCTTTTCAGGGATTAGGCAAAAAATAGAAGAGAAGTTGTCGCTGTTTGCGAAGAGTAAATTATTGTTTTATAACAAAGATGAAAAATTGCTGGATGATGTGATAAAAGCTTTTGTTCAGGATAAGAATCAGGGGTTGCAATTATTTACCTGGGGAAAAAATAAGGATGCATCTGTAGTGCTGCAATCTGTAAAAAAATTGCACGGCGACACTCTTCTTGAATGTACATACGGAAATGAAGTGTTCGATTTTACCATCCCATTTACAGACGATGCTTCCATCCATAATGCGCTTACCTGTTGCTGTGTATTGATTTATCTGAAATTCCCTGCGGTAATAATCTCGCAGCGTATGGCGCAACTGAAGCCTGTAGAGATGAGGCTGGAGCTGAAACAGGGAAATAATAACTGTTCCATCATCAACGACGGGTATAGTGCCGATATCAATTCACTTGGCATTGCGCTCGATTTTTTACAGCAGCAACAACAGCATGAAAAGAAAACAGTAGTATTGAGCGACATGATGCAGGGCGGACAGGACGGAAGGGAATTGTACCAACAGATTGCAACCATGGTAACAGGAAAGAGCATTGATCGTTTTATCGGTGTAGGTCCGGAAATAAAGGAAAATGCACATCTTTTTTCAACGATCCCAAACAATAGTTTTTTTATTTCTACCGAAGAATTCCTGGCGCAGGTACCTGTGCTGAATTTCCGAGATGAAACCATTCTCCTGAAAGGAGCCCGCGTCTTTGAATTTGAAAGGATCAGCAATGTGCTGGAGCAAAAAACGCATCAGACTTTACTCGAAATAAATCTGAATGCATTGCGTCACAACCTGGATGCTTACCGGCGTCAATTGAATCCCGGCGTGAAACTGATGGCAATGGTAAAAGCGTTCAGTTATGGGAGCGGCAGTTTTGAAATAGCGAATATCCTGCAACATGCCGGTGTGGATTATCTTGCCGTGGCTTATGCGGATGAAGGTGTGGAACTGCGCAAAGCAGGCATTCGCTTGCCGATCATGGTGATGAATGTGGAAAGCGATACGTTCAATAGTCTCGTAAAATATAACCTCGAACCCGAACTTTATTCTTTTAATATACTCGATGCTTTCAGGCAGTACCTGCAGCAACATCAACTCACTCATTATCCCGTGCACATCAAGCTGGATACGGGTATGCACCGTCTTGGATTTGAAGAGCATGAGGCCGATGGATTGGTGACAATATTAAAAGACACTGATGTATTCCATATAAGATCGGTGTTCTCTCATCTTGTCGCCAGCGGCGATAGCAAACATGATGCTTTCACAAAACAGCAGGCTGAAATATTTGAACACATTTCGCAAAAAATCTCCGCAGTGATCAAAGAGCCTTTCATCAAACATATTTCCAATACTTCAGGCATAGCGAGGTTGCCGGTATTGCAGCTGGATATGGTACGATTGGGGATCGGTTTGTACGGCGTCGATTCCAATCCTGTCATGCAGGAAAAGCTGCGGACTGTAGCCACTTTGAAAACAACTATTGCGCAGATCAAACATATCAAAAAAGGAGAGACCGTAGGTTATAACCGGCAGGGAGTTGTGCTGCGTGATTCAGTGATAGCAACAGTAAGGATAGGTTATGCCGATGGGTATCGGCGTTCGCTGGGTAACGGAAAAGGTCACATGTATATCAATGGCCAACTGGCGCCGGTGATCGGAAATGTTTGTATGGATATGACGATGCTGGACATTACAGATATCCCCGCCAGCGAAGAAGATGATGTGATCGTATTTGGGGAAGCGCTTCCGGTAGACACTGTGGCAAATGCCGCCGAAACAATTGCTTATGAAATACTTACCAGCATTTCGCAGAGGGTGAAGCGGGTGTATTTTGAAGAATAAAAATAATGGATAATTGTATAATGCATAATGTTCGGCTGGCATTATCCATTATACCATTATCAATTACCATTATCTTTGCAATCTTAATTATGAAAAAAAGAAACCTGATCATCATCATTGCATTGGTTGTGCTCGTTGACCAGCTGCTGAAAATATATATCAAAACGACTTTTCCTATCAACACCTCCAAACATGTGGCAGGTAACTGGTTCCAGTTGTATTTTGTAGAAAATCCCGGTATGGCTTATGGCTGGAAATTCGGAGGTAACTGGGGTAAATTGGCGCTGACTGTTTTCAGGATGTTGGCAGTGGTTTTCGGTACCTGGTATCTCGGAAATATCATCAAACAAAAATATCATCGCGGATTTATCATTTGCGCCGGGCTTGTATACGCGGGTGCTTTGGGTAATCTCATCGATTCGTGTTTTTACGGAATGATATTCGATAAAGGAATGATCTTCGATCCGCAGATCAATGAATATGTTGGCTACAATGGGCTGGCTCATTTTTCCAAACATGGATATGCAACATTCCTTCACGGTAATGTAGTAGACATGTTATACTTCCCGGTACTGAAAGGGCATTTCCCTTCCTGGTTCCCGATCTGGGGTGGCGAAGATTTCGAATTCTTCCGTCCGATCTTCAATATAGCCGATGCAGCCATCAGCACAGGTATCATCAGCATCATGGTGTTTCAGAAACGGTTCTTCAAAGACCGCAACAAACAAACGGATGTACATACAGTGGAAACGGATTCGAGAGTGGATGATGCCACGCAAGTTTCGTAAAATGTATGATGTATGATGTGAGATGTATGATTTCTTTCGGTTGAAAGGACTTGCATTTTGTAACTAGTACGTTCTCTTAAAAAATATCATACATCATACATCTCACATCATACATCGATTTATCTTTTTATTACTTTTTGCCTGATATTTTCTTTATTAAATTCTGCTGATACAATATAAACCCCGCTGCTTATCGCCGGAAGGTTATCCGTTGAAACCCTTGTCAGCCCTTTCTTTACGAGCATTGGGTGCGAAGATATCTTTTGCCCTTTATCATTATATACAACAATGTTGAGCAATCCATCCGATGGAGCGATCACATCAGCCGTGATCTTATTACTGAATGGGTTTTGAATATTCTTGAATTCAAATGACATGTTTGTATTGAGTACGATCGTATTGCTGTATTTGTAGCGCTGATCGATGTCTGCCATTTTCAACCGATAATAGCGGTTACCATTGATTGCTTCCGGGTCGCTGAAATTGTAAGATGCTTCTGTTGTATTCTTCGCGTACACCGAACCGATCTTTTCAAAGTGTACACCATCATTACTTTTTTCAATGTCAAAATAACTGAGCTCTTTTTCATTAGAAGTATTCCAAACAAGGTAGCCTTTGTTGTCGTTAAGCGATCCTTTGAACTGGGTGAAATTCCCATTGAGCACAAGTCCGCAGGTGGTCACCCTTACCATTGTTGAACTGCCATCCTGGTACGAACAGGAGGTACTGCTGAGATTAGCGGCGGTGGTGGCCACGATCACACGGTAGTAAGTGCCGCTATCGGCATAGCTTGCAATAAATGGCGGAAGGTTTGTTACATATTCCCACAATCCGTTTACCAGCACAGGGCTTCCAATTCCGGAGGTGCCGGGGCCGGTGAGATCAGTCCAGATAGTGCCGCCAACATTACTTTTCTGCCATTGGAAATACACGTAGCTGTTATAAATAAAACGTATGGTATCAGAGAGATTGACGACAAAAGGGCCTTCCTTACAGCCCGATGCATACGGCGTGTAATTCATATTCAGCGATGGGCCGCAATGCGCCACTTTGATATCATCTATCGCCCAGTCGTTACCACCACCGCCTGGAGAATTATTCCTGATCACAAATTGTGCAGTCGTCTGCGTGGATTTTGTAAGAAATGTAAACCCATATTGTTTCCATGGCGCAGTACGGTCATATTTTATATCGCCTGATGTGAAATAAGCGAGGCCATCAATTTCAAAACTCAGGTTGGGACGTACACCTGAAGAATCATTTCCCGGGTAGGGCAAAAATCCGGAGTTGCCACTGCCTCTGCCCATACTGTCGCAGCTGCATCGTGGACAAAGATTTCTGAACCAGGCACTGAATTCGTAATAAGTATTCGGGCAGAGATTGGTTAACGTTTCTTCATAAGCTATGTTGGTATTATAACTGGCATTCACCATCACAAAATATCCTTTTCGTGAGCCGGGTGCTGCAGGTGCATTGCCCAATGCAGGGTTCGCAGCGCCTGTGTGATCGCCGCAGATATCCCATAACCCAAAGACCCGGTGTGCAACAGTAGCTTCGGGCATCGGCGAATTTGGATTGGTCGAGCCATCGGCGCTGCTGTTATTTACGATCGAATAATAATAATCGTTTGGTTGACCGGTTGAAACATTTTGCTTGATATAAGACGTGGTGAAAGCCAATGGTGCCACCCTGTTTTGCGTGCTGCCGCTTGCAAAAGTACCCAACGAATCGGATGCGGCGCTGATGTTCGAGCCATTCTGGCAATAGCCGTTGTTTTGGAAAAGCAAGATATGGTAAGTAGGAAATGTGGTGATCGTCCAGCCATTCGCCGGCGTGATCATCTTGTACCTGACAGAACCATTGATGAAAAGTGTGTCGCCATAATTCGCGGCCGGATCTATCCTCACTTTGTAACAGGCCATCATGATGCAATGTGAATTATAAAAACTCGGACGGCTGGAGTCGGAACGTATTCTGCCCCCTTTGGTACCATTGGCACCATTGCCAAGATTGATGGTGATATTACTCCCGACTTTTCTGCCGGCATCACCATCGATACCTTCCGTAAAAGGCCCTTTGTAAGTGAGCCCCTGGTTGGTGGCTACCCGCATGCTGCCGGGAATGTAGATCGTATTGGCAGGTACCTGGTCGAATACCTGTACACTATCAATGATCGTTCTTGTACCCTGTGTAATTACGGCGATGGTTACGCGAATTTCTATAGTGTCTCCGGGGTTGAATGTTCCGCCGGTTGAAAGCTTGCTCATATTGGCAAAACTTTTACCAATGTCAACACGGTTTGCACCCTGCGCATTGGCCGATTGTTTGGCGATGGACAGGAAGAATATAGTTAAAAGAATTACATCACGTAAAAGTCTTTTCATGCGTATTGGATTTAAGCAGTTAAAAGAAATTACATAGATTGGATGGATAGTCCTTAATAATAACGTAGTTTGATGTTTAATATTTCATTCCGGAAGAAATATTTTGAATATGCATATACTTTTCCGGTTGTTAATGCGTTACAAAGTGGCCCGTTTTGTAAAATCCTTTACTGAAAAGGGTTTTAAGGTATTATTACTTCGTAGATTCCTGTAGTTTAAATGCGTATTTATGATCAAATCGTTACCTTTTTTAATTTTTTTATTATATTTTTTAGCCCCTGAAACAAAAGCTCAGCAGGAAGTGTTTTCTGTAAAGCAAGTACTTAACCAGGCGCCTGCAATCCCGGGAGACAGATATTTTCTCCAACATCCTTTTGAAATATTATACGGTGCAGATGATTCTCTCTGGATCAGCGAAAGAAGAGGCAGGGTTATCAAAGTGGATCCCACCACAGGCAAAAGAAGAATTATTCTCGATATAAGACCTTCGGTAAAATTTACGACTTCGGGTTCTCCCGTTACATCCATCAGCCAGGACGGGATGATGGGGCTTGCATTACATCCGGATTATCCATTGGTCGATTCATTTTATATCGTGTATGTATATGATGCCGGTGCAGGTGTACGAAAGGCCCGTATTGCACAGTATCCCGTAAAAAATAGCACCATCACTACAAGAGCGGGAAATGAAACGGTCATCATCGAAAACATACCAGCCAGCAGCGATCACAGTTCCGGAAGATTATTGGTAGGGCCGGACCGTAAATTATATTACGCCGCAGGCGATCAGGGAGCCAATCAGTTTTCATTGCGATGCAATCCTGTCCGCTCGCAGGATGTGCCAACAAGTGCGGAATTATCGGCGAATAACTTTGCCGCTTACCAGGGAAAGATATTAAGGATAAATATGGATGGAAGCATTCCTGCTGATAACCCTGTAGTAAAAGGTATCCGCAGTCATATTTATACATTTGGCCATCGCAATCCCAACAGCCTGGTATTCGCTAAGAATTTTCTTCAGCAAAATTATACCGGTGCAAAATTATACAGTGCCGAAAACGGCCCTGCCGAAGATGACGAGATCAACGAATTGGTAGCGGGCCAAAACTATGGCTGGCCGTACATTTCAGGCTACCAGGATAATAACCGGTATCAATATAAGAACTGGTCTTCGGCAATAAATTGCAGCGGAACTGCAGCACCTTCCTCCGAACCTGAATGCTCGACACCGCCGGCAGGCGCTGTAATAAAAAATGAAATGGATACGGTATTGCCTGATTTCAAAACACCTATGCGTACTTTTTTTACGCCAACCTCATCGCTTCCCTGCAACTGGCTGAGCAATCCTACCGTGGCTCCATCGAGCATGGATTATTATGGCTTTGATACCAGGATACCTGGCTGGCAGAATTCAATACTCATGACTACTTTGAAAGAAGGGACAGTCTTTCGACTAAAACTGAATGCCTCAGGAACAGGCTTTGTGAATATGAGTAACGGCTCCGATACGGCCCGTTATTTCCGTGAAGAAAACCGCATACGCGATATTGCCATCGGCAAAGACGGGCTTAGCTTTTATCTTATTACCGATAGCGTGGGGCAGACTTCCGGGCCGACCAATGGAAATACGAACGTGCTCAACAATCGCGGCAGCATATTGGTATACCGCTATATCGGTGGGGTTTTGTCGCTGACTAATCCTGCCCCGTTAATAGCCGATAAGTCTACCATAAAATTATATCCGAACCCTACGACCAAAATATTATTTGTAGAAAATAAGCGGAATGTCACCAAACCGGTGCAGTATACCATTTACGATATCACCGGAAGGAAAATAATGGAAGGGAAAAAATTCACTGACCGTTTTGAATTGAATGTAGAAAAATTAAACAGCGGAACTTATATTATAAAGATGTATAACGGCAGGGATGTGCTTCTGGCCACGGAAAAGTTTGTGGTTCAATAGAAGGTTTTAAAGTTCAAGAGGTTCAAGAGGTTCAAAATGTTCAAGAGGTTTAAAACGTTCAAAAGGTTTAAAAGGTTTAAAAGGTTTAAAAGGTTTAAAAGGTTCAAAATGTCACAACCTTTTGAACCTTTTGAACGTTTTAAACCTCTTGAACGTTAAACGGTTTAGAGCTTCCCTACCATATCTGCCGGCACTACCCAGGCATCAAATTCTTCAGGAGTTACATACCCGAGTTTCACTGCCATTTCTTTCAATGTAGTCCCTTCTTTATGGGCTGTCTGTGCAATTTCAGCCGCTTTGTAATATCCGATCTTCGTATTGAGAGCAGTTACGAGCATCAATGAATTGTCTACATGTTTTTTAATGTTAGCCTCGATAGGTTCGAGCCCGGTCGCACATTTATCGTTGAATGAAACACAACCATCGCCGATCAGTCTTGCGCTATGCAGGAAGTTGAAGATCATCACAGGTTTGAATACATTCAATTCAAAATGGCCGAGACTTCCGCCGATACCGACTGTAACATCGTTACCCATCACCTGCGCAGCGATCATGGTAAGCGCCTCACATTGCGTTGGATTCACTTTGCCCGGCATGATGGAAGAACCAGGTTCATTATCAGGAATAAAAATTTCACCGATGCCACTCCTTGGTCCGCTCGATAACATACGGATATCGTTCGCGATCTTCATCAGGCTTACAGCAACGGTTTTCAAAGCGCCATGCGCTTCTACGATCGCGTCGTGTGCGGCTAAAGCTTCAAATTTATTTTCAGCAGTAATGAAAGGAATGCCTGTCAGCGAAGCGATGTGTTTCGCTACATTTTCAGAATAATTTTCAGGCGTGTTGATGCCTGTTCCAACAGCAGTGCCGCCCAGCGCCAGTTCGCTCAGATGAGCAAGCGTATTTTTGATCGCTTTCAAACCATGATTAAGCTGTGATACATATCCGCTGAACTCCTGTCCCACAGTGAGTGGCGTAGCATCCATAAAATGGGTACGGCCGATCTTCACCACTTTCATGAAGGCCTTGCTTTTAGCTTCAAGCGTATCACGCAATTTTTCAATGCCGGGGATCGTCACTTCCAGTAATATCTTATAAGCTGCAATGTGCATGGCTGTGGGGAACGTATCGTTGCTGCTTTGCGATTTATTTACATCATCATTCGGGTGAAGAAATTTGTCCTTGTCGGCAAGCTTTCCACCGTTCAAAACATGTCCGCGATAAGCGATCACTTCATTTACATTCATGTTGCTTTGTGTGCCGCTGCCGGTCTGCCATACCACCAATGGAAAATAATCATCGAGTTTGCCTTCCAGGATCTCATCGCAAACTTTTCCTATCAGGTCACTTTTTTCTTTTGGTAATACGCCCGCATCCGTGTTGGTAAGTGCTGCCGATTTTTTCAGGTAAGCAAATGCCCGGATGATCTCTTTCGGCATCTTGTTGATGTCCTGTGCAATCTTGAAGTTGTCGATGCTCCTTTGTGTTTGGGCACCATAATAGGCATCAACGGGCACTTTTACTTCACCCATCGTGTCTTTCTCTATTCTGTATTCCATAAAAAAGGTTATTGATTTTGAGGTGCAAAGATACGTGTAAATGAAAATGCATTATCACAGTTTCACCAATTACCCTTATCTTAAAGGATTGATTTTTTTGAAAAAAAACTATGGCATGTCAATAAAAACGGGCATTTTCGCATTGATACTGCTTACGGGCTGCAATGGGATGCCGTCGGAAACGAAGCCGTTATCAACAGATACAGTCGTTGTCGTAAAAGATACTGCAACGGCAGTGGCTGAAATTCCAGCGGATTCTGCTCACATTACGGGGCAAACTTCTGTCATCAACACAGGTGCTACCGAAAGGATACAATTGGTACAATATGCAAAAACTTTATCAGGGGTTCCGTATAAATATGCTTCTTCAGATCCGTCGCAGGGTTTCGATTGTTCGGGTTTCATCACCTATGTGTTCAATCATTTCAATATTACCGTTCCGCGTTCTTCGGTCGATTTTACCAATGTTGGTAAAGAAATAAAACCTGCGGAAGCAGTTGCGGGAGACCTTATCTTATTTACCGGCACGGATAGCCTGGTGCGTATTGTGGGCCATATGGGCATCATTATTGAAAATACCGATTCACTACGGTTCATACATTCTACTTCGGGTAAAGCAAACGGGGTGACCATCACTGCCTTAAATAATTATTACCAGGGTAGATTTGTAAAAGTGATTGATATCTTTGGAAAAAGAAATAGTTGAGAGTGGCGGGGTGCGGGTTTGTTGATCGTTTGCGATTTGTCAGACTCTTAAACCATTGTTTTACCAATCAGTCAGAGAGAAAAAATATCTATGAATTTTAAACTACCTCTTGTTGTTGTATCATGTTGCCTTTTATTGATTTCGTGCAGCACTTCCCGTAAGACGACAGTGGAAAAAAATGAAACAACGAAAACCAATCCAGCTGTTACAAGACCAACTTCCACCCGTAAAAAAACATTTACACAACCATTGGACATCGATCGGGAAGAATTTGTGGGCTTCGCAAAAACCTTGCTGGGTACACGATACAAATATGCGTCGGCCATCCCGGCCAACGGGCTGGATTGTTCGGGATTCATCTATTATGTATTTGGACATTTTAACGTGAAAGCGCCAAGATCCTCAGTCGATTTTACCAATGAAGGAGAAACGATCGATGTGAAAGATGCTGAGCCCGGCGATATCATACTCTTTACAGGTTCCGATAATTCATCAGGAATTGTAGGCCACATGGGCATCATAACAGAAAGCGGCCCGCTGCTAAAATTCATTCATTCTGCCTCCGGCAGATCAGTGGGCGTCATCATCAATACGTTGACGGGATATTACAAAACACATTTTGTAAAAGTGATACGGATATTGAAATGAGAAATTTAAAATATCGTTTCGTGAACAGGCCATATCCACGAAACGATAAGACCCTGGTTAAAAAATATAATCCATCCGCAGGTAATTACTCTGGTGTTCCCGTACAATTGATCCTACGATCGCTTTATTGGCAGCATTGTCTTTTGTGCTGATCAGCAAACGGATACTGAATGCCCTTAATGCATCACTTACACTCAAAGTGCCTTCTGCACTGTCTTTCCTTCCGTTGAACGGGTATACATCCGGCCCGCGCTGGCATTGTGCATTGATGTTGATACGACCAACCTGGTTGGCGAACTCATCGATCAGGTGCCCCACTTTCGCTGGGTCGTTGCTGAAGATGCTGATCTGCTGGCCAAAGTTAGATTGTACTACATAGTTGATCACTTCATCCAGTTCTTTATAAGGAACGATCGGGACAACCGGGCCGAATTGCTCTTCAGAATAAACTCTCATCTGTGCATTCACAGGATAAAGCACGGCGGGATAAAAGAAAGTATCATTTACTTCACCGCCATTTTCATTGATGACAACGGCGCCGTATTTTTTTGCATCATCCACCAAACCGGTGAGGTAGGCACTTTTACCGGGTTCGGGTAGTGGAGTGATCTTCACATCTTTTTCCCATGGCATGCCACACTTCAGTTTTGAAACAGCCTCCACATATTTTTTTGTAAAATCTTCCGCAACATCTTCGTGAACGAAAATGATCTTGAGTGCGGTACATCGCTGGCCGTTGTACGAAAGCGACCCGGCAACACATTCAGCCAGCGTTACATCCATATCCGCATCCGGTAAAATGATGGCAGGGTTTTTTGCATCAAGCCCCAGTACACCACGCAACCTGTGAGGTTTCGGATGCTGCTTTTTAATTTCGCTGGCGCCTTTGTTGGTGCCGATAAACGCGAAGACATCTATCTTCCCGGTCTCCATGATGGCCCCAACTGTTTCCCTTCCTTTTCCATAGATCACATTAATGACACCTTTCGGGAAACAAACTTTGAATACATTCAGCAAAGGTTTTAAAAGCAATACCCCAAATTTCGCCGGTTTGAATACCACCGTATTTCCCATGATCAGCGCCGGGATGAGTGTAGAGAATGTTTCGTTGAGCGGGTAATTGTAAGGCCCCATGCACAACGCCACACCAAGCGGTACCCGCCTGATCTGTGCTATGATGCCTTCTTCGTTTTCAAAAGTAGAATTGCCGTGGTCGATATGTTTCAGCCCTTTGATAGTATCTTCGATGTAAATGCAGGTACGGTCAAATTCTTTCTCACTGTCTGGCAGGTTTTTCCCGATCTCCCACATCAGCAGTTTCACGATTTCCGCCCGTTGGTTTTTCATTTCTTTCAAAAACAACTCGATGTGACCGATCCTTTTCGCCACACTCATCGTAGGCCATTCGCCCGTACCATTCTGATAGGCATTCACTGCAGCATCCAATGCTTCCAGCGATTCAGCCTCTGTAAGCAGAGGGGTGCTGCCGATGATATTTTTTTCTACCAATCCACTATTGTTGAGCGAAACAGGTGAGATAACTTCATTCATCTGCCCCTGCCAGGTCCTGAGTTCACCATTCACTAAGTATTCACGTTGTTCGATAAAGCCATTGAGTCGCCATTCGGCGGGGATACCTTCAGGCTGAGGAAAAATATTGTTTAATACTGACATTTTCCTTTAAAATTAACTGATTTATTTTAAAGTGAACATCAGCCGCCGCTGGTGGGCTTGGCCGGCCGGTCGTAGTTTATCTGTAGTGTGTCGCCTGTGGTTAGTTGTCCGTTGTCCGTCCATGGTGGTCTGCCGTCCGTCATCGGCGTCCCCCAAAAAAAAAGCTGCTCAAAAAAGCAGCCTTTCTATAAAATAGTATAGTTGCATTTAAACAATTGAATACTATTATATGTAAACCCCCGAGTGAATTAATTGTGACCAGCCAGGCTTTAATCCCGACCGGTCTGCAAGTAACGAATAAATATTGGTTTGTCATGTTTGGGTCAATCACAAAGAATGTTAATTCTGGAAAGATATTATCTCATAGGGTTCCTGTGATGCCTTATTGTAAAAGGTTTCAGAGTTTTTCGTGTATGCGGTACCGGTAGACTGATGGGTTTTATTTTTGACAATAGTCAAACAGTTTTTCTTTGCCTAAAAAAACGATGTTGTGACAAAATTGACGTAACTCAATTTTTCCGCCCATAAGTACAATACTTTCAGGTTGAAGTTTTCGTAATTCCGTATCAGTATTGCCCACTTTTGTATAAATGATCCAACCGGCGGCCTGATAGCTTTCTGTTTCAAAGTTTAAAAACAATAACAATAGCAAAGACAATTTTTATTTCAGGTGGGCAGATTCATTTGCCGCGGTAGCCAAAGGGAAAGAGCATGTCGCAAATATCGATGTGCTGATCAACAATGCCGGCTTTGGGTTATTCGGCACCCTTGAAGAATATCTTTCCGGTATTTGAGTGATGTGTTGAAACAGGAAACAGGTAAAACAGCCATCGGGCTCATTCATATGTTTCTCATCTCGGAAGCGAAAAATCTTATACGCTCATTACAAAATAATATTGCTGATACTTCATACGCACTGGGTTTAGACAACCTTCCATATTTTTCACGGTTATTCAAAAAAGAAACGGGCCTGAGCCCGAACCAGTTCAAAAAGCAATTGCTGAACTAAATTGTTTCTTTATTAGTGCCGTTGGCGATGGAGATCTTTTTTCGTACCCTGCTTAAGGTTTCCAGCGTGATGCCAATATAAGAAGCGATGTATTTCAAAGGCACCCTGTTGGCTAATGCCCCATGCATTTTTACGAAATAATTGTATTTGTATTCTGCTTTTGTGAGGCGTACGATGAAGGCCCTTCCTTCCGCGTCGCGGTAATATCGCTGCAATAATTTTCGGCCAATGATGTTGAATTCCGGTTCTATCTCATACAGCTCCTGCATATCGCTGAATTTCATACACAGCATCTGGCAGTCTTCCAGCGCCTGCATATTTTCTATGGCGGGTGTATCCAGAGCGTAACTGGTGATAGAAGTCACAAATTCATTTTCCGCCGTAATCCATGTGGTGATCTCCCTGTTGCCTTCTTTTACAAATCCGCGTATGGCGCCTTTGAGAATGAAATATACGTGATCACATTTTTCGCCGGCCTTCAATAACATTTTTCCCTTGCGAAAATTGCATGGGTAAATATGTTTGTTGAAATATTCGATGATCCCGGGATTTACAGGATGCAGATAATTCAGAACATGTACAATGGGTGCCGAAATGTTTTCCGGTATTGTTGTTTTAGGGATTCGTTTGGTCATTTATCAAGGTTATTTGCCGGTAAAAACTGCTTTTCTTTTTTCGAGGAATGCAGTGGTTCCTTCTTTCATATCCGCTGTGTCAAAACAATCGCCGAATGCTTCAACCTCTTTATCGTAGCCACTTTTACCATTGGTATAGGCGCTGTCGCTTACCACAGCAGTGTTGATGCAGTCGATCACTTTGCCGATTGCGATCGGTGCTTTTGTATTGATCAGGGTTAGTATTTCTTTTGTTTTTTCGAGCAGCCCTTCGGGTGAGGTTACGTAATTAACCAGGCCTATCTGCAGTGCTTCAGCAGCATCTACCAGCTTTGCGCTCATCTGCAATTCCATGCTCCTTCCTTTACCTACCAGTTGTGTAAGGCGTTGCGTGCCGCCATAACCGGGTATCAATCCGAGGTTCACTTCCGGTTGTCCGAATTTAGCATTTTCGCTGCACAACCTGAAATGACAAGCCATGGCCAATTCGCATCCCCCACCAAGCGCAAACCCGTTTACAGCCGCGACTACAGGTTTATAAGAATTTTCGATCTTAAAAAAAACATCCTGCCCGCGTTTGGCGAGCGCCATCGCCTCATCTTTGTTCAATGCCGAAAACTCGGTAATGTCAGCTCCGGCCACAAAAGCTTTCGCCCCGGTCCCCGTGATGATCACCGACCTGATAGCATCATTCCGGTACACTTCATCCATCGCCTGATCGAGCTCGGTAAATACATCTTTATTAAGCGCATTCATCTTGTCGGGCCTGTTGATGGTGATAGTGCAGATGGAATCCCGGATATCAAATAGCAAAGTCTGGTACATTATAATTAAGAATTAAGAATTACGAATTACAGTTATGAAATGCAATTTAAGCTTTCTGCGAATGATTACCTTATTACTCGCTGGTAATTCGTAATTTGTATTTTTAAGTCCATGAGCGCATTAAATATCATTACATACCTGGGTATATTCATTTTCGCTATCACCGGCGCATTGAAAGCACGTGCCTACAATATGGATATATTTGGCGGGCTTGTGGTGGCTTTTGCTACAGCGTATGGAGGCGGTACCCTGCGTGACCTGCTGATCGGGATAAGGCCGGTGAATTGGGTAAATAACAATGGGGCTTTACTATTGGTTTTTGCCGGTACAGCGATTACTTTCCTGTTGAAAACAAACGTGAACAAATTTCACCGTACGATATTTTTTACAGATGCTATCGGGTTAGGGCTCTTTACGGCGGCAGGTATAGAAGTAAGTCTGCGCAATCAGCTCAACGATCCCTATGCGTTGGTGATGGGCGTTATCACTGCCACTTTCGGGGGACTGATCGCCGATATATTTTGTAATGCAGTCCCCAATCTTTTTAAACGGGGCGAATTGTATGCTACGGTTTGTGCAGCGGGTGGAGTGGTGTACCTTCTGTTGAAAGGATTCAATCTTCCTTCTGATATCAACCTTGCCACCTGTGTAGTATTTGTAGTGGCACTGAGGATCTACAGCAAGCGCAAACGCATCATGCTGCCCGATATTTAAAAATTACGATTTTCTTTCACCCAGTTTTTAATGTATTCTGATATTTCAGAAGTAGTAGTGCCCGGTACGAATAATTTTCCTGCACCCATTTCATTCAATGTTTTGATATCATCTTCCGGGATGATGCCACCACCGGTGAGCAATACATCGTTCATATTTTTTTCTTTCAGCAGCTGCATGATCTTTGGAAAAACAGTCATGTGTGCTCCACTGAGTATGCTTACGCCGATGGCATCCACATCTTCCTGCAAGGCAGCATTCACTACCATTTCCGGTGTTTGCCGAAGGCCGGTGTAGATCACTTCCATACCTGCATCACGCAATGCGGTAGCGATCACCTTGGCGCCACGGTCGTGGCCATCCAATCCTACTTTTGCAACCAATATCCGTATGGGTCTGTTCATAAAGTTTAACGATTAGGGTTTAGGGATGAAGAGGATACTAAAATCTGATCTCTAAGCCATAAAATTATCCAAATATAACCAATGCATTTTTTATTCGTGCAATCGTTTCTTCCTTCCCGATCATTTCAGCAATCGTAAATACAGCGGGCCCGAATTTCCCACCTACCAGCATGATGCGCATCGGTAGTTGCAATTCACCTGGCTTGATGTTTTTTGCTGCCGCAAGATCTTTGAAGGTATTTTCAATGGAAGCAACATCCCATGTTGCAAGAGCAGTTAACTGTTGGATGTATTCTTCGAAAAAATCATTTTTGGCTTCACTCCATTTTGGTTTTACCGCTTCTGTATCCAATGTTTGCGGAGCAGAGAAAAAGTAGCCGGCCTGTTGTACAAAGTCGGGAAGCAAGGTGCAACGGTCTTTTACCAGGTCGAGCACGGAGATGAAATATGCCTCATCTTTCACTTCAATTCCGCTGGCGATAAAAATATCTTTCACCCTGCCGGAATAATTGGAGGCGGGCAATTTTTTTATCCATTCGTGGTTATACCACTTGGCTTTTTCAAAATCAAATTTTGCACCGCCTTTATGCACCCGGTCCATCGAGAATTTTTCAATGAGTTCTTCCAGTGAAAAAATTTCCTGTTCCGTACCATCATTCCAGCCAAGCACTGCCAGCAGGTTGTTGAACGCTTCCGGTAAAAATCCGATCTCTTTGAAGCCTTTGGTAAGGTCGCCGGTTTTAGGATCTGTCCAGTCCATCGCATACACCGGAAAGCCCAGCCGGTCTCCATCGCGTTTGCTGAGCTTGCCATTGCCATCCGGTTTCAATATCAACGGGAGATGCGCCCACTCGGGCATTTCATTTACTCCGAACAAATACTTCCATAAAAGAATATGAACAGGCGCACTCGGCAGCCATTCTTCGCCACGGAAAGCATGCGATATTTTCATCAGGTGGTCGTCTACCACCACAGCAAGATGGTAAGTGGGCATGCCATCTGCTTTGAGTAAAACTTTATCGTCAACCGTATTGGTATCGAAGGTGATCTCTCCGCGGATCATATCCGTGAAGCTCACTGTCTGGTTAGGTTCTATCTTGATACGGATCACATGTGGAGTGCCTGCATCCAGTAATTTTTGTGTTTCTTCCGGCAAAAGGCGCACGGAATTATTCATTTTATGGCGGATGTTATAATCGTATTGCAGGCTGTGGCTTCCTTTGGCTTTCAGCGATTCCCGCATCTCTTCGATCTCTTCGGGTGTGTCGAATGCATAATAGGCATGGCCATTTTTTACCAGCTGCTCGGCATATTGCCTGTACATTTCTTTTCTTTCGCTCTGGCGGTATGGGGCGTATTCGCCTCCGTGCAATACACTTTCATCCGGTTGCAAACCGCACCACTCCAGGCACTGGAAAATATATTCTTCAGCACCAGGTACAAACCTTGTCTGGTCGGTATCTTCCACCCTCACGATGAAATCGCCACCATGTTTTTTTGCATATAAATAATTATATAAAACAGTGCGCACACCGCCTAAATGCAGGCCGCCTGTAGGACTTGGGGCAAAACGTACCCTTACTTTTTTACTCATGCGGCAAAGATAAGAAAGTTGAAGGTTGATGGTTGAAAGTTCAAAGGTTCACCAGTTCAAGAGTTCAACGGTTCAAAGGTTCAAAAGGTTCAGGAGGTTGGGGGGCGCAAACATTGAACCGTTGAACTCTTGAACCTTTTGAACCTTTTGATCTCCCCGAAAAAATAAATTACGGATAGCGTTAAACCTTCCCGCTCCAACAGACTCTATGAGCAGGCCGAAATATTTAACTAACTTTTAAACTAAATTTATGAAAAAGGTAATTCCATTCTTTTTAAGCTGCCTGCTGGCAGTGGCGGTACTTTTTACCAGCTGTAAAAAAGATGATACAAACCCTGTAGCGGACAACACCGACCTGGCGCAACATTCAGATGATCAATCACGTTTTTCGCAGGAGATCGATGCGGTGGCGAATGATGCCAACACCTCCATTGACAATTTTGTAGCTTTTGATGGCTTTGTAGAAAGCACCATGGGAGTTATCTGCGATGCAACGGCAGTACTGGATTCTGCCGATGGAAAACGGAGGATCACCATCACTTACAATGGACAAAATTGCAGCGGAACCCGCACCCGTACCGGTGTTGTGGTGCTGTCGATGCCACTGGCTTCCCGTTGGAAAGATGCCGGTGCGGTGTTGACAGTGGATGTTCAGCAGCTGAAAGTCACCCGTATTTTAGATGGAAAAAGTATCACTATCAATGGTACCACTACCATCACAAACGTGTCGGGCGGCCGGCTTCGCGACCTGGCAACGCTGGGAACTATCAAACATACTATTTCAAGTACGGGCATGAGTATCACATTTGACAATGGGTCGCAGCGTGTATGGCAGATCGCTAAAGAAAGGGTATTTACTTATAATAACGGCGTTGTGATAACTACGAATGGAACGCATACGGATGGAAATATCACCGGTATTTCCGAATGGGGAACAAACCGGTTTGGAAATGAATTTGTTACCTCCATCTCTACGCCGATGGTTATCCGCCAGGATTGCAATTTCAGGCTGGTAAGCGGGCAGGTGACGCATCAGCGGCTGCTGGCGACAACGGTAGTCACTTTCGGACTGGATTCGGCGGGCAACCCGGTTTCGTGCCCTTCAGGAAACTTTTACTTCAAGATCGTATGGACGGGGACGAACGGTATTGTGAGTACGTACATACTACCTTATTGAATTAAGAATTAAGAATTAAGAATTGAAATGGGGAATGCAGTTTATAGAGTAACTATTACTTTGTAAACTGCATTTTTATTGGTGTTGGAGCATCCTGAGGGGTAAGGCAATTATTAATTACACATTATTAATTATTAATTCTAATTTGCCTCATGTTTTATTTTGTTAAAACGCCCGGCTGGCTCAAAAAAATTTACAGCGACAGGGTATGGGAAATAGCTACTACGGAGAAACAATTGTTCCTCACTTTTGATGATGGGCCGCATCCTGCAGTGACGCCATTTGTATTGGATGAATTGCAAAAAGTGGGCGCCAAAGCCACTTTTTTTTGTATAGGAAAAAACGTGGTGGCACATCCTGAAATTTACAGCAGGATACTCGACGAAGGCCATGCAGTAGGCAATCATACGTTTAACCATCTGAATGGATGGAAAACAGGGGATGCCATTTACCTGGATGATATAGCCGAAGCTAAAAAATATATTGACAGTAAACTTTTCAGGCCACCTTACGGCAGGATATCTTCTTTTCAGCAAAAACAACTTAAGGCGGACAGGTTTGAATTGAAGACGATCATGTGGACTGTGTTGAGCGGTGATTTTGATACATCTGTTAATAACGAAAGATGTCTCCAAAACGTGGTACTACATGCAAAAGAAGGATCGGTGATCGTATTTCATGATAGTGAAAAAGCCGGGGAAAAAGTGAAGTTTGCGTTGCCGCGGGTGTTGAATTATTTCTCGGGGAAAGGGTTTTCTTTTGAAAAATTATCGGCTTAAATGTCTTAAAAAAAAGTGGGCCTGGGTAGAAACCCTGGCCCGTTTTTAATCCGTACCCTATGAAAACTGACGACAAGTTACAACATGGAAATAATACAAGCAAAATTTTTTTTGCGAAAACATGGTTTCCCGCATTTTTTAATGTTTCGACATCGAGCAACACGGAAAACTTTTGATAAATTTGTGGTTATGATAGATACACATTGCCATCTTTACTCGTCGGAATTTGACAGCGACCGGACTGAAATGATACAGAGGGCAGAGGCGGCGGGAGTGAATAAATTTTATCTTCCTGCAATCGATAGCGGCACGCATGATGCCATGATATCGCTGGCAGACGAATATGCCGGAAAATGTTTTGCCATGATAGGTTTGCATCCCTGCTCGGTAAATGCAGGATATGCACGGGAGCTGGAGATCATTGAACAATGGCTTTCTGAAAGAAAGTTTTCCGCCATCGGAGAAACAGGATTGGATTTCTACTGGGATAAAACTTTTGTTGAGCAACAATATCTTGCGCTGGAACACCAGATCAGGCTTGCACTTCAATACGACCTTCCGTTGGTATTGCACACCCGGGATGCGATGCAGGAAACGATCGATATAATCAAAAAATATAGGGATACATCCCTGAACGGGATCTTTCATTGTTTTGGCGGCACACCCGACCAGGCAAAACAGATAACAGATGCAGGATTTTTACTGGGGATAGGTGGGGTAGTGACGTATAAGAATTCCGGGCTGGCGGAAGTATTGAAGCACTTGGATCTGCAGCATCTTGTACTCGAAACTGATGCGCCCTACCTGGCACCAGTGCCGATGCGGGGCAAAAGAAATGAAAGCAGTTATCTCGGTTATATAGTAAAAAAGATCGCCGAAGCAAAAGAAATAACAGAGGAGGAAGTAATTGCGGCAACCACGGCAAATGCGGAGAAACTATTTGGGTAAAGCCACAATTTTGCTCCGCAACAGGCAGGAATTCGCGAAGGTTAAATATGATCTTGCAATTTTATAAGCCTTCCAGAACTATTTACAAACTTCGGCGGTTTCACTATTCACCATTCACTTTATGAAAAATAGCCTACTAAAAAACTTTCTCTCCGTAGCAGTCGCCGAAGGCGTTTCCTATTTAGTATTATTACTTATTGCGATGCCGCTGAAATACTGGGGCAATTTTCCTCATGCGGTGAAATATGTAGGCTGGGCGCATGGCGTGCTGTTCGTTGCGTTCATGGCATTGCTGCTGATGGTATGGATAAAATATAAATGGAGCTTTGGCAAAGTGGTGCTGGCTTTTATCGCATCATTGCTGCCATTTGGCACTTTTGTTCTCGAGAGGAAACTGAAGAAAGCAGCGGAGGTTGAAGGTTGAAGGTTGATGGTTGATGGTTGATGGTTGATGGTTGACGGGGGCATTGATAATACTCAAAACTAAAAAAGGTTCAACGTTGAACTTTCAACATTGAACCTTTTTGCGGAGACGGCGAGATTCGAACTCGCGATACAGTTTCCCATATACACACTTTCCAGGCGTGCTCCTTCAACCACTCGGACACGTCTCCTTTTATTATTGTGGGTTGCAAATGTAGGGCTTTTCTACACTGTAAAGGAAAATCACTCCAATATTTTTTCCATCTGCATGCTCCTGCTGCCTTTTACCAAAATCTGTGCATGTTCAAAATGCTGCGTTTTGTACCATTCCGCCGCTTCGGCTGAATTATTGAAATGCAGGTAACCGGCGGGAAGTTGCTGATAGTCTTTGCCGGCAAGCACCACTTTTGTCCAATGGTATTTTGCTATAGTTTCCACGATCTGTGCATGTTCTTTTTCGCTGGCATCACCCAGTTCCATCATTCCGCCCAGCACCAGTACTTTATTTCCACCTTCCATTTTTGCAAAATTCTCAATAGCGGCTTTCATGCTGGTTGGGTTGGCATTGTAGGCATCGAGGATGATCCTGTTGGTTCCTTTCTGCAGTAATTGAGAGCGGCTGTTGGACGGAACATATTGCTCCAGGGCAGTCCTGATGTGTTCATCCGGCACGCCGAATGTCTTTCCTATACATACCGCTGTAAGTACATTCGGCAGATTGTAGCCGCCGACAAGCTGGGTTTTTATGGAAGGCAGATCAGCGCCTTTTGTAATGGCTACTTCCAGCAATCCGCTGTCTTGCCTGATTTCGCCAATATAGTCTGCGGCGGATGTGCCGTAAGTAATAATATCGCTGATTCCGGCTGATAATTCTATTAAAACCGCGTAATCATTATTGATAAAAGCGGTGCCACCATTTTGCCGGAGATAAACCAACAACTCTCCCTTGCCTTTTTTTACGCCTTCTTCGCCGCCAAAGCCTTCGAGGTGCGCCTTGCCGATGTTGGTGATATTGCCATGTGTAGGCAAAGCATAGCGGCAGTAACCTTCAATTTCTTTCTGGTGATTGGCGCCCATTTCTATTACAGCAATTTCCGCATCGGGTTTTATTTTCAGGATGGTTAACGGGATGCCGATGTGATTGTTGAGATTGCCTTCGGTGGTATAACATTTATATTTTGCAGACAACACTTCATGCACCAGTTCTTTAGTAGTGGTCTTTCCATTACTTCCGGTGATGGCGATGAACGGGATCTTGAATTGCTGGCGATGATATTTTGCCAGCTGCTGCAACGTCTCGAGTGAGTCATCAAAGATCAGTATGCGGTCATTGATTCCGGACTGCGGCTCATCGCCTACACAATAGGCTGCTCCCAGTTCCAGGGCTTTCTGCAGGTAATCGTTGCCATTGAAATTAGGGCCTTTCAATGCGAAAAAAATGTCACCTGGTTTAATCTTTCTGGTATCGGTCTGTATGCCGGGATATTCTAAATATATTTTATAGAGGTCTTCGATTTGCATATTTCAAAAGTAATTTTTTTGCCGGGAAGACGGGAAGAAAAAATTTCAGGAACATAAAATAATACCGGGAAGACAGGAAGGAATTTATTTTTCTTCCTGTCTTCCCGGCAAAGTATAGGCAAAAAAATCCCCCGGTAAACCGGGGGATCAATATTATTTCTTTTTACCTTTTTGCTTTCTTTTAGCGAAGTTGTTACCTTCTTTAAACCCGGGTCCTTCCGGAGGGCCGAGGTAAGTCTGTGCGCAACGGAAACCAACTGTACTGGCCCCGGTGTTCTGCTGCATGAAGCGGCGTGCACCTGGTGACAACCAGTAAGCCCTGTCGTTCCAGCTACCACCTTTGATCACCCTTGATGAATCGTTGATCAGGGAAGTAACACCATAACCGTAGAACACACCACTTGAAGAATCACCATCAAGGTAGTTGATCACGTTATTGTGCTGGTAGTTAGCACGGTTCTTAACTTCTTCATCAGAAATATCCGTTTTCTTCAGACGGCCAAGGCTGTCCCTTTCGTATTCGCCGGAGCTGTTCTTGTAGTATTTCTGGAATTTGTTACCACGGAAGTAGTTGAAATCCTGTGCATCCACAGAAGTCATCGGCCTGTAAACGTCACCAACCCACTCGCTTACGTTACCACTCATATTATACAGACCAAATGCGTTCGGGTAAAAAGTCTTTACGTTACCTGGAATAGCAGCACGGTCATTCAGACCACCGGCGATACCCATGTTGTCACCATTACCGCGTTTGAAGTTAGCCAGGAATTTACCCTGCCATGAACCCCTGCGGTTGTCCCTCAGGCCATTCGGGTTTTTGCTCCAGGAATATATCTGCTGGTTAGAACGGTTTTCTTCACCGGACTTGTTTTCTTTTTTACGTGGATTAGGGTTCTGATCCAGCAAACCATAAGCGGCATATTCCCACTCAGCTTCTGTTGGCAGGCGGTAGCCCATGTTGAGGATACCATCTTCCATACGGATGTTGGCACGAGGTTTACCATTTATATCTTTCAGGTCAGATTTTTTAGGTTTGTTCCTTGCCTGGATCATTTCCGGGTTCATCAGGTAAGTTTCAGTGTTGAAGGACCCATCAGCACCTGCACCTTTCATTTCCCTTTTCGCGGCATCTTTTTTCAGATAACCTTTTTTCATCAGGTTCAGTTCGTTCACACGATCCGTTCTCCAGATACAAAAATCGTAAGCCTGCTGCCAGGTTACCCCAACTACCGGATAGTAGTTATAAGAAGGGTAACGGAAGTAGTACTCCACGTAAGGTTCGTTATAAGCGAGCTCTTCCCTCCATACCAGGGTATCAGGAAGCGCTTTGTTGATGATGTTGGTATCGTTGCTGAAAGTGTTTTCCAGCCAGTAGAGGTATTCACGGTAGTGAACATTGGCTACTTCAGTTTCATCGATAAAGAATGAAGGAACAGTCACACGGCGGGGAACATTGTTCCAGTCGCCCATAACATCTTCATCTTTTGCACCCATTACAAACGAACCACCCTGTACGAATACAAGTCCTGGCCCGGCTTTAGGGTACTTTACTTTAGCCACATGGAAATTACCCATGTTCTTGTCATCGTAGTTCCAGCCTGTTACATCAGACTTTCCTTTTTTCTTGCCAAATAAGCCACCGTTCTTACAAGCGCTTAAAGACAGGGCAGCTATCGCTACCAGCATCAGACTTTTACCTGAAATGATTTTTTGCATGTGCATTCGTTTTTCCAATTCTTTTAACGAAAGGTTTTCTTTATTATTGTTTGGGGAATACTAGCTGCGAATATAAATGTTTTTGATTGATTTCGGTTTTTCGTTATCCCCAATTTTAAATATTTAGCATAAAAACGAAATCTGCAAAGGATTTGGTATTTGCCTGATAAAGATATTATTGCAAGAAAAATAATTTTAAAATAATATTTTTTGCGTAATATCGTTTCTCTAAACACAGGCAGCATTTTACAAAGATTTTAAGAAATTTTGCCGACAATTGCAAATTCGACTATATTTGAGGAATAATAGAAGGTGATTTTTAACAAGATTTTATAATTTTATTGTCTTAATTAAGAGAAATCTACTATTTTTACAAACACAGCAAAAACAATTAAATAAACGCTTATAGAGGTAAGTCTACCTAACCAAGACAAACAAAACGCATGAAAAAAGCAACATTGAAACTAACTGCCTTAATGTTATTATTAGCAGGCACCGCAACTGTGGCTGAAGCACAGAGCGGAACAGGTGTAAGAAACCCAAGCGTGGTAACGACCGCAGTTCCTTTTTTAAGAATATCACCAGATGCCCGTGCAGGCGGTATGGGTGATGTAGGTATAGCAACATCTCCTGATGCCTATTCTGGCTTCTGGAACCTTGCAAAAACTCCATTCTCATCTCAGAAATATGGTGCTGGTGTTACTTATACTCCATGGTTGAACGATCTTGACCTGAAAGATGTTTATCTTGCTACAGGCGCTGGTTTTTATAAATTAGATGATAACCAGGCTTTGTCTCTTGGTTTCAGGTATTTCAGTCTTGGTAATATTACTTTCACAAACGACCAGGGTACAGAATTGAATACCTTCCGTCCACGCGAATATGCGGTTGACCTCGGCTACTCAAGGAAACTGGGTGCCAAATCCGGTTTGGGTGTAGCGGTACGTTATATCAGCTCTGACCTCGCAGGTGGATCTGTAAACGGTGTTAACTATAAAAAAGGTTCTACTGTTGCCGGTGACCTTCATTACTTCCACAATGGCGTTAAAGAAAACGGCGGTGGTTTGAACTGGGGTGTTACTTTGAGCAACCTTGGTGGTAAAATTGGTTACACCAGCGATGACAATCAGAAAGATTTCATCCCTGCTAACCTTGGAATCGGTGCAGCATACACCAAAGTATTCGATGCTGATAACAAAATCACTTTCGCAGCTGACGTAAACAAACTGTTGGTTCCAACTCCTCCACAATTAGATGACAGCGCTGGTATCGCTGACTACCGTTCTAAAGGTGTTGTTAGCAGCTGGTTCAGCTCATTCGGTGATGGTAAAGGAAGCGAAGAATTCCGTGAGATCACTGCTGCTATCGGTGCTGAATACTGGTACAAAGATCAATTCTCTTTCCGTGCTGGTTATTTCTACGAAAGCCCACTGAAAGGTAACCGTAAATACTTCACTGTAGGTGCTGGTTTGAAATACAACACTGTTGGTTTGAACTTTGCATACCTTCTGCCTTCAGGTTCTGGTATCAACCGTAACCCACTTTCAAACACATTGCGTTTCAGCCTTATCTTCGAAGGAAAATAAGCTGACTTAATAAATATTTATTAAGCGCTCCGTATTTACGGAGCGCTTTTTTATTATAATAAACACGATATTTACAATCAACTTAATCAACATGTCATATAGAATAGGATCAGGCGTGGATTTCCATCAGCTGGAAGAAGGAAGGGATCTATGGATAGGCGGAGTGAAGATACCGCATCATAAAGGCGCCGTTGGGCACAGCGATGCCGACGTATTACTTCACGCCATTTGCGATGCAATGCTGGGGGCGCTCTGCCTGGGCGATATAGGCAAGCATTTTCCAAATACGGATGACCGCTTCAGGAATATCGACAGCAAGATATTATTGAAAGAAACATATGCCCTTATTGCGGCCAGAGGTTATGAGATCGTGAATATCGACAGTACAGTATGCCTGGAAGAGCCTAAGATCATGAAGCACGCCCCGCAGATGCAGGAAGCCATTGCCTCCATCCTGAATATCGGGCAGGAAGATGTTTCCATAAAAGCGACAACAACTGAAACGATGGGGTTTGCAGGACGTGAGGAAGGATTGTTTGCCTATGCAAGCATCCTGCTAAAAAAATAAGTCATCATCACTCTGATTGAAAAAGCCCTTTTATATTGCCACCCTGCTCCTTTCGTTTTCCGGAATGAAAGGGGGTGCCCAAAAAACGGCCAATAACTGGTTGTTTGGCAACAGGGCGGGTATTACTTTCAATCAATCGCCGCCTCAGGCGATCATGAATGGCCAATTGTCCAGCTTCGAGGGCAGTTCATCTGTTTCTGATGGAAATGGCAGACTGCTTTTTTACACCAATGGGGTAAAAGTTTACAACAGGAAAAATCAGGTCATGCAGAATGGTGATGGCCTTTATGGCGACATGAGCAGCACGAGCAACAGTGTGGCCATACTTCAGCCCGGCTCATCTACCCGGTATTATATTTTTATTGTAAGCGCCGCCAGCGTGGATTATCAGCCGCTCACGTATTCGGTAGTGGATATGACATCCGATGGTGGTCTGGGGGCTGTCATTCCAACCGAAAAGAATATCGAAATAAACGAACCGATATTTGAAAAAATAGCTGCTGTGCGCCATTGCAACAAAAAAGATGTGTGGGTAGTGGTCAAAGCCTGGAACAGCAGCATGTATTACAGTTACCTGCTCACTTCTGCCGGATTGAACACGAGCCCTGTGATCAGTAATACATCACTTGTTGTGGGTGGCATTCAGAATAATTCGATCGGGGCCATAAAATTTTCTGCTGATGGTCAATGGATGGCGGCGGCATTTGCCGGAAATCTTAACCGGGTTCAGCTGGCCAGGTTCAATAATACCACCGGGGTGATATCGGGTTCGATGGATTTTGATCCCAACCCAACACCAGTACAAAGCGCATACAGGGGCGTATACGGAATTGAGTTTTCGCCGGGTGGCAATATGTTGTATGTAAGTTCCAACAACAGCGCTTCACAAACACTGGCGCTTTACCAGTACAATATAGCCCTGCCGGGTAATGCGGCTATCATCGCATCCGGGCAATTGGTCACACAGCGGGCCGACTGGTTTGCAGGCGGCATGCAGCTTGGCCCCGATCAGAAAATTTACCTCACACTCTGGAAAGACTCGGCATTATCTGTTATAGAAGATCCGGATGTAGCCGGCCCGGGTTGCAATTTCAATTACAATGCAATCATACTCAGGCGCAATGTAGCGGGAGGCTATCTTTCCGAATCCGGGTTGCCTAATTTCATAGCCAGCGATCTTGTGCCGCGATATGCGGAGTATAAATTTTCGACTACACGTAACGATTGCGTTACAAAAAAAATACAATGTACTATCAGTTATACCGCAGATGTAGATTCAGCCCGCTGGAATTTCGGCGATGGCCAGCAATCTACCCAGCTGGATCCGCAGCACGAATATGCGGCATACGGCACTTACACAATCACACTCATTATTTATCGTAAGGGATGCGCCCTCAATGAATTGCAGGCACTGACTTATACACAGTCGCTGGTGCTCGAAAACTCGGGAGTTGTACTTCCGCAGGACAAAGCGTTGTGCAGGAGCGATACGCTCATCATCCGCCCATCAACAAAGGCTGAAAATTATCTTTGGAGTAGCGGCCAGGTGTCGGATTCCATATTGGTGAGCCAGCCTGGCTTGTATTGGCTGGAAGCTGAATTATCAGGTTGTATTTCCAGGGATACGATCATCCTGTCACAAAAACCATCCATCCATGTAAATCTTGGTAACGATACAACCGTATGTGTGGAAAAACCTGTTGTTTTGCAAACAAACCTGCAGGGAAGTAAGTTTGTATGGAACGATGGCACTACAGGCCCGTTGATAACGATTACAAAACCTGGCAAATATTGGGTTACATTTGAAAGTAATGTTAATTGCATCATCAGCGATACGATAAAAGTCGCGTATGGTAATTGTGAAATATATTTTCCTTCGGCCTTTACTCCCAATGGGGATGGCTGGAATGATCAGTTCGGATTGCTGCAAAATACCTCAGCAAAATTATTCGAGTTGAGTGTGTATAACAGGTACGGAGAAATGGTCTTCAGATCAAATGATCAGAATATCCGCTGGGATGGTACAACTCGCTCAAAAGAGCAACCAACGGGGACATATGTATGGTTGATGCGTTTCAGGACGGGCAGCGGACCTGAGCAAATAATAAAGGGAACAGTTTTATTAATCAGATAAAAAATAATAATGAACGAGGTAAGGATCAACATCATCAATGAATCGGAAAACCCTGTACCGGCCTATGCTACAGAAGGATCGGCAGGTATGGATATAAGGGCAAAACTTGATTCGCCGGTAGTATTGAAATCACTGGAGCGGCAGTTGATACCTACAGGGATATTCATGGAAATTCCGGTGGGGTATGAAGTGCAGGTGAGGCCAAGAAGCGGGCTTGCGGTAAAAAACGGTATCACCTGTCTTAATACGCCAGGCACCATCGACAGCGATTACCGGGGCGAAGTGAAAGTATTGCTGATAAATCTCAGCAACGAAGAACAAACCATTGTCAACGGCGACCGCATTGCGCAGCTGGTTGTGGCCAAAGTGGAAACAGCTTCGCTGATATTGGTACAACAATTGAATGAAACGGTAAGAGGTGCCGGAGGATTCGGCCACACAGGAACAAATTAATCAAGCAAATCAACAGATGAAGACATTTTTTTATTTAACGATACTAAGTAGTATTTTTTTATTTTCCTGCAGCCCTACAAAACGGGTGATCAACAATGCGATAGCCCCGAAGGACACTACAAATGTGATCAGGGATCAGACGAGTAAGGAAGCCATCCAGCTGGCGCAGACAACCCGTGAAAACCTTCAGAAGAATTACATCGATTTCAAGACTTTTTCGGCTAAGATAAAAGTGGAATCGCAGGATAGCAAAGGAAAAAATCCGGACATCACCGCGGTGGTGCGTATAGTAAAAGACAGTGCTATATGGATATCGTTGTCGGCTACCTTCCTCAACGTAGAAGTATACAGGGCGCTCATTACAAAGGATAGTGTGGTACTGATGGACAAACGCGAAAAGACCGTGCAATACCGTTCGCTGGATTACCTGCAGGAAGTGACAAAGATCCCTTTCGATTTTAAAACATTACAGGATCTGCTGATCGGCAACCCGATTTTTTTCAACGACCAATCCGCTACGTTTAAGAAAGTAGATAATTATATTTTAGTCAATTCATCCGACGCGAATTTTAAAAACCTCATGACACTGACTCCTGATAATAGCCTTCTCTATCGCATCAAACTCGATGATGTGGATATGGCCCGCAACAGGACCGCCAACATCTCCTATGATGAATATGAAAAGTCGAATGATGTTTCTTTCTCTACTTACAGAGAGCTCAGCATCTCCGAAAAAAACAAACTGGATGTGCAGATGAAATACAAACAGTTTGACTTTAACAAAGATTTATCGGTGGGTTTAACTATCCCCAAAAATTATAAAAGGAAATAGTCGTTATTTTTAAGCAGGTATGAATTTTACACGGCATCTTATGCGGGTAAAATTTATATTTGTAAAACCTAATTTAAATTTCAACTATGCTCAGAGCCTTTTTCTGCCTTTCTTTTTTTTGTATGATCACTACTTTTTCGTTTGCACAACAAACAAGAGAAGAATTAGAAAAGCAGCGCCAGGATCTGAAACGCGAGATAGATGAAACGGAGAAATTACTTAAGGCCAACAAGACGGAAACCAAAGCCAGTCTCTTTCAATGGCAGACCATCACCAAAAAAGTAAACCTGCAGGACAGGGTGATCGAAAACCTGAACAAGGATCTGCGTGTGCTGGACAACAATATGTACAGCATCCAGAAAGACATCAACAGGTACGACCGTTTACTGGATACATTGAAACAGGAATACGCCAGGAGCATGGTGTATGCTTACAAGAACCGAAGCAATTACGACTTCCTCAATTTTATTTTTTCCGCCGATAATTTCAATGATGCCATCAAACGTATCGCGTATCTGAAAAGTTACCGCAACTATCGTGAAATGCAGGGACAGAATATTTTGCGTACCCAGGATCTGCGTAAGCAAAGGATTGAAGATCTTGGCGGTGCAAAAGTGAAGAAGAGCAGTACGCTGCAGGTGCAGAGCAAAGAAATGCAGACGCTGGAAGAACAGAAAAAGGAAAAGGACAGAATACTGGCTGAATTGCAAAAGCAGGGAAAACAATTGAGCAACCAGATGGCGGCCAAGCAAAAGCAGATGAAAAAAGTGAATTCTGCTATCACTGCTGCTATTAAACGTGCGCAGGATGAAGCCCGTAAAGCTGCACTGGCAAAAGCTGCAGAAGATGAACGCAGAAGAAAAGAAGCAGACCGCCTTGCGGCAAAGAATAATACGCCTACAAACAATCCAACTACCAGTAATCCTACAACTACTACCACCAAATCTGTAAAGACACCGGTTGCAAAAACGCCTGCTAAAAAAGTGGAGAGCGTGTTGTTGAATGCGGAGAATATCACGTTAAACAATAACTTTAAAAAGAATCGGGGAAGCCTTCCATGGCCCGTGGATAATGGTGGTGTCAGCATGCATTTCGGATCGAATACATTACCTGGCGGAGGCAGTATCGTAACAACCTGTACTACCATTGCGGCAGCGATTGGCACACCGGTAAAGGCCATATTCGATGGCGAAGTAGTGGCTTCTTTTCCGAATGATGAGCAGCCGTTTGTTGTAATACAACATGGAGAATATTTTACCACATATACCAACCTTAGTGGAGTAAACGTAAGTAAAGGACAACAGGTTAAATATGGCCAGGTATTAGGCAAAGTAGCTGCGGGCTATGATGGTACCGGCTCCATCGACTTCTATATGAGCGACGAAAAAAGCAGTTTCGATGCAGAAAAATGGCTCAGAAGAAGATAAATGCAATGTATGATCTTTGATGTAAGATGTATGATGTCTTTCGGATTGTAAGACTTATGCATGGATACAACGAACTTCAAATTTGAAGAAATCATACATCATACATTTCACATCATACATTTACAGAACGCTTTTATACAACGCCTCGTATTTCGGAACTATATTATGTATATCAAATTTTTTCGCCTGTGCCAAAGCATTATGCCGGAATTGCGCATGCACGGCTTCATCCTGTAAAATGCTGATGGCATTTTTCGCCATATCTTCCACATCGCCGATGTCGCTCATATAACCGCAATAGCCATTGATATTTATTTCCGGCAAACCACCTGCATTGGTAGATATAACGGGTACTTCGGCGGCCATCGCTTCGAGTGCGGCCAATCCGAAACTTTCATATTCACTGGTGAGTAAAAAGAGGTCTGCGATAGAAAGCAATTCTTCCATCTGTTCCTGCTTGCCCAAAAATTTCACTTCGGCGCAAGGAACACAATCTCTTGTAAGCGACTCTACATGCGGCCTTTCAGGGCCATCGCCTATCAGTAATAATTTGCTCGGTATTTTTTCATTGATGAGCAGGAAAGTTTTCAATACATCATCCACTCTTTTCACCTTGCGGAAATTGGACGCATGTACAATGATCTTTTCGCCATTTGGCGCAATGAGCTTTTTAAAAGCATCCACTTTCTTTTTGTGAAAACGTTTTACATCCACAAAATTATGGATCACTTCTATTGGCTTGTCGATCGTGAAATTTTTGTAGGTTTCTTCTTTCAGGTTCTCCGATACGGCGGTGAGTATGTCACTTTCTTCCATCGAAAATGTCACTACAGGGCTGTAGGTGCTGTCGCGGCCCACCAGCGTGATGTCGGTTCCATGAAGCGTGGTGATCACCGGGATGCGTTTGTTTTGTTTGGCCAGGATCTGCTTGGCCATATAAGCTGCTGACGCATGCGGAATAGCATAATGCACATGCAAAAGATCGATTTTATGATTGTTCACCACATCCACCATGGCACTTGCCAGGGCAGTTTCGTATGGCGGAAAATCAAACAACGGATAAGTAGGGACCCTTACTTCATGATAAAAAATATTTGCATGAAAACCACCGAGTCTCACCGGTTGCTGGTAAGTGATAAAATGGATGTTGTGGCCTTTATCCGCAAGGGCTTTTCCCAGTTCTGTGGCAAGCACCCCGCTGCCGCCAAATGTAGGGTAACATACGATCGCTATATTCATAAGGAATGATATTCAATTGTAAAAGAGACTGCAATTTACCGATTAAATAATCAGATAAGTTTATTATTAGGATGAAGGGTTAATTGTTTAAGTTTGTTTCACTAATTCCCGCTTATGCGAAATAAATTTTTCCTTATCGCGACAATCATCCTCTGCAGTTCCGGTATGGCAAATGGCCGGCAGAACGATTCGCTGGTTATCAAAAGACTTTCCGACGAAATAATGAGCAATAGTACCGCTTATGAAAACCTGCGTTATCTCTGTAAAAAAATAGGCCCTAGGCTGAGCGGTTCGGCCAATGCGCAACTGGCCATTGACGCCACGGCAAAAATGCTTCGCCAGGCTGGGGCCGATACGGTTTACCTCCAGCCCTGTATGGTGACCCATTGGGAACGGGGAGCAAAAGAAACGGGGTTCATTCAACTGGCCAATGGCACAAAATATCCCCTCAGGCTCACTGCGTTGGGAAATAGTGTTGGCACAGGAAAAAATGGGGTGAAGGCTTCCATCATCGAAGTCCGCAGCATGGAAGAATTGCAGGCTTTGGGAGAAAAAGTAATCAAAGGAAACATCGTCTTTTTTAATATCGCCATGAACCCTACCTATGTGCGCACGTTTGTGGCTTACGGAACCAATGGTGGCGGGCGTAGAAGCGGTCCGGCGCAAGCGGCGAAGTATGGCGCCATTGGTGTAATGGTCCGTTCGCTGGCGAGCAATATCGATGATCATCCGCATACCGGGGCCACCCAATACAATGATTCTTTTCCAAAAATACCCGCGGTGGCTATCAGCACGCAGGATGCGGAATGGCTCAGCAGCCAGTTGAAGCGTAAGATGCAGCTGACCGGTTATTTCAAAACAAACTGCACTATGTTTCCGGATGTGCCGTCTTTTAATGTGATAGGCGAAATAAGGGGCAGCGAATTTCCGCAGGAGATACTGAGTGTGGGCGGCCATCTCGATAGCTGGGACCTGGCGGAAGGGGCGCAGGACGATGGCGCGGGCTGTATGCAAAGCATTGAGATCATCAGGGCATATAAAGCGTTGGGCCTTCGCCCGAAAAGGACGGTAAGGGCCGTGCTGTTCATGAATGAAGAAAATGGCGGCGGCGGTGGGGCGGCATATCTCAGAATGGCGAAGGAAAAAAATGAACAGCATATTTTTGCATTGGAGAGTGATGGTGGCGGGTATACGCCGAGAGGGTTCAACCTGGATATGAGTGAAGGCAGAAGAAATAAAGTGAAACAGTGGGCACCCTTGTTTTACGATTATGGCGTATATGATTTTGCCGGCAAAGGCAGCGGCTCTGATATTGCGCCATTGAAAAATATCGGCACGGCCCTGGCAGGGCTTAGTCCGGATAGCCAGCGTTACTTCGATCTGCATCATGCTGAAACGGATGTGTTTGAAGCAGTGAGCAAACGAGAGCTTGATCTGGGTGCAGTGAATATGGCGGCGTTGATGTGGCTGGTAAGTGAATATGGGTTGTGAATGGTGAATAGTGAATGGTGAATAGTGAATGGTGAATAGTGAATGGTGAATAGTGAATAGTGAAATATTCGAAGGTCATAAGAGAACCGGAAGTTGTATAAGTTGCATTCCAATTAAGGTAATTCGTGTAATTCGATTTTAAATTCGTGTAATAAAAAAGTATTCATATGGAAGATTTTAAAGGTGCTTTGCCCGAAAAGAAGAAAAGTGGCTGGAAAGGGTTTTTCTGGAAATTTACATTTGTGATAGTATTGATACTCGGGGTATTTCTCTGGTGGCAATACTGGTATGTATTTGGCGAAGGCGTCAAATCCGGGGAATTGAATTATCTCGTTAAAAAAGGAAACGTTTTCAAAACATACGAAGGCAAATTGATCCAGTCAGGTTTCAGGTCGAAAGCGGCGGGTACGGTGCAATCGTACGAATTTGAATTTTCCGTTTCCAACGACAGCATCGCCACTGTACTGATGAATAACAGCGGTAAATATTTTGACCTGCACTACAAAGAATACAAGCACACCCTGCCCTGGAGAGGTTATACGGTATACATTGTGGATGAGATCAAGAACATGAAGGAAATAAATCCATAAATCTATGATCTGAGATGGATGATCTATGATCTATGGTTTCTTCAATTCGAAGGTCTTCGATAATTAAACACACTGACTTATTAAAGGTATCATAGATCATACATCGTAGATCATAGATTTCCTGCGTAGAGCAGGAATATAGCCGGTTGCTTATGAAGCTCCGGCTTTTTATTTTTCCATTCGCAAACGGTGTGTGTCTGAATGCTTTCATTTGGAGCGGTGATATTTACACCGATGCATAATTTCGTTTTTCCATCGCAGGTCTTGATGATGGATTCCAGCAGCTGGTTATTGCGGTAAGGAGTTTCAATGAAGATCTTAGTGCTGTTGTGTTTTTGCGAAGCAAGTTCCAGTTCTTTCAGTTTTTTTATTCTTTCAGCATTATCGATAGGAAGATAGCCGGTAAATTCAAATTGTTGTCCGCTCATGCCACTCGCCATCAGCGCCAGTAAGATGGAACTTGGCCCAACAAGCGGTTTTACGAGGCAATTCAGTTCCTGTGCAGCTTTGATCAGTATTTGCCCGGGGTCGGCAATGCCGGGGCAGCCCGCTTCACTGATGATCGCGATCGTTTTTTTCTCCTTTATTTTTTGCCTGAAATGTTGCAGCTGCTCTTCTTCAGCTTTATGTATGGCATACCATTCGTAGTCGTCGATGACGATGCTTTTGTCCATACTTTTCAAAAAACGCCTCGCCGTGCGTTCGTTTTCTGCAAATATCACCGTGCATTTTTTTACCGCATCCATGATGTATGGAGGAATGGTTTCTAAAGCGTCGTCGGCGAGCACACAAGGTATCAGGTAGATTGTCGTCATGATGGAGGTCAGATGATTACATGGTTTTTCCGGGCATTCAGCAGGCTGAGCGTAGCCGCAATCACAGCGTAGCTGGGGGCAAATAACCACCCGATGAATGGCACGAGGTGCATCAGGTAAAATACCAGCCCGTTGCCGATGGCCAACCCTTTATGGTTGCCGATAAAATGAATGCTTTGCTGTGCCGTCAGCTTGTTTCTTTCGGAACTATAATCGAGCATCGAAAAACCGAAATAGTAACATTCCACCAGGAAAGCCACCAGCGGAGCGATCCAGCCTACCAGCGGAATAAAAGACAGGATCAGAATGGTGACGATGTAAACCGTTTGCCACAACACATTCCGCAAGGCGATCCGGATACCCCGTACAATATCTTTCATCAGCTGGCCCAGGCTGAACGGGAAATCTTTTCCTTCGATGATACTTTCCGTTTTTTCGCTCAGGTAGGCGAATACCGGCGAACCGATGATGAGAAACAGGTATTTGAATAAGGAAAAATAAAACAACAGCAATACCAATCGCAGCATCACCTGGCCTACGATGAAGAGGAAGCTTAAAAAACCATCCTGGCTGCGATCGAGCCAGCCTTTTACTCCTGTTTTGAGAAAAATATATTCAATGGCCATATTGCTGGATACGAGAAACAACCAAAGCCCGGCGATGAAAAGAATGGTATAGATAAGCCCGGGAACAATGATCCATTTCCACAATTTATTTTTTACGATAAACTTGTGCGCATCAAAAAAGGACTGTATGGAGATGATGATTTCCTTCAGCATGGGAATAAAGATAGTGAATAGTGAATAGTCAATAGTCAAACCTCTGAACTTTATACTACAGACAGAAAAGACTTTATATAAAACGAATTAACTTCGAAGGCTTGACTATTGACTATTCACTATTGACATATGAAGAAGCTTCCCCTCAAATTCTACCAACGCAAAGATGTCGTTCGCATTGCCCGCGAATTATTGGGCAAAGTGGTGGTGACCAACATCGAAGGTATTATCACCAGTGGCCGCATTGTGGAAACGGAAGCGTACATGGCTATTTCGGACAAAGCTTCACATTCTTACAAGGGTAAACGGACAGCCCGCAATGAGCATATGTATTCACCCGCGGGTACGGCATATGTGTATATATGTTATGGCATGCACCAGATGCTCAATGTGGTGACGAATGAAAAGGGCATCCCGGATGCCGTATTGATACGGGCGCTGGAGCCGGTGCAGGGAGTAGAAGATATGCTGATACGTACGGGCAAATCAAAGCCGGACAATACACTTACCAAAGGCCCCGGCAATGTGGGGAAAGCATTGGGCATAAATAAACAACATTCGGGTTTGCTCTTCCTGGATGATGTGATCAGTATTTATGAAGATAAGAATTCCAATGTTGCAGAAGCCGAGATCGGCATAAGTAAAAGAATAGGGATAGATAGTGCCGGTGAAGATGCGTTGCTGCCTTACAGGTTTTATATCAAAGGGAATAAGTTTGTGAGTGGGCGGCCGGTAAACTGATTTTTTTATTACACGAATTAAAGCGAATTACACGAATTACGGTTTAAAGGTTGACCGCTTTATAAGTAGCCCACCTTTTAAATGACAAACCCCACTTCTGTGGGGTTTGTCATTTAATCTAATTATTTAATCTTCGCTAATTCGTGTAATTCGCTTTAATTCGTGTAATAAAGTTAGAACTTAGGACAAGGAATACCCTTCACATCCGATGGGCGTTTGATGTAAATGATAGAAAATTCAGAACCACCACGGCTGCCGGTTGCAGCTTTGAGGTCGCTGATATTTACATCATAACTGGCGCCGATACGGAGGCCGCCAAATTCAAGCCCGATATAAGGAATGACTGCGTCATTCAGGCGTACCCATGAACCGATATAAACATTTGTAGGATTGGTGCTTTCGCCACCGGCATTCAGTGAAAGTGCAGCACCCAAGGTGGTTTCGCTGGCTTTGTTCTGCATCTGGTGGATCACCGAGGCATTTACAGAAACCACATCCGACACAGGGAAAGTACCTCCACCATGAATGGTTACCCTGCCACTGAGGTACCAGCTTTTATCGGTGTAATTTACCTTAGGCCTGTTGATATGATACATAGAAGCACCGAGGTAATAGTTATTTTCCCCATTAGTAGAACCTGAGAATAACAAACCGGCATTCAGATCAAGATAACTTTGTTTATTGCCGTTGGCAAGAATGATCGGAATATCCTGTGAAGTGCCTTGTGCGAAGCCATTGGCCCTTAATTCATCTTCAAAAGTAAGCTTGGAAAGATCGAGGTTCATGCTGGAATATGTTCCCTGGAAACCTGCACCGATCGTATTGTAACCATTTTCATCCAATGCCTTGTGATACGACATGGAAACAGAACCATAATTAAGTTTCAACGCGTTATTTGCACTCTGATCGCTCACTCCTGATATGCCCACACCAAATACATCCCCTTCCGGAATGCGACTCTTGAGGATCGGGAAATCGATGGAGGCGCTGGTAGTTACGTATGCTTTTGGTATGGAAGGCCATTGGTCCCTGTGGTTGGCAGCGAGCCTCCACAAACCGTCGAATTTACCTGTAAATGCAGGGTTTAATGTCAATGGGGAAGAAAAAAATTGCGAAAAATGTGGGTCTTGCGCTTTCAGGGTACCGGTAAGCAGTAGTACAAAAACAACTAATAGTATTTTTCTCATTTCTAAACAGTTCTTAGGCATTAAAGATAAGGAAATGAGGTAAAATGCTGCACGAATTGGCCAAAAGTTTTTGCTAACAGTGGAAGGAATGCCAATTGGCTGGTTATTAATTAGTTTAGAGAACAGGGATCAGGGGTAGGAAGGTTTGTTATAGTAGAAATTTTTAAACTATACGGAAATATTAAAAAACAAAAGGTTTAGATGGAAGCGAACAAAGATTCTCCTTCAATCCAAACCCATGAATATTCTAAAGCCCTAAACCCCTAAACCCTGTTCTCTAAACTCAACTCTGCATTTTCGCTCCGTAAGCCAGGTCCCCTGCATCACCTAATCCCGGAACAATATATCCTTTTGCCGTAAGTTCATCATCAATATCTCCGCACCAGATGATCGCTTTGGGTTCTTCGCGTTTTACAAATTCGATGCCCACGGTACAGGCTATGGCACAAACTATATGTAATTCTTTGATATTGCCTTCGTCTTTCAGGTAGCGGATGCATTTCACCAGCGAAGCGCCGGTAGCCAGCATCGGATCGCTGATGATCACTACCCGGCCATCAATTTCAGGACAACTCATGTATTCTACCTGGATATCAAAAGACCCGTCGGCATGATGTTTACGATAAGCGCTTAAGAATGCGTTGTCGGCACGGTCGTAATAACTCAGCAACCCGTTGTGCATCGCCAGGCCCGCCCGCAGGATGGTGGCCAGCACCGGTTGTTCCTTCAGCATTTTGCAGGTAGCCGTTCCCATCGGTGTGGTGATCTCCGTATCTACCGTTTCCAGTTGTTTGCTGATCTCATACCCGATCACTTCAGCGATCCTCTCCAGGTTGCGACGAAAACGCATCCGGTCCTGCTGAACATCTACGTTTCTTAGTTCTGCCACCCAGTTACTCACCAATGAATGATCCTTGCTTAAATTGTGTACCATCTGTTTTTGTTTTGTTCGAATGTAGCCTGCGGCAACGATAAGTTAAATTTCTTTTCCTGCCGACAAATCTATAATAAAATAGCGCAGTATCTTTATTTTTGGTTATGTCTTTTTTACAAACCCACCCCAAATTCAGTTATATGAAACGATTGCCTGTTCTTTTTCTCAGCGCCTCCATACTGGTCTTTGCCTGTACCAGCAACAATAAATACGATGTGAAAGCGAAGGATAAATATGAAAGCACTAAAGAAGAGTTGTCGGTAACCGAACAAAAAAATCCGGAACGGTTTATTAAAGTAACGGGCTCGGATAAACGCAATCTCCTGGGACAGACAGTAATAAAAGGCAATTTATTCAACAGTGCAAAAATCGTTTCCTATAAGGATGTAGACCTTAAATTATCTTTCTACAGCAAAACCGGCGCCCTTCTTGAAGAAGACCATGAAACCATCTATGAAACCGTAGAGCCGGGTGGCAGCAAAAGTTTCAAGACAAAATATTTTGCCCCCAAGGGCACGGATAGTGTGGCGATAAAAGTGCTATCGGCGAAGTTTTGAATCAATGGATAATGTTATAATGAACAATGTCTTCCACTCGTAAGTGCTGTGAAATAGCAGAAAATCAGATACGCCTAAAACATTATCCATTATCAATTATTACATTATCCATTATACGAATTTAAACTCGTCTCCATCAAAAAGCCCCTTATCGCTCAGTTTCAAATGCGGTATCACCAGCAATGCCATGAAGGATAATGTCATGAAAGGTGCGGCCAGTCCGCTTCCCAGCCTTTCTTTTACAAATGCATCTATCGCGGTGTAATCTGCCGCCACTTTGTATCCGTCTTCATTGCTCATCAATCCGGCAACCGGAAGCGGGAGCACCATCATTTTTTCTTCCGAAACTGCGCTTACGCCTCCCCGTTGTGTTACCAGTAAGTTTACTGCTTCGCAAAGACTGTCATCATCCACACCTACTGCTACAATATTATGGCTGTCGTGCGCAACAGTAGAAGCGATGGCGCCTTCTTTCAACCCGATATTTTTGATGAACGCTTTCGCCACGGGCGCATTATTATAGCGGTTCACCACCACGATCTTCAAAATATCCCGCGTAGGATCACTGATGATCTGCCCATCGGCAACGCTTGGCTCAAGCATCAGTTTGTTCGTGATCAGTTGCCCTTCCAGCGCTTCGATCACCGGGATCTCTTTCTGCAGATCGTTCGCGGGAACCGCAAAGTCACTGATCGTTTTTTTATCACAGTTGAATTCATTGATCACCTCCGCAGGTTTGGTAGTGATTAAAGATTTTCCATTTTCAGCCACCAGTTGCCCATCGATATAGGTATGCGTTACCTGGAATTTCTTCAGGTCTTTCACCACGATCAGATCTGCAGCATCTCCCTTTTGCAACAAGCCGTTGCTCATCTTATAATGCAGCACAGGATTGATGCAGGCCGCCTGCAACACTTTAAAAACATCGATCCCTTTTGACACCGCCCTTTCACACAAAAGATTGATATGGCCTTCTACCAGGCTGTCGGGATGTTTGTCATCGCTGCAAAACATCATGTTTTCATAATGCTCATTCATCAGGCCGATCAACGCTTCAAAATTTTTAGCAGCGCTCCCTTCACGGATCAATATTTTCATGCCATATCCAAGTTTGTCCAATGCCTCTTCAGCCGTAAAACATTCATGGTCGGTGCTGATGCCCGCATCTATATATTGTTTGGCGGTTTCACCCCGTAAGCCTGGCGCATGGCCATCTACAGGCTTGTTGTATTTTTTTGCCGAAGCAATTTTTTTCATCACTTCGGGATCGTTGTGCAGCACACCCGGAAAGTTCATCATTTCACTGAGGTAGCTGATGTCGGGCAACGACAATAATTCATCCACCGCATCCGCGTCAAGCGCAGCGCCTGCCGTTTCAAAAACTGTGGCCGGCACGCAGCTCGGTGCACCAAAATGAAATTTGAAAGGGACAGTTTTGCCATTCGCGATCATATATTTCACCCCTTCCATTCCGCATACATTGGCAATTTCGTGCGGATCGCTGATGGTACCCGTGGTGCCATGTACAACGGCAAGCTTGGCAAACTCCGAAGGTACCAGCATGCTGCTTTCCACATGCACATGGCTATCGATGAACCCGGGAAGAATATAGCTTTCGCCGGCTTTTTCTCCCCCCAGTTCCATAATGGAGACGATGTTCCCGTTTTCTATCGTCACTTCCCCGAAGAAGATCCTTTTTTCAATGATTGATACTATATTCCCGTTGATAGTTGCTGCTGACATTGCTGTTTTTTTATGTACAGGCACAAGGTAAAAGTTAATTTTGCAAAAAGAATATCTGAACTAAAAAATATATCTTTATCAGGCATACATACGCATCATCATAAAACGAATACTATGAATTTTTTCAAACTGTTACTGACTACCGTCATCTCTTTTTTGACCATCAATCTTTCTGCACAAACCGTAGATGAGATCGTAGCTAAACATATGGATGCTATGGGCGGAAAAGAAAAAATGCTCATGTTGAAAACGGTGAAACTGACCGGTGGTATGAGCGTAAATGGTGCCGATGTATCTATCGTGGGTACCAGGTCGCACAACATAGGGAGCCGCAATGATATCGAAGTAATGGGTACTTCCAACTACGAAGTAGCTAATAATAAAGAAGGTTGGACGTTCTTCCCGATCTTTCGTATGGAGGAACCGGTAGCGATGGAACCTTCGTTATTAACATCCAAACAGGTGTTGTTCGACCTGCAGGGGCCATTTGTTGATTACAAAGAAAAAGGGATCGCGATAGAATTGAAAGGTACTGAAAAAGTTGAGGGAGCCGATACCTGGAATTTACTGGTTACATATAAAAATGGCAAGACGATGAATTATTTCATAGATAAAAATACTTATCGCGTAGCAAAAACAAAAGCTGCCGTTACCGCAAATGGAGAAGAAAAAATAGAAGGACTTTTATTTGCAGACTATAAACAAAATGCCGGTGGATATTGGTTCCCGTACAGTGTAACCAATGATCGCGGAACGATCCTGTATAGCACCATCGAGACGAATATTCCGGTAGACGATAAGGTATTTAGTAAGTAAGGAAATTACGAATTACGAATTACGAATTACGAATTACGAATTACGAATTACGAATTACGAATTACGAATTACGAATTACGAATTGATTTTTGGCAGTGCAAGTTATAGAAAGGTTTTGCAATTAATATCTTTCACCTGAATGAACTCATTCGTAATTCGTAATTGTTAATTCGTAATTAATTTACTCGGAGAGTAAATCCGGCCTTCTTTCCGTGGTACGCTGCACCGATTGTTCGTGCCGCCATTCTTCTATCAGTTTGTGATTGCCGCTTTTCAACACATCCGGTATTCCCCAGCCCCTGAATACTTCCGGCCTAGTGTACACCGGTGGTGCCAGCAGGTTGTCCTGGAAACTGTCCGTTAGCGCTGAGCTTTCATCATTCAGCACACCGGGGATAAGTCTGCCGATGGCATCTGTAAGTACCGCGGCTGCCAGTTCTCCGCCGCTCAGTACATAATCGCCGATAGA
>NZ_RJUB01000122.1:11616-11728 GCF_024343615.1 Ferruginibacter sp. HRS2-29 | reverse complement strand
TACGAATTACGAATTACGAATTACGAATTACGAATTACGAATTAATTTTAAGCGGCGCAAGATATTAAAAAGTCAATTACAACCTGCAAACCGAATGAACCCATTCGTAATT
>NZ_RJUB01000122.1:0-11596 GCF_024343615.1 Ferruginibacter sp. HRS2-29 | reverse complement strand
TCACATTCGGAATTGAATTGAAAGTGAAGAAATGATTATGAAATCGTGAAGAATTGCGAATTACGAATTGCGAATTACGAATTACGAATTACGAATTACGAATTACGAATTACGAATTACGAATTACGAATTACGAATTACGAATTACGAATTACGAATTACGAATTACGAATTACGAATTAATTTTAAGCGGCGCAAGATATTAAAAAGTCAATTACAACCTGCAAACCGAATGAACCCATTCGTAATTCGTAATTGATCATTCGTAATTGCTTATAGCTTGATCGTTTGCTTTTTCGCCGCAAGTGTAAACCCAAACGTACTCCCCACATCGATCTTGCTGCGTACATGAATCGTCTGGTTATGGGCTTCTATGATGTGTTTGCAGATGGATAATCCAAGTCCGCTTCCGCCTACTTTGCGGCTGCGGGCAAGATCGGTGCGGTAGAAGCGTTCAAACAGGCGGGGAAGGTGTTCTTCGGCAATACCGGAGCCATCGTCGCTGATCTCTACCAAAACATTTTTGCCATCAACATTGTAAAAGCTGGCTTCTACCATTCCATGCTGTTTGCCATATTTGATGGCATTCTCCACAAGATTGATCAATACCTGGCGGATCTTTTCCTTATCGGCATTCACTGCCAGTGGGAACTCGCAGCCTTTTTTGATCACACACCTGATCTCTTTTTCCTTAGCAGTAAGATACAAGGTGTCGTATACTTCTTTAACCAGGTCCTGGATGATGAAATCCTGGTAATGTAATTTTTGTTCGCCACTTTCGAGCCGGGAGATCTCATCCAGGTCATCCACAAGGTTTACCAGCCTGTCGATATTGCGGGAAGTGCTTTGCAGGAATTTTTTATTGACATCATTATTGTGCAAAGCCCCATTCAGTAAAGTGTCTACATAACCCTGTATGGCAAAGATGGGGGTCTTCAGTTCATGACTAAGGTTCTGCAGGAATTCCTTGCGGAACGCTTCATTCTGCTGCAGCAATTCAATTTCTTCCTTACGTTGTTCCGCCCATTTTTCCACGTCTTCACGTACTTCATCAATACTTTTTTGAGGGAGGATATTTTTGTAGTAAAACTCTTCGCGTTTGCTCGCTTTTGTCTGGTAAATGAGCTTGTAGATGAGTTTTATTTTCCTGTAAATAAAAGTCTGCAGTGTAAAAAGGATCAGACCGAAGCTGCCCAGGAAGATCACAAAGAAAGAGATCAGCGTTACCCACCAGGTATGGTTAAAAAAGTACAACCCAAGCGTGATCGGTACCGAAAGCGTAAGCGCCGTCAGTGCGGATAATTGTTGGGGGGATAAGTTTTTGGCTGAAAACATGTAGTAAAGTTACGGGTTAGCGGAGAAATTCAGGGGTGCGTGTGACGGATGGCGGGTTGTTGATCATTTGCGAATCTTTCTCTGCGAAATCTCAGCGGATCTCATGTTCTCTGCGCCTGCCCCGTCGAATGGCGTGGGGTGAAGAAGCCTTCCCAAACCGCAGAGTGCCAGAGCTGGCGGAGGTTTCGCAGAGGGGATGACGCTACGGTCAACCCGTCACCCGCAACCCGTAACTGCATTTACTCAAACTTATACCCCACACCCTTCACCGTTGTGATACAGTCCATTTCCAGCTTCTGCCTGATCTTGCGGATATGCACATCGATGGTTCGATCGCCTACGATCACTTCGGTACCCCAGATCTGGTTGAGGATCTCGTTGCGCAAAAATACTTTCCCGGGTTTTGAGGCCAGCAAAGCCAGCAGCTCAAATTCTTTACGGGCAAGGATGATGTCGGTGCCTTTGTGCGTGACAATATATTTTTCGCGGTCTATTTCTATATCGCCGACTTTGATAACGGTGCTTTCTTCTTTATTGAGCCTGCGGAACAAAGAATTTACTTTACTCAGCAATACTTTGGGGCTGGTAGGTTTGGTGAGGTAATCATCTGCACCTGTTTCAAGCCCTTTGATTTCCGTACCCTCATCGCTCATGGCGGTGAGGAAAACGATGAGCGTTTCTTTAAAAGCGGGCATCATGCGCAACAGGTTGCATACTTCGATCCCCGTTTTGCCCGGCATCATGATATCCAGGATGATCAGGTCGGGAGATGTCTTTTTCGCTTTTTCAATCGCTTCGTCGCCGTTTTTAGCAGTAGTCACTTCATAACCTTCTGCCGTCAGGTTAAACTCCAGTATCTCCAGGATATCGGGTTCATCGTCTGCGATCAGGATCTTTTTTGTAGTGCTCATATTCGAATTGTTTTGCAAAATTAGCCATCCTTAACATCAAAGCAACCGTTAAATGAACGTTATAGTATTATGAAATTGTTAACCCATATGCAACTAAGCCGGATATTAGCCTGTCTTTGTTGAAAAAGCATCAAAAAATTGCATCATCTTTGCAGCAGGAGTCTTTATATGAAGCATATATTTTTACTTATCACCCTTTTTACCGGTTACAGCGCTATTGCACAGGAAGATACTGTGAAGATTGATTTTCAGCGTGCCCTCTTTCACGACAAAATTTTAAAAGAACAAAAGCTAACGGATAAGGCCGATGGTAAGCTGGACGGCATCCTGCACGCAAGCGCCAATGATGAGGTAAACCTCCAGCTCACAGATGTTCTTTTCAGGAGGATCGATGTGCTTCGCTTCTGGGTGGAAAAAAATAAAGATATCACCAGCAACAATGAAAAAGTACGTTACCTCGGATACATCGAAGATCTTGTAAGATACTTCAGGGTTGCCTGGAAAACCAGGCAGATCAACCCGCTCGAATTTCCGGAACTGGTGAACAATTTCGACCAGGTGATGAAAGCCAATCTTGAAGGAAGATCGATATTGCCCTACATCAGCGATGCGCCGTATGAAGTGGCGAAGATCAATGCCACCATTTTTATTGCCAACAAGGAAAACCAGGAGGCACAGAATATTGTGTATTTAAAATTCTGTCATCTTCATCCCGACAAAATATTGGAAACGATCAGGCCCTTCGCGAAGGAATCTTTTGCAGACAGTCTTATCGTAATCGCCAGCAAAGAAAACCCTGTGCAATTATATTCTTATGCACAGAATAAAAATTCGGTGGAAGGAAAACTTATTCACCGCAACGTAAACCCGATGGTGGTGGCGGTTACCAAACTCAGCCAGACATCCAATGCATTGTTTTACTTTCCGTTCCTCGATGACATTTTATCAGGCAAACAAAAAATAGAAGATATCCAGCAACTGATCGGTGATGGGGAAAAAGGGTACGACAGCATAGGATACTATCGCCTGCTGGTAAAAACCGAAACGGAATATTTCAAACGGTTATCGGCACCCATTCCCGACACACCGATCGCGATGTTTGGTGCCAATGGATTGCACGATATGCTCAAACGTAAAGCGCTCGAACATTTCGTTACGCCTATCAATACCCTGCACGACCTTAGCAATATCAACATCCGCATGAAAGCGATCGATCCGCTTACACCCGAAGAGTTGTATTACATGATCGTGATGGGAGAAAATGATATTTACACTTCGAGCTACAAACATAGTTTCAACCGCATGGTGCAGCGCATGGGTGCAAAGCCGCGTGGCGACTCATTGTTATTGAACGTGAACTTTGATTATTTCAAGAAGTTCATCAAGATGGCGGCTAATTACAACAAACTTGATACTTTCCTGGGAATGATGCCTTCGCAAAATTCTGAATCGTTGATGCGTGCCTTTGTTGCCAATCTTGATAAAGGCGACAATCTCGAAGACGCGGTGGATGTAGCCGATTCTTACAGCAGCATCACCAACAAAAAATTGCAGGCGGTGATATTGAATTATGTAAAGGAAAATGAATCAAGGAGCATCACCGAAAATAATGCCCGCGGTAAAGTGATCTATGGATTGCTGAAAACGATCTTCCTTTCTGCAGACAGCAGCAATAAAGTGGATCTTACACAGGCATTTGGCATACCATCCATTTACGAAGTGGCCAATAAGGATATGCAGGACGATAAAGGCAGGATAGTGCAGCAGGTATTTTTTTACGGCGATGAAGATGGCAAAGCTTATTTTCCACCGTTTGTAAATTCATTTCCTGCAAAAGACTGGGTGGTTACTTCCAAGAAAGAATGGGTGGAGATCAAATCCAAAAAAGGGAATGTTTTTGTATTTGCCAACAAACCGTTGAATTATAACGAGAACCTGGATGATTCTGCGCAGGTACATCTTGCCAATTATCTCCGTACCCTTGATATGAAACCTTCGGTGGTGGTGCACCGCGGACATAGTTATTGGCTGAAAGGCACCATCGACCGTATGCCCGGCGATGCCAAGATAGTAGTGCTGGGTTCCTGCGGCGGCTATCAGAACCTGAGCGAAATACTGGAAATATCGCCGGATGCGCATATCATTTCTACCAAAGAAATAGGCGCCGGGGATATCAACAGGCCGATCTTGAATTACCTCAACCAGAGTTTTCTTTCCGGCGATAAACTTTCCTGGAAAGCGATGTGGAGTTCGCTCGGTAAACTTTTTTCTTCCGACCCCAGCAGGATGATAAGGGAAAGCTGGGAAGACTATATTCCTCCGTATAAAAATCTCGGGGCGATATTTATAAAGGCTTATCACAAGCAGATGGATATGTAGAGCAGGGATTAGTGTTTAGGGATTAAAGTGCAAAACATAATTCTCTCTGCGTAAACTCTATTTACTCATGTTCTCTGCGGTTAAGGAAAAGCTTTCACCGCAGAGAACATGAGCTCCACGGAGTTTTCGCAGAGAAACCATTCATAAAGATTATTCTTCGCCAACGATCCACAACCCGCCACCCGTAACCCGAAACTCTCTACCTTTGCAACATGACTACTGCACCTGCAGCTCCCAAACCTGGTTTTTCCCTTCTCAAAAGGGTTTTTAAATTTGCCGCACCCTACAGGAATAAATTTTACGCGTCGCTGGTATTGTCTGTTGTGCTTGCCATCATGGCGCCATTGCGGCCTTTACTGATACAGCTTACGATCAATGATGGTCTGAAAAATGATGCGCTCGGTCACTTTTTGAAAGGTCCCGGCGGTTTCATCATTGAGATCACTGTCATACAGATTGTTTTATTGCTGATAGAAAGCGCCTGCCGGTTTTATTTTACGTTCACAACGGCTTCGCTGGGGCAGTCGGTGGTGAAAGACCTTCGTGTGACCACTTACAATAAGATCGTACATCTTAATCTTTCGCAATTTGATAAAACACCCATCGGTACGCTTACTACCCGTACCATCAATGACATCGAAAGTGTGAATGATATTTTCAGCGACGGGTTGATACCGATCATCGCGGATATGCTCTCGATCATTTCAATACTGGCTTACATGTTCTCTGTGGATCCTGTGCTTACATTGGTTTGCCTGGCGCCGTTTCCGGTGCTCATCATAGCAACTTATTTTTTCAAGAACGCCGTAAACAAATCATTCATTTCTGTGCGGAATGCTGTGGCCAAACTCAATGCATTTGTACAGGAGCATATTACCGGGATGGGACTGGTGCAGGCATTTGCGGCAGAAAAAAGGGAACAGTCCAAATTCAGCAATATCAATAAAGATCATCGCAATGCCAATATCAAAGCCATTTTTGCTTACTCGGTGTTTTTTCCTGTAGTGGAACTGGTATCGGCTTTGTCGGTCGGCTTGCTGGTATGGTGGGCTGCCCGCGAATCGCAGGCGTTGCAATACATTTCGCGTTCGCCGCATGAAGTGGCGGGCATTATCACATCGTTCATCCTTTGCCTCAACCTGTTGTTCCGCCCTTTGCGGGTGATTGCGGATAAATTCAACGTGTTGCAAATGGGAATGATCGCCAGCGAACGGGTGTTCAAAGTGATCGACAATGAAGATGTGACGCTGAACCAAAATACTTACCAACCAATGACCATGGCAGGCCGCATCGAATTCAGTCATGTCAATTTTGCGTATATCGAAGACCGTTATGTGCTGAAAGATGTGTCGTTTCATATCGAAGCCGGGCAAACCCTGGCGATCGTTGGTCATACCGGAAGCGGCAAAACATCCATCATCAGCCTGATCAACCGGTTGTATACCATCAACAGTGGCCGCATCGCTATCGATGATATCGATATCAATGAATATGAACTTGGTTTTTTGCGGAGCAAAATTGGCGTGGTATTGCAGGATGTATTCCTTTTCAGCGGGTCGGTGCTCGATAATGTGACGCTGCGCAATACGGATATCAGCCGCGGGCAGGTGATAGAAGCTGCCAAACTGATCGGTTTGCACGATTTCATCCTCAAATTACCCGGTGGCTACGATTACAATGTAATGGAACGTGGTGCCACTTTATCGCTCGGACAGCGGCAATTGTTGTCGTTTGTAAGAGCATTGTTATATGATCCGTCTATTTTGATCCTGGACGAAGCTACTTCCTCGGTGGATTCTGAAAGTGAGGCGCTGATACAGAATGCTATCGATAAGCTGATCTCGGGGCGTACTTCCATTATCATAGCCCACAGGCTGAGCACCATCCGCAAGGCGGATAAGATCATGGTGCTGGATAAAGGGGAAATTGTGGAAATAGGGTCGCATGAGGAGCTGATAAGGAAGGAGGGGTATTATTATCAGCTAAATAAAATTCAGTTTGACAATAACAAAAATCAGCGGGTTATTTAGTCTGCCCCATACCTATTTTGTAAATTGCATCATGTCTCTTCCATATCAACATAAGGAGAATAAAAATCCATCTGAGGTAAATGAATCCTCTGCATCTTATGAGAATGCAGAAACCGCATTGCTACGTGAAGGATTAAATCGTTCTTATAAGGAAAGATTGCTTTTTGCAACTATGTTATATAAAGTGCAACAAAGCTTTAAAAAAGCAACCATTATTTCAAAACCTGATAATCTTACAAAATAGTTGCCATGGATGTTTTTGACGAAGAGATCATCAGGTTTTACCGTTCCTTATTTCTAAATGATGTGAAATATATCATGATTGGCGGATATGCAACTAATCTGCATGGATATCAACGATATACGGGAGATATAGATATCTGGCTGGACGATACTTTGGAAAATCGTCAAAAACTCCGGAAAGCTTTTAAGGAGGCTGAAATGGGGGATTATTTCATGTTAGAAACAATGCAATTTGTTCCTGGCTGGACAGATTTCAGATTAAACAATGGACTGCGCCTGGATATTTTGATTGAAATGAAAGGATTGGAAGATTATACGTTTGATGAATGCCTGAGTATTGCTCAAATTGCTCAGATTGATGATGTAAATATCCCCTTTTTACACATCAATCAACTTATTGCTAATAAAAGAGTTGTGAACAGACCAAAAGATCAGCTGGATGTAATAGAATTGGAAAAGATCAAGAAGCTCAGAAATGAAATGGGGCTTGATTAAAAGTTCTCTCAATTTCCTCCCTTCTAATTTTTAATTTCAGCCCCCGGGCCTTATCTTTGCGGCAAATTTCAGAACGGATATGGCAGCAAAGAGCATCAAATCATTACTGGTAGCGGTTTTTAGCCTGTTTATGGTGTTGGGATCAACTGTGGTTTTTGCACAGGATACTACCCATCACGCGGTAACAGAGCATCATGAAGGTGAAACCGAAAAACTCGATCCTGCCAAGATCATCATGGATCACATCAAAGATGCCCACGAATGGCATTTTTTCACCGCCGGTGATTTTCATGCTACTATTCCTCTGCCTGTAATTGTTTATTCTCCTGCAAAAGGGTTTTCTGTCTTCTCTTCCAGCCGTTTCGGCCACGAAGGGCACAGGGAAGAATACAATGGCTACAAACTGGAAGAAGGGGAGATCAGCGCAGTTGATGGCAGCAAAGTATATGATTTTTCAATCACCAAGAACGTAGCGCAGATGTTGCTGGCGCTTATCGTGCTGGTATTTTTGATGCTGGGCATCGCTAAAAAATACAAGAATGGCCTGGGTGTTACTTCTGCCCCGAAAGGCTGGCAGAATGCAGTTGAGCCGGTGATCACATTTGTACGTGATGAAGTGGCAAAGCCAAATCTTGGGAAAAAATGGAAGAATTACCTCCCCCTCTTATTAACGATCTTCTTTTTCATATTGATCAACAACCTGTTCGGTTTGTTACCGGGAGCGGCCAACGTTACAGGTAACACCGCTTTTACCATCGTTTTAGGCCTGGTGGCGTTCTTTGTGATCATTTTCAGTACCAACGCACATTTCTGGATGCACATTTTCTGGCCTCCGGGCGTGCCTTTCCTGGTAAAGATCATTTTGATCCCGATCGAGCTGGCTGGTGTGTTGCTGATCAAACCTGCAGCCTTGATGATCCGTCTTTTTGCCAACATGGTGGCAGGGCATATCATCATCCTGAGCTTCATTTCACTGATCTTCATCTTTGGTGCAATGGCTAAAGTGGCAGGTTATGGCTTTTCGCCGATCTCTATCTTGTTTACTGTATTCATTTATTTTATAGAATTGCTGGTGGCATTTATCCAGGCGTTTATCTTCACCAACCTTACTGCGGTATTTATCGGCCAGTCGATGGAAGGTGGACATGACGATGTGGATGGGCACGCGGAGCCGGTAATTATCTAAACTTCTAAACTTCGTTAAGAGGTTAGAAAGTTTAGAAGTTCAGGGGTTTAGTTTGTATTTTTTTATTCATTATAAAACAGAAGTATCATGACATTGATGACTGTGTTCGCTGAAGTTCAGCTTGGTTTATCTCATTTTGGTGGTGCAATAGGCGCAGGTCTTGCAGCAATCGGAGCCGGTATTGGTATCGGTCAGATTGGTAAAGGAGCTGTTGAATCTATCGCTCGTCAGCCTGAAGCAAGCAATGACATTCGTGCAAATATGATCCTGACTGCTGCGTTCGTAGAGGGTGTTGCCCTTTTCGCGGTAATCGCTGGTTTGTTGGCTGTATTGAAAGCCTAATTGCACGCAAAGCTTATTACTGCATCCGAAGCAAAGGGCGGGGGATGCAGTAATCTTTTAAAATTTATTGAGTTTAAAAATCTGATTTATAACTCATCACTCATAACTTATAACTATTATGGATTTGTTATTACCGCATCTGGGCCTCATGTTCTGGGTTTTGATCGCCTTTTTGATCGTCTTCTTCCTGCTGAAAAAATTTGCATGGAAACCGATCATCACCGGCCTTACTGACAGGGAAACCAACATCGCAGAATCAATCGCTTCTGCCGAAAAGGTAAAGCTTGAAATGGCGCAGCTGAAGAACGACAATGAAAAATTGCTGGCTCAGGCGCGTGAAGAAAGGGCTACTTTGCTGAAAGAAGCAAAGGAAACAAAAGACAGGATGATCAACGAAGCAAAAGAAGAAGCGAAAGCACAGGCGGCAAAGATCCTTGCTGATGCTCAGGCTTCTATCCAGCACCAGAAAATGGCCGCACTTACCGATATCAAGAATCAGGTTGGTAACCTTGTAGTGGAAGTAAGCGAAAAAGTATTGCGCCGGGAACTGGCAAACAAAGCTGAACAGGAAAATTACATCAAGCAGCTGGCCGGAGAAGTAAAGCTTAACTAATTAAAAGTAGCGGGCAGGATCGCCGTTTGACTCCGCCGCACATTCGCATATAAATATGAACAATCCACGTTTAGCCGGAAGGTACGCAAAGAGTCTGCTGGATCTGTCTATAGAACAGAACAGCCTTCAGGCTGTGATAGCCGATATGAAACTGCTGGCGCAGATCTGTAAAAGCAACAGTGATTTTGTATCAATGCTAAAAAGCCCGGTGATCGCTTCTGACAAGAAACAAAGTATCATTGAATCTATTACCGCTGATAAAGTAAGCAATATCACTACTTTGTTCATCCGTTTGCTGGTAGCCAAAACCAGGGAAAGCAACCTGCCTGAAATAACAAAAGCATTCATCGAACAATATAACGCGATGAATAATATTCACCAGGTGAAATTTACAACAGCTACTCCTATCAGCACAGAACTGCAGGATGAGATCGTAAACAAGATCAAATCGGATAAGGCATTGCAAAGCATCGAGCTGGAAACAGGGATAGATGAAAGCCTGATCGGCGGTTTCAAATTGCAACTGGGAGATACATTGGTAGATGCCAGCATCAGCAGGGATCTGCAGGATATCAAACGCCAGTTTTTGAATAACGATTACATTCACAAGCTCAGGTAAGCAAGTCATGTCATTCTGAATATTTTTTTAAAAGCCGTCCAGCAGTTTTGCCAGACGGCTTTTTTATGGGCAGGAATTTACGGGTTGCTGCTGGCGGGTAAATTGATCGTGTGCGAAGCCTTCTCTGCGAAATCTCTGCGGTTCTCCCGTTCTCTGCGGTGAAGAAGCTTTCCCTAACCGCAGAGTGCCAGAGCCAGCAGAGTTTTCGCAGAGAGAAATTTTCCTTTTACTCTCTGCTAACCCTCTGCGTTTCTCCCGTTCTCCGCGCCTGCCCCGTCGAATGGCGTGGGGTGAAACAAACGTCCCCAATAACATACTAACCATCTCCGCAGGGATTTCTCCAGAAAAGGTACTCCACACAATCAACAACCCGTCACCCGCTACTCATAAAACCCTCCCATAAGAAAAGGTGCCCACAAGGGGCACCTTTTCAATTATCATAAACCGGACTGCTTAGTGCTTGATGATATTCACTTTGCCACTAGCTACCCTGTTATTAGAATTATCCAGCAATTCAACGACGTAGATGCCCGCTGAAGCTTTCTTAAGTTCTACATCCATACGGCCGTAAGGGCCTGTAACGGTATAATTTTTCACGTAAACCTGGGCGCCTTTGGAATCATAGATCACCATTTTACGTTCTATCGTGCTGCCTCCCTTATTGTAATACCTTACCTGGAATTTACCGGAGTTAGGGTTAGGGTAGATGAACAGCAGGTTGGAAGCTGAATCGGCTACAGTAACCTTGTTGGAAGTATGGCTGCAACCATTTGTATTGGTAGCGATCACATAGTATTCACCAAAATCATCTCCGCTAAGCGGGAATGAAGCAGAAGTAACTCCGATAGCTGCATTGTTCTTAAACCACTGGTAAGTGTAAACACCTACCGGGCTGGTAGTAGCAAATAAACCGGTAGAAATAGACGGGTCATAATTTGCATAAGACGCTGCAGTCAATACTACGGTAGGAGTAGGGTTAGCAGTAAGTGTAGCAGCAGCAGAAGTAACTCCGCCACAAGGAACACCGTTTGCAACCACCCTGTACCTGTAACCGTTCAACGCAGTGGTAATGTTGGATACAGTCAAGGTGGCTGTAGTTACCCCTGAATAGTTAACACCATTGGCAATATCAACGAATGGCCCGTTGTTTACGCTTACCTGCCATTGATAAGTAATGGTTGTGCCGGTAGCAGTAACTCCGAAGGTTGCGCTGGTACCAGAACAGGTAGAAACGTTCACCGGTTGTGCAGTGATCACTACAGGAGTATTCACTACAAGAGTAACCGCAGTTGAATTAAGATTGGTAGTACATGTTCCGTTCAATACGGCTCTGTACTGGTTGTTGTTCATAGCAGTGGTAACGGCTGTAAGAGCCAGTGTGGCACTTGTTGCACCGGTTACGTTGCTCCATGTAGTACCACCGTCGGTGCTCACCTGCCATTG
>NZ_RJUB01000121.1 GCF_024343615.1 Ferruginibacter sp. HRS2-29 | reverse complement strand
TTAACGTTGTGTAAGAACTAAGTTAGTAAAAGTTTTGAAAGCAAATCACAACAGGTAGCGGCAGCAGCGGCAAGAGGTATTAGTTGTGTAAGAACTAAGTTAGTAAAAGTTTTGAAAGCAAATCACAACTCTATCAAAGCAAAACAAATAACAAAATTTGTTGTGTAAGAACTAAGTTAGTAAAAGTTTTGAAAGCAAATCACAACAGAAAATGAATAGTTATGGCAGAAGAAGAAGTTGTGTAAGAACTAAGTTAGTAAAAGTTTTGAAAGCAAATCACAACGGCGCTTTCCATATCTTCCCTG
>NZ_RJUB01000120.1 GCF_024343615.1 Ferruginibacter sp. HRS2-29 | reverse complement strand
CTACCACTACGGTAGCCGTAGAAGTACACCCGGTGGTAAGGTTTCGTACCGTAACATTATAAGAATTAGGGGTAAGGTTGGGAAATACCGGGCTGGCCTGGTAGTTTGTACCGTCGATGCTGTAGGTATAGTTGGCACCCAGCGGCGAAGACACCGTGATGGTTCCACCAGCTGCACACGTTGCCTGCACGGTAACCGAAGCTGTCGGGGGCGTAAGTGGCGCCAGTATGTTGATAGCCCCCGAAACATTGCTCGGGGTGGCGCAGGTATTCGAATTGGTTACTACACAATAATAATAAAACGTACCGGCAGGCGTATTGGGTGGTGTGTAAGTGGCCGAAGTAGCTCCCGGTATGAGTGTGCCACCAGTATTGGACGCTGTTGCATTTACATACCATTGGTAACTGCTCACTG
>NZ_RJUB01000119.1 GCF_024343615.1 Ferruginibacter sp. HRS2-29 | reverse complement strand
GTCTTCGCCGCTGGGAGCCAATTATACCTACAGCATCGACGGAGCAACTTACCAGGCCAGCCCGGTATTTGCCAACCTATCGCCGAATTCTTATAACGTTACGGTGAAAAATGTTACCACGGGATGTACTTCACTTGCTACGGTAGTAGTGGTGAATAATCCTTCGGCTTTGCCGCCACCAACAGCTTCTGTTACTATACAGGCTACCTGTGCTACTGGTGGAACCATCACAGTCTCCTCGCCGCTGGGCGCCAACTTTACATACAGTGTAAATGGTACAACTTACCAGGCCAGCCCGGTATTCCCCAACCTTACTCCTAATACTTATAACGTTACTGTGCGAAACAT
>NZ_RJUB01000118.1 GCF_024343615.1 Ferruginibacter sp. HRS2-29 | reverse complement strand
ATTACGCTAGCAGTGGAAGTACAACCTGCGGAGTTACGTACTGTAATCGTGTAAGTATTTGGTGCAAGACCGGCAAATGTGGTGCTTGTCTGGAAAGTGGTTCCGTTGATACTGTATTCCAGGCCGGTGCCGGTTGGTGCCGTAATTACGATCGTTCCGGTTGGAGTGGCACAGGTAGGTTGGGTGACTGTAGCCGTTGCTGCAGCTGGCGCTGATGGAACGGCATTTAAAGTTGCAGTAGTAGTGGAGGTACAACCCGCGGCATTTCGCACCGAAATAGTATAGGTTCCCGGAGCAACGCCGGTAAATATATTACTTGCCTGGAAAGTAGTTCCATTGATGCTGTAAGTCAAGCCGGTTCCTGTTGGTGTATTGATGGTAATGGTACCGGTAGGTGTAGTACAGCTTGGCTGGGTAAGTGTGTAAGTTGCCACCGCAGGCGCACCCGGAACGGAGTTGATGGTGATCGTTGCGGTAACGGCACAACCTGTCGCATTT
>NZ_RJUB01000117.1 GCF_024343615.1 Ferruginibacter sp. HRS2-29 | reverse complement strand
GGTAGATGTAACAGTGATGGATCCATTGTTGAGACCCGGACAAGCGGCAGCAGTTGGAGTGGCCGTACCGGTGATAGCGGCTCCGGATCCTACCGTACGCGTGATCGTTCCCGTACAGCCTTTTGAATCGGTAAACGTGACCGTATGCGCACCTGCAGAAACTCCGGTGAAGATACCGGTAGTGTTAGTGATGCCGCCATCTAGTATATAAGTAACCGGTGCGGTACCATTAGAACCAATGGTGAGTGTTCCGTTATTGATCCCTGTGCACGAAGTTGGTACAATCGTGGCATTGGCAACCAGCGTCGGTCCGGCAGTAACCGTTGCGGTAGCGTTGCCCGAACAACCGTTGGCGGCGGTAAACGTGATCG
>NZ_RJUB01000116.1 GCF_024343615.1 Ferruginibacter sp. HRS2-29 | reverse complement strand
CAAGTAATACAACGGGCATCTTCACCGGCGTGGCTGCAGGGCCACATACGATCACGTTTACCGCCGCCAACGGTTGTTCGGGCAACGCTACCGCAACGGTTACTGCCGGACCGACGCTGGTTGCCAATGCCACGATTGTACCAACTTCGTGCACAGGGATCAATAACGGAACACTCACCATTGGTTCTAATGGTACCGCACCGGTTACTTATATACTAGATGGCGGCATCACTAACACTACCGGTATCTTCACCGGAGTTTCTGCAGGTGCGCATACGGTCACGTTTACCGATTCAAAAGGCTGTACGGGAACGATCACGCGTACGGTAGGATCCGGAGCCGCTATCACCGGTACGGCCACTCCAACTGCTGCCGCTTGTCCGGGT
>NZ_RJUB01000115.1 GCF_024343615.1 Ferruginibacter sp. HRS2-29 | reverse complement strand
GTCTTCGCCGCTGGGAGCCAATTATACCTACAGCATCGACGGAGCAACTTACCAGGCCAGCCCGGTATTTGCCAACCTATCGCCGAATTCTTATAACGTTACGGTGAAAAATGTTACCACGGGATGTACTTCACTTGCTACGGTAGTAGTGGTGAATAATCCTTCGGCTTTGCCGCCACCAACAGCTTCTGTTACTATACAGGCTACCTGTGCTACTGGTGGAACCATCACAGTCTCCTCGCCGCTGGGTGCCAACTTTACTTACAGTGTAAATGGTACAACTTACCAGGCAAGCCCGGTGTTCCCGAATCTTACCCCTAATTCATATAATGTTACCGTAAGGAACCTTACCACCGGGTGTACTTCTACTGCTACAGTAGTAGTGGTAAATAATCCATCTACTTTAACCCCGC
>NZ_RJUB01000114.1 GCF_024343615.1 Ferruginibacter sp. HRS2-29 | reverse complement strand
TTCAATATTACCATGGGCTGCAATCCATGGCGACAAAAATTTTGCCGGGAAGACGGGAAGAAGGAGGGGTTATTTTTGCTTCTCCACAAGCTTGAAAAAATCGGATAGTTTGATGTCGAGGTAATCCGTCAATACCGACAAACTACTAATGGTCAGATTTCTTGTTCCACTTTCAACTCTGGCAATATGAATGCCGGTATCATTTCCAAAATCTGCTTGCAAAATACCTTTACTCTTACGCAATTCTTTCAGTGCGTTGCCAATTTTGCCAAGTAACTCATCGTTTTTTATCTGCGTCATAGTAGAACAAATAGACTAAAAATAAATTGTTAGAAAAAGGACTTTTGTGTCCTATTTTAATTTATCTTTATTGCATCAACTTTCCGTTCTGAAATCTGGTACATCTAAGCACAGGAAAGGCTAAAGTTCTTGCATGACGATGCGG
>NZ_RJUB01000113.1 GCF_024343615.1 Ferruginibacter sp. HRS2-29 | reverse complement strand
CTATACCTACAGCATCGACGGTACAAACTACCAGGCCAGCCCGGTATTTCCCAACCTTACCCCTAATTCTTATAATGTTACGGTACGAAACCTTACCACCGGGTGTACTTCTACGGCTACCGTAGTGGTAGTGGCCCCTCCGGCTGCGCAGACCGCGCCAACGGCTTCGGTTACGGTGCAGGCTACCTGTGCTGCTGGTGGAACCATCACGGTCTCCTCGCCGCTGGGCGCCAATTATACTTATAGTGTAAACGGAACTACCTATCAGGCCAGCCCTGTGTTTCCGGGGCTTGCACCTAACTCTTACAATGTTACCGTAAGGGATCTTACTACCGGCTGTACTTCCAATGCAACTGTAGTAGTGGTGAGCAATCCATCTACACTTGCACCGCCTGCAGCAACTTCTACGCAACCTACCTGCGTAGCCGGTGGGGCCATTACAGTAACATCGCCGATCGGGGCCAATTATACTTATAGCATCAACGGAACTACTTACCAGGC
>NZ_RJUB01000112.1 GCF_024343615.1 Ferruginibacter sp. HRS2-29 | reverse complement strand
TAAAGGTATAAGTACCTGCTGTACGGGTGAAAGTACCTGTACCGGTATACGGTGCAGTACCGCCTGTGGCGTTTACTGATACTACAGCAGTACCGCCATTACAAAGAATGATCGATGCTGTAGCCGTAACCACCAGTGTTGGTACGGGAGCCGGTTCAGTGATCGTAATGGTCTTTACCGAAGTACAGCCATTTGCATCCTTTGCAGTTACAGTATGAGTACCTGCAAATACGTTGGTGAAAGTAGTGGATGACTGGTAAGAGCCGTTGTTCAGTTTATAAGTGTATGGAGCCGTACCACCCGATGCACCTGCTGTGATGGTGGTAGAACCGCCGTTTACAGTGATGGTACCTGAAGTAACAGTAGAAGTAAGTGCGGTTGGTTCGGTGATCGTAACAGTAGCCATAGAAGTCAAACCTGCTGCGTCGGTTACCGTAAAATTGTGTGTACCTGCACCTTTGGTGAAAGTACCTGTACCGGTATAGGGTGCAGTACCGCCTGTAGCCG
>NZ_RJUB01000111.1 GCF_024343615.1 Ferruginibacter sp. HRS2-29 | reverse complement strand
GGCGTGGCCTCCCGGCCAGCCGCGAGTGCGACCTTAAAGGGGACCGGCTGGCGGGGACGCCACGCATGGGCGTTGTAATAGTTGGAAGGCGGCCAGCTAAAGTACAGGAATCGCACGACCCTGGAAGGGTCGAATTTACCTGGTCGCCATGGGTCGCAACCCATGGCGAAAAAAATTCAACCCCTTCGGGGTTGTGAGAAGACGGCTGATAATAATTTGCCGGGAAGACGGGAAGAAGGAGGGGTTATTTTTGCTTCTCCACAAGCTTGAAAAAATCGGATAGTTTGATGTCGAGGTAATCCGTCAATACCGACAAACTACTAATGGTCAGATTTCTTGTTCCACTTTCAACTCTGGCAATATGAATGCCGGTATCATTTCCAAAATCTGCTTGCAAAATACCTTTACTCTTACGCAATTCTTTCAGTGCGTTGCCAATTTTGCCAAGTAACTCATCGTTTTTTATCTGCGTCATAGTAGAACAAATAGACTAAAAATAAATTGTTAGAAAAAGGACTTTTGTGTCCTATTTTAATTTATCTTTATTGCATCAACTTTCCGTTCTGAAATCTGGTACATCTAAGCACAGGAAAGGCTAAAGTTCTTGCATGACGATGCGG
>NZ_RJUB01000110.1 GCF_024343615.1 Ferruginibacter sp. HRS2-29 | reverse complement strand
TTCTTTCATTTCGGTCATGATCTGTTGTTCTAAGGCCATATTGTTTGATTTAATTGAATTTTTAATCTGTTTGTTGAATGGATAACGGGTTAATGGATAATGGATAATGCTTTCATTTGAAAAGCGTTCCCTTTTTCAAAATTATTTCAAGCCGAAAGTAAATTATCCATTATCCATTATAAAATTATCCATTCTTAAGCTCCGTTTTCCGTGATCTGCGCCTGCCTGAATTTTTCATAAAATTGCTTGGCAAAGGCTTTCATCTCTTCCGAAAGTTCCCCGTTCTTGGTGGCTCTTTTGAAGGTATCGGCCATGGTCATCATCATCTGGTAAAAGAAATCGCCCATTTCGTCTACCATCATGTCTTTGGTCCAGAGGTCGATGCGCAAGGCTGTTTTATCTGCTCCATCCCAGAATGCCAGGCAAAGGGCTTTGGCTTTCTGATCCATATTGGCGGTACTGTCTGAAGCATTCCAATGAATGGCTTCGGGAACTTTATTGGGGTCTAAAAGTATATCTATAGTAATAGATGATTTTTGCATGTGAATGTAATTTTGCGCAAAGTTAGGAAAAACGCAACGCAGATGGTTATGATGGTTAAGATTAGTGAAGATCATCGCCTGCGACGAAAATGTGCCACGAATACACGAATGAATGCAAAAAGAAAATTGTCTTTTATTC
>NZ_RJUB01000109.1 GCF_024343615.1 Ferruginibacter sp. HRS2-29 | reverse complement strand
TGTGGCCCTGCAGCCACGCCGGTGAAGATGCCCGTTGTATTACTTGTTCCACCATCCAGTATATAGGTAACTGGCGCCGCACCGGTAGAGGTTACAGTGATTGTACCATTATTTATGCCCGGACAAGCAGTTGCTGTGGGAGTGGCGGTACCTGTGATAGCTGCGCCAACCCCAACCGTATGCGTGATCGTTCCCGTACATCCCCTGGAATCCGTAAATGTGATGGTATGCGATCCCGGGGCCAGACTGGTGAAAATGCCCGTGCTGTTTGTCGTCCCACCGTCTATCACAAATGTTATTGGTGTAACACCGTTGGTGGTGATCGTCCACGACCCATTATTTACACCCGGACAAGATGCCGCTACCGGGTTGCCATTGGCGGTCAACGCCGGGCCCGCAACTACTGTTGTGGTGGCTGTTCCTGTACATCCCCTGGAATCCGTAAATGTGACGGTGTGGGCACCGGAACTTACATTTGTAAATATTCCGGTCGTATTAGTTGTTCCTCCATCTAATACATATGTAACAGGCACTATGCCATTGGAAGCCATTGTGATACTTCCGTTAGTTGAATTATTGCAAGAGGTAGCTGTCGGGGTGGCGGTACCCGTAAGGGCTGGCCCTGCGGTTACTACAGTACTCACGGATCCCGGGCATCCGTTGTTATCGGTGAAAGTTATGTTATGAGGCCCTGCGGCAACGCCTGAGAAGATGCCCGTTGTATTGGAGGTAACACCATCTAATACATATGTTACAGGAGTTGCTCCCGTACTCGTA
>NZ_RJUB01000108.1 GCF_024343615.1 Ferruginibacter sp. HRS2-29 | reverse complement strand
TCTGGAAAGTGGTTCCGTTGATACTGTATTCCAGGCCGGTGCCGGTTGGTGCCGTAATTACGATCGTTCCGGTTGGAGTGGCACAGGTAGGTTGGGTGACTGTAGCCGTGGCTGCAGCCGGTGCTGATGGAGCGGCATTCACCGTTGCGGTAGCAGTGGAAGTACAACCTGCGGCGTTACGTACTGTAATAGTGTAAGTATTTGGCGCAAGACCGGCAAAAGTGGTACTTGCCTGGAAAGTAGTTCCGTTGATACTGTATTCCAGGCCGGTGCCGGTTGGTGCCGTAATTACGATCGTACCGGTTGGAGTGGCACAGGTAGGTTGGGTGACTGTAGCCGTGGCTGCAGCTGGCGCTGATGGAACGGCATTTAAAGTTGCAGTAGTAGTGGAGGTACAACCCGCGGCATTTCGCACCGAAATAGTATAGGTTCCCGGAGCAACGCCGGTAAATATATTACTTGCCTGGAAAGTAGTTCCATTGATGCTGTAAGTCAAGCCGGTTCCTGTTGGTGTATTGATGGTAATGGTACCGGTAGGTGTAGTACAGCTTGGCTGGGTAAGTGTGTAAGTTGCCACCGCAGGCGCACCCGGAACGGAGTTGATGGTGATCGTTGCGGTAACGGCACAACCTGTCGCATTTTTCACTGTGATGGTATATACACCGGGAGCCAGTCCTGTAAAAACCGGGCTTACCTGGAAGTTCACGCCATCGATGCTGTAAGTATAACCTGTTCCGGTAGGACCGGTAACGGTGATCGAGCCTGTTGGAACGGCACAGGTAGGCTGCGTGATATTCCCGGAAACGCTGCCGGGCAAAGTGGCCTGCACCCGCATGCTGTTGATCCAGGTGGCATTGGCGGTTGT
>NZ_RJUB01000107.1 GCF_024343615.1 Ferruginibacter sp. HRS2-29 | reverse complement strand
TACGAGTACGGGAGCAACTCCTGTAACATATGTATTAGATGGTGTTACCTCCAATACAACGGGCATCTTCTCAGGCGTTGCCGCAGGGCCTCATAACATAACTTTCACCGATAACAACGGATGCCCGGGATCCGTGAGTACTGTAGTAACCGCAGGGCCAGCCCTTACGGGTACCGCCACCCCGACAGCTACCTCTTGCAATAATTCAACTAACGGAAGTATCACAATGGCTTCCAATGGCATAGTGCCTGTTACATATGTATTAGATGGAGGAACAACTAATACGACCGGAATATTTACAAATGTAAGTTCCGGTGCCCACACCGTCACATTTACGGATTCCAGGGGATGTACAGGAACAGCCACCACAACAGTAGTTGCGGGCCCGGCGTTGACCGCCAATGGCAACCCGGTAGCGGCATCTTGTCCGGGTGTAAATAATGGGTCGTGGACGATCACCACCAACGGTGTTACACCAATAACATTTGTGATAGACGGTGGGACGACAAACAGCACGGGCATTTTCACCAGTCTGGCCCCGGGATCGCATACCATCACATTTACGGATTCCAGGGGATGTACGGGAACGATCACGCATACGGTTGGGGTTGGCGCAGCTATCACAGGTACCGCCACTCCCACAGCAACTGCTTGTCCGGGCATAAATAATGGTACAATCACTGTAACCTCTACCGGTGCGGCGCCAGTTACCTATATACTGGATGGTGGAACAAGTAATACAACGGGCATCTTCACCGGCGTGGCCGCGGGAGCCCATACCGTTACATTTACAGATAACAATGGCTGTACAGGCGCTGCATCCGCCACAGTAACATCAGGCGCCGCCATAACAGGAACCGCTACCCCGACAGCCACTTCGTGTAACAATGCTACTGACGGAACGATCACCGCTACTTCTAACGGAGCTACTCCGGTAACATATGTACTGGATGGCGGAACAAGTAATACAACGGGCATCTTCACCGGCGTTGCCGCAGGGCCGCACACGATCACGTTTACCGCCGCCAACGGTTGTTCGGGCAACGCTACCGCAACGGTTACTGCCGGACCGACGCTGGTTGCCAAT
>NZ_RJUB01000106.1 GCF_024343615.1 Ferruginibacter sp. HRS2-29 | reverse complement strand
TGCATTGCGGTTGCATCAATGTGCCTGCACAAAATTTCGCATTCCTTTTTCTTCCCGTCTTCCCGGCACCCCCTTGCTCATTTCCTCGGTAAACGCCCGTTCGCCCCGGTAAGTGCCGCCCGGTTTCCATTTGCCCGGGCTATTTTTGTGTGGTAAAACAGATCGGGTATTTCGATACCCTCCAACACAAAAAATCAAATCATCATGCAACTATCCATCCTGTTCCTCGCTGCCACCATCCTCGCTTTTGTAGTAAACAGGATGTGGATGAGCCCGAAGTCTTCTCCCAATAAAGGCCTGGGCGCCCTGGCAGATTAAGCCATCCCTCCCGGTTAATTTATTTGCGTATCCATGTTTCGTTGATGGTGTGGCGCACCATCACGTATTCTTTATTGTACCAGTAAAAGAACACCACGCAATTGTTTTTTCCATCAATGATCATTTCGTACTCGTTGCCGGCATCGCTTTTTACCTTCATGGTGTAGGAGTTGGCGTTTTCGTCGTATTTATATTCCAGTATATCGTAGTGCGAAGAGATGGTGGGGGTGGTGTGCTCAAACATCGAGAGCTTCTTGTCGAACTCAAGCGTAGTGGCACCCTTATCGGTGCTGGTAACATTCCATTTTTCATTTTTAGCGTCCCATATACCATCCTGCCTGTAGTTGGTGGTGATGGAAAGTTGTGCCAATACGGCGTTGGAAAATACCATGAGGGCGAGTGCAAAGATCAGCTTCTTCATAATAGTAGTATTAGGTTAGGGCAGGGGTTGCTGCCTGAGTTTGGTAATGATGTAAAAGTAACAGCCGCAGGCAAAATATGCCATACCCTGCGGACGGTATTTATTTTTTGCGGCGAAGACGGTTTGCCGGGAAGACGGGAAGAAAAATGATTTGTATGGCTTGTTACTATTTTTACTCCCTGTAATTTGGCTTTTCTTCCCGTCTTCCCGGCACCTCCTTTTCGCCGCAGGTCTGGGCACCAGGTGGTGGCATTGCGGTGC
>NZ_RJUB01000105.1:1108-2050 GCF_024343615.1 Ferruginibacter sp. HRS2-29 | reverse complement strand
GTCCTGGTTGGCAGAACTCCGGGTGATATATAGTTTAAAATTCCGTTTTTCAGCCTTTTCAAGCGAATGTATCAGCTGAAATAATATGTCGGTAGAACGGTTGGGCATAAGTAAAACCTTAAATTAAAATGCAGTACTGCAAAGGGTTTCAGAAAATTGAAACCGATTTCAGTATAATAAAACGTCACAAAAGTTGTATTAAAACTAATAAAAACCTGCTATACTTTCGTGAAAGAAAGCGAATGACAATGCATTCTGTATAGCAGGCAATTGATAAGTGGCAGGCAATCGAAAAGGTCGTGTATCATTGATACAGCAGCAAGATAATAAAAAATAATAGTACAGTAACATTACTGTTTAACTTTTTTCATATGGCAAGCAATCGAAAAGGTCGCTCCGTTTCTACGGAGGGACCCTTTTTATTTTAGGGACTTTTTCATTACACGAATTAGGGAAGATAGGAATTAGGCTATTGTTTTTGAAATTGTGAAAAAATATATGACTTAAAATTCATATTATAATTATAAACATATTTGTTTTATCAGCGAAAACTGATGATTTTTTCACATAAATGCAAAAATTTTCTTCGGGAACGATGCCATAACATTTATTTAACGAATGGATATTTTTTTTGGAGATAATATTCAAGCACTACACAATACGTTTATAATAAATGATTTACGAAACCTACCATACTGTTCAGCATAATAAAATGCAGTGAAATATGAAAAAAATCTAAGAAGATCCCGATGTACTTTTGAATCAGAAAGAGAGGGAAAGGATTTTCACATGACAGGCAATCGAACAAAGCAATTGAAAAGGCCGGTCGCCAAGATAATACAAATAACAATACAGTAATATTTACTGTCAACTTTTTTCATATGGCAAGCAATCGAAAAGGTCGCTCCGTTTCTACGGAGGGACCCTTTTTATTTTAAGGAA
>NZ_RJUB01000105.1:0-1088 GCF_024343615.1 Ferruginibacter sp. HRS2-29 | reverse complement strand
TTTTATTTCAGGGAAGTCCGGAAGGCTAATGCTGGTCACTGGATGCCGGTTGATGGCTTTTAAGAATTTTAAACCAAAAAATCCGGCAACCAGTCACCAGCGCTGCAGTATTTTTCCTAATATGTACTTTTTACACAAAACCACTTAACAATTACATAACAACATCTAAAAATCCGACTTGGACGTAATAAAATAAAAACCTTCAAACCCAATGTGGCAGCGGGTTACAGAAATGCTGAATTGATTTCAGCATAATAAAACACAATAAAAGTTGTAGAAAATAAGATGAAAAGCGTTTCTATATTTGTAATAGAAAGAACGCCGGAATAAAAATCACATGGCAGGCAATCGAGCAAATGGCGGCAATCGAAAAGGTCACTTATCTTCTGATAAGTCCGGCAAGATAACTAAAATACTATTACAGTAACATTTTACTGTTAAATTTTTTCATATGGCAAGCAATCGAAAAGGTCGCTCCGTTTCTACGGAGGGACCCTTTTTATTTTAGGGACTTTTTCATTACACGAATTAGGGAAGATAGGAATTAGGCTATTGTTTTTGAAATTGTGAAAAAATATATGACTTAAAATTCATATTATAATTATAAACATATTTGTTTTATCAGCGAAAACTGATGATTTTTTCACATAAATGCAAAAATTTTCTTCGGGAACGATGCCATAACATTTATTTAACGAATGGATATTTTTTTTGGAGATAATATTCAAGCACTACACAATACGTTTATAATAAATGATTTACGAAACCTACCATACTGTTCAGCATAATAAAATGCAGTGAAATATGAAAAAAATCTAAGAAGATCCCGATGTACTTTTGAATCAGAAAGAGAGGGAAAGGATTTTCACATGACAGGCAATCGAACAAAGCAATTGAAAAGGCCGGTCGCCAAGATAATACAAATAACAATACAGTAATATTTACTGTCAACTTTTTTCATATGGCAAGCAATCGAAAAGGTCGCTCCGTTTCTACGGAGGGACCCTTTTTATTTTAAGGAAGTTTTGATTACCCGAATTTCTAAAAAGACCAGGGACAAGGTACCACCAACAAAGCGATCATTGTTG
>NZ_RJUB01000104.1:1172-28905 GCF_024343615.1 Ferruginibacter sp. HRS2-29 | reverse complement strand
AACCTACAGCTGGACGGGCCCTTCCGGTTATACCAGTGCCCAACAAAATCCTGTTATTCCCAATGCTACTGTGGCAGATGCGGGGGTATACCAGGTGATCGTTACAATCGCCGGTTGTGCTTCCGCGCCGACTAACGTAAATGTTATTGTCAATCAAACGCCCGCGACACCTGCCGCTACCAGCAATAGCCCGGTTTGTACCGGCAATTCGCTGCAATTGAATTCCGGTACGGTTACACCGGGTGGTATGCAATACGCCTGGACCGGCCCCAACGGCTTTACCAGCAATTTGCAAAATCCTTCTATCAGCAATGTTACTTCCGCTGCCGCGGGTACTTACACAGTTATCTATACATCTACCGGGCCCGGGGCATGTGTTTCTGCCGCCGCTACCACCACTGTGGCGATCAATACTACACCTGTACTTACCACAGCTGTTCCCTCAAATCCTACAGCCTGTGGTTCCAATACAGGTTCTATCAGCATTTCAGGGCTTACAGCCGGCCAGGTGTACACCGTAAATTATACATTCAATACTATCCCGCAATCTGCATCCTATCCTGCAGGGCCAACCGGCAACATCCTTATCACCGGCCTTTCCCAGGGTACTTATGCCAATATAAATGTTGTGCTGTCTGGCTGTATCTCCAATAGTCTTGGGCCGGTTATACTTGCTGATCCTAATCCGCCGTCTGCACCTGTTGCATCCAGTAACAGTGCCATCTGCAGCGGGCAGACATTAAACCTTTCGGTAAGTTCCAGCGCACCGGGTGCAGCATCTTACACGTGGAGCGGGCCGAATGGCTTCAACAGTACGCTGCAAAACCCGTCGATAACCAATACAAGTGCCTCCAACGCAGGTTATTATTATGTGTATGTAACCATCAATAATTGTAACTCGCTGCAGGATTCGGTATTGGTTGTTATCAATCCTTTGGGGGCATTACCTGCAGTAACCACACCGGTGAATTATTGTATCAATACAACCTCTGTAGCGTTGACGGCAGTGGCTGCCCCCGGCGGCACGCTTAACTGGTATAACGTAGCCTCCGGTGGAACCCCTTTGCCATCCGCGCCGGTTCCCCCGACTTCTGTTGCAGGTACTACAGCATATTATGTGAGCCAATCTACGGCTGCGGGTTGCGAAGGAAGCAGGGCGCAGATCAATGTAGTGGTTAACCCGGATGCGAAGGCGGTTTTTAACCCCGTCAATACCATCAAATGTGCGCCATACCTGATCGGTAATGCCGATATCGGCCTGCAGGTATTTTCCGCAAATAATGGCGCATACAATTGGTATGCAAATAATACCTTCATTGGTACCGGTACTAATTTCCCGGGTTATACCATAACACAACCGAATGATTCGGTCACTATCAAGCTGGTAGCTGTATCTGCCTTCGGTTGTAAAAGCGATAGCATGCAGGCAAAATTTTATACGTACAAAGTTCCCACGCCTTCGTTTGTATTGAGCGATACCGTGGGATGTGGCCCTCTGAGCGTGTTATTTACCAATACCACACCTGACATTAACTTGTATAATTATTACTGGGATTTCGGCAACGGGCAAACTTCCACTTTACAACAACCCGGAACTATTATTTTCCCCATCAACCCCACCTACAACGACACTACTTACAAAGTCAAACTCAAAATAGAAACCCTGTGTGATACCATCACTTTTGAAAAATCAATCAGGGTGAAAGCTCCGCCAAGGGCATTGTTCATCCCCGACCGCTCTACCGGCTGTTCGCCGATGCGGGTGGTATTTGCCAATACTTCATTGGGCCTGAATAGTACCTACTACTGGGATTTTGGAGATGGAACAACACTTATTACCAGTACAAGGATTCCTGTTACGCATATTTACAATTCGCCGGTGGTGGATACCTTCCGGGTACAACTGATAGCGGTAAACGAGTGTGGTTCAGATACACAGCGGTTTGAGCTACGCATCGCACCAAATAACATCCTGCTCAACTTCAACGTAAACGGAACCCAGAATTTCGGGTGCGCACCTCACACCGTCGCGTTCGTTAATAACTCTGCGGGTGCAAGTTCTTTCGAATGGAATTTTGGCGATGGCAACACGCTTTCCACTACAGATAATATCGATACGGTGTACCATACATTCATCAATTCGGGAACTTACAATGTAACGCTTACAGCCATCAACAGTTGCACAGATACTACCGCCACCAGGATCATCACCGTATATCCTAAACCGGTGGCCGCGTTCATCAGCAATCTATACACGGTTTGTATAGGGCAAGCGGTGCAATTGACCAATCAGTCTTCCAATGCAACTACTTACTCCTGGAATTTCGGCGATGGCAGTACTTCTGTACTGGTGAATCCTTCGCACACCTACGCTGCCCCGGGATTATTTACTATCAGACTGGTCAGTTTCCGCAATACCCCTTCGGGAGATGTATGCGTAGATACGGCTTACCAGCAGGTACAGGTTCGCGACACCTTACCCGGGTGGTTTACCATGTCTGATTCAGTGAGCAGCTGTGCACCGCTGCGGGTAACGTTCGTAAATAAGATCCGTCCATCATTAACGGCCTCCTGGAATTTCGGCGATGGTAATACCGCGTCGGGCGACAGTGTGGTTCATAACTACCTTCTCCCCGGTATCTATTATGTAGACCTGGTAGTAAAAGTTCCCGGTGGATGTATCTACACTTCGAGGGACACGGTAAATATCAGCGGACCATCCGGTAACCTCATTTACAATGGCGGATATACCTGCGTGCCAACGGTAACATTTACCGCCAATGCCTTCAATACTGCCGGGTATACATGGAATTTTGGCGATGGAAATACACAGACTACCACCGCTAATTCGGTAAACCATACCTATGCAAATCCTGGCCGCTATGTTCCATCCGTCACCCTTCAGGGCTCGGGTTCGTGTACCTTTCCCATACAAGGTTTGGATACGATCAAGATCGACAAGCTCATCGCAGGTTTCAGGTTCACTTCACAACAATTTTGCGGGGGCACCAGGGTGCAATTCGTCGATACATCCTCCGCATTTTTCGGGGTAGTAAATACCGCCTGGAAGTTTGGGGATGGAAATACAGGAACTGGTACAGGCATATCACATACTTATTCCGCTACGGGTTTGTATAATGTAGAAATTACGATCACTTCGGCCAGCGGATGTACCAAAACGGTTTCAGTGCCGGTAACTGTGCAGGTCAATAGCATTCCTGTTGCTTCGATAATTGGTGATATTGAAAAATGTGGCAATCAACGGGTCACTTTTAGTGCTAATGTGATATCTGCCGACGCGGTTACCATTCAACAGTGGACATTATCGAATGGCGTTACAGCCACAGGCCCCGATTTCACTTACCTGTTTAACCTTCCGGGCACTTATAATTTACGTTATATTGCCGGAACACAACAGGGGTGTTTTGATACGGCCTATCATTCCATTGTTATCCGCCCGGTACCGGTGGTGAATGCTACGGCAAGTACTACCATCTGCCTCGGTAATTCTGTTCAGCTCAATGCTACCGGCTCTCCGTCTTATCAATGGAACCCGGCACAAGGCCTGAGTTGCAGTACCTGCCCAAATCCTGTGGCAACACCATCCGTTACTACCCCCTATATAGTTACCGGCTCTAATGCATTTGGTTGTGCGGCTTACGATACAGTTGTTATTACGGTGATCCAACCAATGAACCTGGTAGTAAACCCCGACGTTAATATATGCATCGGCCAGTCGGCCAACCTGATGGCCAGCGGCGCTGCCACTTATGCCTGGTCACCGGGAGCTACGTTGAACAGTACCACAATTTCCAATCCTGTTGCTACGCCAACTGCCACAACAAGATACCGGGTAGTGGGATACGATGGATTCAATTGTTTTACCGATACGGCCTTTGTGCTCGTAGGGGTAGGAAGATATCCTACTGTTAACCTTGGGCCGGACCTCACGTTGTCTACCGGTACCATCCACCCGTTAAACAGTACTATTACAAATGGTCCCATAACACAATGGCTCTGGCAGCCTTCCACTGAGCTGAGCTGCAACACCTGCCCGTTACCATTGGCAACCATTAAAAAAGACATCACCTACACCGTTAAAGTCACCACTGCCTATGGATGCAGCGCCACGGATTCTCTAAACATTAAAACCTTTTGCGAAAATTCGCAGGTATTCATCCCCAATGCTTTTACCCCTGACGGCGACGGGGTGAACGATATCCTAATGGTACGGGGAAAAGGGATCGTAATGGTTAAGTTCTTCAGGATATTCAACAGGTGGGGTGAACTTGTATTTGAAAGGACAAACTTTCCGCCGAATGTTTCTGCTTATGCCTGGAACGGAAAGATAAAAGGAATTGCCGGCGGCCCCGATGTATTTGTTTATACCGCGGAAGTGATCTGTGAAAACGGGACCTCCTTTGTTTACAAAGGGAATACTTCCATCATCAAGTAAAATGAAAACTAGTATGAAATATTATTTCCTCTCTATAGGCCTGTTGCTTTTCGCCTGTGTTGGTAAAACACAGGACATTAATTTTTCGCAGTTTTACGAAATGCCGTTGTTGAGAAATCCAGCCCTTGCGGGCCTCTATTCCGGCGATTTCAGGGCTACTGCTGCTTTTCGGTCGCAATGGAACAGTGTGACCACTCCCTACCAGACACAAGGCCTGGGGGTAGAACTGAAATTCAGTACCAGCCAGCAATCCGATAATTACCTGGCGCTCGGTCTCCAGATGACCAACGATATAGCCGGCGATTCGAAGCTTGGAAAGACACAGCTGTTGCCCGTGCTCACCTACCATCATGCTTTAAGCGACGATAACGATACCTATGTATCGGCCGGGTTTATGGCAGGGCCGGTGCAACAGCGGTTTGACGCAACCAAACTCAGCTTTGATGATCAGTTTGTTAATGGAAGTTACAGTAATACCAATCCTACCCGGCAGGTATTTACCCGGTCAAACGTAACGTATCTCGATGCATCTGTGGGCTTCCTGGTGAGTACCAGTTTTGCCAATGATGTCAAATGTTACGCCGGGGGATCCTGGTTTCACTTTAATAATCCTAAAGTGGCCTTCGAGCCAAACCGGGATGTGCTGCTGAACAATAAATTCATGATCAATGCAGGTTTGTCTGCCCCTTTAAGTGAATACCATCGGCTTATTTTATACGCCGATTATTTTAAGCAGGGTGGAAATAACCAGATGCAGGGAGGGTTTTTGTACAAACGGGATTTGCTTCAAATGGATGAGGATGAAACTATCAGCCTGTCTGCCGGGAGTTTCCTGCGTTGGAATGATGCCGTAATCCCTGTGCTAAAACTCGATTATTACGAATTGGGCGTTGGGTTAACATATGACGTCAATATTTCAAAATTACGGGCAGCTTCACAGTCCAGGGGCGGCTTTGAGATTACGGTCAGCTACCGCAATTTTCTTAACATGCGAAATAGTTCGCTGGATAAAACAAGGTGCCCGAGGTTTTAAGCAATTGCCACCCGGCACTGTAAGCAACTATCTGCCGGCGTTTATAACAGGTGACAGTAAAGGTTTCAAAAGATAACGATTCCATTTACCCTGTAAAATAAATACCGGATCAAATACGGGAAAGGCGGGGTTTTTCGATCTTACCAGAATGGTAAGTTGTTGCTTGTGCCATATTTTAAACAACAGCATCTCCCGATGTGAAACCTGTAATCCTGCAAACCCGGTGTGTTGCTCTTCAATTCCTGCGTATTACATGAAACGCCAGGGGGATGGAGCGGGTTAAATCTTGCGGCTCGGTTTTTGACTTACACCCCATACATTAAAACAACAAGATGAACAATCAAAAGAAATTTGGCGTATGGATGGATAACCACCACGCCACTGTAGCAGGTGAAGGAGAAGAAACGGGTACCCCCTTAACCATACTCGGGCATGTAGAAGGAGAACTTATTTCCCCAAACTCCAATGAAAAAAATTCGAACAACCACGAAAAAACAATACAGGGAAAATTTTTTAAAGAAATAGCCGCCCATTTAGTCAATGCTACGCATATACACATCACGGGCACCGGCCAGGCGCAGGAGCAGTTTATCCATTACCTGGCAGATACCCCTCAATTTAAAAATACCAAAACGGAAGAATCTACTTCCAATAAAATGAGCGACGAAAAACTCCTTGAATACCTGGCTGGCAGAATGTGAACAGTACGATAAGTTTCCACACAATTTTGAATTGATACACACCCGGGATTAAAACGGATCTCCGGGTGTTTTATTTTAAGTTACCATCTGGAAGTAAGGTATCAGGTGTTTAAAATGCCGCGGATCAATGACGACCATTGCAATTCTGATAAGCCGGCAGCAGCGCCCGTAGCCACCAGCGCATTGCGCATATTGTCGGCAATGCTGATAGTGTGGCGGTTTGGTTGCTCGTTTCGTCCGTAATAATCAATTCCCACGTTGCATCCTGATAAGTAAAGTACGAAGGAGGAACTGGATGAATTGTCGAAAAAATGAGCGGTATCCTGTACGATGTTGAGGGGATTGGCACAGGCGGTAAGCGTGAGGGCAACACTCTTTTGAGCCCCGGCTAACACATCTTCCGCCAAAGCCGTCACCTGAGTCCAGTCGAACCCATCTCCAAGCGAATTACCCGGCCCCGGTATGTCGATGGTGACATAATCATGGAGTTTAACTGTGCGGCCCCCATCGGTATTGCCAGGTGTGGCCAGGGCAAATACAGCGCTGAGGGATCCGGCGAGTGTATGCCACAATGAAGGCAGCAGGAGGCGCATCCGGGCGTTTTGAAATAAGTCTGCAGCTTCCACAGCGGTAGTACGGGAAACCTCCGCGTGCAGGTCAAGGTGTTTGCCGGAAACTTTCTCCGGGATCATATCGGGTACCTCGTTCATAATTGATTTTTACAGATAAGTAAATGCGGCGTTCCCCATCAGTCTGCCCCGGTTGCTGAGCGTAGGTATCTCTTTCTTGTTGTTATTATTTATCAATGGATCAGCCGGCATAGTAGGTGCATTTGCTGTGCCAGTATTTTTAAAAGCGGGTAATCCACTGGTCTACGGCCGGATCAAGGTTTTGCCACAGAACTGAGGTAAGCGTTCCACAAAACGGAGGGGAAGGGTTCAACAGTTCAACAGTTCAAGAGGTTCAAAAGTTCAACAGTTCAAAGGGTTCAAAATATTCATGGTATAAAATGGTCAGCAGTTTAAAAAACCAGGATTTTTAAACGTTGAAACCATCATAAACTGCCTTTAACTTTTGACCTCTTGAACCTCTTGAACCTTTTGAACTTTTTGAACCTTTGGAATGAACCTGCTAAAACGGGTACTTTTCAACAATGGCATTCCGGCAGCGTTGTTTTTGCAGGGCATAAGCAGTCTATTGCCGGCAGGAAAATTTTACCTCCCATCCTTCCGGCATTTTGTTTCATTTAAAAAACATGTATATGAAAGCAGCAGTCATTCATGGCCCGGGTGCCATTACGTGCGATAATGTTGATGATCCTATTCTTGTAAACGAGGATGATGTGATCCTGAAAGTGACAGCCACCGCTATCTGTGGTTCCGATCTGCATATTTATTCCGGTGGTATCCCGCAGCCAAGGCCGATGATACTTGGCCACGAATTTATGGCTATAGTAGAAGAAACAGGCAAGGGTGTTACAAAGTTGAAGAAAGGCGACAGGGCGGTAGTTCCTTTTCCCGTAGCCTGCGGACATTGTTTTTTTTGTACAAATGGCTCCCATGGAAATTATGAGAACAGCAATCCCGGGCATTACGGTCCGGAAGGAGGGATACTGACGGAGAAGGGCGGGGCGCTCTTCGGGTACACCGATCTTTATGGGGGCATTGATGGTGGCCAGGCCCAGTATGTACGCGTGCCTTATGCTAATTACGGCCCGCGGATAGTGCCCGGTACATTAACAGATGAACAGGTACTGTTCCTCACCGATATATTCCCTACCGGTTACACCGGCATAGATTGGGGGAACCTTGCCGGCGGTGAAACCGTGGCCATATTTGGTTCGGGCCCGGTAGGGATCATGGCTGCAAAAAGCGCCTGGCTGAAAGGCGCCGGTAGAGTAGTGGTGGTGGATACTTTGCCCTACCGCCTCGAAAAAGCGAAACAGGCTTCGGGTTGCGAAACCATCTTATGGGAAGAGAATGGAAAAAATGTGATCGAACAGATCCGTTCGGTCACCGACGGACGTGGCGCCGACCTTTGTGTGGATGCCGTAGGCTTTGAACCCGACCGTACTTTTCTCGACAGGGCAAAAGCGGTGATCAACATGGAAAAAGGTTCTCCAAAAGTGCTGGAGGCCTGCATGAGCGCCGTCAGGCGTGCGGGCATAGTGTCGGTATTGGGTGTATACCCCATGCATTATGATAATTTCCCGGTAGGACAATTTTTTGATAAAGGGATCACCCTCCGCGGCGGCCAGGCGCCTGCACAAAAATATATTGATGAATTATTAAACTACGTGGTAGAAGGAAAAGTGAAACTCGATGATGTGATCTCGCACCGGCTCCCGCTTACAGAGATCAGCCATGCGTATTCTATATTCAAAAAGAAGGAAGACAATTGCGTAAAAGTAGTGCTCGATCCATGGAAATAACCGGAAAAAGTTTTGGCTTTGGTTTACTATAAGTGCCGCCCGTGAATCATTCACGGCGGTATTTTTTTATGCGTGAGGGTTACCTGGTTGCTATTTTTTTGCCGGTTTCTCGGGATAGGTATTTGCCACAAAGGAAATCCGCAGGGATATGCCGGGCAGACGGATATGCCGGATATGCCGGGAAGACGGGAAGATGGAAAGAATATTTGTTGTAGTTATGGTGTTATCACCAGGAGCGGGATGCGGCGGGTATAACGGAAAAGAGTAGAAAATTTTGAGTACACCAGCTATGATGAAGGAATTGTACTATCGTGAAAATAAATTCGATACAAAGTGATCAGCGCTTCCGCAACAAAGCCAGTTCTTTTTCAAGTTGATGGATATACCGGTCTTTTTGCACCATCATATCTTCCACTTCCTCCATGCTGTATTTAGGATGAATGTGCTGGGGGCAATTCCAGTCATAGGCTTCTATGTGGAAGATGATGAGCCGTTCCGCTTTGAATTTATATCCGGTTGGTTTCAAGAGTTCGTAAAGGTCGGGCCTGTCTTCGATCTGTACAACTTCGGCACGTGCATACATCTTGAGACGGGCACGCAACGGGTACGAAACAAGTATCAGTGAAACATTGGGATGATGGGCGATATTTCCGACCGAAATGTATTGCCGGTTGCCCACAAAATCTACGATGCCCAGCGTTTGGGGATCGATGACCCTGATGAAACCTTTCGAGCCGCCCCGGTGCTGGATGTAGGGGAAATCATTATCGCCCAAAGAAGCCATGTAAAAACTGTCGAGCCTCCCGATGAATTCTTTTTCTATCGGGGTGAGGCCGTCTTTGTAACTATGCCGCTCTACGCGTTCGTAAGTTTCCCGGCTGCCGGCGGCTTCCTGGAGATCTTTGATCACCTCTGTGAATGCCAGTTTGGAATAGTTCATATTTTGTCGTTACGGTTGTTGGCATCATCACCAAAAAACAAAACACTTGTCCGGTAATTGCTATAGTATTTTTATCCTTGGCATTTTTACTGTTGCTGAATTATTTTCACATTGCCTGATCTTGAAAAGCAGTACCATGTGGGTCATTTGAATTTCGGCGATCGCAGTTGTAATCAGGCAAAAAGAATATGTAAGAAATGTTGCTTAAACACATTTTTTTTATAGAATCGGCGCCACTTATAAACAGCAATGCCGCAGCTACCCTAATAGCCGCGGACATCGCCATGTTACTCCGTATGAAGAAGCCGTTGTAGTATGTTCTGAAAACCTCCGGGGTTTTTGCTTTCAACCCCGGAGCGTTTGCTTGTGAAACACCGGGAGCTTGAAATAAAACCTCCGGGGTTTTTTGTTCTTCCCCGGGGTTTTTGCTTGTGAAACGCCCGGAGACTGTTACGGATCCGCCACCAGTAAGGTTCTTTAGTTTGCGCATATAAAACAGCGGGTTGCCGCTGCCGTCCGCAGTAATGTTGATGGATCCGCCGATCGGTACAACAGAACCGGCATCAACACTCTGCCCGATGTAGGTATTTCCGCCGGCATTGTTCGTATAGGCGAAATTTCCACTGATTGCTGTTGCTCCATTATTAAATATCCGCGTATCACCGGCTGTAGTGCGGTTGATGGTAACGCTTCCGTTATGGGTGGAAGGACCCGAGTACCCGGTGTAAAAATCTCCGGTGCCGCTAAGGTTGAACGTGGCGTTGCCATTGAAGATATTCGCTGTGCCGTATGCTTCATAAAAACCACCCGAACCACCGAGATTGAAAATGATATGATCGTTGATAATTGAATTGGTAACATAGGCGCTGCCTGCATTGCCAAGGTTGATAGATATATCTGTAGCCGCAGTTGAATTGGCGAGGGTAGCTCCATTGAGGTTGAAGTTGCCGGTAGCCGTGAGTGAAAATCCGTTGAAGTTCAACCCACTTCCGGCAGCAGTAGTGAAGTTGGCGATCGTGACGCTATTCGCCAGTATGGGTTTGTTGGGGGTATTGGGGATGCTCACGCTGCTGCTGGCAGTTGGTATCGTGGCCGGTGTCCAGTTGTCTGCAAGATTCCAGTCGCTGCTGGTGCTGCCGTCCCAGGTCTGGCCGAAAGCGAGTGGTGATACGATCAGCAGGCAGAGCAGGAGGAGTAAGTTTTTTTGATTCATAACAGTGAGTTTAAGGAACATCGGTCAGGGGCGCATTCCGTCAATATATCGCCGGAAGAGCAAAATGTCATCAGGAAAAGAAATGTTTTTTTGCCGGGAAGACGGGAAGAAAAAAAATAAGGAAGTGGGGCGGGGTTGAGATGGAAATTCGTTGACCAGGAAGTGGTCAAATATATCCTTGCCACACGTTGCAACCCTTGCGGAAAAAATAATCCCTTTGGAGTTTTTGGGGATAGCACTAACAAGAACGGCATTAAAAAAATACTAACTTATACCGTGGAAAATGTTCCCGTATCACCGTTTATGCCCCCGGGCTTCAGTGTCATTAGTACCCGCTATATCATTTGTATTGAGCCGGGAAGACGGGAAGAAAATAGCGGGGGGGGGATTCGTGATACATCAAATACACAAAGTTTTGCTGTAACCAGCATTTAAACCGGGGGATGTTTTTTTGTCATTCAAAAAAGAAATGCGTGGAGATATGGGAAGGGAGACTGTATGAGAATAAAAAGATACTCAAGCTACACCGGGCTGGTAATTTTGCGGACAGATTGCCATGCCTGGCTCTCGAATGAGAGTTTCTGCACCTGCAAAAAAAAGATTTGCCACGAATGCACAAATTATTTCAATACAATAAAAATTCGTGCATTCGCGGCAAATCATCTTCGTGATCTTATTTCAGGAACTGTACCGCTTCCACTTTTCCTCCGCTGATCACTTTCAGCACATAGTTGCCGGAAGCCATTCCCTTCATAGGGATATCCTGCTGCGTTGTTTTGCTGCGGCCCTGGTATACCAATGCACCAGCGGCATTGAAGATGTATAATTCTTTTTCACTGTTATCAGCAAAACTGATAGAAAGTAGTTCATTCTTCACCGGGTTGTTGCGAAGTTTTACAGAAGCATAACGGTAACCAATAGACGCGGTTTTCAGGGCTGAATAATACGATTGCCCGTTGGCATCGATCGACCTGATACGGTATTCATAATTACCTGATGCCAGGTTCTCATCAAGGTAAGTATGCGTGGCGGAGGAGCCCTGGCTTATGCCGGCGATCGTACTGTAACTACCGCCTGCATTGGCGCGCTGCACTTCAAAGCGGTGGATGCCCGCACTAAGGGATACATTCCACGTAAGCAATACATTGCTCCACTGCTGCACACGCAGATCGAACAGGTTATAAGTGATGGGCAATGGAGCACCAACACTGGTGACCACATCCGACCTGAATTTTTTAAAGTTGTTGTTGGCAAGGTCCTTCGCGGCAATGCCATCGTTGTAATAAACCACGGTGCCGTTGTCGCTGATCATCTGGAGTTTGTTGTTGCTGATGATACCGCCGGTATTTACCTGAAGGAAAGATTCCGGGGACATCCCCGTGATGATGAAGCCTGGCTTTGCCACGGGGGCATCCAGCGGGTTGCCGTTCCACGTGTATACGGCACCGTTATAAGCAGCATCGTCGAAGTTACCCGCGATGATCACATAAGTATTGTTGCTCAACCGGTCGATGCTGCGGATGCCCATTCCACCAAGATCCAGCAGTACGGGGCTTCCGAAGGCAGGTGCGGCAGAAGGGCTGCCATTGCCAAACCAGCTTTCGAAATTCAATACAGGAACCAGCAATGCCCTGGTACGGTTACTCACCGGTAATAACGGCGCACGGAAACCGATGTACAAGGTGCTATTGTCCGGCGCAAAACACATGCCTTCCGCATTGAACCCATCGATCACTTTAGGGTCTTTGCCCGATGCGGCGCTGGCACTCAGTCCAAGTCCGTTGCTTTCGCCCCAGGTAATTATCCTGCTGCGGAGGTCTTCATAATCGCCTGCATAACTGAAGCTGGCAGCCGCACCCGTACCGGTAATGTCGGTAGCGAAAATGCGGTTGCGGTTGGGCCGTGGATTGAATGGCGCATCACTGCTCTTATTGCTCATCGAGCCCAGCCAGTATACACGGTTTGGGTTGCTGATACTTTTTACAGAAGCTTCGAGGTCAATTTCTCGGGGAGCACCACCGTCGATATCGGTAAGGTTCAGCAGGCCGCTGTAGTCAAAAGTTTTGAGCGGCATTCCGGATGCGTTCCGGTTGAATACGAATAATTTATTCTGCTCGTCATCGGACACCACCATATAATCATCATCGAGCGCTACAGCTGTAGAGGCATCGGCGTTGGAAGTGTGGTAATGAGTATTGACAGAACTGTTGGCCCCTGATGCCGATACGGCAAACTGAACCGTGTATGTTTTGGTAGCAGCGCCTTTTGTGAGCGTGAGGGTGATATCGCTGTAACCTACGCCTGATGCACCAATTTTTACATTGGCTGTACCAGCCGCTGGTGTGATGATGATATCTGAAAGAGCTACCACAGCAGTATTGGTGCTGGCAGCAGTGAGTGTATAATCGCCTGACGGTATCCCGATGTTATTGTCTTTTATATCGAATACGATGCCCGTATTTTTTGCCGGGTCAGTCAGGTCATTGAGCACACCACTTACTACAGGCGGGGCCAGCAGAGTAGTGGTGAGCGCCGTATTCACGGAAATGGTAAGTGTATTGGCTGCTGCAAATGAAATGCCCGAGGCTGCAGTACAATTGGGTACAGTAGCCGAAGCGGTCCAGGTGCGGGGAGTGGTGAACAGGCCTGTGAGTACATCATACGCACCGGTAGCAGGAAGATAATTGGCGCCGGGATCAGGTGCGATAAATATATTGGTGCCCTGGCCGAATTTTCCCTGTGCGGTTGTATAACGGTCGTTGGTTGGAACGATGAATTTACCGGTGGCATTCCCCACGGCGTCGCCATAAAAAATGGCATCGATGGGTACGGAAGTGTTGTTGATGGAAGCCGCTTCTATATTGAATACGGCAAGCCCGTCTGCATTGCTGCCACCATTGCCCAGTATGCCTGCGGCCTGTCCTGTGCCGATACCACCATCGCCGGCGGCGGAAGTGTTTTTTTGTACCAGTCTGCAACCGCTGCCATTGATCACTAAAGCATTTCCCCCTACATATATTTTTTCGCCCCGGGCGATTGTGCCGGTGCTGATCTGTATGGCATAAGTGCCCAGCGCACCTGTAGCCCATCCGTTGGCTGCTGTGGCTACACTGCCATCTGCGAAGATCACCGTGTAGGGAGTGCTGGCAAAATTGATGGCACGTGTGGCGGTGAGCTCCACAAATTCCTTGTTGTCATCCGTCGAAGGAGGATTGATGAATACATTGGAGATCAGCAACGCCGGTTCCTGTGCCCATGCCGGGATACAGGTGACGAACGTTATAACGATAAGGGATAAACGCAGGTAGAATGATTTCATGCAGAATGATTTTGTGCAAATGTGGAGTGTGTGTGTTATCAAATTGTTGAGGAATTGTTATGTGATTGCTACAGGGTTTAAGAAACAATCTTTCAGTCAGGCGAAAAGAAATAAACGCTGATTTTAAAGGAATGAGAAGATCCCGCTGATTATTTGTTGAAAGCATTGCAAATAAAGCTAACTGCGGAAATGGAGATCTTCAGGGAATGGGAAGACGATCATATACGGGATCGGGTAGACGCATTTTATGTGGATTATGTGCGGGTGCAAAATGAGCTGATCGTAAAGCAACGGGAGTTTCTTAAAACACTCAATAAAAAAGAAGGCATCAGTGATGGGGGCATTCGTAACCAGCTGGCGTTGCTGGACCTGGAGCAGGAGAAGATGCGGCAGTATTTTGAATGGAATGAAGCGGATGTGATCAGGCATGAAGGGAAGAAGGAGGAGAATCCAACGCCGGAAGCAAAACACGATGACGGGAAAGAAACCAGTGCTGAAAAGAATAAACGCTGATCAGAAAAAGATGGGGGGGATTTCACTGATTATTTTTGCTGGCGCAAAGGAAAATGCAGTTCATAAGATTATTCAACTTTGTTTAAACCGCTGATCGTTTTCACCAAGTGAAAACGATCAGCGAAATCCCGTCATCTTTTTTAATCAGCGTTTTTTTATCACGGTGATCATTTCTTAAATTTTCCGAAATGCCACAAAACTCCACTTGGATCATGCAGAAAACATTCGCTTCCCCAATCATTATGTACAATGGAAGACAGCCTTACACCTTCATATTTTTCGGGCAACGCCAAAGCCGATAATTCGGCCCAATACCTTTGCACATCATCCACTTCCAGGAACAACATCGTATTATCGATCCAGTCTTTTACATAAGCATTTTGCAGGTAAAATCCGAACTCGTTTATCTTAAAAAGTGACATATTGGAATCAATGATGATCTCTTCAAAACCAAGATCACGGTAGAAGCTGCGGGAAATGTTGAAGTCCTTTGAGCCGATAAAAGGGCGGAGGGAAATTGCTATATGCTGCATATAATATATATGATGTGTGATGTTTTCAGGCTTGAACGTCAAAAGTATTCCAACAAGTTTTTACAGTTTCAAAGTTAAGTATCATACATCACACATCATACATCACACATCCTCCAGGCTTCTGTGGCCCTTATTTGTGTATTTTCAATCTTATCTGCATCTCCCCTCCATGATAAAATATTTACTGCTCTTCCTCCTTGCAGCACCAGCTGCCCAGGCCCAATCAACCGACAACAACACAATAACCCGCAAGATCGACCGCATCGTGAAACAGGTACAAGCGGATACCACTCTTGTACGGGTGACAAAAACAGACTCCCTTGCCCGGGCCCAAAGATCCCCCATCATGCGCCAGCGCCAGGCGGTTTCATATTTCAGGGATTCTTCCGTGGTGCGTTATCAGGTGGGGCGTTTCGATGGGCCTTACCTGTCTGGTTTCTCCCGCGATTATTATTTCCAGGATGATAAACTTATTTACCTGAGTGAAGAGATAAGCAACAGCAGCCGGATGGGCTCGTGTGGTACGGTTACGGTGAAATATGATTATTATCTGAAAGATGGTGAGCTGATTTATTTCCGCCGTGGGCAGCCACACGATTTTTACGAAACCTGCTATGGCAATATGGGGCCAAAGGATGTGGAAGGCATCAAAGAGGCATTGGAAGCAGACAGGGAAGTTTATAAATGATGAGTGATGAGTTATGAGTGTTGCGTAAGTTTGTACTATAATAACTCATCACTCATCAAAAAGATCCCGCTTTACAAACAAGACGCAGACGCCATCGGAGGGCTCGATATAAGATATATTTCCGGCGATATCCTCGGGCTGGATCGTGATCTATTGCAGGAACACCGCGATGACCACTACATTTTTTTTATACTGCTGAAAGGTCAGGGAGGCATGCATTGCGATATGACGGAGATCTTCATGAAAGCCCCGGGCCTGTTGCTCATCAAACCTTTCCAGGTGCACGCACCCGCAGGGGAGTATTATGATGCGGAAGGATATTTTGTAAGCGTGGATACTTTTCTCGTGCCTGCCCATTGTGCAGAAATTTTTCGTGACCTGGCTACAGGACAGCAGGCATTGCTTCTGGGTAAAGAAGATAAAAAAAATCTGGTGGAAACGATGAAACTACTCCATCACGCCTTCGGCGAAAAAAATACTTTTGGCCAGCAGATCATACAGGGCTTTTTGTTTCGCTGGTCAATAGGATAGCCTCCTTGTATACCAGCGTGGGTACCGCAACTCCTGTTAGAAAGAATCAGGCCCAGGTGCTTACGGCAGGTTTCAGAAAACTGTTGTCGGAGGGCTGGTACCTGCGGCCGCCTTCATGGTTTGCCCGCGAATTGAATATTACTACTTCGCATCTCAACGATTCGGTAAAACAAATAACAGGTTATTCCTGCACGTATTGGCTGCAGGATGCGATGATCACCGAGGCAAGGCGTTTGTTATACTATACCAACAACGATGTGAAAGAGATCGCTTTTACCCTGGGCTTCGAAGACCCGGCCTATTTCTCCCGGTTATTTAAAAAAATGACCGGGGAAACCGCTCTTGCTTTCAGGAATAAATTCCGTGAATGATTCAATCATCGCTTTTGTTTGTGAACCCGTAATTTTTTATGGCAAAGATAATTTTGTACCAAAATAATTCTTATGCCAACAATACCAAAATGGATGGGCGACATCATGGAAAGTACCTTCAGCAATAAATTCAGGAGTGTTACCATCACACATATTGAATGCCTTAGTACGGAACTGAAAAAGATCCGGTTTAAAGGTGATCTTTCTTCCGTAAAATTTCAGGCCGGGCAGGCAGTGGTTTTCCGTATTGATGGCCGCAACTACCGTCATTACACACCTTCTTTCTGGGACAGCGAAGCGGGTATCTGCGACATCGTATTTCACCTGCATGGCAATGGCCCCGGGCAATTGTTCATCAGTAAATTGAAGGAAGGCGATCACCTGCGGATGGGATTGCCCAGCGGTTACAACCTTTACAAACGCGACAGCAAGTATCATTTTTTCTTTGGGGACGAAACAACGCTTGGTTTATTCCAAAGCCTTAAAAATCTCATCAACACTGAAGACAAACATTATATTGGTGTGCTCGAACTCGATGCCGGATCGCTTCATGCACCCGGGCAACTGGGGTTGATGCTGGATGTGGTGCCTAAGGCTGAAACGAAAGCGCTGCATGCCATCCGCTTTCTCGATGAGCTCGAAGAAGAACTCTGGGAATTGTGGAAGACAGGTGTTTTTTATCTTATGGGCAATGCCCGTTCTATTCAGGTATTTCGTAATGCATTGAAGCAACGGGGAATTTCGTCGAAGAATATTGTGACGCAGCCGTATTGGGTGGAAGGGAAAGCAGGACTTTGATAGGTTTAGAAGTTTAGAAAATTTACGCAGAGAATATTCTCACACTCTAAACTTCTAAACCCCTAAAGCCCTAAACCCCTTCGCACACGATCACAAATAAAAAATATCCCCCCACACCCAACAGATCTTTCTCATGGTGCGTACTGTTAATTGCAAGCAATCCCGGGAGCGAGCGATTTACTAACAGTATCAATTAAAAACAACATGAAAAAGACTAATATATTGAGGCTATTCGCACTGGCGATAGCATCCGGAACCTTACTGATGGCTTGCGATAAAGACGACGCACCTTCCTTGTCGCCAAAAGTGCAAAAGCTGGTGGCTAAAAACTGGAAGGTTCAGTCGATCAACGTAAAACTGCCGAATGATGCGGACAGCAACGTGCTGAAAGCGTGTACTTCGGATGACATCATCCAGCTGACTACCAGCGGATTCGATTTCCAGGATGGCGCGACCAGATGCGATTCTACTGCATTTTTTTATGCAAAAGGCAGCTGGGCGATCAACGAAACCACCGATTCTATCCACCTCAATGCATCTTCTCCGGCAAAATATGTGTCATGGAAGATTGTAACCCTCAACGACAGCGTGCTGAAAGTAACACTTACCGATAGCAGCAACGTGGCAAGGAAACTGGTGAAGACAATAGCGTTTAAACATTAATTTAACAGGACTGCAGCTTTTTACCATGGAAAGTTGCAGTGTTTTATTACCATTGAATACTGGTTGAAATAATTTGAGCGAAGCAAGATTATATGAGTGGATAGAAGGATGCCGCGGCAACGACCGGCAGGCCCAGGAAGCCGTGTACCGCTATTTCTTCGACGATATGTTTGCCACCTGCAAACGTTATACCGACCATCCGCACGATGCACTTACGATACTCAACGATGGTTACCTGAAAGCATTTTCCAATATCACGAAATACAGGGAAGAACTGGGCAATTTCAAGCCCTGGCTCAAGACCATCATCATACATACCGCCATCGATTTTACCCGGAAACAGAAACAGGGTACGCAACTCATCCATATCGACAATATCCGCGAGCAGGGCGAAGATGATTTTCAACTCAGCTATAACTGGAAGCACGAAGAGTTGCTGCAACATTTAAAATTATTACCGTCGGTGACCCGGCTGGTCATCAACCTTTTTGCCTTCGATGGTTATTCGCACAAGGATATCGCCGAAGAGCTGGATATCTCTGAAACCACCAGCCGGTGGCACGTGGCTGAAGCAAGAAAAAGATTAAAGGTTTCCATGCAACTGGTGCAGCGTAAAAAAGACAATCAATTATGAGCAGATATTTACATAACGATCCCGGACAAAACATATCCGCCAGTGAGGCTTGGCAGGATATGCGGCTGTTGCTGGACAAACATTTGCCTGTAACACCTGCGCCGGCTAAACGGAGGCCTTTTTTATTTTATTCAGCAGCCGCTTCCTTCATCGGCCTGCTGTTGCTCTGTTACCTGCAGCTGCAACCTGATCATGGAAAGATGACAAGCATTTCCGGCAAAAAAAACACCACAGATAATTTTTCCGCCAACGCTGATAGTACAACCGTTCCTGCAATTGCCGGTACATCTTTGGTCACCACTTTTTCGCCAACCGTGATCTCCCCGGCTGTTTTCGATAATGGCCGGCCAAAAGGACAGCAGCAGGCAACTATCCGCTATATGTCCGGTGAGAAAATAAAGAACATCTATTCCGCTACTACCGCGTATCACACTACCACTACAACCAGCGACGATCAGAATGATGATGAGATAACCCGTGGTCAAAAATCAGTGCGGGAAAAACAGCTTTCTGCTATGCACAATATGGAACTCATCGCGGATAAAGGATTTACATTGCCTGCAGGCCTGCATATGTACAGCGGTAAAACGGACATGATATATTTGTTGCCGGTAAAAGAAAAAGCTGATCCGTCGGATAAAAAACGCAGGAAAGGCTGGTGGGAAACAGGCGCGGGTATTGGCAGCAATGCTGTGATTGATAATGAAGTGGATCCACGTCCGTATCCTGTTGCGGAAGTAAAATATAATTTCTCGCCGAAGATCTATGTGTCTGCAGGGCTCACGGCATTTTCCCCGGTAAACAGTCATAGCCGCAGCATCAATAAAACGGTATATGTAAATGATACGGCCAATAATCTGCGCTCTTACAATGAAGTGTTGCGGTATACACGTTTCGAATATGCGGATATCCCTATAATGGTGGGCTTCCGCATCAACAAACGGTTTGCGGTGCAGGCGGGGTTGCAGGCTTCGGTATTGACCGGGCAGAAAAAACGCCGTGATCTCAAGGGGTACGATTTCCAGATGAACCCGTTGTCTACCGGACCGAATGTGATAACGCTGAGCCCGGTGAGCAGTGATGTATTTGAAGCGAAAGCCCGGAAAATAGATGGGCGTGCCATTGGTGGAATAAATTACACCGCCAAACAGTTTTCGGTAAATCTTAGCTACCAGCAAGCTTTACAGGCTGCTGTACAAGGTAGCCATGTAAGCAGCAGTAAAAACAGGCTGGTTAGCCTGCAGCTGCTTTACCGGCTTAAAAAATAAGGAATAAGTAATAAGGGATAAGAAATCATAAATAGAAAATAAGAAAGTTGAAGTCTGCAAGGATGCCACTTTCTTATTTTTTTTATTTCTTATTTTTTATTATCTTTTGATCCTGGAAAATACCTGTCAACTGTATCAATTCTTTTAACTCCAAAACTTCAGCACATGACAACAAAGGTATCTTCTTCTCCAACAAAAGCACAAAACATTTTTCGCATCCTCCTGGGGCTGCTGCTCATTTTTGCCGGTACAAGCCATCTTACGATAGCCCGTATTACGTTCAGGGCGCAGGTTCCGGGGTGGGTGCCGCTCGATCCCGATCTGGTGGTAGTATTGTCCGGCATCGTGGAAATATTGCTGGGCCTCGGGTTATTATTGCTGTCGAAATACCGCAAGCAGATGGGATGGATCACAGCGCTTTATTTCCTGGCGATCTTTCCTGGAAACCTGAATCAATACCTCAATCATGATCCCGCGTTCGGGCTGGATTCGGATGCCCTGAGGCTGGTGAGATTGTTCCTGCATCCATTGCTGATCATCTGGCCGCTGTGGAGCACGAGGGCGTGGAAGAAGGGGTAGGGAATCGTGAATGGTCAATAGTGAATGGTGAGATCTTTGAGGCACAATCAGAAATGGTCATCTTTAATTACAGTAGTTTTAACGTATTCATATAAAAGGCGAAGTTTTCAAACTTCGCCTTTTATATGAATAGAATCTGAAAAAAAATTTGATGATTGTTTTTATTTATCGTAATATTGCGATTGATGGGAACGACAAAAACAGAAATCTTTACGGAAAAGCAAAATAAACTGGCAGGCATGATGAAGGCATTGGGCCATCCTGCAAGGATCGCCATCTTGCAATACCTCGTAAAGAAGCAGGCTTGCGTGTGTAACGATATTGTGGGTGAATTGGGACTGGCCCAGGCTACCATCAGCCAGCACCTTGCCGAGTTGAAAAAGGTTGGGCTGATCAACGGAACCATTGAAGGCACAAGTGTTTGTTATTGCATCGACGCTAAGGTATGGGAACATTTTAAAACAGTATTTGAGGGCTTTTTTGTGAAGTATGTAAACAAGGACAACTGTTGTTGATTTTTTTTACTATCATTCATCGTAATATTACAATAAACATCTAAACAAAATTTTATGTCTACTGAAAATGAAATTAAAGATAGTGTAAGGCAGAAGTATAGTGATATCGCTTTACAGGATAAAAAAACAAATGAGTCTTCCTGTTGCGGGTCCACTTGCTGTTCAACAGAAATCTATAACATCATGAGCGATGATTATAGCGAACTGGGCGGATATACCCCTGATGCCGACCTGGGATTAGGCTGCGGTCTTCCTACACAGTTTGCAAAGATCAGCATGGGCGATACGGTGATTGACCTGGGGAGTGGTGCCGGCAACGATTGTTTCGTTGCCAGGAAAGAGGTTGGAGAAAACGGTAAAATTATCGGTATTGACTTTACGCCGGCAATGATTGAGAAGGCCAGGAATAATGCTGAAAAATTAGGCTACAACAATGTTGAATTCCGCAAAGGCGATATTGATAAGATGCCGGTTGGGAAGGAAATGGCTGATGTGATAGTGAGTAATTGTGTGCTGAATCTCGTGCCTGATAAAGACAAGGTTTTTAAAGAAATATTCCGCGTATTAAAACCGGGCGGCCATTTTAGTATTTCTGATGTGGTTTTGATGGGCGAACTGCCGGAGGCTCTAAAGAAAGATGCTGAAATGTATGCAGGATGTGTTGCCGGCGCCATTCAAAAAAATGATTACCTGGCGCTTATTGAAGGAAATGGCTTTGCGTCCATCAGTGTACAAAAAGAAAAGGCCATCATCATTCCTGATGATATTTTGAAAAATTATTTATCACCTGCGGAAATAACAGATTTTAAAACAGGTGCAACGGGCATCTTTAGCATCACAGTTTATGCAGAAAAACCAACATCCTGCTGCGGGCCGGATTGCTGCAACTAGCCGCAGAAAAAAATATAGGAAAATTGTGGTCATCACCGGCTCGGTCATATTGCTCAACCCCATGTTTGGCTTTGACCCAAAGTTTACGATCATAAATATTATATGGTTATTAGATTAAAACAGAATGAAAAAAATATTAGTCCTTTGTACCGGCAATAGCTGTAGAAGCCAGATCGCTGAAGGTTATTTGAGGTTCTTCGCCGGAAATAAAGCAGAGATTTATAGTGCCGGTATCGAAACACACGGAGTAAATCCGCGTGCAATAGCTACGATGGCTGAAGATGGAATGGATATTTCCAGGCAGACCTCAAATAACGTCGCGGAATATAATGGTATGCATTTCGATTTTGTGATTACTGTTTGTGATAACGCAAATGAGCATTGCCCGGTGTTTCCCGGCAAAGCAAAAAAATATCACCATAACTTTCCGGATCCATCAAAGATGGGGGGAACAGAAAAAGAGATAAGCGAAAATTTCAGAACGGTGCGGGATGAAATAAAAAGGTACTGCGAAAAGTTTATCCTGGAGAATATTTACGACGCGGATTAGGGCCACTGGAAGGCAAGTTGCCGGGGAATAAAAAAGGCTGAAATGCAATTTTACATTGCGTTTCAGCCTTTTTAGCTGTGCCCAGAACAGGATTCGAACCTGCACATCCTTGCGAACGCTGCCACCTGAAGGCAGTGCGTCTACCAATTTCGCCATCTGGGCAACTTGAAAAGATAAAAAGCTATCCCTGGCGAGGCAGGGATAGCCGGATTGGTGCCCACGAAAGGAATCGAACCTTCACGCCCTTGCGAACGGCAGATTTTGAGTCTGCTGCGTCTACCAATTCCGCCACATGGGCCTCTTTTCAAAAAATAAGAACAGCTGTTGCCGGCCATTCGTTATCCCGTTCACTCCGAACGGGCTGCAATATTACATCAATCATCCAACCTATCCAAAATACGTTTCAAATATTTTTTCTTGAAATGATAGGCTTTGAGTTCCTGCAGGTCGGCATCGGGGTATCCTGTTGGCGCCGGTTTGTCCAGGATGCCCGCCACTGCCGCATCCAGCCCGGCTTCCACCGCGGCTACACGTGCCCGGAAACTGCTTTCGTCTTCTTCCGTAAGTGCCTCGTTGAGTTCCATCATTTCCATCAGGAAATCGGGCGGCAGATTGTATTTTTCATCCGTTTCCACTACCGCTTTCTCTTTGAGGAAATATTCAAGGGTACGGTCCTGGTGCCTGAAAATATGATATGCTTTATTTACATCGGCGGAGCGCTCCAGCATGGCTTCCTTTTCTTCCTCGCTGCCTTGTGTGAAAAAATCGGGGTGATAAAGTTTCTGCAGCTCGAAATATTTTTTATTGACCAGGGTGTGATCCGCTGTGGGAGCGAAAGGCAGGTCGAAAAGTTCGTAGTAGTTCATGAGGCAAAGATAATGCAGTTGCGCCTGACGTTTGCGAAGGCCGGGCAAAGATTTACCGCAGAGGGCCAGAGAAAGCAGCGTTCACGCAGCGTTGCAACGCATGGTCTCTGCGAAACCTCCGTTTCCTCCCGTTCTCTGCGGTGAAAGAGCAGGTCAATCTTCACGAACGCCCAACAACCCGCCACCCGTCACCCGCGATCCTTCATTCCTCCAACCTGAAAACCGATCCTTATCTTTGCCAATATATTTAAAAGAAATTCGATGCTCATAGGATTAATCAGGGAAGGAAAGGTGCCTGCAGACAGCCGGGTAGCCCTTACGCCCGCACAGTGCAAATGGATGCACCTCAACAGGAAGGATGTTCGCGTAATAGTACAACAAAGCAGCCACCGCTGTTATTCCGATAAGGAATATCAACAGGCGGGTGTGGAAGTGACGGAAGACCTCTCTATGTGTGATATACTTTTAGGCATCAAGGAAGTGCCGGTTGACCAGCTTATTCCCAATAAGACCTACCTGTTTTTTTCCCATACCAAAAAAATGCAGCCTTACAACCAGAAGCTGGCCAAAGCGATGGTGGAAAAGAATATCACCCTGGTGGATTACGAATGCCTGGAGCATGAGGACGGCGCGAGGATCATCGGGTTTGGTTTTTTTGCCGGGATCGTAGGAGCGCACAATGGAATGTTTGCCTACGGCCAACGCACCGGCGCTTACCAGCTTGACCGTATCAACTCTTCCAAAAACTTCCAGCACCTGGTACACACTTATTTCGGGTTGAGGCTCCCCAATATCAAGATAGCCGTAACGGGCAGTGGCAGGGTAGCGCATGGGGTGCTCGAAATCATGAACCTGCTGGGTGTGCATGAAGTGGAACCTGATCAGTACCTCAAAAAAGAATTTACCTACCCGGTGTATGTACATCTGAAAGGTGCAGATCTGTATGCCCGCAAATCCGACAAAGTATATGACCGCGAAGATTTTCATGAAAACCCGGAAACATACGACTGCCTGTTTAAAAATTTCCTGCAGCATACAGATATATTGATGAACGGGGTTTACTGGGAAGCCCGCATACCAAGGCTGTTTGAAAATGAAGACATGAAAAGGCCGGATTTTAGAATAAAGACCATCGCGGATATTACCGACGATATGTATGGCTCCGTGCCCTGCAATATCGGCGATTCCACGATCGCCGATCCGGTGTATGGAGTGGATAGAAATTCGCTGGAAAAAACGGCGCCCTACATCGAAAATTCGGTGGATGTAATGGCGGTGGGCAATCTGCCGAATGAATTGCCGAGGGATGCCAGCCGTTATTTCGGGGAACAACTGATCAAATATGTATTGCTCGACCTGTTTGCTGAAAACAGTACCCTGATCGATAAAGCCACCATCATCAAAAAAGGGAAACTGAATGGGCCGTATAAATATATGAGTGAATATGTAAACTAAGACCGCGGAGCTTTCTTTGAACCTCCGGGCGTCTGAGTCCAGGCAAACACCCGGAGGTTGAAAGAAAACCTCCGCGGTTAATAAAATGCAAAAGCCCCGCGGAAGCGGGGCTTTGTCGTGCGGAACTGATGAGTTTGAATCAGTCTGTATTTAAAAAGATTGCTGATTTTTCGTGCTGGCTTAACGGGATACTACAAACTTTATTGTGTGCTTTTATACATATTTATTTTTTATCAGTAATTGTGATTGAAAATAAACCCTTTAGAAAAAAAATATTTTTCAAAAAGGTTGCATGGTTATCCACAACCATGCTAAATCTGTGGATAACCCAGTGTTTTCGGTACTTTCAGGCGATTTTCGTAGTATAAATATTACAAGAAAAATTGATGCAGTATGACAAGAAACGATTTTTCACTGGTTTATATTTGCAATGTGTTTATGATATAAAGGAAGAAAGCGGACTAAAGTATGTTCGTTTAAAATTTCCTGATTTTTCGTCCGGCATTTTTTAACAGTTGTTGCGATGAAACATTAACACAAGATCTTTTCAGGCTGCGGTTGACTAACATCAAGAAAGGGGGTTTCAGCCGCGAATTATAAAGTTCAAACATTAATGGTATGGATATTGCTAATTGATGTACCGTTCAAAAACAAAGAGAATAAACTATAATATATCAAGTGAAAAACCCGTATTGATCCAATATCATATCCGCTCCCGCGAATATCAGATGTACATACTTTTCACCTCTATTTATCGTTGTATTTTCAAACCTATTAAGAATTAACATTTTTAATTACTATGAAATAAAACCGAATCCAATACCATTAACCAAATCAATATCCGACTAACCTATCCTTAGAGTTCAATTAAATGAAAAACCAATGAAATTATCTTTCATCACTAAAATCGGTGTGTTCCTGCTATGCCTGTTCGCTGCCATAGGCGCCCGGGCTACAGAGTACTACGTTGATGCCAACAGCACTTCCTCCACCCAAAGCGGTACACTGGCTAACCCCTGGAAAACACTGGCCCAGGTAAACAGCAACATGAGCCGTTTTGCTGCAGGCGATATCATCTATCTAAAGAAAGGATCAATTTTCACCGGTCCCCTTACCATCACCAAAAGCGGTACAGTTTCCGCACCACTTACTTTCACTAATTACGGTACAGGAAATCTTCCGATCATCACCGGGTCCAGCAAAGCAGTTACCATGTACGGCAACCGCCAGTATGTTGTGGTAGATGGTTTGGCGGTTACTGATCTAAATATGAACCCCGATGACCATTACGCACAGGCCACGATCTCTACAGCTTTTGAAGTGGAAGGTTCTTACCTCACTGTAAAGAATTGTGAAATGTCCATGGTAGGTTGTGGTATCAACCTCGGGGGTGACTATAACACGATCGACAATAATAAGATCTTCAACCTGCGTATGATCAGGAATACGCCTACCAGCCAGAACTCAGATGATGATTATGGTGCAAGCCCGATCGTAGTATCCGGTGCCAACAACATGATCACCAGCAACTGGTTCAAAGACTGCTGGGCTTACAGTTATGATTACGGCTACGATGGCGGCGGCGTGGAATTCTACGGCGACGGCTCAGGCGATAATAAGATTTTGTACAACACAGCGATCAATTGCAACGGCTTCATGGAATATGGAAGCTCAAGCGGCGGTGAAAGTAACAACAACATGGTTGCTTACAATCTCCTGATCAACTGCGGTGATCTTGTTTATACCAACACCAGCGGTCAATATGCTATCAACGTAAGGAACCTGCAGGTGTACAACAATATTTTTGTAGAAACAAAGATGCAGTTCACAGGAGTTGGCCAGATGATCATCATCGGCAGCAACTGTACCATCTCCATGAAAAATAATATTTTCTGGCTGACTGATGGTGTAGACGTAGCAAGGTCGGGTATCTTCAATCTGGCGCAGAATACGCATGAAAATAATATCTATCACCTTGGCACCGGAAGTGTACTGGGCTTTACGGCCAACGCCAGCGAGTTATCTACCATGGCATCGCTCTTTACCAGCATCGCTGGTACCGATCCGGAATTGTGGAACTACAACCCGCTTGCTGCCAGCCCTGCTGTCGACTTCGGCAGGAGCGTTGGACTTACCAGGGATTTTGCGGGTACTTCAGTAGCGGGCAACAGCACACCGAATGCCGGTATGCTGGAAGGCGGCGTAACTACTCCCACAACTCCGCTGGCCGCAACATCTACCGCAGCAGCTGTAGCCTGTAACGGTGGTACTACTACTGTAACAGTGGCGGCAACCGGTGGTACTGCACCTTATACCGGTACAGGAACTTTTACCAAACCAGCAGGCACACACACTTTCACCGTAACGGATGCAGCAGGCGCTTCTGCTACCACATCAGTAACCGTAACCCAGCCATTGCTGCCTCTTACAGCCGTATTGTCGGCCGGAGTGATCCTGCTCAACGGTGGCGTTACCGCTATTACAACGGTAGCAGCCGGTGGAACAATTCCCTATACTTACAGCCTTAATGCAGGAACATATCAATCCAGCAATATATTTAACGGTGTTGCAGCAGGCACACATCGTATCACCGTAAAAGATTCCAAAGGTTGTACGGTGAGCGAAACGATCACTATTACACAACCCGGCCCTGCTCCTGCACCACTGGTAGCTGCAGCAAGCGCAACGGGTACCATCGCCTGTAATGGTGGTACTACTTCTGTAACCGTATCGGCTACAGGTGGTACGGCACCTTACACCGGTACAGGTACTTTCACCAAAGGTG
>NZ_RJUB01000104.1:0-1152 GCF_024343615.1 Ferruginibacter sp. HRS2-29 | reverse complement strand
CCTGCAGGTGTACAACAATATTTTTGTAGAAACAAAGATGCAGTTCACAGGAGTTGGCCAGATGATCATCATCGGCAGCAACTGTACCATCTCCATGAAAAATAATATTTTCTGGCTGACTGATGGTGTAGACGTAGCAAGGTCGGGTATCTTCAATCTGGCGCAGAATACGCATGAAAATAATATCTATCACCTTGGCACCGGAAGTGTACTGGGCTTTACGGCCAACGCCAGCGAGTTATCTACCATGGCATCGCTCTTTACCAGCATCGCTGGTACCGATCCGGAATTGTGGAACTACAACCCGCTTGCTGCCAGCCCTGCTGTCGACTTCGGCAGGAGCGTTGGACTTACCAGGGATTTTGCGGGTACTTCAGTAGCGGGCAACAGCACACCGAATGCCGGTATGCTGGAAGGCGGCGTAACTACTCCCACAACTCCGCTGGCCGCAACATCTACCGCAGCAGCTGTAGCCTGTAACGGTGGTACTACTACTGTAACAGTGGCGGCAACCGGTGGTACTGCACCTTATACCGGTACAGGAACTTTTACCAAACCAGCAGGCACACACACTTTCACCGTAACGGATGCAGCAGGCGCTTCTGCTACCACATCAGTAACCGTAACCCAGCCATTGCTGCCTCTTACAGCCGTATTGTCGGCCGGAGTGATCCTGCTCAACGGTGGCGTTACCGCTATTACAACGGTAGCAGCCGGTGGAACAATTCCCTATACTTACAGCCTTAATGCAGGAACATATCAATCCAGCAATATATTTAACGGTGTTGCAGCAGGCACACATCGTATCACCGTAAAAGATTCCAAAGGTTGTACGGTGAGCGAAACGATCACTATTACACAACCCGGCCCTGCTCCTGCACCACTGGTAGCGGCAGCAAGCGCAACGGGTACCATCGCCTGTAATGGTGGTACTACTTCTGTAACCGTATCGGCTACAGGTGGTACGGCACCTTACACCGGTACAGGTACTTTCACCAAAGGTGCAGGTACACACAATTTCACGGTAACTGATGCGGCAGGTTCAACTGCCACTGCCACTGTTACGATCACACAGCCAACCGTACTTAACTCTACTGCTACTGCCGGTACCATCACTGTAAATGGCGGTTCTACCACCATCACAGCCGGGGT
>NZ_RJUB01000103.1 GCF_024343615.1 Ferruginibacter sp. HRS2-29 | reverse complement strand
TCCCTGCGGGATGACGAATACCGATTTCGGCCATAAGCATGTGCCGCTGGCAGCAGGCGGCGGACAAGGCACGGCCAATGATTACATCCGTTTTTTGCAAATGATATTGGCGAAGGGGTTGTACAATGGCAAACGCGTTTTGCAGGCTTCTTCCGTGGAACTCATGCAGCAGAATTATACCGCGGGTAAAAAAATAATTTCCACACCTGCCGAAGCGGACAACTGGGGTTATGGATTGGGAGAATGGATGCTGGAAGAATCGCCCGGTGAAAAAGTTGCCAACGCGGTGACCAGCCCGGGATTGTTCGGTAGCTTTCCATGGGTGGATAACAAACGGCAATACGTTGGGATTTTATTCTGTTTTAACCTGAAGAATAAAGGCAGAGCGGAAAAATACACCACATTAAAAAAACTGGTAGATGAACAACTGGATAAATAGACTAAGCATGCACACTACAAAAAATCTTCACATGGTTTTATTTATCGTATTGGCTTCGCTGATCATTTCGTGCAATAATGGTCAGCAGCAACCTATACAACCAGAATACGTGAAGCTGTCCAGCATACCGGGCGATACTTTTCCTCCACCTCCCCGACCACCATCCAGGATTGACCCGGCGGATATCCTGAAAGAAAAAGAGTTGAAAGATTATCTCATGACTACTCCTGCAATTTCCCCAAACAAAAAAGCGGGTGCACCTTTTAACACCATGGATTATGATAAGGTCATCGCATATGATTTCGACGGGGGTAGAGATGACATCGCAGTGATCGATGAAAAAGGTAAATTTGTTCCGGTCATCACCAAACAGCAATTCCTTACCCGGCAGCAAGCTGATAAGATCACGGCTGCATTGTCCAGTAACTCAACTTATGGAGATGGTACCGCCGCTTGTTTTGAGCCACATCTCGGGCTGGTGTTTTACAAAAACGATACGATGGTGAACCAGGTGAATATCTGTCTTGGCTGCAACTATCTTATTTCTACCATAGCAATACCTGCCACCACACACCAGGTAATGAATAAAGGAAAGGAAGATGAATATGCATTGATCGGTTTTACAGCCGCCGGCAAAAAAGCGATCAAAGGATTGTGCAGGGAATTAAACTTTTATTACGGCGAATAAACCCCGGAGGTTTAACCCCGGAGGTTTCTTTTAACCTCCGGGCGTTTGATCCAAAACACTCCGGGGTTGGGAGAAAAACCCCGGAGGTTTCTTTCAACCTCC
>NZ_RJUB01000102.1 GCF_024343615.1 Ferruginibacter sp. HRS2-29 | reverse complement strand
GCAGGCGCACTCCTCGGCTGGCTGCTCGGCAAATCAACCGGCCGCAGCGAACATGAAAAGAAAACAGCGCTGCTGCAACAGCAATACGCAGAGCTCGATAAAGAATTCAGCAGCTACCGGGCCACGCACACCCAGCAGCTGAGCAACGCAGAGCAACAACTACAGGCAAAGGCAAATGAGTTGACCACCCTGCAACAGTCGCTCAAAGAAAACCAGCTTCAGCTATCCGAAACCAGCACATTACTGGCCGGTGCAAAAGCCGAACTACGTGCCGCCAACCAAATGGCCCAGGATAAAAATAAAGACGCCGATATCCTCAGAGAAGAACTGCAAACATTAAAACAAGACCTCTCCACCTCTCATCGGCAACTGGCCACCCAAACCGCCAACAACGAAGCACTTCAGCAGAGGCTGAACACGCAGAAAGAAGAAATGGAAGCGCTCAATAAAAAATTCAACACCGAATTTGAAAACATTGCCAACCGCATCCTCGATACCAAAACCGAAAAATTTACCGAACTCAACAAAGCCAACCTCCACCTCATACTGGAACCACTGGGTAAAAACATTGCCGAGTTTAAAACCAAAGTGGAAGAAACCTACGATAAAGAATCAAAAGAGCGGTTCTCCCTCGGCGAACGCGTAAAAGAACTGGCCGAGCTCAACAAAAAGATCAGCGAAGAAGCGCACAACCTTACCCGTGCCTTAAAGTCGGAATCGAAAACCCAGGGCGGCTGGGGCGAAATGATCCTCGAAAATATACTTGAGCGCTCGGGCCTTGCCAGGGGCCGTGAATACTTTATGGAAGAGCAGCTGCTCGATGAGCAGGGCAACCCGCTGCGCTCCCACTCCGAAGATAAAAAGATGCGCCCCGATGCCATCATCAAATACCCCGACAACCGACACGTGATCATCGACTCCAAAGTATCGCTCAACGCTTTTGCCCGCTGCGTGGATGCTCCCGACGAAGCTACCCGCCTGAGCGAACTGGCCGAGCACGTGGGCTCCATCAAAAGGCATATCTGCACGCTCAGCGCCAAAGGCTACGACGACTACAACAAAAGCCTCGATTTTGTGATGCTGTTTGTGCCCAGCGAGCCGGCCTACATTGCCGCCCTGCAGGCAGACCCGGACCTGTGGAACTATGCCTACGACAAACGCATCCTGCTCTTGAGCCCCACCAACCTCATCACTTCGCTGAAGCTGATAGCCGACCTCTGGAAACGCGAATATCAAAACCTCAACGCCAACGAGATTGCAGAACGTGGCGCTAAACTGTACGATAAGTTTGTAGGCTTTGTAGCCAACCTGGAAGATGTAGGCGCCCATTTGGATAAAGCCCAAAGCAAATACGGCGATGCTTACAAGCAGCTGACCAGCGGAAATGATAACCTGGTGTTGCAGGCTACCAAGCTGAAGGACCTGGGCCTGAAAACGAAGAAGCACCTGCCGGAGGAATTGATCAACGGATCGGGCCAATGATCGATCGCAACGCCACGCCGCGGCGTTCGAAGTATTTTAGTTGAGTTAGATGATGACGTATGTTTTAGTAAGACACCGGCGCCCATAGATTATC
>NZ_RJUB01000101.1 GCF_024343615.1 Ferruginibacter sp. HRS2-29 | reverse complement strand
GCAGGCGCACTCCTCGGCTGGCTGCTCGGCAAATCAACCGGCCGCAGCGAACATGAAAAGAAAACAGCGCTGCTGCAACAGCAATACGCAGAGCTCGATAAAGAATTCAGCAGCTACCGGGCCACGCACACCCAGCAGCTGAGCAACGCAGAGCAACAACTACAGGCAAAGGCAAATGAGTTGACCACCCTGCAACAGTCGCTCAAAGAAAACCAGCTTCAGCTATCCGAAACCAGCACATTACTGGCCGGTGCAAAAGCCGAACTACGTGCCGCCAACCAAATGGCCCAGGATAAAAATAAAGACGCCGATATCCTCAGAGAAGAACTGCAAACATTAAAACAAGACCTCTCCACCTCTCATCGGCAACTGGCCACCCAAACCGCCAACAACGAAGCACTTCAGCAGAGGCTGAACACGCAGAAAGAAGAAATGGAAGCGCTCAATAAAAAATTCAACACCGAATTTGAAAACATTGCCAACCGCATCCTCGATACCAAAACCGAAAAATTTACCGAACTCAACAAAGCCAACCTCCACCTCATACTGGAACCACTGGGTAAAAACATTGCCGAGTTTAAAACCAAAGTGGAAGAAACCTACGATAAAGAATCAAAAGAGCGGTTCTCCCTCGGCGAACGCGTAAAAGAACTGGCCGAGCTCAACAAAAAGATCAGCGAAGAAGCGCACAACCTTACCCGTGCCTTAAAGTCGGAATCGAAAACCCAGGGCGGCTGGGGCGAAATGATCCTCGAAAATATACTTGAGCGCTCGGGCCTTGCCAGGGGCCGTGAATACTTTATGGAAGAGCAGCTGCTCGATGAGCAGGGCAACCCGCTGCGCTCCCACTCCGAAGATAAAAAGATGCGCCCCGATGCCATCATCAAATACCCCGACAACCGACACGTGATCATCGACTCCAAAGTATCGCTCAACGCTTTTGCCCGCTGCGTGGATGCTCCCGACGAAGCTACCCGCCTGAGCGAACTGGCCGAGCACGTGGGCTCCATCAAAAGGCATATCTGCACGCTCAGCGCCAAAGGCTACGACGACTACAACAAAAGCCTCGATTTTGTGATGCTGTTTGTGCCCAGCGAGCCGGCCTACATTGCCGCCCTGCAGGCAGACCCGGACCTGTGGAACTATGCCTACGACAAACGCATCCTGCTCTTGAGCCCCACCAACCTCATCACTTCGCTGAAGCTGATAGCCGACCTCTGGAAACGCGAATATCAAAACCTCAACGCCAACGAGATTGCAGAACGTGGCGCTAAACTGTACGATAAGTTTGTAGGCTTTGTAGCCAACCTGGAAGATGTAGGCGCCCATTTGGATAAAGCCCAAAGCAAATACGGCGATGCTTACAAGCAGCTGACCAGCGGAAATGATAACCTGGTGTTGCAGGCTACCAAGCTGAAGGACCTGGGCCTGAAAACGAAGAAGCACCTGCCGGAGGAATTGATCAACGGATCGGGCCAATGATCGATCGCAACGCCACGCCGCGGCTTTCGAAGCGGGAAGTTCGGTGGACCGGTCAGTTCTTAATATTGTTATTTATT
>NZ_RJUB01000100.1 GCF_024343615.1 Ferruginibacter sp. HRS2-29 | reverse complement strand
TGGCGCCCAGCGGCGAGGAGACCGTGATGGTTCCACCAGCAGCACAGGTAGCCTGCACCGTAACCGAAGCCGTTGGCGCGGTCTGCGCAGCCGGAGGGGCCACTACCACTACGGTAGCCGTAGAAGTACACCCGGTGGTAAGGTTTCGTACCGTAACATTATAAGAATTAGGGGTAAGGTTGGGAAATACCGGGCTGGCCTGGTAGTTTGTACCGTCGATGCTGTAGGTATAGTTGGCACCCAGCGGCGAAGACACCGTGATGGTTCCACCAGCAGCACAGGTAGCCTGTACCGTAACCGAAGCCGTTGGAGGGGCCTGCGCAGCCGGAGGGGCCACTACCACTACGGTAGCCGCAGATGTACACCCGGTGGTAAGGTTTCGTACCGTAACATTATAAGAATTAGGGGTAAGGTTGGGAAATACCGGGCTGGCCTGGTAGTTTGTACCGTCGATGCTGTAGGTATAGTTGGCACCCAGCGGCGAAGACACCGTGATGGTTCCACCAGCAGCACAGGTAGCCTGTACCGTAACCGAAGCCGTTGGAGGGGCCTGCGCAGCCGGAGGGGCCACTACCACTACGGTAGCCGCAGATGTACACCCGGTGGTAAGGTTTCGTACCGTAACATTATAAGAATTAGGGGTAAGGTTGGGAAATACCGGGCTGGCCTGGTAGTTTGTACCGTCGATGCTGTAGGTATAGTTGGCACCCAGCGGCGAAGACACCGTGATGGTTCCACCAGCAGCACAGGTAGCCTGTACCGTAACCGAAGCCGTTGGAGGGGCCTGCGCAGCCGGAGGGGCCACTACCACTACGGTAGCCGCAGATGTACACCCGGTGGTAAGGTTTCGTACCGTAACATTATAAGAATTAGGGGTAAGGTTGGGAAATACCGGGCTGGCCTGGTAGTTTGTACCGTCGATGCTGTAGGTATAGTTGGCACCCAGCGGCGAAGACACCGTGATGGTTCCACCAGCAGCACAGGTAGCCTGTACCGTAACCGAAGCCGTTGGAGGGGCCTGCGCAGCCGGAGGGGCCACTACCACTACGGTAGCCGCAGATGTACACCCGGTGGTAAGGTTTCGTACCGTAACATTATAAGAATTAGGGGTAAGGTTGGGAAATACCGGGCTGGCCTGGTAGTTTGTACCGTCGATGCTGTAGGTATAGTTGGCACCCAGCGGCGAAGACACCGTGATGGTTCCACCAGCAGCACAGGTAGCCTGTACCGTAACCGAAGCCGTTGGAGGGGCCTGCGCAGCCGGAGGGGCCACTACCACTACGGTAGCCGCAGATGTACACCCGGTGGTAAGGTTTCGTACCGTAACATTATAAGAATTAGGGGTAAGGTTGGGAAATACCGGGCTGGCCTGGTAGTTTGTACCGTCGATGCTGTAGGTATAGTTGGCACCCAGCGGCGAAGACACCGTGATGGTTCCACCAGCAGCACAGGTAGCCTGTACCGTAACCGAAGCCGTTGGAGGGGCCTGCGCAGCCGGAGGGGCCACTACCACTACGGTAGCCGCAGATGTACACCCGGTGGTAAGGTTTCGTACCGTAACATTATAAGAATTAGGGGTAAGGTTGGGAAATACCGGGCTGGCCTGGTAGTTTGTACCGTCGATGCTGTAGGTATAGTTGGCACCCAGCGGCGAAGACACCGTGATGGTTCCACCAGCAGCACAGGTAGCCTGTACCGTAACCGAAGCCGTTGGAGGGGCCTGCGCAGCCGGAGGGGCCACTACCACTACGGTAGCCGCAGATGTACACCCGGTGGTAAGGTTTCGTACCGTAACATTATAAGAATTAGGGGTAAGGTTGGGAAATACCGGGCTGGCCTGGTAGTTTGTACCGTCGATGCTGTAGGTATAGTTGGCACCCAGCGGCGA
>NZ_RJUB01000099.1 GCF_024343615.1 Ferruginibacter sp. HRS2-29 | reverse complement strand
TTTTTATTTTAGGATTTGCGGTTCCAACCCGGTCGCAGACCTGCACACTTATACAGACACCAGTGATCCTCCGGAACACTGGCGCCAGTAGCGTAACCACTGCCGACGGTTCCGGTATGCCCCGCCACAGCCAAAAAGGCTGCGGCGGGGCATTTGGTTAATAATTTTCTCCTCTCTGCCATTTCGCCTGTAACATTTATCCCATCCACACTCCCTCTGGCTCCCCTCTGGCGCAAGTGTTCACGGCACAACTTCCTCCATCAAAGAACTTCCGTGACCACTTGTGTCTTACTAAGGTAGCAGGTCTGCGACCGGCATCAGTTCCACAATTTTCTTTTGCTCCTGGTTGCTATTGAGAATTGGTATTTTTATTTTAGGATTTGCGGTTCCAACCCGGTCGCAGACCTGCACACTTATACAGACACCAGTGATCCTCCGGAACACTGGCGCCAGTAGCGTAACCACTGCCGACGGTTCCGGTATGCCCCGCCACAGCCAAAAAGGCTGCGGCGGGGCATTTGGTTAATAATTTTCTCCTCTCTGCCATTTCGCCTGTAACATTTATCCCATCCACACTCCCTCTGGCTCCCCTCTGGCGCAAGTGTTCACGGCACAACTTCCTCCATCAAAGAACTTCCGTGACCACTTGTGTCTTACTAAGGTAGCAGGTCTGCGACCGGCATCAGTTCCACAATTTTCTTTTGCTCCTGGTTGCTATTGAGAATTGGTATTTTTATTTTAGGATTTGCGGTTCCAACCCGGTCGCAGACCTGCACACTTATACAGACACCAGTGATCCTCCGGAACACTGGCGCCAGTAGCGTAACCACTGCCGACGGTTCCGGTATGCCCCGCCACAGCCAAAAAGGCTGCGGCGGGGCATTTGGTTAATAATTTTCTCCTCTCTGCCATTTCGCCTGTAACATTTATCCCATCCACACTCCCTCTGGCTCCCCTCTGGCGCAAGTGTTCACGGCACAACTTCCTCCATCAAAGAACTTCCGTGACCACTTGTGTCTTACTAAGGTAGCAGGTCTGCGACCGGCATCAGTTCCACAATTTTCTTTTGCTCCTGGTTGCTATTGAGAATTGGTATTTTTATTTTAGGATTTGCGGTTCCAACCCGGTCGCAGACCTGCACACTTATACAGACACCAGTGATCCTCCGGAACACTGGCGCCAGTAGCGTAACCACTGCCGACGGTTCCGGTATGCCCCGCCACAGCCAAAAAGGCTGCGGCGGGGCATTTGGTTAATAATTTTCTCCTCTCTGCCATTTCGCCTGTAACATTTATCCCATCCACACTCCCTCTGGCTCCCCTCTGGCGCAAGTGTTCACGGCACAACTTCCTCCATCAAAGAACTTCCGTGACCACTTGTGTCTTACTAAGGTAGCAGGTCTGCGACCGGCATCAGTTCCACAATTTTCTTTTGCTCCTGGTTGCTATTGAGAATTGGTATTTTTATTTTAGGATTTGCGGTTCCAACCCGGTCGCAGACCTGCACACTTATACAGACACCAGTGATCCTCCGGAACACTGGCGCCAGTAGCGTAACCACTGCCGACGGTTCCGGTATGCCCCGCCACAGCCAAAAAGGCTGCGGCGGGGCATTTGGTTAATAATTTTCTCCTCTCTGCCATTTCGCCTGTAACATTTATCCCATCCACACTCCCTCTGGCTCCCCTCTGGCGCAAGTGTTCACGGCACAACTTCCTCCATCAAAGAACTTCCGTGACCACTTGTGTCTTACTAAGGTAGCAGGTCTGCGACCGGCATCAGTTCCACAATTTTCTTTTGCTCCTGGTTGCTATTGAGAATTGGTATTTTTATTTTAGGATTTGCGGTTCCAACCCGGTCGCAGACCTGCACACTTATACAGACACCAGTGATCCTCCGGAACACTGGCGCCAGTAGCGTAACCACTGCCGACGGTTCCGGTAGGCCCGCCATAGCTAAAAAGGCTG
>NZ_RJUB01000098.1 GCF_024343615.1 Ferruginibacter sp. HRS2-29 | reverse complement strand
TGTTACTATTTTTACTCCCTGTAATTTGGCTTTTCTTCCCGTCTTCCCGGCACCTCCTTTTCGCCGCAGGTCTGGGCACCAGGTGGTGGCATTGCGGTGCATCAATAAGCCTCACAGAACCCCGTGCTTTTTTCTTCCCGTCTTCCCGGCAAACCCTCTCCGGGTAACGGCAAAAAAAATATCCCGCTTTTATGGTATAGGCAACAAATCACCCGGGCGATACTTTTATCCCATGAAATCAATCTGCACATTACTGTCAATTTTTTTGATATCGCTTACCGCGATGGCGCAGCCCACTAACAACAGGGGCTGGTACGAACGCAAGGATGTAGAGAACGTACAGGTGGGCTGGATGAACACGCTTACCTTTAAAGAACCCGCCAGGCCCTTTGCACAATACGGCTGGAGCTACCCGGCCAGACAAACAGAGTGCACCCAAAAGTTCATCACCTGGATACAGCAGAGTTATACCTGCAAGGGGTTGCTGGGCGAGCCGAAGCTGTCGGTACTGGCGCCGGAGCCAGCATTGCCCAAAACCAACAGCTCTTACGGACTCGGCGAGGCCGAAAAAGATAACCGCAAGGCTTTGCCCAATACATATGGTGGCTATGTAAGGTTTCACCACAACCTGGTAAAGACGGCCACCAAAAAATTTGCCCCCATGAATGGCAACATGTCGTACATGACCCTCAATATGATGGCCAATAATGTGGAGCTTTTCACGCGGCAGATCATTTCACTTTCAGGCGAAGACGAATATTACTGCACCATGCCCCGCTACAGCAAAGGAATGAAAGGGGAATTTGACAGGCCACACAATGAAGAGCTGGCCCAATACCGCAATTTTACCAATAGCCCGGCGCTAAAAAAATACGATCACTATTTTGTACCGGGGCAGGCACTTTCGGGCAGGGGCGCATTTTATGTAATAGTGATGACGAAAGACAGGCAGCCACTGCCTTTTGAACAGGTGACCATCGGCGAATTTCTCACCCGCCTCGAAAGCAGGCTGCCCACGATGTACAGCCTTGCCAAAAATGGCGGCAGCCAGCTGCCCGACCTGATGGAAAAAGCCAAAGCTGGCCTGCAGGAACTCAAAAAACAATTTAAAGACTATCACGATAAGTTTGCCTACTTCCGCGGCCTGCACGAAAATGCAGATATGATAGACCTGGCCAATATAGACGCGGGCAAACCCATCACCTGGCTGAAGACTGAAGCCGAAAGTAAAGAACGGGATTACGGCTCTTCCAACTATGCGCTGCTCCGCCTCAAAAAAGGCGTGAAGCAAGCCTGCGCCACCGGTGGCCCGCAATGGATTGTCTTCCGGATGGAAGCCATGATAAACGAAGCCGATGCAGGAAATACAGAACTGATGGACAACTTTATCAACCGCTTCAATTACGATTATGTATACGATTATTATTTTGGGAACGATAAAGTGATAACCCCTTATCAGCCTCATGCGTATGTAGCCGCGGAGGAGAAAAATAATAACCAGGCCCCGGCTGTTTTATCCGAAACGGCGAAGAAATATGCGGCAGACAGGTCCATCGCATTTTATGAAGATTTTTCAGGGGTAGCCATCGATGCGGCCCCCGCCGCCTGGACGAACGAACGCAACCAGTCGGGCGAAACGATAGGCGTGAAGGAAGTGGCCGGCATTGGTGGAAAATGGCTGAAGCTGCAGAAAAATGCAGCCCCCAGACAATTCAATACCATAAGCGGCGATTTTGAATTCAGCTTTGATGTGATGGTGCAAAAAGGCGATGTACCCTGGGGTACGCCCGGCATACGGCTCGACCTGAAATTTGGCTCGGGCCAGGGCGATAAAACGTTTGCGGTAGATGTATCGCCCGGCGACATGAACCGAAAAGACGCCGCCGGATGGGTGATGCTCACCATGCCCTCTTCGGGCTGCAAGATCGGCAACTATTATTCCCTCCCCGATTTCACGGGCAGCAAACCCATCAATAAAGTAACCATCACCTTTAAAAAGAAAGGGGGCA
>NZ_RJUB01000097.1 GCF_024343615.1 Ferruginibacter sp. HRS2-29 | reverse complement strand
GTGCAGGAGCTGCTGCCAGCTTCACCGTAACATCTACCGGTACACCAACAGGTTACCAATGGCAGGTGAGTACGATCGCTGCTCCTGCTTTTGCAGATATTGCAGGTGCTACTTCAGCAACTTATACTATTCCGGCTACTACTGCTGCTCAAAACGGCAACCAGTACAGGGTGATCGTATTCAGCTGTACTCCTACAGGCATCACTTCTTCGGCTGCCACTCTTACTGTGAATACTCCGGTTTCGATCGGTACACAGCCTGCAGCTTCTACAGTTTGTTCTGGCGCTACTGCTACCTTCAGCGTAGCTGCAACAGGAACAGCACTTACTTACCAATGGCAATATGCCGCGACCTGCGCAGGTACATTTACCAACCTGGCCGGACAGACTGCAGCAACCTTGTCGCTCACTAACGTAACCACTGCAAACGCAGGTGCTTACAGGGTGATCGTAGGTGGAGCTTGCGGACCTGTCACTTCATCTTGTGTGTTGCTGACAGTGAACGTTCCTGTAACGATCTCTACTCAGCCTGTAGATTTCTCTATCTGTTTGCCAGTAACCGGCACTGTTAACGGTACATTTACTGTTGCAGCAGCAGGAACCGGCCTTACATATCAATGGCAGCAAAGCACTGATGGCGGAACAAACTTCGCCAACATCACCGGTGCTACTGCGGCTACACTTACATTGACCAACCTTACTGCAACAATGAACGGTTACAAATACCGTGTTGTATTGAGCGGTACATGTACTCCTTCATTGAATTCAGCTGTAGCAACCCTTACCGTAAATACTCCGGTAAACATCAGCGCACAGCCTCAGAACAAACGTATCTGTTCTGGCGATAACGCCACATTTGCTGTAACTGCAACCGGTTCTACCATCACTTACCAATGGCAGGTGAGCGTGAACGGCGGCCCTTATGTAAATGTTACCAACGCTGGTATCTACAGCGGTGCTACTACCAATACGCTTACCCTTACTAGCGTTACAACATTGAATAACGGTTACAAATACCGTGTGGTGGTATCCGGTGTTCCTTGCGGAGCGGTTAACTCAGCGGAAGCTACATTGACTGTGAATCAGACCCCGACCGTTGAACTGGCATTACAATCTTATGCCAATATCACTCCGGCTATCAGGACAGGTTTATTCCCTGTAGTAAGCCCTGCAGTTGGTCCTTACACCTATGCATGGTATAAAAATGGCAATTTGCTGAATGGCGTTGGAACTTCACCATTGCCGGTTTCTGTGGATGATTTCGGAACTTATACTGTGATGGCTACCAATACCGTTACCGGTTGTTTCGATGTATCAGACGCAGTTACCTTGTCTGATCTTGCTTCAGATGCACTGTTCGTTTATCCTAACCCATCAAGCGGCAAGTTTGAAGTGAGATACTACAACAGGGGTGGTGCAGCGCACACACGCACACTGTCTATCTATGATTCAAAGGGTGCACAGGTATTCAAGCAACAATACACTCTTACAGGTGTATATGCGAAAATGGCTGTTAACATGGTTGGCGCAGGAGCAGGTGTTTACTTCATCGACCTGACCGATGCAGCTGGCAAACGTATCGCTACCGGTAAAGTGGTGATCCGCAGGTAATCAATAGAATAATCAATTACCATAAAATTGAAGGCCGCTTCTGAAAGGAAGCGGCCTTTTTATTTTCCTTAAAGAGTAATTACAGAAGTCAATAACTGCACTTGTGCCTTTACATGAAACTTCTTTGCATCTTTGCGTGCAAATGAAGACAATTTACCTATTCAGTGGGTTGGGGGCAGATGAAAGGGTTTTCAAATACCTGAAATTCCCGGGTCATCATATTGTGCATATCAAATGGATAACAGCTTTGCGGAACGAACCGCTTGCAGCGTATGCAAAACGGTTGCTTGAGCAGGTAAGTACTGAGCATCCCATTCTGATAGGTTTATCTTTCGGGGGAATTATGGCCATTGAGGTTTCGAAACTCATACCAACTGAAAAGGTCATCATCATCGCATCGGTAAAAAACCG
>NZ_RJUB01000096.1 GCF_024343615.1 Ferruginibacter sp. HRS2-29 | reverse complement strand
GTTGGCACCCAGCGGCGATGAAACCGTGATGGTTCCACCGGTGGTACAGGTAGCCTGCACCGTAACCGAAGCTGCCGGCGGGGCCTGCGCAGCCGGAGGGGCCACTACCACTACGGTAGCCGCAGATGTACACCCGGTGGTAAGGTTTCGTACCGTAACATTATAAGAATTAGGGGTAAGGTTGGGAAATACCGGGCTGGCCTGGTAGTTTGTACCGTCGATGCTGTAGGTATAGTTGGCACCCAGCGGCGAAGACACCGTGATGGTTCCACCAGCAGCACAGGTAGCCTGTACCGTAACCGAAGCCGTTGGAGGGGCCTGCGCAGCCGGAGGGGCCACTACCACTACGGTAGCCGCAGATGTACACCCGGTGGTAAGGTTTCGTACCGTAACATTATAAGAATTAGGGGTAAGGTTGGGAAATACCGGGCTGGCCTGGTAGTTTGTACCGTCGATGCTGTAGGTATAGTTGGCACCCAGCGGCGAAGACACCGTGATGGTTCCACCAGCAGCACAGGTAGCCTGTACCGTAACCGAAGCCGTTGGAGGGGCCTGCGCAGCCGGAGGGGCCACTACCACTACGGTAGCCGCAGATGTACACCCGGTGGTAAGGTTTCGTACCGTAACATTATAAGAATTAGGGGTAAGGTTGGGAAATACCGGGCTGGCCTGGTAGTTTGTACCGTCGATGCTGTAGGTATAGTTGGCACCCAGCGGCGAAGACACCGTGATGGTTCCACCAGCAGCACAGGTAGCCTGTACCGTAACCGAAGCCGTTGGAGGGGCCTGCGCAGCCGGAGGGGCCACTACCACTACGGTAGCCGCAGATGTACACCCGGTGGTAAGGTTTCGTACCGTAACATTATAAGAATTAGGGGTAAGGTTGGGAAATACCGGGCTGGCCTGGTAGTTTGTACCGTCGATGCTGTAGGTATAGTTGGCACCCAGCGGCGAAGACACCGTGATGGTTCCACCAGCAGCACAGGTAGCCTGTACCGTAACCGAAGCCGTTGGAGGGGCCTGCGCAGCCGGAGGGGCCACTACCACTACGGTAGCCGCAGATGTACACCCGGTGGTAAGGTTTCGTACCGTAACATTATAAGAATTAGGGGTAAGGTTGGGAAATACCGGGCTGGCCTGGTAGTTTGTACCGTCGATGCTGTAGGTATAGTTGGCACCCAGCGGCGAAGACACCGTGATGGTTCCACCAGCAGCACAGGTAGCCTGTACCGTAACCGAAGCCGTTGGA
>NZ_RJUB01000095.1 GCF_024343615.1 Ferruginibacter sp. HRS2-29 | reverse complement strand
ATTCACCACTTCCATGGCGATCTCAAAATCCTGCTTCATCTTTTTGAGCTCTTTCTCCAGTTTGTATAATTGAACATCGCATTTAATGCCTTCCATCTTAATGTCTATGGCTGACTGACTTTCATATTTTTCGCGTAATTCGGCTATGGCGGGAGATTCGGCTGCCTTAAGGGGTTTCACCTCCTGCGAAGTAATGTTGTACCTGGCGGCCAGCTGGTCTACCAGGGGGTACAATTTCCGCGGTACTTTACGGTCGCCCCGCTCCATCATGGCGTACGTACTTAGTTTGAGGCCGAGTTCGCGGGCCATTTCGGCCTGGGTAAGATGGATCTGATCGCGAAGGAGACGAAGGTGGAACATGTGAGATAGTTTTGCCGGTAATAAAGGGATTAAGGGTAAAGCCGCATTTTCAACGACTTATCACACAATTTAATAATAATGCTGAAATATTTTGTGCAGATAATTATTTTTAACAACTGCACAAAAAATTTGTGCAGTTGAGTAACTGCACAAAATTTCTGCACAAAAATATTTGTGCAGAAATTATTTTTTTGAATCAAAAATTAAAAACTGCACAAATTGTAATTGTGCAGTTTTAATTTTTAATCAAAATTTTTCCGCAACTGCACAAATTTTTGTTGTGCAGTTTTACTTTATTATCGAAAGATCTCAGCAACTGCACAAATTATTTATGGCGCAGGAAGCCCGGCAAAATATATTGCCCGCTCCAAAATAACATTGTCGAAAACGAGCCCAATCTTCACCGTTTTTTTTCAGCCACTTTTGAGTTTCCTTCTGAGTAAGATCAGTTTGAATTTTATATTGTCGTAGATGAGGCCGGATAGCAAGGCAGCTGCGGCAAAAATTAAAGAGTACAGGGCCAGTTTTGAATATAAGATGCCGCCAACAATTCCGCCGATAAAAAAGAAACTGATGATGATCAACCGCAATTTTATGGAGGAAAGCAACCTGGTCTTTTGCTGATCTTCTTTGTAAAAAAACAACTGCGATAATTCGATACCCAGGTCGGTAAAAAGCCCGGTCAGGTGCGTTGTTCGCACACTTGCGTTGGAAATGGTTGTTACCAGTGAATTTTGCAAACCCATGGCAAAAAGTAAACTGAAGGCAATGGCATCGGGGCTGCTGAGCATGAGCCTGTGCCCCAAAAAGCCAACGGTTAATAAGATCAGGCATTCAATGGAAGCAGGCACTACATAAATATACTGGTCGCTTTTGCGGGAGATGATCTCTATGAGAAAGCTGGATACAAAAGAGCCCAGGAAAAAGAAAAAGATATAGAGGAAATAAATAAACCCCTGCCAGAAGTTGAGCTTGAAAACCTCGTCTACAAAAAAAGCAAAGTGCCCCGTTACGTTTGTCGTCAATCGTTGAACTGCAAAAAAACCGGCCACATTTACAATTCCGGCTACAAAAGATAATAAAGAAGCAATCCTCAGGTTATGTTTTAAAGTCCGGGTCTTACCTTGATGTCTGAACATTTTGTAATTTTTCTCTGGCCCTAAAGTTAAGCCACAAACGGCGAGGATGCTTCAATATTACCATGGGCTGCAATCCATGGCGACAAAAATTTTGCCGGGAAGACGGGAAGAAGGAGGGGTTATTTTTGCTTCTCCACAAGCTTGAAAAAATCGGA
>NZ_RJUB01000094.1 GCF_024343615.1 Ferruginibacter sp. HRS2-29 | reverse complement strand
TCGGCGCATCCGTGCGACGCCGGGGCGTGGCCTCCCGGCCAGCCCCTTCTGGCATAGTAGACTGGATAACATAGGAAGACTTATTTTCTCCGCATTAACATTGTTCGTTCATAAATTGCGGATGGGGCGCCCCTAAGTTTCCGCTGCCTGTTGGCCTTACCTGCGGCGTACCACCTGCAAAACCTGTATCCAAAAACTAACGGCGGTGAAAACACCCCATTTGCAGGCAGCGATTTATTTTGATGTTTTAGTCTTCCGAATGCTCGGCGCTTTCTGTTTTATCCATTGAATTGAAATATCAAAGGGGGGGATATCAGCCTAAGAAGTATTGTGTCCTAATGTAGGAAACAAGGTATATTCGAAAGGTTTGCCTTGAACTTTAAAGGTATTTAATTGCTCGATGCACAATTTTACCGGGTTCTGTATGTCTTTCTCGCCAAAAAGCCAAAGCCCCGGAATCGAAGAGTATTCAAAGAGATTTTTGGATCGGTAGCCGTAAACTGATACCTGTCCGGGTCGCTTTTTATATGTTCACGAACGTCTGCCTCTGTATGATTGTCCCCAAAATTTTTGTTGCCAATGGAATAAAATTGAAAACGGAGTTGTTCTAACGTGGTAATGGTAGGGCAACTGAATAGCACCATAAATTCTATTCGTGGATTTTTGCGTGCAGCAATCGGGATGATCCATCCTGCCTGGCTGAAGCCCACTAAACCGGTCGGTGTCTTTTTATCCTTCAGATAAGTTTGAAATGTATATACTGCTGCACTGGCATCGTCAGCCAATAAATTAAGATGGGTAGTGTCAATATTATTGGTGCCAACAGGTGGCCCGGCATATACACCACCGGATTCTCCCGCTCCGCGTTTATCGTAGGTCAGTACAGAAATACCTTCTTTGGCAAGGCGTTTAGTGAACTCCATTTCTCTTTTTACCGGGTCTGATCCGTGCACAATTACCACGGCGGAAAGGCTTTTCAGGTGTTAAAATTGAGCCGGCAAGAGTAACGCCCTTACTTTCAAACTTTACATCCTGGCCGGCGTCCAATTGCTTGCTTATCATAATAAAAAAATATTTTATTTAAAAAAGATGTAATTCGACAACCAATCTGCCAAAAAACAAGTCTGTATGCAGGGGGTAATAAAGTTTACTACTATATAGCCTCCGTTTCATTCAATTAAAATTTTCATGTCATGTACAACCTTTACCATTCTTTCATTGAGAACTTTTTTCAAAAAATCCGCTCGGGTTTAATCCGGCCAGTTATTTTAGCGGTGATACTGGCAACTGCTTTTAGTACCACCTTAGAAGCACAGGTGGTGATTACTTATCCATTAGCAGCTCAACAACTTACACGCGGGCTTGATGTAAGTAAACTCACCGTTAATCTTGGTTTTACCGGCACCTGTACCGCTACTACTGTGGAAATAAGATTACCTGCAGGTGTAGAATACGTGCAGGGG
>NZ_RJUB01000093.1 GCF_024343615.1 Ferruginibacter sp. HRS2-29 | reverse complement strand
CGAAGGCGGGGTGTTGTGGTTCTAATTCCGCCTTCGACAAGCTCAGGCTGACAGTGAGGTGGTTTTAAGCTCAGGCTGACAGTGAAGGTGGTGTTAAGCTCACGATTAATAGGAATACCTCAGATAACGCCCTAAAAAAATGAACATTGCTTAAGCTTTACGTGCAGTCAGCCTGAGCTTGTCGAAGGCGGGGTTGAGAGGTTCTAATGCCGCCTTCGACAAGCTCAGGCTGACAGTGGCGGGTTTATTCAGGCTGACCGTGGAAAAAAAATCAGGCATTTTGAGTTTTAATTGGCTGCAACGCATAAGTAGCCTCCAGCAACGCCTTCACATACTCATAAAAATGCAGCATGCACTTCCGCTCCTGCGCTATATCGCTGTACGGCAGGTGCTCGCTGGTGAGGGCGCCGCTGAAGAGCAGCCACAGCTCGCGGCCGGCTTCTTCGGCGGTGTATTCGTTTACAAAGCCATCGATAACGGCGGCGGCATCGGCAGCGGTATCAGGATTGGGTTGGTGGAGGGAGTAGTAGTGCTCGGCGATGTGGGCGGGGAGTGTTGTCATTGGGTGAAAAGTTGAAGAATGATTAATAATTAAATATACTAATTATTATCGCAACTAAGACATATGTCTTATGCTTTATTTTAAAAATTTCTTTAGGTTTACTTATGCCCGCTAAACTCGACAAAGTAGATATTAAATTTAAACTGGCTGTTGCCGCAAGGTTGAAAGAACTTCGTGAGCAAAGCGGTTTGAGCCAGCAAGCACTAGCTGATAATTCAGGAAGAAATCCCCAGGACTATAATAAGAATGAAAGAGGAAGAGGAACGAGTTTGTATACGATCAATAAGTTTTGTATTGAGCGGGGGATAACGTTGAAGTATTTTTTTGATTCGGTGTTGTTTAAAATTAAATAAATTTAGAATTCAAAATACAACATCAAGGAAGTTTAAAAACACTAACCACCTTTTATTTATCTTTGCTAGTAATTGATAGTTTTTAATAAGCGTATAAAGATTTAGGGCCTCATGAAAAAGTTTACAAATCCGTTAGAGAGTTCTACTAGAATTAAGATAAATAATTGGCTAACAAACCTTTCTTGGAATATCGATGAGGACAGCCCGGATTGTAATTGTTATACGGAGCGTGCGAGAACAGTTTCTGAAAATAAAAAATTTAAAGGTAATAGGCCTGATTATGTTTTGTATTCATCTGATAAAAAACCGCTTGCAATAATTGAGGCTAAAAGACAAGGAAAAACCCTACAGACGACATTAAACGAAACAATAAAAAAATATGCAACTCCCTTAGGAGTTAAAATTGTATTTATTACTGATGGTTTATTTATTCAGGCATATCATACAGAAGATAATGATTATCTATATTATAATTCTGAGATAGTAACAGAATTTCTTTCAGAAAAAAAGCTAAGATTGTTTTCTGATGGTGGCAGTAAAATATTCAGCGAGAAG
>NZ_RJUB01000092.1 GCF_024343615.1 Ferruginibacter sp. HRS2-29 | reverse complement strand
TTTTATTTCAGGGAAGTCCGGAAGGCTAATGCTGGTCACTGGATGCCGGTTGATGGCTTTTAAGAATTTTAAACCAAAAAATCCGGCAACCAGTCACCAGCGCTGCAGTATTTTTCCTAATATGTACTTTTTACACAAAACCACTTAACAATTACATAACAACATCTAAAAATCCGACTTGGACGTAATAAAATAAAAACCTTCAAACCCAATGTGGCAGCGGGTTACAGAAATGCTGAATTGATTTCAGCATAATAAAACACAATAAAAGTTGTAGAAAATAAGATGAAAAGCGTTTCTATATTTGTAATAGAAAGAACGCCGGAATAAAAATCACATGGCAGGCAATCGAGCAAATGGCGGCAATCGAAAAGGTCACTTATCTTCTGATAAGTCCGGCAAGATAACTAAAATACTATTACAGTAACATTTTACTGTTAAATTTTTTCATATGGCAAGCAATCGAAAAGGTCGCTCCGTTTCTACGGAGGGACCCTTTTTATTTTAAGGAAGTTTTGATTACCCGAATTTCTAAAAAGACCAGGGACAAGGTACCACCAACAAAGCGATCATTGTTGCAATAGGTTGCCAGAATATCATACTATTTTACTGGTAAATGCCGTATTACAAAATGAATTAAAAACGCCGCGTTTTAGAACGCGGCGTTACTTTTATAAACCCCGAAGGTTTGACTATTGACTATTCACCATTCACTTCAAGCTACCATTTCCGAAAAAATAAGCAGTCTTTCCTCCGGAACCGTAATCCTGTCGGGCGTTTCGTTGCCCGGGTACACAAAACTCACTTCATATTTATTGGAGTTCTCTTCATAGGCACATACAACCGCATGTCCCGCTGGTTTGAATTCTGTGTCTAAAACAATTACTGTTTGTCCTGTAGAAAATTTCATATTGACGGTATTTGTTCGTTTCAAATTTATTGATAAGATGAAACCCATGCAACAAATATTGCGCACAGTTTAGTCACGAAAATGTTAATATGTTTTACCCTCACTACCCTATTTGTAGTAGTTTTTCAATTGTATCAACCCCTAAATAAATAGTCAGTCCGAACCCAGGAAAGTAAACTATCATAAACAGGACACTTTCCCGCAGTCGGACTGACTTACATATACAGCTGGAACGGTCCTGCTTAAAATGCGGTATCCGTTGCCAGTTTCCTGTATTTTTGCAGGTCCTTTTCTACCTGCTTTATTTTTTCTTCGGCCAATTTATAGGCATCTGCTCCCAGAAATAACATTACGGGAGGTTCCGCATCCAGCGCAGCATTGATCATCACTTCAGCGGCTTTCAACGGATCGCCAGGCTGGTTGCCATTGATACTTTGCTGATGCAATTCTTCCACTTCCCTTACATTTTTGTATTCCTCCATTTGTCTCGCAGGAACATTCAGCGAAGACGATTCAAGGAAGTTGGTACGGAAATACCCCGGCAAAACCACCGTAGCATGTATCCCGAAAGGTTTTATTTCTGCCGCCAGGGATTCTGTAAAGCCTTGTACAGCAAACTTCGTGGCGCAATAGATCCCAAAGCCCGGGAAGGCTCCGGTGAAACCACCGATGGAAGAAATGTTG
>NZ_RJUB01000091.1 GCF_024343615.1 Ferruginibacter sp. HRS2-29 | reverse complement strand
TTTTATTTTAGGGACTTTTTCATTACACGAATTAGGGAAGATAGGAATTAGGCTATTGTTTTTGAAATTGTGAAAAAATATATGACTTAAAATTCATATTATAATTATAAACATATTTGTTTTATCAGCGAAAACTGATGATTTTTTCACATAAATGCAAAAATTTTCTTCGGGAACGATGCCATAACATTTATTTAACGAATGGATATTTTTTTTGGAGATAATATTCAAGCACTACACAATACGTTTATAATAAATGATTTACGAAACCTACCATACTGTTCAGCATAATAAAATGCAGTGAAATATGAAAAAAATCTAAGAAGATCCCGATGTACTTTTGAATCAGAAAGAGAGGGAAAGGATTTTCACATGACAGGCAATCGAACAAAGCAATTGAAAAGGCCGGTCGCCAAGATAATACAAATAACAATACAGTAATATTTACTGTCAACTTTTTTCATATGGCAAGCAATCGAAAAGGTCGCTCCGTTTCTACGGAGGGACCCTTTTTATTTTAAGGAAGTTTTGATTACCCGAATTTCTAAAAAGACCAGGGACAAGGTACCACCAACAAAGCGATCATTGTTGCAATAGGTTGCCAGAATATCATACTATTTTACTGGTAAATGCCGTATTACAAAATGAATTAAAAACGCCGCGTTTTAGAACGCGGCGTTACTTTTATAAACCCCGAAGGTTTGACTATTGACTATTCACCATTCACTTCAAGCTACCATTTCCGAAAAAATAAGCAGTCTTTCCTCCGGAACCGTAATCCTGTCGGGCGTTTCGTTGCCCGGGTACACAAAACTCACTTCATATTTATTGGAGTTCTCTTCATAGGCACATACAACCGCATGTCCCGCTGGTTTGAATTCTGTGTCTAAAACAATTACTGTTTGTCCTGTAGAAAATTTCATATTGACGGTATTTGTTCGTTTCAAATTTATTGATAAGATGAAACCCATGCAACAAATATTGCGCACAGTTTAGTCACGAAAATGTTAATATGTTTTACCCTCACTACCCTATTTGTAGTAGTTTTTCAATTGTATCAACCCCTAAATAAATAGTCAGTCCGAACCCAGGAAAGTAAACTATCATAAACAGGACACTTTCCCGCAGTCGGACTGACTTACATATACAGCTGGAACGGTCCTGCTTAAAATGCGGTATCCGTTGCCAGTTTCCTGTATTTTTGCAGGTCCTTTTCTACCTGCTTTATTTTTTCTTCGGCCAATTTATAGGCATCTGCTCCCAGAAATAACATTACGGGAGGTTCCGCATCCAGCGCAGCATTGATCATCACTTCAGCGGCTTTCAACGGATCGCCAGGCTGGTTGCCATTGATACTTTGCTGATGCAATTCTTCCACTTCCCTTACATTTTTGTATTCCTCCATTTGTCTCGCAGGAACATTCAGCGAAGACGATTCAAGGAAGTTGGTACGGAAATACCCCGGCAAAACCACCGTAGCATGTATCCCGAAAGGTTTTATTTCTGCCGCCAGGGATTCTGTAAAGCCTTGTACAGCAAACTTCGTGGCGCAATAGATCCCAAAGCCCGGGAAGGCTCCGGTGAAACCACCGATGGAAGAAATGTTG
>NZ_RJUB01000090.1 GCF_024343615.1 Ferruginibacter sp. HRS2-29 | reverse complement strand
AGAAGAAAGGGAAATCTGAAGCCTGATTTTCGAAAAATAAATTGAATACCCGCTTAAAAAGCGGGTATTTTTTTGCCACGAATACACGAATGAGATAGTTTTATTTAAAGCGAATTTTATTTGTGTATTCGTGGCTTTTTTCTTCAGCTTAAATAGAGTTGAATAAGAAAGAAAAAAAATCGGAAGCATAGGTTAATAAAAAAAAACTGTTCGATTAGAACAGTTTTTTTTATCATGAAGTTTTTTATTCTACATAACTTTCTTCTAACTGTATAGTGCCGTCTTTAGCATAAACAAGTAATATAATATTTTTTTTACGTGCTATGTTTCTAGCTATTTCTATTGCTTCTTTTTTTGTATCAGTGATTGTAGTAAACTTAGCAGATTTATCATTTTTGACAATCCAGCCGTTACCCAATGGTAAAACATGTTCAATAGAACTCGACATCGCAACCTTTTTTCGGCCACGAGTTGCACTTTCTGCTTTTACTGATGATTTTTTTTTGTAACCTGTGACATTTTATTTTCTCTTATTATAAAACTACGAAATTTCTCTTATAATTACTTTTGCGGACCTGATAAATTCATTGGTTTGATCTGATGTATATCTTTTTATCTTATACCGGTTTTCCGGATTCCAACTTTGGACTGTTAGCCATTCAATTAAAAATGAAGATTTAATGCGAGTTTCTGCACCGGAAAAAATAATTAAATCACTCAAATTATGATTTTTTATCTGCCTTAGTTGAGTAATTGCTATACCCGTACTAATGGCATTGAATGCAGCAATCTGAGGATTATAAAAGGTGAAATCGCTTTTGGTTTCAGGAAATCCCCGGTTAAATGCAAGTGTGTTTACGATTTTTCTCTTGAAACTAAATTCCAGTGCATATCCCATTAAGTAAATTGAAGCCGCATTCCTGTTATTTTTCAACAGCGTAATAGAACCCTTTTGCTTTTGTGAAGATAAATAAGCAAGTGTTGTCGCAGTAATCACTTTGGGTAGAATTTGAACTAAGATAATTATTATGATTTCTATTTGATATTTTGACGGCATCTTTTTTTTAGCCATTTTTGCATACAGATGGCAAAAAAGATAATCATAACGATTGATGGATGGAGCAGCTGCGGAAAGAGCACGCTGGCAAAGCAACTGGCAAAAAAACTCGGCTACGCTTACATCGACAGCGGTGCCATGTACCGGGCGATCACGTTATATTTTCTGCGCAATCATATAGACTGGACGGATGAAAAAGAAGTAGCGGAAGCACTGGATCATATCCATCTCCATTTCGAGCACAATGAAAATTCCAAACAATCGGAGATCTTCCTGAATGAAGAGAATGTGGAGTATGTTATCCGCGACCTGGTCATTGCCGAAAAAGTGAGTGAAGTGGCTTCCATTGCAGC
>NZ_RJUB01000089.1 GCF_024343615.1 Ferruginibacter sp. HRS2-29 | reverse complement strand
ATGCCGCTCCATCAGCACCGGCTGCAGCCACGGCTACAGTCACCCAACCTACCTGTGCCACTCCAACCGGAACGATCGTAATTACGGCACCAACCGGCACCGGCCTGGAATACAGTATCAACGGAACCACTTTCCAGACAAGCACCACATTTGCCGGTCTTGCACCAAATACTTACACGATTACACTACGTAACGCCGCAGGCTGTACTTCCACTGCTACCGCAACCGTAAATGCGGTTCCAGCGAGCCCGCTGGCTCCGGTAGTCACGTCACCGGTGACCTATTGCCTCAACGCGACCGCGGTTGCATTGACTGCTACAGGCTCTAACCTTTTATGGTATGCCGGCGCAACAGGCGGAACTGGTTCGGCCACAGCGCCCGTACCTGCCACCAATACTGCCGGAAGCATCAACTATTTTGTATCCCAATCGAACGGTGGATGTGAAAGTCCGCGTGCACAGATAACTGTAACAGTAACAGATATCACTGTTGCAGCGATCACCGGTAACACTTCCATTTGCGCAGCAGGAGCCAACAGCACCACACTTGCCAACCCAACCGCAGGCGGCACCTGGAGCAGCAGCAATACGGCTGTTGCAACAGTAAGTAATACCGGAGTGGTAACCGGTATAAGCGCCGGTAATACCACCATCAGTTATACAGTAACCAGCGGAAGTTGCAGCAAAGCAGTTACCACGGTGGTTACGGTAAATGATTTTACCCTAAACCTTACTGCATCAGCCACTACGGTGCCGCAAGGCAATGCATTTACGCTCAGCACATCGGCAGGTACCAACTACCAGGTGACCGCCTGGTTGCCGCTGGCGACATTTACTAACCAGACTTCATTAACGCAAGCGCTGGTTGCTTCGGCAAATGCTACTTATCGTGCAGTGGCATTGTCGGCTGCGGGTTGTATCGATACAGCTTCTGTGAGCATCATCGTATCAGCTCCGGAAAAACACGAGGTATTTGTGCCGAATGTTTTTACTCCAAACGGCGATGGTAAAAACGATGTGTTGAAAGTGTACAGCACTACCCTGAAGAGTATGGAGTTCAGCATCTTCAACCAATGGGGCGAAATGATCTTCCGCACTAGCAACATCAACGGAGGATGGGATGGCACTGCAAAAGGTAAACTGCAACCGGGTACAGTATATATATATGTACTCAAAGCAGTCATGCTCGACAACAGCATCATCAACAAAAAAGGTTCAGTGACTTTATTAAGATAAGCAAATGAAAAAATTATACAGCCTGCTGGCTACACTCGCTTTCACAGCATTGCTGGCACCTGCCGCAAAATGCCAGGTAGATCCGCATACATCACAGTATTACATGTACCCGCTATACCTCAATCCTGCCATGGCCGGGTTGATCAATGGCGATTACAGGGTGGCGGCTACCTACAGAAATCAATGGGCAAGCATTACCGATGCCTTTTCCACCACCGGGCTTACTGCCGATATCAACACCGA
>NZ_RJUB01000088.1 GCF_024343615.1 Ferruginibacter sp. HRS2-29 | reverse complement strand
TTGCACCTGCATGAACGGAATAACGCATCGGTATCACAGCGCCATCACCGGATACGAGGAACGGATCCTTAGGTTTGGTCAAATGAAACACCGCAACCCCACCGTAAAAATTCACTTTTTTATCCGGTGTAGCATCATAATAAAATGCCCCCGCTCCTGCATCGAAGGAAGAAACATTGGATGTTTTTAAAACATCCCCGGTTGCATTGCCCGGGTTGTAACCAGTGATCGGATTCCATTGATCACCAAATTTAAATTTGGAAGCATTCACGCGCCGGTTGATGAACCCTACCTGCATGCCGAGGGAAATGCGTTGATATTCACCTTTGCCAAAACGCAGCCCGGTATAGGCCAGTGAAGCATACCCTGTAAGGTAGTTGTAGCCTGCATCTCCGGCAGATTGGTTAAGGATGTTGACACCGAAATTCATGTTCTTGTCGGTGTTGATATCGGCAGTAAGCCCGGTGGTGGAAAAGGCATCGGTAATGCTTGCCCATTGATTTCTGTAGGTAGCCGCCACCCTGTAATCGCCATTGATCAACCCGGCCATGGCAGGATTGAGGTATAGCGGGTACATGTAATACTGTGATGTATGCGGATCTACCTGGCATTTTGCGGCAGGTGCCAGCAATGCTGTGAAAGCGAGTGTAGCCAGCAGGCTGTATAATTTTTTCATTTGCTTATCTTAATAAAGTCACTGAACCTTTTTTGTTGATGATGCTGTTGTCGAGCATGACTGCTTTGAGTACATATATATATACTGTACCCGGTTGCAGTTTACCTTTTGCAGTGCCATCCCATCCTCCGTTGATGTTGCTAGTGCGGAAGATCATTTCGCCCCATTGGTTGAAGATGCTGAACTCCATACTCTTCAGGGTAGTGCTGTACACTTTCAACACATCGTTTTTACCATCGCCGTTTGGAGTAAAAACATTCGGCACAAATACCTCGTGTTTTTCCGGAGCTGATACGATGATGCTCACAGAAGCTGTATCGATACAACCCGCAGCCGACAATGCCACTGCACGATAAGTAGCATTTGCCGAAGCAACCAGCGCTTGCGTTAATGAAGTCTGGTTAGTAAATGTCGCCAGCGGCAACCAGGCGGTCACCTGGTAGTTGGTACCTGCCGATGTGCTGAGCGTAAATGCATTGCCTTGCGGCACCGTAGTGGCTGATGCAGTAAGGTTTAGGGTAAAATCATTTACCGTAACCACCGTGGTAACTGCTTTGCTGCAACTTCCGCTGGTTACTGTATAACTGATGGTGGTATTACCGGCGCTTATACCGGTTACCACTCCGGTATTACTTACTGTTGCAACAGCCGTATTGCTGCTGCTCCAGGTGCCGCCTGCGGTTGGGTTGGCAAGTGTGGTGCTGTTGGCTCCTGCTGCGCAAATGGAAGTGTTACCGGTGATCGCTGCAACAGTGATATCTGTTACTGTTACAGTTATCTGTGCACGCGGACTTTCACATCCACCGTTCGATTGGGATACAAAATAGTTGATGCTTCCGGCAGTATTGGTGGCAGGTACGGGCGCTGTGGCCGAACCAGTTCCGCCTGTTGCGCCGGCATACCATAAAAGGTTAGAGCCTGTAGCAGTCAATGCAACCGCGGTCGCGTTGAGGCAATAGGTCACCGGTGACGTGACTACCGGAGCCAGCGGGCTCGCTGGAACCGCATTTACGGTTGCGGTAGCAGTGGAAGTACAGCCTGCGGCGTTACGTACTGTAATCGTGTAAGTATTTGGTGCAAGACCGGCAAATGTGGTGCTTGTCTGGAAAGTGGTTCCGTTGATGCTGTATTCCAGGCCGGTGCCGGTTGGTGCCGTAATTACGATCGTTCCGGTTGGAGTGGCACAGGTAGGTTGGGTGACTGTAGCCGTGGCTGCAGCCGGTGCTGATGGAGCGGCATTCACTATTACGCTAGCAGTGGAAGTACAACCTGCGGAGTTACGTACTGTAATCGTGTAAGTATTTGGTGCAAGACCGGCAAATGTGGTGCTTGT
>NZ_RJUB01000087.1 GCF_024343615.1 Ferruginibacter sp. HRS2-29 | reverse complement strand
ACCAGTGGATATATTTGTGGTAACCGGCCAGCGTTTCATCTGCACCCTGTCCATCCAGCAATACCCTTACGCCATGTGATTGCGCCAGCCCGTAAACTTTATATTGCGCAAAAATACTCGAAGACGTAAATGGCTCTTCCTGGTGGTAGCAAAGCTTTTCAAAATCATTGACCAGTTCTTCCGCAGTTGGCGTAACGGTGAAATTTTTCAGGCGCAGCATGTCCGTAACCTTCTGTATATGTTGTGCCTCATCCTTTTCAAACCCGGGGAAAACTGCGGAAAATGTGGTGAAGTCACCCGCATGCCTTTTGCCCAAAGCCTTGTTTACAAAATAGGCGATCGTTGAGCTGTCGAGCCCGCCGCTAAGGCTGGAGCCCACTGGTACATCGCTTCTCAACCGGCGGTGAATGGAAAGTGAGAACAGGCTTTCAAAAATGCCCAATGCATCCGGCTTCTTTACCTGCTGGCGGTATTGTTTGTCGATCGTCCAGTAAGAATGTATCCGAAAATCCATTTCCGCGAAATTCAGCACCGCAAAATGTGAAGGGGGCAAGGAGAAAATATCTTTGTAAAAAGTCTGTGATTTATTGGAAGGGTTTTGCACATGCCCCAGTGAAAGATAGTTAAGCATTAATTTATGCTCGATGGTTTTATCAATCCCGATCGCCCACAACCCTTTCATTTCGCTGGCAAAGGCGAATATCTCCTGGTTTTGATAATAATAAAAAGGTTTTTCGCCAAAGCGGTCACGTGCGCAAAACAAGGTCTGTCTTTTTTCATCCCAGATAGCGAAGGCAAACATGCCATCGAAATGCTGCAGGCAACGCTCATCATAAAAATCGTAGGCGGCCAGTATCACTTCAGTATCGCTTTCGGAGGTAAAAATGTAGCCTGCTTTCTGCAGTTCGTTCTTTAATTCGATGTAATTGTAAATTTCACCGTTGTACACGATGGTGTAACGTTGCAGGTAGTGCATCGGCTGATGCCCGTTGTCAGTGAGGTCGATGATAGCCAGCCTGCGATGTGCAAAACCGACATGATTGGAGCGGTTGGTCCAGAAACCTTCCCCGTCGGGACCGCGGTGCGACAAGGCATCAGCCATGGCACTCAGCAACGGCCTGCTGATCATTGATTCGTCCCGCGTTATTATTCCCGCTATTCCACACATTGGTTAAAAAAGTTGAAGGTTCTAAGTTCAGAGTCAATAGTTAATAGTGAATAGTCAATGGTTCACAATAATGGAGCCTTTTCAATACTCTTTTGCAGTATCGGGCTTTACCTATTGACTATTCGCTATTGACTTTTTCGAAAAGTTGATGGGCAACACCGTTTTCACATTATCCCAGGCCATCAGGAGTCCTGCGCCTCCTGGTTCATCCATGAATACCATGGTAAAATCTTCCAGTGCCGGCGATTGGCGCTGCACAGGTACTTCCGTCCGCATTACATCTTTGCTGGTATCTGTATGCAATCCCCAGGTGTAAAGATTGGAATTGAGCACGA
>NZ_RJUB01000086.1 GCF_024343615.1 Ferruginibacter sp. HRS2-29 | reverse complement strand
CCTTTAATTGTTTGACCAGCCCTAATGCGAAGTCAAGCTGCTCCTCCATACTGATGTGGGTATTGTCCAGCAGAATTGCGTCATCCGCTTTGCGCAACGGGCTCACTTCGCGATGGCTATCGATATAATCACGCATTTCGAGGTTATCTTTCACTTCTTCAACAGTGATGTTGGGATTTTTTTCATACATCTCCTTGAACCTTCTCTCTACTCTTGTAGCTATATCGGCTGTCATGAATATTTTCAGTTCCGCGTTGGGAAAAACAGTGGTACCGATATCCCTGCCGTCCATCACGATCCCTTTTTTCTTTCCCATCTTTTGCTGTTGTGCCACAGCGCAGGTGCGAACGGCTGCAATGGAAGCCACTTCACTCACTTTTTCGGCAATGACCAGGTCGCGGATAACATACTCCACATTCTCTTCATTCAGGAAGATCTCCGATTGTTTGGAATTTTCATTGTGCTCGAAATGGAGATGGATATGATCCAGTGCTTCCGCTACTTCTTTTTCATCCGTCCAGTCTATATGATTGCGCAGAAAATATAACGTGATCGCCCGGTACATGGCACCGCTGTCGATGTAAGCGTAGCCGAGTTTTTTTGCCAGTTGCTTTGCCAGCGTGCTCTTTCCGCAGCTGCTCCATCCATCAATCGTTATGATTATCTTTTTTGCCATCTGTATGCAAAAATGGCTAAAAAAAAGATGCCGTCAAAATATCAAATAGAAATCATAATAATTATCTTAGTTCAAATTCTACCCAAAGTGATTACTGCGACAACACTTGCTTATTTATCTTCACAAAAGCAAAAGGGTTCTATTACGCTGTTGAAAAATAACAGGAATGCGGCTTCAATTTACTTAATGGGATATGCACTGGAATTTAGTTTCAAGAGAAAAATCGTAAACACACTTGCATTTAACCGGGGATTTCCTGAAACCAAAAGCGATTTCACCTTTTATAATCCTCAGATTGCTGCATTCAATGCCATTAGTACGGGTATAGCAATTACTCAACTAAGGCAGATAAAAAATCATAATTTGAGTGATTTAATTATTTTTTCCGGTGCAGAAACTCGCATTAAATCTTCATTTTTAATTGAATGGCTAACAGTCCAAAGTTGGAATCCGGAAAACCGGTATAAGATAAAAAGATATACATCAGATCAAACCAATGAATTTATCAGGTCCGCAAAAGTAATTATAAGAGAAATTTCGTAGTTTTATAATAAGAGAAAATAAAATGTCACAGGTTACAAAAAAAAATCATCAGTAAAAGCAGAAAGTGCAACTCGTGGCCGAAAAAAGGTTGCGATGTCGAGTTCTATTGAACATGTTTTACCATTGGGTAACGGCTGGATTGTCAAAAATGATAAATCTGCTAAGTTTACTACAATCACTGATACAAAAAAAGAAGCAATAGAAATAGCTAGAAACATAGCACGTAAAAAAAATATTATATTACTTGTTTATGCTAAAGACGGCACTATACAGTTAGAAGAAAGTTATGTAGAATAAAAAACTTCATGATAAAAAAAACTGTTCTAATCGAACAGTTTTTTTTTATTAACCTATGCTTCCGATTTTTTTTCTTTCTTATTCAACTCTATTTAAGCTGAAGAAAAAAGCCACGAATACACGAATAAAATTCGCTTTGAATAAAACTATCTCATTCGTGTATTCGTGGCAAAAAAATACCCACTTTTCTAAGCGGATATTAAATTTATTCTTCGAAGATCAGGCTTCAGATTTCCCTTTCTTCTTCGACCCTATTTACGTTGAAGAAAAAAGCCACGAATACACGAATAAAATTCGCTTTGAATAAAACTATTTCATTCGTGTATTCGTGGCAAAAAAATACCCGCTTTTTAAGCGGGTATTCAATTTATTTTTCGAAAATCAGGCTTCAGATTTCCCTTTCTTCTTCGGCCCTATTTACGCTGAAGTGAAAAAGCCACGAATACACAAATAAAATTCGCTTTAAATAAAACTATCTCATTCGTGTATTCGTGGCAAAAAAATACCCGCTTTTTAAGCGGGTATTCAATTTATTTTTCGAAGATCAGGCTTCAGATTTCCCTTTCTTCTTCGACCCTATTTACGTTGAAGAGAAAAGCCACGAATACACAAATAAAATTCGCTTTAAATAAAACTATCTCATTCGTGTATTCGTGGCAAAAAAATACCCGCTTTTTAAGCGGGTATTCAATTTATTTTTCGAAGATCAGGCTTCAGATTTCCCTTTCTTCTTCGGCCCTATTTACGCTGAAGTGA
>NZ_RJUB01000085.1 GCF_024343615.1 Ferruginibacter sp. HRS2-29 | reverse complement strand
GTTACTGTGTGTGGTATCCTATGGATCATGGATGAGTTGATCCTTCAGGGCCATTTACAAAAACCGGAAGCCATTGATTTTTTAAATAAAATAATCAGCATTAACCCTCGCCTCCCAAAAAAAGAATGCGACCATAGATTGAAAGATTGGGGAACTCAAGGATAGTTATTGGTATGATTGTAATACATCGCCATGGTTGGTGGCTGTTGTACCAGGAACAATATCTACTTCAACTCTGGCAATGCCCCGGCGTGGCATCCCCGCCAGCCAGTTCACTGATGAAGTTTATTATAGTATTCACGGCAGGCCGGGAGCAGCATTCGAGCATCTATTTAAAAACTGTGCTTTGGGCAAAATGAAAAAACCTGCGTTAAGCAGGTTTCATTTTGTGGTCCCGCCAAGAATCGAACTTGCATCTAAAGTTTAGTCCCCACAGTACTGTGGGGATATTCTATCCATTGAACCACGGCTCTGGAGACAAATAAAAAAGCGAAGTATTCCTACTTCGCTTTGTGGTCCCGCCAAGAATCGAACTTGGATCTGAAGTTTAGTCCCCACAGTACTGTGGGGATATTCTATCCATTGAACCACGGCTCTAGGAGACAAATAAAAAAGCGAAGTATTGCTACTTCGCTTTGTGGTCCCGCCAAGAATCGAACTTGGATCTAAAGTTTAGGAAACTTCTATTCTATCCATTGAACTACGGGACCGTTTTGATACTCACCCATCGACTTATTCGCCGATTTCGGGAGGCAAAAGTAAGGTTTTTGCTTAATTTTTAAGCAATTGCCAAAAAGGTTTTCAATTTTTATTTTTTGCTACATGATGATGTTATTCACCGGCTGCACCCGGGCAGGTATCTCTTTTTCGCCGAGTATTTCCCGCAGGTCTATCTCTATGGTGCGGCAAATGGCCGTCATGGGGATGTCGTTTACCCCGTTTTCGAAAGGGTTTTCGCTGCGGTCGCCAATGAGTTCCATCACGTAAAAGATCCAGGAGATCACCACGCTCATGGGTATGGCCAGCCATACCAGGCTGTCGCCGCCGTATTTGGCCAGCTCGCCTATGAGGCCGAAGGGCAGCACCGCCGCCAGCATCCACACAAAGGTTTCGCTGAAGTGGGCGTACTGCCGCGGAAAGGGGTACGATTTGATGCGCTCGCAGGCCCCCTGCTGATCGTACAGCTGGGCCACACTATTGCCCAGCGCCACCTGTTTGTAGCTGTCGATGCAGCCCTTGGAAGCCAGGAAGTTGATGTGTTCGTTTTGCTTGCGCAAAATATGCGTGGCGGTATTGCCCTGGTTGTAAAGCGGCTCGGCCTCATCGGAGTGCAGGTAATGCTTGATCTCCTGCAGCAGGTTTTGGTTTACAAACGGGGTATCGTCGGTAACGATGGTGGTAAACGGGTCGTCCTTGATCTCCCAGATCTGGCGCTGCCTCAGCTGTATGCGCAGGGCATTGATGTAGGCCAGGTGGCGGTGCACCAGTATGCGCTTGTGCTCCTGCAGGGCTTCCTCGGTCATGCTTTCGCAGGGCTGCAGGTAATCGAGCAGCAGCACGGTAAAGCTGCGGCTGATATTGACCAGCGAGCCCCAGATCTTACGGGCTTCCCAGAGCCGCTCGTACGACGAGTTGTTTTTGAACCCTACATAAAACGCCACTGCCGTGCCCACCAACCCGATAGGCACAAACGGCAGCGCCAGGAAATGGAACCCGGCCAGCTCATACAGCCCCACCACCAGTATGGCATAGGC
>NZ_RJUB01000084.1 GCF_024343615.1 Ferruginibacter sp. HRS2-29 | reverse complement strand
AACGACGTTAGGAAGAAGAAGCCCTCACCTTCAACCTCCCCATCAACCCTCCACCTTCAACCTTCAACTTTCAACCTTCAACCCTCCCCCTTCCCGGCCAACTTTTTTTTATTAAAATTTCCGCACTGCTATTGACTTTCAGGGTAGGTGCTGTCACCCTCCGCACTAGACTCGCACCGGATAAAGTAGTTGTTTTGTGATCAGAAAGCGTACCTGGCCCCTTAACCGGGGTAGAGAAAAAAAATAAAAATTTTTTTGCCCATAAGCTATTCAGTATCAAAACTGTTGGGGGTTGACCAACCGGTTGGCCAACTGGTCTGGCTTTGAACTTTTGTTTTGCTTTGTTCCCGGGTATCAAAAAAAAATCCTGGTAGTCAACAAATGAATTAATTATTGAAAAATCTTTTTAAAAAAAAGTTGATGGTATTTGAAACGTTTTTATCAAAAAGTGGCAATAGTATATGGGGGGAATTTCAGTGTGGGAAAAAAGTCGCCTTTTTCTGCAACGTTTTTGCCAAAATGGGTGAATACTCTAAGACGTTTATTCATTGCTTTAAACAGAAGGGCATAAAAAAGAATGTACCCACCCTTCGTAAAAAAAGGAGGGTAGGTACAAATTGTACCAGGGGAGTAGAAAATACAATGTCCCGGTACAAAATGTACCGGATTAATAAAAAAGATAGGGGGCTGGTACAAAACGTACCAACCATTCATTTAAAAAACAGGGCCGGTACAAAAAGCTGATAGCATGATACAGATAGACGTTTTAAAAAGTTTCAGGCAACGCTTCGGGTTGAGTCAACAGGAAGCAGCTACCATGTTGAGTACTACCCGAAGCCAGATTAAACTGGCCGAAAAAGGAGTGCGGCCGATACCTATTGATGTAGGTATACGCCTGCTCGAATTGGTGCAGCAAGTAGATGCCGGAAAGAACGATCGGCAACCGCAGTTACATATTACCGGGGCAGCAGAGCGCCAAAGTTCTATGCTACTGAGTGAACTGAAAGATGAACTGATAATCACCCGTTCTCAATTGACGGCCACCCATGCACAATTGATCAGGCTGCAACAAGAACAGGAAGTTTTATCTGCCTGTACGCAAAAGAGGGGCGAGTTGATAGACGTGTTGCAACAACAAAAAGTAGATACTGCTTTTCTGAACTGGGGAAGCAACGATATAAAAAGGAAATTAAGCGGCTGCCATGCAGATAAAAAACTCCGCCTGCAGCTGCAAAGAGATTTGCTTTTGGCCAAAGCAAATGTGATATCACAATACCTGGGCACCGGGGAGTAATTAACCCCCTGCCCACCCCGCAAAGGCCACGCGAACCTTTGCGGAAACGGAATTTTATTTTTTTAATCAAAAAAACAACTAACATGAATTACTCATTATTGAAACTGGAAACCATCGAAGCCTGCGACCAGAAACTCGCAGAGCTCACCCTCGAAAAAGAAGACCTCAATGTAAAGAGGGTGCAGCTGGTGCGCAGGCACACCGCCGCCGAAGTAACCGCCCCGCAGGTAACTACACAGATAGCCGAAGTACAGCTGGAGATCAACGGCCTCGACGCCATGATAGCCACCTACCCCGATGGCGACCTTAAAAACGAGTACCTCGCCAAACGCAGCAGCAAAGTAGCCAGGCTCAACGCCCTTACCCAGCGCCTCGAAGGCTTCAACGACATGGCCCTGCTCGACCAGGAATATGAAGTGAACTGCATCGACCGCAGCCTGGTAGAAACGGATGTGTTTATTGCGGCTATCAATGGGCGCAAGGCAGAACTGTAGGATCTATGATCTATGATCTAAGATGTATGATCTAAGATGTATGATCTATGATCTGTGTGGTTCGTTCACTGTCGCCGTCGTCTGGTTCCTGATAGAACTGTCACCCAGAGCTT
>NZ_RJUB01000083.1 GCF_024343615.1 Ferruginibacter sp. HRS2-29 | reverse complement strand
CGGAGATCCGGCAACACCAAAAGATGCTTTTGATCTGATCGCGGCAGAGCTGGATGAAAATAATTACGCTTCATTCTATGAATATGATGATGACGGAACATTGATAAGGGTGAAAAAAGAAACCGTACAAGGTATCAAAACCATCCAGGAAAGCAGGAGTGGTATGCAGAAATCTGTAACCGATCTGTAAGAACAAAATAAAATTTATCTAAACTGATCAATCATAACAGGATGAAAAAATTAATGTTAATAGGTGCATTTCTTATCGGAGTGCAAACGGGTAAAGCACAATTGTTAGATTCAGCGAGCCATGAGATAATCAGGATCAACAAGGTGTTTGACAGCACCGATTTCCTTGGTTTCGATCTGCTGATAAATTACCAGGCCGACTCGGCGGGGGTTCTGAAAAGTACTGAACAGGTAGCTGGTAAATACCTGCTTAATAAGAATAATTTCTATTACCGGGTGGGAAATATGGAGTACGTGCAGGCAGATTCGTTTTCCTACACTTTTTATCACGATCAGGAAACGATGCTCATGTCTACCAATATGCAATCGACGGGAAATCTCTTCCCGGCTGCCAACTTCCGGGATTCCCTGTTAGGTTCACTGGGATCCAAGTATGATGTGTTCATGACGGAATTACCAACGGATTCGCTCAATCCGGTACCAGAAGATAGCACCTATTATGATAAGATCATCAGCTTCCGTATCAAAACAACAGTGCCGGAATATAATGCCGCCGGTTTTTTTCAAAAGTTTGATATCTACTACGATCGTGATAATTACCAGCCGGCCAAAATGCGCTTCAGTTATTTTGAACCGGCACCGCAGGAAGAAGATGTCGTAACGACCATGTACCTGCAGAATAAAACGGTGGACATAAATTTTTCAGCTTATTCCAGAGGGCCCGCTTCAGACCTGTTCAATGAAGCAAAATATGTGATCTACAACCGCCAGCGAAAAATATACGAGCCCGGACAGAAATTCAGGAACTACAGGTTCCTCACCAGCGGTTTTTTAAATGAAGACGAAGACGCACAGTATTACAATCAGGCTCCTTTTGAATATATAGGAGTTCAGTAAAAGCATTATCAGGGAATAATAGGAAATTCATAATTACATAACTTTTATGGGTAGAATAAAAAATACAATCAGGACATTCTTGCTGGCCATCAACCTGCTGATCATCACTAACTGTTGCTTCGCAACAGACGATCCGCCGTTATCATCAAGTTTTCGCGGAGCCACGGAGTTCGTAAAGGATGATGTAAGTGGTACCATGGCGCAAACCAAAGAAGTGATCGATGATATTTTTTATAGTGGTACGTTGAACCCTACCATTGCCAATCCTGCCAATGATAAGATCACTAATGTTGTAAGCCTGCTGGTGAGGGAAGATATGATCATGTACATCCCGAGTGATTTTACAGCTAAAGTAAATATCAAAATAGATTATACGCTGGTAAACGGTACAACAGGATCTGTCAATTCTACCTTCCTGGAAGTTACTTATACAAAAGCCGGGGGTGTAAAATATAATGCCCGGCAAACTATAAAATTCGATCAGTGCCGCAAAGTAAAAGTGACCATTATCGATGTACCCTACAAATCAGTAGCATGGGATGTGTGGGCTGTGCTGGAATTGGAAAACCGTATGCTGCGCAAGCGTGATTATGTATTTAATTACGATCAGGTCTTAACACCTTCCTTTCCCGGAGGAGAAATAGTGGTAGATGAATTGCCGATAACATGGCCTGCAAATGCGGAAATAGCAAATGGTAAAACCCATATAGATATAGAGTGGACATGGGTAGACGAAGAAGCGCTCGAAGAATACAAAAAGAATAATGGCGGTACCATGGATTTTGATGCAGATCTGCTGTTCAGAAATAATTCCAGTCGCGTAACGATCTCTGCCAACAAAAATACTTTCCGGATTACCAAACACCTCCACTCCAATTTAATACACTTTCCGGAGCTGCCAGATATTATTCTGCGGCTAACAGCGAGGTAAATGATGGCTTAAATAAATATATCCCGAATG
>NZ_RJUB01000082.1 GCF_024343615.1 Ferruginibacter sp. HRS2-29 | reverse complement strand
GACAATATGTTGGCGGCTTATTTTTTATCAGCCATCATGCCGCGGAACCGGCTGGCGGGGACGCCACGCCGGGGTACAAGTTTTTTTTTTGCCATTGCCAGGCCTTTTCCGGCGCATCCCTCTTCCTTTAAAAATCCATTTTACTCTTTGTAAAATGAGATACACTCAAAAAGGCTATCAGTAAACTACCAGGTCTGGCTGTTTTTTCAAGTAGGGCAATAAAAACGATTGATTAAAATAGCACAGGCCGGTACGGTAATTTAATTTTTTACCAAGGGCAAAAGCAATAGCTGCATTGTACAGCTGCATTGATTTTAGAGTATCTGCCGTTTCATACTTTACTGCCAAACGCATCATGCTTAATGCTTCCCGGATAGTATCGGGCAGTATAGTGGCTAATTGCTTTTTTCTACACTATCTATATTAGGTTGCTGTGCAACGCACACAACGGTTGTGTGTAAAAAATATCCTGTTTTTACAGGATGGACAAGAGCTAAAAAAATGATGAGGTTTGTTTTACCATAAACAACTTACCATGAAAAAAAATTTTATCCCTTTCAGGCAGGCTACACATTTGCTGCAACATGTTAGCGCAGGTGCGTTACACAACAGAAATGTATCTCCTTCGGTTGCCCAACAGAATTAAAACACAACACTCTTTTCCTTTTATAAAACAATAAGTTCATCGTACAACAACATAAAACTACTGCAATGAAAATCTGCTTTGTATGTATCGCTGTATTTCTTTTCCTGAGTACAGCATTTGCCCAGCCGGGCAAAAAAGTAAAGCCAAAGGAAAAGCCGCCTACGCAAAAAGAAATGGAAGATTTACTGAAGCTGGCGCAGGATGCGATGAAGGATATTAGCCCGGAGGATAAAAAATTAATGGATAGTATGGGCATTAAGATACCAACATTTAGCAATATGCCAAATGTGAGTGATCAGCAATTAGCAGATGCCTATACGCAGGATGGTTCGGGTGTTGTGGTACCTGCAAAAAAAACTGCACTCATTGCTCAAATCCCTAAAACTATTTTTTCTACCGCACAACTGGAGGCGTATGTACAGTCTACAAATGCATCCATTGCCGATATGATTAAGCCGGAGGCAAAACAACTGGCAGAAAAGATTCT
>NZ_RJUB01000081.1 GCF_024343615.1 Ferruginibacter sp. HRS2-29 | reverse complement strand
CTTGTTAAAGCAGAATACGAAAGAAAGAGCGCTAATGACGAGCTCCCGCGTTTTCGTGTTAAATCGACTACGGCAAAATTAAAAGACGAATGTGTAGCGGTGTTTAAAAGCCGGTATCATCTGAAGGATGAACAAACCTTGAAAAATTATTTTGATGTGGCAAATGATGAAACGGTATCGTTGCAATTGATCCGCAGAATAGAACCGGATAAGTTTAAAGCTTTGGATAAGTATTTGAAAGGAGAACCTGAGACCACCAATGAGAGAAATGTAGAACTGCTGGCTTGGCTGATCGACTTTAAACACAGGCCTTTTTTTCCGGGAAAGGATTTTCAATTAACGGACGAGGAGAAAGCTATCATAAGCACACCCAAAAGTCCCCCGGGTGGAACTAAAACTCTACCATACAATAAGCCAAAAGATACTATACCCGGAGTGCGGGACGACATTAAGGTCAAAGAAAAAAAGGAAGTGAGTGGCGGACTTTTTTTCAGCAGACCAGTGATGATATTTCTGATTGCCTTCATCGGCGTTGGAATTTTATATACAATATATTTGGCAACCAATCAACAAACCGGATGTATGTACTGGAGTGGCGATCAGTACGTGCCTATAGATTGCAATGAGGAACCTCTTGGCCGTCTTTTTTTACCCCTTGATCCTAAAAAGGTGAAGTATTTTGAAAGGATCACCCGAAAGGATACTATCACTGAGCAATCGATCGGGAAGATCTATTATATAAAAGATAAAAAACAGATAGACTATTACACCTATAGCGGTAATTACCCCCAGGACCTTAACCGCTACGTAAAAAGACTATCGCGGTACATATTCGATAAAGACAAAGAAAACAGGAGATCAACGCAAAAACCAGGATCCTGAACACACCATATTGCAGAAATTAACCGGAGAAATTCAGGCGATCGTTCTGATGAGCATCATTTACTGCATCCCGGTTCAGTAAGCGCTTTTTTGCGTTTTGTTGGATTTTTGAGTTTTTAAAAATCGGGCCTCCGTACCCACTTTTTTTTAGCGATGCTCTATAGGTACGGTCTGTACCCACCCTGTACCTTTAAAAAAAAGTGGGTACGGAGGCCCAGTTTTCAAAAACTACTTTTTTTAAGATCTGTATTTTTTCTCCATTTTGTTATGGCAGTCCGGGGAGGCTTCTACCAATGTGGGCACATTAGTTTTCGCCCCAGGTAAAGAAATGGTCTCTGCGCTCGTGGCAGGCCGGGAGGCCACGCCACGGCATTCAGCTGTCGAAATCTTTTTTGTCAGACTGCGGAGCCGTGGTTGGTGGCTGGGAGGTGCAACGATTGCAGATAATAAATAACCAGTTTATACAACGGCTCGTTCTTCCCGTCTTCCCGGCCAGCCGCGTTCCGTTTTAACAAACTTCCAATAAACTGACCGGATCGCTTCCACCTTTTTATTCGGAAATCAAAATTTGAGAGTAATTTTCTTTTCTTGATTTAGAGGAATTCCTCGCCTTAGTTTTTCTTCGGGTAATGTCATAAGAGAGAATTCAACTAGAGGGGATTGGTCATTAACACGCTCTTCCATCGACTGTTTAGTATTGATGAAGGAAAACAAAAAAACCGCTTTTTTTGATGTTGAAGTTTCATCGGAAGCGTCCAAAATCCATTTGCCGTTAGTAGGTTGAAACAAAGAGAATATGTACTTCCTGATCTGAGGATGTAATGGCGATAGAGAATTTTCTAAAATCTCAAAATCGTTATAACTACCATCAAGATTAACTGTAAATATCACGTAACAATCGTAAGAATGGGTTAGAAATGAAATTTTATCTTTACTCTGATTGTTAATACTGTCAAAATATGCATTCAAATTATCTTCGGGATAATCTTTCAAGGACAACCCATTATTTTTTTGGGCTAAACCGATAACAG
>NZ_RJUB01000080.1 GCF_024343615.1 Ferruginibacter sp. HRS2-29 | reverse complement strand
GCTTACCACACAAACAGATATTACCTATACATACGATGTATCCGGGAACCGCATCAGTAAAAAAGTAGGTACTACAAAACTGGTAGGTTCGGCCGAAAGTTATAAAGCTGTCACCACTTTCTATGTACGCGATGCGTCGGGCAATGTGATGAGTGTATACCAGACCGGCGAAACACCCGAAGGAGGTGCACTCAACAGTAACCTGCTTTGCCAGACCGAAGTACACCTTTACGGCAGCAGCAGGCTGGGTATACTCAATACAAAAGTAGATGTAGGCATCGAGAGCCGCACATTCCTGGCAATGACCGGTACCACCCTCGATCGCGGCGAATTGTTTACCTTTGAAAGAGGCGCTACGTTCTTTGAATTGACCAACCACCTGGGCAACGTGCTCGTTACCATCACCGACAAGCGCCTGGAAAGGACCGGCGTTCACGATGGCAACACGATAGTTGAATACTACAGCCCGGATGTAGTAACGGCCAACGATTACTATCCTTTCGGGATGCTAATGCCAGGAAGGAAATTTGATGGGGGAAGTGGGTACAGGTATGGGTTTAATGGGCAGGAGAAAAGTGATGAGATTTTTGATGGAAGTACTACTGCTGAATATTGGGAATATGATAGCAGGATTGGAAGAAGGTGGAATTTAGATCCTATTTTAAAAGAGTCTGAAAGCCCATATTTATGTTTTAGTGGAAGTCCCATTGTTCTTAGTGATATTGATGGAGACGATGCCGGAAATGATGGTAACGATCCCGATCCACCCGCGAGAGGTTCAACTATAAAAACAGATCATCAGAAAGGAGCTGTAGATGCTATTGCTCCAAATGGAGACATGGTACTAGTTGGAAACAAAAATTCTAAAGTACACACAGTTTCAACCAATCTAGGTACCGATACAAAAGCGGATTTTCGACTAACCTATTTTTACATAGAAGGTGAAAATGGGGGATGGTCGTGGGATAATGAACATAAAGCTTTTATGAGGCGGGGAATAGAATTTGATAATGGAATATGGTTTGCTATATGGAATAAAGTTGGAATGACTACTGGTACTAATCTTTCGGAAGCAACCACCAATGTCATTAATGGAGAACCTCTTAAAGATACGCGACAAGCCTATTCACAATACAAGCAGAATGGTGGCGGTGGGGCAGTCCCCGGATTTATATTCACAGGATTAAAAGGAAGCGTAACTAACTGGTGGTCTGATCTTAATGCAGGAGGTAGCCGTTCTAGAGATGCATGGATTGGATTTTGGCAATTCACGTCTCAATCAGCAAAAAGTTCCGTTTTTAGAACAGTTAGCCCTACGACTAAAAAATTATTGCCGATCCAAATACATCACTTTGCTACAAATAAGAACAAAATTTTCACTCCTCAAATGGCTGCTATCGCTAAGCAGTTTAATTTAACCCTTGACGGTGGCTGGAATAAAATGGCATTACCACATTTAGGTAGACATCCAAACGCTTATCATATCTTTGTATTAAAAGGTATGCAATCTGCAGCAGCAAGTGCAGGAGGCAGCCAGGCACAGTTTATTAAACTTTTTAATAAATATGTTATCGATCCTGTTGTGAAAAATCCTCAACTTTTACGTAAAGCTGGTTGGCAATGATGAACTATTATCTTTTAAGCGGAAAAAATTCACCTATGGTGACGAGTGCGTTTGCACCGGAAGGTGCAAAACCTGCGCATGAATTAATTGGTGAATTAACCGATAAGAATGAATTGCCTTTTGAGTTTAATTTATATTTACTCAAAGAAGTAAAAGGCGCTCTAGTACAAACCAAAGACCTTAAAGATGTAAAAAAAATATGGCTAGATTATCAACCTAATAGTCTTGCATGGCCATTGTTATCAGAAAAGTTAATGACAATAATAGAAAATAACTTGACAGGTAACGAAAATTTAGAAT
>NZ_RJUB01000079.1 GCF_024343615.1 Ferruginibacter sp. HRS2-29 | reverse complement strand
TGCGTCCATACCCCACCTGTACGGGTAAATGCCCATACGGCGCCTGCATAATTATTGTCTCCCTGCCCACCTACCAGTATGGTATTGCCATCGCCCGAAATGCCGACAGACCAGCCTTGTATAGGGCCGGTGGTCGAGCCTGTACCAACTAATTTGGGGCCCTGCTGGCTCCATACCCCGGCGGTACGGGTAAACACGTATGCCGCCCCCATAGGGTTGCTATCAAGATAGCCACCCACTACAGCCGTATTGCCGTCGGCAGATATAGACACAGAATAGCCCTGGTGGGGTGCACCTACGGCATCTGTAGCAACCATTTTGGGGCCCTGCTGCGCCCAGTTTACACCCGTACGGGTATAAAACCATACTGCTCCTACATTGCCATTGTCCTGGTCGCTACCCACAATAGCCGTATTGCCATCGGCAGAAATTGCTACCGATGTCCCCTGTGGGCTATAACCTATGGGGTTGGTGCCTACTAATTTATTTCCCTGCTGGCCAAGCAGCTGGGCATTGCTGATGCCTGTAAAAATGAAAAGGAACATCGCCAGAAAAATAGCTTGCAACTGCCATTTGGCTTTCAAAAAACTGATCGGTTTTCTCATGGTGGTTAGTGGGTTAAGAGGTAACGTATAGTGATGATAGATAAGAGTGGGTTATGTTTCGGGCATTACGGGTATGCCCGTTTCGCCGGCCGCCGGCCGTGGTATTTGCAGAGTATGGTTTGCTTCATTGTTAGATTTTGGATGCGGCTACCGCCGCCCGGCATTTATTAAGGTATACTGAATAACGCTTTATAAAAGAAAATAGTATGCAGAAATCATTGATTACAAAAAATCGGCTATAAAGTGGATGAAAGTGCTTTTCAGGTAGATGAAAAACAGTATCAGGGGATAAGAATGTGCTCCTCTTTTCTTAAAACCAACACCCTATGGAGCACCCGGGTCAGGTATGATCATTGATCCATCCTTTTACCACCGGGCCAAAAAGCTGGAAGTGAACGGTACTGTAAAAGCCAATACCATTGCCGTAGCAAGGGGCAACCAATATAATGTGCTGAAAACAGGGGCAGGCTGGAATTACTCTTGACGAAATTTTAAAACAACTGACAAATACTTTTTCTTTACAGTAAGAATAATGGATAAAAAAGACAACTTTGGGATTGACTCTTCTTCCCCCTCTGAGTTAATTCGGCCATTTA
>NZ_RJUB01000078.1 GCF_024343615.1 Ferruginibacter sp. HRS2-29 | reverse complement strand
TACAAAGGCGTGAATGGAAATGATAATAGTTTCTCAGCAACGCCATTGCAGGATTACCGGGAGGCAATAACCTACGATGCAAATGGTAATATCAAGACCTACAAACGCAACGGTTTTGCGAATGGTGGATTAGCCATGGATAACCTGTACTATCAATACGAAAAAGGTACGGATGGCCGCATTACCAGCAATAAACTACGCTATGTGCACGACCAGGTGCCAAAAGATAAGTATACTGAAGATATAGATAGCCACTTACCGGAGAATACTCCGCTTTCTACAGCAGAAAACGATAAGAACCCGCTTGGTGTAAATGATAACTACGCGTATGACGCCATCGGTAATCTTATAAAAGATACCAAAGAAGGCATCACCAACATCGAATGGAATGTGTACGGCAAAATAGAACGTATACAAAAATCGAAGACGGAAGGTACGCTTACCACACAAACAGATATTACCTATACATACGATGTATCCGGGAACCGCATCAGTAAAAAAGTAGGTACTACAAAACTGGTAGGTTCGGCCGAAAGTTATAAAGCTGTCACCACTTTCTATGTACGCGATGCGTCGGGCAATGTGATGAGTGTATACCAGACCGGCGAAACACCCGAAGGAGGTGCACTCAACAGTAACCTGCTTTGCCAGACCGAAGTACACCTTTACGGCAGCAGCAGGCTGGGTATACTCAATACAAAAGTAGATGTAGGCATCGAGAGCCGCACATTCCTGGCAATGACCGGTACCACCCTCGATCGCGGCGAATTGTTTACCTTTGAAAGAGGCGCTACGTTCTTTGAATTGACCAACCACCTGGGCAACGTGCTCGTTACCATCACCGACAAGCGCCTGGAAAGGACCGGCGTTCACGATGGCAACACGATAGTTGAATACTACAGCCCGGATGTAGTAACGGCCAACGATTACTATCCTTTCGGGATGCTAATGCCAGGAAGGAAATTTGATGGGGGAAGTGGGTATAGGTATGGGTTTAATGGGAAGGAGTTGGATAAGGATGGATTTTCTACTACAACATATGATTATGGATTTAGAATTTATAGTCCTGGCCTCGGCCGTTTCTTAAGTGTTGATCCATTGTTTAAATCTTATCCTTGGTACACCCCCTACCAGTTTGCTGGAAATAAGCCGATATCCTGCATCGATTTGGACGGATTAGAAGAGAAGGATAAAATTGGAAATTTAGATTTTGATATTGATAATTCTGGAAACGTGTGGGTTGGTAGTGTAACAACTGCATTTGTAGGTAAACAAAAAGAAGCGTTAAAACTTGATGAAACAAATCCGTCAAAATTAGCAGTCCTTCAACAAACTTCCTACAATGAAGTTTTTGCAAAAGTATCTGAAATTATATTAAGACATTTTGATCCAAATACAAGATGGGATTGGAGAGGGGATTATCTGGAAAAAATTGAAGCTGACCTGTCATCTCCTGAAGTACTCGAAAGTTATGAAGTCTCTGTCTATAATAGTTACACCGATTATTGCACACCAGGGCAATTAGTGACTTCTGGAACTACTATTAGCAGAGACTTAAAATCTATTGCGAGTTTTTTAATATATCAATATACAGTAGATTGGGTGCATAACGGAGGTGTAAATAAACAAGCGATAGATAAAGAAACCGATCCTAACAGGAAAATGATGCTCTTTGAGAAAATGGCAGCGGATAACCACACTGCAATTTTTAATTTTTTATTTGCGGCATTTTATTTTGCACCTGAAGGTGGTAATTCTCCATCTTTAGGGAGGGTTAGTGGTGTAAGGAATTTTTTTAATTCAAGTAAAACAAGTTCTATATCTGAACTAGTTGCTGCAGGGAATGCAATAGATAGGGCTGAATTAACTTTCGCCGGAAGAGCCCTCCAAAAACATGGAAATAGAGAAGGTAGCCTTTTTCCAAGGGTAAAAGGGACGGCTAAACA
>NZ_RJUB01000077.1 GCF_024343615.1 Ferruginibacter sp. HRS2-29 | reverse complement strand
TCCCTGCGGGATGACGAATACCGATTTCGGCCATAAGCATGTGCCGCTGGCAGCAGGCGGCGGACAAGGCACGGCCAATGATTACATCCGTTTTTTGCAAATGATATTGGCGAAGGGGTTGTACAATGGCAAACGCGTTTTGCAGGCTTCTTCCGTGGAACTCATGCAGCAGAATTATACCGCGGGTAAAAAAATAATTTCCACACCTGCCGAAGCGGACAACTGGGGTTATGGATTGGGAGAATGGATGCTGGAAGAATCGCCCGGTGAAAAAGTTGCCAACGCGGTGACCAGCCCGGGATTGTTCGGTAGCTTTCCATGGGTGGATAACAAACGGCAATACGTTGGGATTTTATTCTGTTTTAACCTGAAGAATAAAGGCAGAGCGGAAAAATACACCACATTAAAAAAACTGGTAGATGAACAACTGGATAAATAGACTAAGCATGCACACTACAAAAAATCTTCACATGGTTTTATTTATCGTATTGGCTTCGCTGATCATTTCGTGCAATAATGGTCAGCAGCAACCTATACAACCAGAATACGTGAAGCTGTCCAGCATACCGGGCGATACTTTTCCTCCACCTCCCCGACCACCATCCAGGATTGACCCGGCGGATATCCTGAAAGAAAAAGAGTTGAAAGATTATCTCATGACTACTCCTGCAATTTCCCCAAACAAAAAAGCGGGTGCACCTTTTAACACCATGGATTATGATAAGGTCATCGCATATGATTTCGACGGGGGTAGAGATGACATCGCAGTGATCGATGAAAAAGGTAAATTTGTTCCGGTCATCACCAAACAGCAATTCCTTACCCGGCAGCAAGCTGATAAGATCACGGCTGCATTGTCCAGTAACTCAACTTATGGAGATGGTACCGCCGCTTGTTTTGAGCCACATCTCGGGCTGGTGTTTTACAAAAACGATACGATGGTGAACCAGGTGAATATCTGTCTTGGCTGCAACTATCTTATTTCTACCATAGCAATACCTGCCACCACACACCAGGTAATGAATAAAGGAAAGGAAGATGAATATGCATTGATCGGTTTTACAGCCGCCGGCAAAAAAGCGATCAAAGGATTGTGCAGGGAATTAAACTTTTATTACGGCGAATAAACCCCGGAGGTTTAACCCCGGAGGTTTCTTTTAACCTCCGGGCGTTTGATCCAAAACACTCCGGGGTTGGGAGAAAAACCCCGGAGGTTTTCTACCTTTAAGAATAAAACTGCGTTATGAAAACAAAACTTGCAACGCTCTTTGGGCTGATCGGTTGGTTTGCGCTCGTACTTCAGTATATACTTATTTTAAAAAACAGTCCTGGCCGCAGCACGCTGGATACGACTATCCGCTACTTTGGATTTTTTACGATTCTGACGAATACGCTGACAGCCGTGTATTTCACCGCGGTTGCCTTCGGCAAAAATGTGAAACCTGCTACCCATACTGCTGTCACGGTATATCTTACCACGGTATTCCTGGTGTACCAGTTCCTGCTGAGGGGACTGGTAGAGCTGCATGGCTGGGACATGCTGGCCGATGAATTATTGCATACGCTGCTGCCGATACTGACGCTT
>NZ_RJUB01000076.1 GCF_024343615.1 Ferruginibacter sp. HRS2-29 | reverse complement strand
AATCGGGACGACTTTTTGAAGCTTTTAATATGACTTTGCTTTACAGGTACTATTCAAAAAAAGAATTGTCAATAGTTAATTATTTGGGCAATGTTTTGGATCGGGTTGCTACGGACAATCATGAACTTAGAAAATCTGATCAAATTCAAAGAATAATTAAAGCATTAATATTTTATGCGAATTCAAATATAATTAGCTTAGAAGAAACTGTTTATACAATCGGTCAATTCGAGAATAAATCTGTAAGTTTTGACAGCTTACAGGATCAGTTGCAGTATCAAAACAATATTTATTTTCTGAAACAAAACATTGAGTCGCTACTTTTTGAGGAAAAGGATTTTATTAATATAGATCCTCTAAAAGAAATTTATTGCGAAATATCAATCGAAGAAAGGTATTATGAAGAGTTCAAACTTTTATTGAATGAATATTTCAATTCTGTCAGTAATGGATACGGGATACCAGAACTCAGTAATTATAACATCATTGGCACTAGAAAGGGCTCTTTAGTCATTGAAATAATTGGATATGCAATAGGTATTTATGTACTTATTACAATTCTTAAATCAATACTCATCAGAACGTTGGAAATAAAAGTTGAATATACTATCTACCGTAAAACGCACCAACTTTTAGAAGATAATAAGATGAGTCTTAAAGATTTGGAAGGAGATATCAATATTGTCCGTAGAATACTCAATAAACCTTCAGATGAAATAGTAACGAAAGCAAAACCATTGTCTTTATTGATGAAACAGTTTAGTGTCTTCCCGAATACACTTGTCAAGAGAAAAAAGCATATCTGAGATGTCGGAAAGCAAGTTGATTCGAAATCCAAACTTATTTTTTTGATCGAAAGAAAAATGAAAAGAAGGAAATGCAAGCACTCCATGCTTGAATAAAAAAGTTCTAATTATTGATTGTGGAAACACATTACAAATATTGTGTTCTTTATGAACAATCATCGTAAAATAACCACTGTTAGCATTGTAAAGTTTATATGGTGTGTCCATTAGGAATGCCTGAAGCAATTCGAAGTTGTCTTTGATAACTTTCTTATTATGTTGAATTATGCTTAATAATTCAGCTGCATTTTCCTTTTGATATAAGTTTTGTATTAGTTCTATTTGTGAAATACAGAATCCTCCATATACTTGGCTGGCCAAGTCTTCTATATCTGACGACAATCTGCTGGAGCAAAAAATAAGAGATGTTTTTATCCCATTTATCAAAAGTCTTTTCGTTAGGGATTCTATGAAAATAAATTTGCCCGCTTGTCTTAACAAACCTAGTTTGAAGCTATTCAATAAAAGGTTATCTCGGTTGCTCCATTCCATTCCTCCGAGTGAGTAGTCGCATAGCAACCAAATCTCTTTACTTTTGCAAGTTTCGGCAAGTAAAATATACGTAGCATCATTTATCTCAATGCCAGCGCTATAAATAGGATCTGAAAAAATAATTGCATCTATACTATTTGCTTCAATGGCTTTTTGGACATCGATAATATCAACCTTAAAATCCAGATAATCATAAAGATGGTAGTAGTATATGTTTGCTCCTAAATCTTTTAACGTATCTGGTATGGTGTAATAGGTTGGAGTAAATACTAAGAAATTTCTGACCCCCAATTTATACAAAGCTGAAAGACTTAAAAATAATGAAGCAGTGCCACTCACCGTGACAGCAATATTTTCCTTTTCGATATTGCAACGCCCCCTCTCTAATGAATGAAGTATTTGTTTTTTCAAATCCGATAGTTCATCTGAAAATATATATTTCAGAGAATCTTTAGCTTGAAATGCAAGTGAACTTTGTATTAATTTGTATGGGTACATTGCAAGAGGATTGATTGCATCCCAGTCTGAAATAAACAATGGTTCCTGCTTTTTTTTCTTACGGTATTGTCTTGCCAGTGTAAGTAACCAATCACTTGAGTAATCCATTGATAATAAATAGTTATCCT
>NZ_RJUB01000075.1 GCF_024343615.1 Ferruginibacter sp. HRS2-29 | reverse complement strand
TCAATCCTTTCGATTGAAAAAGCTATATCCTCGATATATGAATTAATCTCTTTTTTCATATATCAATACTTTATTATTATTAAAACTATTGATAAAATAGCTGTTCCTTAATGCATCCTTTACTACGAGATCTACTTTTTTACCTGTTATATTTTCTAAAGAAAATAAAATATCGAAATAATCGAATGGTGCTTTAGGAAGCCCTTCCTGATCTTTAAAATAATCAACTAAAAAATCTATGTCGCTCTTAGAAGTCAAAGTATTATCTGCCGCACTGCCGAACAGGTGCAATGATTTTACGCCAAATTTTTCGCAAATGCCGTGAATAGGGATTAAGTTATTTTTTATGATATCAGCGATCATCTGATTTAGTTATCTGTGTTATTGGTATCAACCGGAATGCCGAGTAGTGTTCCGGCAGTACAGTGAGTGATTTTTACTGAAACGTAGTCGCCTTTTACAAAGTTGTGCTTAGGAAACACCACTACCTTATTATTATCTGCCCTGCCATATAATTCATCCTCGCTCTTTTTTGAATTTCCTTCTGCCAGCACTTTAAAAACTTTGCCTACATCTTTCTGCATGCTGATCAACGAATGATCGCGGTACAGATCTACCAGCTCCTGGAGCCTGCGTTTTTTTACATCCAGCGGCACATCATCCTTAAACCTCCTGGCGGCAAGGGTTCCGGGCCTTTCGGAATAGAAGTAGAGGTAAGCCAGGTCATATTTACAATATTCCATGAGGCTGAGTGATTCCTGGTGCTCTTCTTCCGTTTCGGTACAGAAACCCGCGATCATATCGGTGGAAATGCCGCAATCCGGCAATATTTCGCGGATGCGATCTACTTTTGCCAGGTACCATTCGCGGCTGTATGTCCTGTTCATCATCTGCAAAACCCTTGTACTGCCACTTTGTACCGGCAGGTGAATGTAATTGCAGATGTTTTCATATTTCGCCATGATGTGTAATACATCATCGGTAATATCTTTCGGATGAGAAGTAGAAAAACGGATGCGCAGCAACGGCGATATATTGGCTACCAGTTCCATCAGGCGTGCAAACGTCACCGTCTCGTCCTTCTGTTCATCTATCCAATGGTAACTGTCTACGTTTTGTCCGAGCAGGGTCACTTCGCGGTAGCCTTCGTTGAACAATGCCTCACATTCCTGCACGATGCTGGCTGCATCGCGGCTGCGTTCGCGGCCACGGGTAAAAGGCACTACACAGAAAGAACACATATTGTTACAGCCACGCATGATGCTCACAAAAGCGGTTACGCCATTACTGTTTAGCCTTATCGGCGCAATATCGGCATAGGTCTCTTCGCGGCTCAGCAATACATTCACCCCTTTCTGCCCGCCATTGGCTTCTTCAATGAGGCCGGGAAGGCTGCGGTAAGCATCAGGGCCTACCACTATATCCACGAGTTTTTCTTCTTCTATAAAACTGGCTTTCAGGCGTTCGGCCATACAGCCCAAAACACCCACCACCAGGCCCGGGTTAGATCGTTTGAGTTGCCGGAATTCGGTGAGGCGTTTACGTACCCTGTCTTCCGCTTTTTCGCGGATAGAACAGGTGTTGATCAGGATAAGATCAGCCGTATCTACATCAGTAGTGGCGCCAAATCCTTCTTTTTGTAAAATGGAAGCCACCACTTCGCTATCTGCAAAGTTCATCGCACAACCATAACTCTCAATGTAAAAGCGTTTGCCATTGACAGCCACAGGCTCCTGCGCAGGCGCAAATGCTTCGCCCTGCCGCGTTTCATCATGTGTCTTAGCCAAAAGAAGTTCCTGCATCGTCCCGAAATAAATTTAATGCGCAAAGATACTGAAAATAGCAGAATGGTGACAGGATGGCAGAAAATAGTGAATGGTGAATGGTGAATAGGGAATGGTGAATAGTGAATAGTGAATAGTGAATAGTGAATAGTGAATAGTGAATAGTGAATAGTGAATAGTGAATGGTGAATGGTGAATGGTGAAAATATGTGGGTTG
>NZ_RJUB01000074.1 GCF_024343615.1 Ferruginibacter sp. HRS2-29 | reverse complement strand
AAGTAGAAAAACGGATGCGCAGCAACGGCGATATATTGGCTACCAGTTCCATCAGGCGTGCAAACGTCACCGTCTCGTCCTTCTGTTCATCTATCCAATGGTAACTGTCTACGTTTTGTCCGAGCAGGGTCACTTCGCGGTAGCCTTCGTTGAACAATGCCTCACATTCCTGCACGATGCTGGCTGCATCGCGGCTGCGTTCGCGGCCACGGGTAAAAGGCACTACACAGAAAGAACACATATTGTTACAGCCACGCATGATGCTCACAAAAGCGGTTACGCCATTACTGTTTAGCCTTATCGGCGCAATATCGGCATAGGTCTCTTCGCGGCTCAGCAATACATTCACCCCTTTCTGCCCGCCATTGGCTTCTTCAATGAGGCCGGGAAGGCTGCGGTAAGCATCAGGGCCTACCACTATATCCACGAGTTTTTCTTCTTCTATAAAACTGGCTTTCAGGCGTTCGGCCATACAGCCCAAAACACCCACCACCAGGCCCGGGTTAGATCGTTTGAGTTGCCGGAATTCGGTGAGGCGTTTACGTACCCTGTCTTCCGCTTTTTCGCGGATAGAACAGGTGTTGATCAGGATAAGATCAGCCGTATCTACATCAGTAGTGGCGCCAAATCCTTCTTTTTGTAAAATGGAAGCCACCACTTCGCTATCTGCAAAGTTCATCGCACAACCATAACTCTCAATGTAAAAGCGTTTGCCATTGACAGCCACAGGCTCCTGCGCAGGCGCAAATGCTTCGCCCTGCCGCGTTTCATCATGTGTCTTAGCCAAAAGAAGTTCCTGCATCGTCCCGAAATAAATTTAATGCGCAAAGATACTGAAAATAGCAGAATGGTGACAGGATGGCAGAAAATAGTGAATGGTGAATGGTGAATAGGGAATGGTGAATAGTGAATAGTGAATAGTGAATAGTGAATAGTGAATAGTGAATAGTGAATAGTGAATAGTGAATGGTGAATGGTGAATGGTGAAAATATGTGGGTTGCAATAATTAATTGAAGTTTTGAAATTGCGAACTTCTAAACTTCTAAACCTCTAAACCTCTAATCTCTTTCATAAACTAAACTCTCAACAACAAAAATGAAAAAATTATTTACATCCCTCGCCCTTCTTGCCTCATTTGCCTTCGCGAATGCCCAGGTCAAATTTCCGGCGCCATCGCCTACACAAACCATCAAACAGGATTTCGGCATCGGCTCCATTGAGATCGTATATTCGAGGCCTGGTGTGAAAGGCCGTACCATCTTTGGCGGACTGGAAGCATTTGGTAAAATGTGGCGCACCGGTGCCAACAAGGCAACCAAAATCACGCTGACAGAACCCGTAGAACTGGCAGGCAAAAAACTCGATACAGGTTCTTATGCCATCTACACCATCCCCAACATCGACACCTGGGAGATCATCATCAACAAAGGATTTAACAACGGCGGCCTGGAAGGATATAAAGAAACGGACGATGTGCTGCGTTTTAAAGTAGTGCCTTCAAAATTGAAAAACCGGGTAGAAACTTTTACCATTCAATTTGATAATGTAAAACCTGAAAGCTGTGGCATCACGCTCATGTGGGACAAAACATCGGTTACCATACCGGTAACGGCCAGCTTCAGGTCCAAAGTAAAAGCACAGATCGAAGCAGGATTGCAGTCGGAGAAAAAACCGTACTGGGAAGCCGCACAGTATTACAACGAGTACGAAAAGAACCTGCCGAAAGCATTGGAATATGCTACAAAAGCAACCGAAGAAAATGGAAAAGCTTTCTGGATATTTCTGTACAAAGCAAAGATCCAGCAGGAAATGGGCGACAAAGCCGGTGCATTGGCCAGCTCACAAAAATCGCTGGAACTTGCTGCTGCCGCAAAGAATGATGCATATGTAAAAATGAACCAGGACCTGCAGAAGAAACTAAAATGATTTTTGCCGGGAAGACGGGAAGAAAATTATATGAGCCTCCAAATATTTTGGGGGCTTTTGCTTTCTTCCCGTCT
>NZ_RJUB01000073.1 GCF_024343615.1 Ferruginibacter sp. HRS2-29 | reverse complement strand
TTATCGGAGACGTGCAGTACAAAATCTTCATTTACTACGATCGTGTTGGAATAACCGCCATAGGTCGGCGTCTTTTTATCCTGCTCCAGGCCGTTGTAAGTCTGTGAATTTCCATTGAGGCAATATTGTTCCAGGTCTTGTTTGCAGTTTTCGCAAACGCGGCAGGAGTCTACTATACAGCCGGTTCCGGCAAGATCGCCTACTTTGAAGTTTTTCACGTGATCGCCTACTTTTACCACTCGGCCAACGATCTCGTGTCCTGGTACCATCGGGAATATTCCGGGAAACCAGTCATTCCTGACCTGGTGAAGATCGGAGTGGCATACGCCACAGAACTGGATATCAAACTGAACATCGTGCGGCCCTACTTCACGCCTTTCGAATGTCCATGGCGCAAGCGGGGTTGTTTCGTTTTGCGCAGCATAAGCTTTTGTTTGGATCATGATTTTCTGAATTTTTAGAAGGAAACCGGCCTTAAATGGCCGGTAGCAAATATAACTTTAAGTCATTGCTTTGGGGTGCCTGTTAAAAATTTATTCCGCAAAACGGAAGCTAAAAACGCAGGGATACTACCCGAAAGTATTGCCCTGCGTTCTACCTGTTACCGAAAACGTTTTCGTCCTAATCCACTACCACACTGCTCAACCCCTTTTCCACAGCCTGCTCTTCATTGCCCGGGATACCCACTCCTTCTATGCGGAAAACGGTGATATCCGACAGGCCGATAAAACTCAGCATAAATGTGAGGTATGGTACCACAAAATCATTCGCTTTTGCCGCACCTTCGGAATAGATCCAGCCGGAACTCATGGCGATGTACACTTTTTTTCCCCTGATCAATCCTTCAGCGCCTTTTTCGCCAACGGAAAATGTGATGCCTTTGCGTACAATATGATCCAGCCAGGCTTTCAGCGAAGAATGTATGCCAAAATTATACATCGGCGCACCGATCACGATGATATCAGCTTCCTGTATCGCCGCGATGGCCTCATCTGAATGTTTGACGGCTTCCAGGTTTTCTTTTGTGCGCACTTCTGCCGGCGTAAAAAATGAAGTAAGGTGGGCTTCCTCAAGATGGGGAAAATGGACATTTACGAGGTCGTACTCTTTAACTGTGCTGCCAGGATATCCGGCCAGCAATTTTTCTACTATCTTATTTCCTAAACGGATACTGTAAGAAGCATTGCCCCTCGGGCTTGAAATAACGTGCAATATTTTTTTCATTGTCATAATTTTTTTGTTGACCAAAATTATGCACCTTTGGTAACCAAAAGTAAGTACTATACAAAAGATTAGCGGTAACCTTTTGTATAGTTAACTAAAAATCAGTTAATTATGGAATATGCAAAACCAGCCAATCATACGGAATGTATCAGCCGCCTGTCTTCCATCGACGATGCGCTTTATGTGATCGGGGGCAAATGGAAGATCCGGGTGATCGTGGCGTTGAAGGAAGGCAGTAAACGTTTCAATGAAGTGCAGCGGGCCATTTCGGGCATTTCCGCCCGGGTGTTATCGGGGGAATTGAAGGATCTTGAAATGAACGGTTTTGTAAAAAGGCTCGTGCATGATAAAACGCCGGTGGTGGTGGAATACCAGCTAACCGATTACGCCGATTCTCTGGGAGATATCCTTCAATCGCTGTACGAATGGGGGCACAAGCACAGGGACAAGATCAGGATGGAAAGGAAGATGGCAGCAGGCGTTTAAGGAAAATAACATAAAAAGCAGGTGAAGTAACTCAACAAAAAAAGCACTGAATATCAGTGCTTTTTTTATTATTTCGGCGGAGAGCGAGGGATTCGAACCCCCGGACCTGTAACAGTCAACAGTTTTCAAGACTGCCGCAATCGACCACTCTGCCAGCTCTCCGCGGCAAAAGTAAGGGTTCAAATTTTGTAGAACAAAAAATTGTTACTTCTTTTTTATTTTTTTTATTGCAACGCATTTTGTATGAGGATGTTAGGATTTGAGTGCAAACCCCGGAGGTTTCCAAAACCTCCGGGGTTTATGTTTTTAAAACCTCCGGGG
>NZ_RJUB01000072.1 GCF_024343615.1 Ferruginibacter sp. HRS2-29 | reverse complement strand
TTTTCTTTTGTGCGCACTTCTGCCGGCGTAAAAAATGAAGTAAGGTGGGCTTCCTCAAGATGGGGAAAATGGACATTTACGAGGTCGTACTCTTTAACTGTGCTGCCAGGATATCCGGCCAGCAATTTTTCTACTATCTTATTTCCTAAACGGATACTGTAAGAAGCATTGCCCCTCGGGCTTGAAATAACGTGCAATATTTTTTTCATTGTCATAATTTTTTTGTTGACCAAAATTATGCACCTTTGGTAACCAAAAGTAAGTACTATACAAAAGATTAGCGGTAACCTTTTGTATAGTTAACTAAAAATCAGTTAATTATGGAATATGCAAAACCAGCCAATCATACGGAATGTATCAGCCGCCTGTCTTCCATCGACGATGCGCTTTATGTGATCGGGGGCAAATGGAAGATCCGGGTGATCGTGGCGTTGAAGGAAGGCAGTAAACGTTTCAATGAAGTGCAGCGGGCCATTTCGGGCATTTCCGCCCGGGTGTTATCGGGGGAATTGAAGGATCTTGAAATGAACGGTTTTGTAAAAAGGCTCGTGCATGATAAAACGCCGGTGGTGGTGGAATACCAGCTAACCGATTACGCCGATTCTCTGGGAGATATCCTTCAATCGCTGTACGAATGGGGGCACAAGCACAGGGACAAGATCAGGATGGAAAGGAAGATGGCAGCAGGCGTTTAAGGAAAATAACATAAAAAGCAGGTGAAGTAACTCAACAAAAAAAGCACTGAATATCAGTGCTTTTTTTATTATTTCGGCGGAGAGCGAGGGATTCGAACCCCCGGACCTGTAACAGTCAACAGTTTTCAAGACTGCCGCAATCGACCACTCTGCCAGCTCTCCGCGGCAAAAGTAAGGGTTCAAATTTTGTAGAACAAAAAATTGTTACTTCTTTTTTATTTTTTTTATTGCAACGCATTTTGTATGAGGATGTTAGGATTTGAGTGCAAACCCCGGAGGTTTCCAAAACCTCCGGGGTTTATGTTTTTAAAACCTCCGGGGTTTTCGGAACGATGTTTGGATTTATTCAACGAACAAAAAGTGAATCAATTAAAACCAAACACATGAACAGTATCAATCAACAACAGGAAGAAAATAACCATGAAGACCTTAGAGGTACGGATGCGGCCAAAAAGATCAAAGAACTTTCGAACAAGAATACCTGTCATTTCATTACAAAACTTCAGGAAACCAGTCCGCTGCACGTGCGCCCGATGTCAGTGCAGGTTACCGACGACGACGGAACATTGTGGTTCCTGTGTGCCAACGACAGTCATATTTACAGCGATATCAAGGCCGATTCCCGCGTGCACCTGCTGTTCCAGGGATCTTCCTATTCGGATTTCCTGAGCCTGGGCGCTACAGCCAAACTTACGGCCGACAAAGCGAAGATCGCAGAGCTGTGGGAACCTATGCTCAAGACCTGGTTTACCGAAGGACAGGATGATCCCCGCATCGCGGTGATAGAAGTGAAACCGCTGGAAGGTTACTATTGGGACAATAAACATGGCAATGCCGTGGCATTCCTCAAAACTGTTGCCGGGGCTATCGTGGGGAAAACAATGGACGATTCGATAGAAGGAAAACTGGAATCAATTACGAATTAAAAATTACGAATTACGAATGATACGAAGATTGCAATTCGTAATTCGTAATTCTTAATTCGTAATTAACTATATTTGCACCTGCTGTAAGCCCATAAACTAGCCGTTTATGGGCTTATTATTTAACCGTATTGACCAGATACACAATTAAACACAAACGCATGTCTACACAAGTAACTTTTTTACTGCCCAACTATATCGTTCAACACGCTACCGGCGGATTATTGCTGGGCGATTTCAATAACTGGAATGCCGAACTGGGTTTTCCGCTCGAATTGACTGAAGATGGCTCGTTGCAGACCACCATTTCCCTGCAACCGGGACAAACATATCAATATCGTTACCTGCTCAATGATGGCAGGTGGGAAAATGACGACAGGGCGCATTCTTATTCAGCGGCGGAAGGAATGTTC
>NZ_RJUB01000071.1 GCF_024343615.1 Ferruginibacter sp. HRS2-29 | reverse complement strand
TTACAGTATGAGTACCTGCAATTACGTTGATGAAAGTGTTGGATGACTGGTATGAACCGTTGTTCAGTTTGTAAGTGTATGGAGCCGTACCACCCGATGCACCTGCTGTGATGGTGGTAGAACCGCCGTTTACAGTGATGGTACCTGAAGTAACAGTAGAAGTAAGTGCGGTTGGTTCGGTGATCGTAACAGTAGCCATAGAAGTCAAACCTGCTGCGTCGGTTACCGTAAAATTGTGTGTACCTGCACCTTTGGTGAAAGTACCTGTACCGGTATAGGGTGCAGTACCGCCTGTAGCCG
>NZ_RJUB01000070.1 GCF_024343615.1 Ferruginibacter sp. HRS2-29 | reverse complement strand
TGTGCGGCCCTGCGGCAACGCCGGTGAAGATGCCCGTTGTATTACTTGTTCCGCCATCCAGTACATATGTTACCGGAGTACCTCCGTTAGAAGTAGCGGTGATCGTTCCGTCTGTTGCATTGTTACACGAAGTGGCTGTCGGGGTAGCGGTTCCTGTTATGGCGGCGCCTGATGTTACTGTGGCGGATGCAGCGCCTGTACAGCCATTGTTATCTGTAAATGTAACGGTATGGGCTCCCGCGGCCACGCCGGTGAAGATGCCCGTTGTATTACTTGTTCCACCATCCAGTATATAGGTAACTGGCGCCG
>NZ_RJUB01000069.1 GCF_024343615.1 Ferruginibacter sp. HRS2-29 | reverse complement strand
GGCATCTGTAAATGTAACGGTATGGGCTCCTGCAGAAACTCCTGTAAAAATACCGGTGGTATTGGTGGTCGAACCATCCAGTATATAAGTTACAGGAGCTGTGCCGGTAGATGTAACACTGATCGATCCGTTGTTGATACCCGGACAAGCAGCGGCAGTTGGAGTGGCCGTACCGGTGATGGCCGAACCAGATCCGACCGTTGATGTAATTGTTCCTTTACAGCCTTTCGAATCGGTGAAAGTAACCGTATGCGACCCTGCGGCCACGCCGGTGAAGATGCCCGTTGTATTACTTGTTCCACCATCCAGCACATAGGTTACCGGAGTAACTCCGTTAGAAGTAGCGGTGATCGTTCCGTCAGTAGCATTGTT
>NZ_RJUB01000068.1 GCF_024343615.1 Ferruginibacter sp. HRS2-29 | reverse complement strand
GTGCTGATGGAGCGGCATTCACTATTACGCTAGCAGTGGAAGTACAACCTGCGGAGTTACGTACTGTAATCGTGTAAGTATTTGGTGCAAGACCGGCAAATGTGGTGCTTGTCTGGAAAGTGGTTCCGTTGATACTGTATTCCAGGCCGGTGCCGGTTGGTGCCGTAATTACGATCGTTCCGGTTGGAGTGGCACAGGTAGGTTGGGTGACTGTAGCCGTAGCTGCAGCTGGCGCTGATGGAACGGCATTTAAAGTTGCAGTAGTAGTGGAGGTACAACCCGCGGCATTTCGCACCGAAATAGTATAGGTTCCCGGAGCAACGCCGGTAAATATATTACTTGCCTGGAAAGTAGTTCCATTGATGCTGTAAGTCAAGCCGGTTCCTGTTGGTGTATTGATGGTAATGGTACCGGTAGGTGTAGTACAGCTTGGCTGGGTAAGTGTGTAAGTTGCCACCGCAGGCGCACCCGGAACGGAGTTGATGGTGATCGTTGCGGTAACGGCACAACCTGTCGCATTT
>NZ_RJUB01000067.1 GCF_024343615.1 Ferruginibacter sp. HRS2-29 | reverse complement strand
CGGAACGAGTAATACAACGGGCATCTTTACCAGCGTTTCTGGGGGAGCCCATACCGTTACATTTACAGATAACAATGGCTGTACAGGCTCTGCATCCGCCACAGTAACATCAGGCGCTGGACTGGTTGGTAATGCTGTACCAATTGCCACATCGTGCAATAATTCAGTAGATGGAAGCATCACCATCACATCTAATGGAACGACGCCTGTAACTTATGTACTCGATGGCGGCGCAACCAATACAACCGGCATATTTACTGGTGTTGCGGCTGGCCCGCATATGATCACGTTTACCGCGGCCAATGGTTGTACAGGTGCTGCTACCGCAACGGTTACTGCCGGACCGACGCTCACCGCCACCGGAAACCCTACTATGGCATCCTGTCCGGGTATCAACAACGCTTCCTGGACGGTAACATCCAACGGTATTGCACCGGTGATCTATATCCTGGACGGGGGAACAACGAATACTACCGGTGTATTTACCAATATTTCAACCGGTTCGCATACTATCAATTTTACAGATTCCAGGGGATGTACAGGTACGATCACCAGGACAGTAACTTCTGGCGCCGCCATAACGGGAACGGCTACCCCGACAGCTACTTCGTGTAACAATGCATCTGACGGAACAATCAGTACTACTTCTA
>NZ_RJUB01000066.1 GCF_024343615.1 Ferruginibacter sp. HRS2-29 | reverse complement strand
GGCCAAAGCCGGCACCCATTATCAACAAAAAGCTAAGAACACAGGAGATCTTTTTCATGTTGAATGTTTTTTAAATGATGCCCCAATGTGTTGAACATAACATTACCTCCGCCAATGCGTGGTAAAGGATGAACAGTGCTGTTGAGTTGAAGTTGGTGGGCAGCTGCCTAGGTAGCTGAATATTATCAGGCAACTGTTGAAATGCGCCGCGGCCGAAAGAGAGTTTCCAATTAAAAGCCGGGGCAATTCCTGGTTAAATATACGAACATCCGAAAGATTGAACACTATTTTTTGCGATGGATTGCCACGGCAATTTGCAGGAGTTCCGCGAAGGACGATACCTTGAGGATGCCGCCGTCTGGTCTCCGGGCCAACGGCGAAAATCAGGTGCCGGAAAGACGGGAAGAACGAGCCGTTGTATAAACTGGTTATTTATTATTTGCAATGGTTGCACCTCCCGGCCACCAACCACGGCCAGCAGTACTAACAAAAGAGTTTTCGCAAGTTGAATGCCGTGGCGTGGCCTCCCGGCAACTCAGTTTAATAAAGCCTGTGAGTTTAAATAAGCTTTTTTTTTCAAATAGAAAAAGTTGA
>NZ_RJUB01000065.1 GCF_024343615.1 Ferruginibacter sp. HRS2-29 | reverse complement strand
CAGGCTGACTGTAAGGGATAACCGTGCAGGTGGCGGCGGTGTTGTAAGCAGCGGCAGCGGTTGCCAGGGAACAGCTGATATCATTATCACTGCTTCAGGTACACAGCCGTTTGCCATTACTTCACCAAATGGTGGCGAAAGTTATGCAGGTAATACCACACAGACTGTAACCTGGAACGTTGTAGGAACAAATGCTGCTCCTTTCAACGTTACCAACGTAAAAATATCTATCTCAACGGATGGTGGCCTCACCTTCCCGACTGTTCTTGCAGCAAGTACGGCTAATGACGGTTCTGAACCGGTTACTATGCCTGCTACAGCAACCACTACAGCGAGGATCAAGGTAGAAGCGATCGGAAATATCTTCTACGATATTTCTAATACCAACTTCACCATCACTGCTCCGGTTTCTGGATTCGGTTTCACTCCTCCTTCTCCTGCAACTGTAGCGTGCGGCGGACCAGCAACTGCGGCTGTAACTTTGGCTACAACTTCACTCGGTGGTTATACCACTCCGATCAACCTGTCTGCAACAGCAGGAGTTCCGGCCGGTACAACCGTTACTTTCGGAACAAACCCTGTTACACCAGGTAACAGCTCTGTTGTTACATTGAATAACGTAAATACTCTTTCTGCAGGTACTTATAATATTACTATCACAGGTATATCGGGCGCTATCAACCAGACCCAGGTAGTTAGCTTTGTAGTATCTCCGGGTACAGCTCCAACCCTTACAGGCCCTGCAGCGCAGGTAGTTTGTGCAGGAGCTGCTGCCAGCTTCACCGTAACATCTACCGGTACACCAACAGGTTACCAATGGCAGGTGAGCACGATCGCAGCCCCGACATTTGTAGATATCCCTGGTGCTACAGGAACTACTTATACAGTTACCGGTGCTACTGCTGCTCAAAACGGCAACCAGTACAGGGTGATCGTATTCAGCTGTACTCCTACAGGCATCACTTC
>NZ_RJUB01000064.1 GCF_024343615.1 Ferruginibacter sp. HRS2-29 | reverse complement strand
CTGGCATTTTTCATTTGCTTGACAAAAACTCTGATAGCTTTCGTTACCCGGTAGATAAAGAAAACAATAATTCCTTCGAAAAAAAAGATACTATAAACCTCCTTGACGTTAAAGATCTTTATCATAGGACATCAATTTTATTGACACATACCGCAGACGTGTTTGCAAAATATACTGATTATGCAGATGAGATTGAAAATATGTATGAACAAGAAATGAGAGATAATTATGGATATTAAACGATCAAAGCACCCCGGCCTAAATGGCAGTATTGATCAGAATACATATAACTCTAACTTAATTTAATATGGCTATAAAAAAATGGGATGCATTTATTTCTCATGCTAGTGAGGATAAAGATACTATTGTAAGAGAACTAACTAATGTTCTAGAAAATTTGGGAGTACAAGTTTGGTATGACGAAACACCTTGACTGTGGGTGATAGTTTAACACAACAAATTGATAACGGTTTAAACAAAGCGAATTTTGGAGTAGTAATAATCAGTAAATCCTTTCTAAATAAAAAATGGCCAGATTATGAATATAAGTCTTTATTGAGTAAGGAGGAAAATTTCAAAAAAAATAATTTTACCAATTTGGCATAACATAACGCTTTCTGAAGTAAAGAAATTTTCATTGTATTTAGCGGACAAGTATGCTTTAAATACCACTAAAGATTCTATACAGTCGATTGCATTCCAATTGCTGGCAGTTATACGTCCTGACATCTTTTCTAATTATCATCGGATGGCAGTTTATCATCGAATGGCTAAAGAAGATAAAACGAAAGAATACCGTTTCGAGGATATAAATATTGGTCCCAAGAAAAGAGATACTTTGCCCGGAAAGCTTATAAACCGAATTAAAAATATTCATTTTGGAATAGGTGTCAACTTCCCACTCTCAATGGAAGAGGATATTGATTGTTATTTACGTGACTCAGATCCCGAATCTGAAATTGAACTCTGGGAAAATATGAATGCTTCTTATTTTGAATTTATTGATTCCCAAGAAAATGTTGGTGAAAACTTAAAGTTCGAAGTAGCCAGCCAATTATTACATTTTTCTACATACCCAAAAACTAAAATCTCTTCTTTGACACAAGAACAATTTGAAGAATTGTTTAAGATATGGAAATCTAATAGCCACCTATATTGAAAATTGCTAAAAAAATATTTGCAAAAAAAAGGACTTAACAATTAATGAATTTACTCCTTGCAAACAATAGTTTTTTTTCCTTCAATCATCACCTATTAAATAAAGGGAGTAACGTTAATATTTTAACTCCCTGTAAAAAAATCCCACTTGCTAAGAACTAAATTTTATTCTTCACTCCATTTTTTTCTATCTTTGAATTGCGAAACGATTAATGTAAAAAATGAACAATTCAAATTTAGAAATCAAAGATAAAGCCTTGCGGAGAGCGGGTGTAAGTCCCGTATCTTCAAACTACGTTTGTCGTTTCGCAGCACCGCCAGGCCTCTTTTTAAAAAATCAAAGTTATGCGAAACGACAAACGAACAACCCTCCGCCGCCCCGATGTGCGCAGCCTGAAAATTCAACCCAAAACAAGGTTTAACAAGTACAGCCAGAAAGATGTTCCCGAGATCAAGCTTTGCGGGGAATGGTTGCAGCAGCTCGGCTTCGAACTGAACGCAAGGGTACTGGTTACTTCCATGCCCAACTTATTGATCATCCGAACTACAGAGTAGTACACAGTAAAGAGCCGCTGACAATATGTTGGCGGCTTATTTTTTATCAGCCATCATGCCGCGGAACCGGCTGGCGGGGACGCCACGCCAGGGCGGTATGGTTTATTTTTGATACACAGCCGTGTGGAACACTTGAGCGACGGCGTATTTTTTACACAAAGCCGAAACTCCCACTGAACCGGCCTGGCGGGGACGCCACGCCGGGGCGGTATGGTTTATTTTTGATACGCAGCCGTGTGGAAAACTTGAGCGACGGCGTATTTTTTACACAAAGCCGAAACTCCCGCGGAACCGGCTGGC
>NZ_RJUB01000063.1 GCF_024343615.1 Ferruginibacter sp. HRS2-29 | reverse complement strand
CAGGCTGACTGTAAGGGATAACCGTGCAGGTGGCGGCGGTGTTGTAAGCAGCGGCAGCGGTTGCCAGGGAACAGCTGATATCATTATCACTGCTTCAGGTACACAGCCGTTTGCCATTACTTCACCAAATGGTGGCGAAAGTTATGCAGGTAATACCACACAGACTGTAACCTGGAACGTTGTAGGAACAAATGCTGCTCCTTTCAACGTTACCAACGTAAAAATATCTATCTCAACGGATGGTGGCCTCACCTTCCCGACTGTTCTTGCAGCAAGTACGGCTAATGACGGTTCTGAACCGGTTACTATGCCTGCTACAGCAACCACTACAGCGAGGATCAAGGTAGAAGCGATCGGAAATATCTTCTACGATATTTCTAATACCAACTTCACCATCACTGCTCCGGTTTCTGGATTCGGTTTCACTCCTCCTTCTCCTGCAACTGTAGCGTGCGGCGGACCAGCAACTGCGGCTGTAACTTTGGCTACAACTTCACTCGGTGGTTATACCACTCCGATCAACCTGTCTGCAACAGCAGGAGTTCCGGCCGGTACAACCGTTACTTTCGGAACAAACCCTGTTACACCAGGTAACAGCTCTGTTGTTACATTGAATAACGTAAATACTCTTTCTGCAGGTACTTATAATATTACTATCACAGGTATATCGGGCGCTATCAACCAGACCCAGGTAGTTAGCTTTGTAGTATCTCCGGGTACAGCTCCAACCCTTACAGGCCCTGCAGCGCAGGTAGTTTGTGCAGGAGCTGCTGCCAGCTTCACCGTAACATCTACCGGTACACCAACAGGTTACCAATGGCAGGTGAGTACGATCGCTGCTCCTGCTTTTGCAGATATTGCAGGTGCTACTTCAGCAACTTATACTATTCCGGCTACTACTGCTGCTCAAAACGGCAACCAATACAGGGTGATCGTAACTACACAGTGTGCTTCTGCCACATCAGCAGCTGCTACGCTTACAGTACAGGCCAGCCCTTCTATCAGCGGCCAGCCACAATCTATCATCGTATGTGCCGGTACTAACGCTGTGTTCTCTGTAACAGCTGCGGGTGCAGGACTTGGTTACCAATGGCAGCAGAGTATCGATAACGGTACTTCGTTCCAGAACATCAGCGGTGCTACTGCCTCTTCTTACACTGTAACTGGTGTTACTGCTGCACAAAGCGGTTATCAATACAGGGTAAATGTTCAGGGAACCTGTCTTCCTGCGGTTACTTCTGCAGCAGCTATCCTGACTGTAGGTGATGCTGCAGCCATTACAACGGCTCCTGCAAGCACTACAGTTTGCGTAGGCGCTAACGCTTCCTTCACTGTTGCGGCAACCGGTTCAAGCCTTACCTACCAATGGCAGGTGAGCACGATCGCAGCCCCGACATTTGTAGATATCCCTGGTGCTACAGGAACTACTTATACAGTTACCGGTGCTACTGCTGCTCAAAACGGCAACCAGTACAGGGTGATCGTATTCAGCTGTACTCCTACAGGCATCACTTCTTCGGCTGCCACTCTTACTGTGAATACTCCGGTTTCGATCGGTACACAGCCTGCAGCTTCTACAGTTTGTTCTGGCGCTACTGCTACCTTCAGCGTAGCTGCAACAGGAACAGCACTTACTTACCAATGGCAATATGCCGCGACCTGCGCAGGTACATTTACCAACCTGGCCGGACAGACTGCAGCAACCTTGTCGCTCACTAACGTAACCACTGCAAACGCAGGTGCTTACAGGGTGATCGTAGGTGGAGCTTGCGGACCTGTCACTTCATCTTGTGTGTTGCTGACAGTGAACGTTCCTGTAACGATCTCTACTCAGCCTGTAGATTTCTCTATCTGTTTGCCAGTAACCGGCACTGTTAACGGTACATTTACTGTTGCAGCAGCAGGAACCGGCCTTACATATCAATGGCAGCAAAGCACTGATGGCGGAACAAACTTCGCCAACATCACCGGTGCTACTGCGGCTACACTTACATTGACCAACCTTACTGCAACAATGAACGGTTACAAATACCGTGTTGTATTGAGCGGTACATGTACTCCTTCATTGAATTCAGCTGTAGCAACCCTTACCGTAAATACTCCGGTAAACATCAGCGCACAGCCTCAGAACAAACGTATCTGTTCTGGCGATAACGCCACATTTGCTGTAACTGCAACCGGTTCTACCATCACTTACCAATGGCAGGTGAGCGTGAACGGCGGCCCTTATGTAAATGTTACCAACGCTGGTATCTACAGCGGTGCTACTACCAATACGCTTACCCTTACTAGCGTTACAACATTGAATAACGGTTACAAATACCGTGTGGTGGTATCCGGTGTTCCTTGCGGAGCGGTTAACTCAGCGGAAGCTACATTGACTGTGAATCAGACCCCGACCGTTGAACTGGCATTACAATCTTATGCCAATATCACTCCGGCTATCAGGACAGGTTTATTCCCTGTAG
>NZ_RJUB01000062.1 GCF_024343615.1 Ferruginibacter sp. HRS2-29 | reverse complement strand
TGAACGGCAGCGGAAAACTTCGCCGGATATAAGGGATCACATCGTCGGTCATCATTCCCTGCATCTCGTGGGGAACGCCCGGCATGCTCACGTACACTATGCCATTTTTTTCAAAAAGCATACCCGGTGCGGTTCCGCGTTTGTTGAGCAATACTTTGCAATTGTCGGGAACTTCTGCCTGCTTGAGATTTCTTTCCGTAAGTGGCCTTTTGAAAACAGTTTCAAATAAATACTGAAGATTGCGCAAAGCACCTTCATCAACGATCAGGTTTCCGCCGAAATATTCTGTCAGCAAGGGTTTGGTGATATCATCGGCGGTAGGGCCCAGGCCACCGGTGATGAGGATAATATCGGCATGACGGCTTTCTTCATCGAGGGCGTTCCAGATTGCGTCGCGGGTATCGCCAACGGCTACACGGCGCAGAACGGCTATACCTGCTTTATTCAATTCCTGCGCCATCCAGGCGCTGTTGGTATCTATAACCTGTCCGATCAGTAGTTCATCGCCGATGGTGATGATGGAAGTTTTTATCATGGTGGAATGAGTAGAGAAATATATTACTTGAATGAGATGCCTTCGTAAATATCTTGCAAAGAAATGTTTAAATGGACAGTATCGATTACAAAAAAAACTTCAATAGAATCATGATATGTCACCAGCCAGCTATTGTCTGAATTGCGGATATTCTTTTGAACGAATATTGATTCTGAATCAATGATGATATATTCCTTCAGGGATACTATTTCCCGGTATAGTGAAAATTTTTGGCCCAGATCATAATTGGCAGTTGATTTTGAGAGTATTTCTATTATTACTGAAGGATTTGTCACTGTATCTAATGAGCTGTCAGTTGTTTGAGGTTCTCCACAAATGATGGAAATGTCAGGATATGTATACAACGTATTTTTTGGGATATGAATGCGAAGGTCATTGTTATACGGCTGGCAAGGTTTACCACGAAGCCTGCTGATGAGTTCTCCTGTAATTCTGGTTGCAATTTTACTATGATTGATCGATGCCCCGCTCATAGCAAAGATCTCACCCTGATAATACTCATGTTTCTCTGTAGCTTCCCGCTCCATGGCCAGGTATTCTTCCGGGGAAAAATGATTGTATTTCACCGCAGGTTCTTCCGTTACATTATCCATACATCATGTTTAATTATAAAGAGTTATTTGAAAGTAACAGCCTTGTAAATGTCTTTCAATGAAATACCGATCTGAACAGTATTTATTATCAGCGACTCATCTGCTTCATTATATTCAGTCATCTGCCAGCTTTTATCCGCGATCTTAGTATTATTCTGCACAAACATTTTTTCGGAATCCACAACGATATATTCTTTCAAAGAAGGAATATCGCGGTATAACATGAACTTTTTGCCGATATCATAATCGCGGGTAGATTTTGATAATATTTCTATAATAACAGAAGGATTGGTGACCGTGTCAAAATGGTTGTCCGTAAGCTCCGGCTCGCCGCAAATAATGAGCATGTCGGGGTAAGTATATAATGTATTTTTTTGCACATGCGTGCGAAAATCAGCACCATAAGGTTTGCAGCCCTTGCCTTTTAATTTATATCCAATCTCTGTAAAAAGATTTGAAAAGATCTCATTGTGCTCCCGGGAAGCACCGGTCATAACAAAGATCTCTCCCTGATAATACTCATGTTTCTCTGTAGCTTCCCGCTCCATTGCCAGGTATTCTTCCGGGGAAAAATGATTGTATTTCACCGCAGGTTCTTCCGTTACATTTTCCATGTATCAAATTTAAATCTTTTAGCTTTGATAAATGAATATTTCAACCATGAAAGGAATTGTTTTTTTACCGCTGTTTTTTGTTGTTTTCAACGGGTTTGCGCAAAACCTGCAGTCACGGCTGGCTTCCGCTGTCACGGTATTGGAAAAAGATAAACAATTCGAGCATGCCATGGTTGGGATGTATGTTGTGGAGACTTCCACCGGTAATGTGATATTTGACCGCAATGCACAACTCGGACTCGCCCCTGCAAGTTGCCAGAAAGTGATCACCAGTGCCAGTGCTTTTGAACTACTCGGAAAAGATTTCCATTACAAAACCTTGATTGGTTCTGATAGTATCCCCAAAGAAGGAAACATGCTGGGAAACCTTTTTTTTGTTGGAAACGGAGACCCCACGCTCGGTAGCTGGCGTTGGAAGCAAACTTCTGAAGAAAATGTGTTGAAAAAGGTCACCGGATCTTTAAGGAAAAACGGTGTTGAGTATATTCAGGGAAATATTTACTCCGATGACCGCTATTTTTCTTACAACCCGGTGCCCGACGGATGGATATGGCAGGATATAGGAAATTATTATGGTGCCGGAGCCTGGGGATTCAACTGGCGCGAAAATCAATATGATCTTGTACTGGCTTCTACCAATACGATCGGCGAAAGAGCGGTCATTGTATCCACCAACCCTCCGGTAATAGCCGATGACATAACCAACCTGGTACGTTCTGCCAAAAAAGGCAGTGGCGATAATGTTTACCTTTATGCAGCGCCTTACAGCAAAGAAATATTCGCTTCAGGTACTATTCCTGTCGGGGAAAACAAATTTATTGTCGCCGGCGCATTGCCGAATCCGCCGGGGACTTTTTTAACGGCCGTATCAGCCGCGATCAAAAAAGAGGGTATAGGGTTTACCAATAGCCTGTTCACGTTCAGTTATGCGCTTAAA
>NZ_RJUB01000061.1 GCF_024343615.1 Ferruginibacter sp. HRS2-29 | reverse complement strand
CTTCAGGTACGATCACTGTAAATGGTGGTTCTACTACCATGACAGTAACTGCTGCCGGCGGTACAGCACCCTATACTTACAAACTCAATAACGGAGCATACCAGTCCTCCAACATCTTCACCAACGTTACCGCAGGTTCTTACACCGTAACAGTGAAAGATGCCAATAACTGTACTGTTTCCAAAACAAGGACTATATCTCAGCCAGGCGCTCCGGCACCATTGGTTGCGGCCGCTACGGCAGGCACCATCACCTGCAACGGTGGAACAACTTCCGTGGTTGTTACGGCAACAGGCGGTACTGGCAGCTATACCGGTGTTGGTACTTTCACCAAAGCCGCAGGCACTTATACTTTTGTGGTGACTGACGCAGCCGGTGTAACAGATGATGTGACCATCACTGTAACTCAGCCAACGCTCATCAATGTGACAGTAGCTACAGGTACGATCGCTGTATATGGCGGCTCAACTACAGCCACTGCTACAGCAACAGGCGGCACACCGGGTTATACTTACAGCTACGATAATGGTGCTTACCAGTCTTCCAACGTATTTACCAATGTAGTGGCTGGTACACATAGCATCAGGGCTAAAGACACAAAGGGTTGCATCACTACAAAAACCTTCTCTGTAAGCCAGCCTGCACAGGTACCCGCATTGGTTGCGGCAGCTACAGCAGGTACTATCAACTGTTACGGCGAAAACACTATTGTAACAGTAACTGCAGCCGGCGGTACAGCACCATACACTGGTACGGGTAGCTTCACCAAAGCAGCAGGCACTTATACCTTTACTGTAACGGATGCCAATGGTGCAGCGGATGATGTGACCATTACTATCGCTCAGCCAACTGCCATCAGCGTATCAGTAGCTCCGGGTACGATCGCTGTAAACGGAGGTACAACTTCTGCAACTGTTACTGCAACCGGCGGTACTGCACCATACACTTACAAACTGAATGATGGCGCTTACCAGTCAGGAAATACCTTCAGCAACCTTGTTGCAGGTACTTATTCGGTTACTGTGAAAGATTCAAAAGGATGTACCGGCACAAAATCATTCACCATCAGCGAACCGGACGTAATTACTGATCTGGGACTCATCGTAAACTCTGGTGGTTTTGGTTGCAGGGGATCTAACACCGGTTATATCAAAGCGGAAGCAAGGGGCGGATTTGGTCCGTATACTTACCAGCTGGATAACGGTACATTCGGAACCAACAACGTATTCACCAGGTTGGCAGCAGGCACTTATACCGTTACCGTAAAAGATGCTTCTCAAAGGACGGTATCGACCCGTGCAGTGATCAGCGAATCAAGGAGAAGGTGTAACGCGATCTACCTGACAGCTTTGGGTAACCCCTCCATTTCAGACTTCAGGGTGAAGATCGAAACTGATAACACTAACGATCCCATTACAATGGTTGTAATGAACATGGCTGGCCAGAAAGTATACCAGACTAATGGTAAAGCGAATGACATCAATACCTTCGGCAGGGAATTCACTCAAGGCACTTATATCCTGAGGGTTCAGCAGGGTACAGAAGTAGAAACAATCAGGCTTGTAAAAGCCCGTTAATAAAGAGGTTTAAATCTTGCTTTTTTCCCCATGACTTAAGAAACTTCCGGTGAAAGCCGGGAGTTTCTTGTTTTGTACTGCAGGGTTCCGGCTTCGGAAAATACAGAACATTTATTATGAACATCGAAGCTGAGGAGCATTGTCATTGCCTGATAACATCGCATTAATATTTCTTCATTTTCACAAGCCGTACCTACCGTACGGATCACCCCGGTTTTGTTTTGGTCTGCCGATGCGATGTTCCTACGGAACAATGAGTTGTAAGGTGGAAATTTACTTAGGTAGGATGCCTGTATGTTTATGTATTTTTATGAACATTAGTAAGGTGAGCGAATGTTGTATGTTCCGTAGGGATAAT
>NZ_RJUB01000060.1 GCF_024343615.1 Ferruginibacter sp. HRS2-29 | reverse complement strand
GCAAAGTATTTTTTTCCTTTTAAAAGGAGATAATTTTTACTTGGATTCGACTGGCCAATTATTAAAAAATAAAAAATAATTGCAAATCTTCCCGTCGACTCATCTGCTTATTATGAAGTATTGAAAGAAAAATATTTGCTTGTATCATTTTACAGCCGGAAAGACGATTGGGTATCAATACGGGGAGACAAAGGGTAAAAGTTATTTCGTTGAAGAACACCAATATTTCCTGGGACTTTAATTTTGAAAATAAATTTACAAGCGCAGAATTAATAGATTTTAATCCCGAAGGCGAATTGTTTACAGTAAACTTAAAAAGTATAAAATCAATTCCTTTAATAAACGATTCTCTTTTTTGTACAAAACTTGGAAAAATTAAGTTGGCTGAACAAGAGCAAAAAACATGGCCTGCCAATAATCTCCAATGGAAAAATATTCGATTTTGGGTATTGATCGACGCGAATGGTCATGCGTCTCGTATACTATCAAAGAGCTTGAATAAAAATCAACTTCCTGGTTTTGTGCAGGATATTTCCAGGTTGTTAGAAAACACCCGATGGAACAGTAATAAAAAAACTGAAGTCGGTTTTAATGTATCAATTGAAAATGGGGAAATTCGAAAAGCTGTTTTAGTGCGACGGGATAATCGAAATATTACATTAGAAATCTGCAAGTAATTTTTCACTATTTTTTAGCAGGTCCCGACAAGAAATTTGCGCATGTTTATTTGTTGAGGCTAATATGGACTTCCGAAAGGGACTATCAATACAAATAGTCCCTTTTTCTATTTTACGTCAGTAGGGTAAGATTTCTTGAATAATTTCCGCATTGATAGACTAAAAAATAGACCGAAAAAATAAAAGCATTGATTCTGAATGGCTTAGTTTTTTATAACAAGTCCGATATGGACCTGTCGAAGGTTTCATAGAGTCAGCAGATTTGATTTAAAAAAATCATTGCATATTCCTCATAGTTACGCTCCGATTCATATTCTGATTATACGTTATTTCAATAATTTATAGTATTTTACTTCAAATAAAGGATAACTATTTATTATCAATGGATTACTCAAGTGATTGGTTACTTACACTGGCAAGACAATACCGTAAGAAAAAAAAGCAGGAACCATTGTTTATTTCAGACTGGGATGCAATCAATCCTCTTGCAATGTACCCATACAAATTAATACAAAGTTCACTTGCATTTCAAGCTAAAGATTCTCTGAAATATATATTTTCAGATGAACTATCGGATTTGAAAAAACAAATACTTCATTCATTAGAGAGGGGGCGTTGCAATATCGAAAAGGAAAATATTGCTGTCACGGTGAGTGGCACTGCTTCATTATTTTTAAGTCTTTCAGCTTTGTATAAATTGGGGGTCAGAAATTTCTTAGTATTTACTCCAACCTATTACACCATACCAGATACGTTAAAAGATTTAGGAGCAAACATATACTACTACCATCTTTATGATTATCTGGATTTTAAGGTTGATATTATCGATGTCCAAAAAGCCATTGAAGCAAATAGTATAGATGCAATTATTTTTTCAGATCCTATTTATAGCGCTGGCATTGAGATAAATGATGCTACGTATATTTTACTTGCCGAAACTTGCAAAAGTAAAGAGATTTGGTTGCTATGCGACTACTCACTCGGAGGAATGGAATGGAGCAACCGAGATAACCTTTTATTGAATAGCTTCAAACTAGGTTTGTTAAGACAAGCGGGCAAATTTATTTTCATAGAATCCCTAACGAAAAGACTTTTGATAAATGGGATAAAAACATCTCTTATTTTTTGCTCCAGCAGATTGTCGTCAGATATAGAAGACTTGGCCAGCCAAGTATATGGAGGATTCTGTATTTCACAAATAGAACTAATACAAAACTTATATCAAAAGGAAAATGCAGCTGAATTATTAAGCATAATTCAACATAATAAGAAAGTTATCAAAGACAACTTCGAATTGCTTCAGGCATTCCTAATGGACACACCATATAAACTTTACAATGCTAACAGTGGTTATTTTACGATGATTGTTCATAAAGAACACAATATTTGTAATGTGTTTCCACAATCAATAATTAGAACTTTTTTATTCAAGCATGGAGTGCTTGCATTTCCTTCTTTTCATTTTTCTTTCGATCAAAAAAATAAGTTTGGATTTCGAATCAACTTGCTTTCCGACATCTCAGATATGCTTTTTTCTCTTGACAAGTGTATTCGGGAAGACACTAAACTGTTTCATCAATAAAGACAATGGTTTTGCTTTCGTTACTATTTCATCTGAAGGTTTATTGAGTATTCTACGGACAATATTGATATCTCCTTCCAAATCTTTAAGACTCATCTTATTATCTTCTAAAAGTTGGTGCGTTTTACGGTAGATAGTATATTCAACTTTTATTTCCAACGTTCTGATGAGTATTGATTTAAGAATTGTAATAAGTACATAAATACCTATTGCATATCCAATTATTTCAATGACTAAAGAGCCCTTTCTAGTGCCAATGATGTTATAATTACTGAGTTCTGGTATCCCGTATCCATTACTGACAGAATTGAAATATTCATTCAATAAAAGTTTGAACTCTTCATAATACCTTTCTTCGATTGATATTTCGCAATAAATTTCTTTTAGAGGATCTATATTAATAAAATCCTTTTCCTCAAAAAGTAGCGACTCAATGTTTTGTTTCAGAAAATAAATATTGTTTTGATACTGCAACTGATCCTGTAAGCTGTCAAAACTTACAGATTTATTCTCGAAT
>NZ_RJUB01000059.1 GCF_024343615.1 Ferruginibacter sp. HRS2-29 | reverse complement strand
CGACGGGAAAAACGGGGTAAATAGTACGTGATCAAAAATCGTAAAACTACGATAGTGAATAGTGAATAGTGAATAGTGAATGGTGAATAGTGAATAGTGAATGGTGAATGGTGAATGGTGAATAGTGAATGGTGAATAGTCAAAGCTTCGAAGCGTTTACTGAATGACAATTTCTTTTAGCCTGGCGGTCGTCTGTCGTCTGTGGTCCGTTGTCTGTGGTCTGTCGTCCGTCGTCTGTGGCCAAATAAAAACTCCCGCCACAAGGGCCAGGAGTCAATTCTTTTTCCAACATTCAGGGAATTACTTCTGAGGGGGCTCATTTATAATGTATCCTGTTTTCAGTCTGGTTTTTCGCTCGTGCCCTGGTTAGGAACTTCAGCTTAGGATCTGGTTCATTCGGTTTTAATTGGATTGGATGGTTGGTTTTGCCAGCGGATATTGGCCTGTTGGTTCTTTTGGTGGGATATTGGTATGCTTTAAAAGAAAAATAGAAGTTGACTGATACTGAATTTTACGGTCTTTTTGGATGGATATTGGAAAACTCGTGGTTTGTTCTGGATCTTTGGATAATGATTGATATTTAATCGATATCAATCAACTTCTGGTACAAAGATGCGGCGAAAAAAGCGACTGTACAAGAGCATAATTGCTCTTTATTACCGGTGAAGTAAATACTGTGGCGATCGTAAATTGAACAACTTTCTTGAGGGGTTAGTACGTATGACCAAATCGTAAAAACACGTAGCAATTACGAATTACGAATGAAAACCTCGGGCGTGAGCAGTGCTTAAGTTGCAGCCTTTGTAAGGCCGGCAAACAATTGCTTCTTTATTTCATATTTAAGGGGCGGTTAAAAACGGGATATGGCTATGACAGCGGATATGCTGAAAATGTTGCATGAGTGAATAGTCAATAGTCAATAGTGAATGCTGAATGGTGAAAGCTTCGAAGTTCTTACTGAGCAACAATTTCTTTTAACCTGGCCGTGGTCTGTAGTCTGTGGTCCGTGGTCTGTCGCCTCTGCCCAAATAAAAACTCCCGCCACAAGGACAGGAGTCAATTTTTTTTCCAACATTCAGGAGGAATTACTTCTGAGGGGGCTCAAGTTAATAATGTTCCTGGTTTCAGTTTGGTTCTTCGCCTGGCCTTGGTTAGGGGTGGCTTCGGAATTGGTTTTTGGTTTTGATTCGGATTGGATGCCTGGTTTGCCATTGTCGCTCTGGTTAGAAGCATAGGCTGGATATTGTCTGGATCTGGTCTTTTGCTATCATCGCTTTGAGGGCATAAGCAGGATAATGAATTCCGGTTGGTTTTTCGAGGATTATAATTCGATCAAAAGATGTTCAAAAAAAAGTAGAAGTTGACTGATATTGAATTTTACGGTCTTTCGGATTGGATATTGGTAAACTCTTGGTTTGATCAGGATTGTTGGATAATGATTGATATTTGATATTTAATCTCTCTATCAATCAACTTCTGATACAAAGATGCGACTAAAAAAGGGGCTGCACAAGAGCGTTATTGCTCTTTTTTCGCGGTGTTGGATATACACACGGAATAGTATATCGACTATGTTTTAAGGAGGGATACTACGTGGATAAAGTAACGTATAATTACGATTTTATGTAAGAACGTGCCTGTGGCGCGTTCTTTAAGGGATAACGCGCCACAGGCACGTTCCTGCATTCGTGAATTCGGGGCAATTGAAAAGGCCCCGTATGAATACGGAGCCCTTAGAGATTTTTTCCAACTTGCACATCTGTTGGTTTTTCAGGATTGGATTTTACTTCTGAGGGGGCTCATATTGTAAAAGTTAGGTTATCCTGGTTTCAGAGTACTGTTTGGTTTTTCGTACCTTGATTGTGGTCAATCATGCACAGGATTGATTTTGTGTTGTTTTTTAAAGGATTTGGATTGGATTGGATTGTTCGGTTTTGGTTTTTGCCATCGTCGCCCTGGTTAGGAGCATAGGCTGGATATTGGTTTTGTTTTTTGTCATCGTCGCTTTTTACAGCATAGACAGGATATTGGTTTTACTTTGGTTCTTCGTCTGGATATATGGATGTAACTATAGTTGTTTTAAAAAGTAGAAGTTGACTGATATTGAATTTTACTGATTTTTCGTAATTGGATATTTGGACACTCAGGTTTATCAGGATTGTTGGATAATGATCGATTTTGATATTTAATCTCTATCAATCAACTTCTGACACAAAGATGCGGCGAAAAACAGCCCTGTACAAGAGCAAAACCGCTCTTTGTTTGGAGTGAAAAAAATACGGATAGGGTAGTAAAATGACTGCCCTGTTTAGGGTAGGGCTACGCTTTTGGGGTACGTATTTTTACTATAACAAATTACTTTTTTAATAAAAATAAAAAGTAATTAATATCTGGAAACTCTTGGTAGGAAAGGATTTTAGCCAAATCGTAAAACTTCGATGCCCAAATCACACAATTTTTCAAACGGTTTTCAGTTGCGCCCCCCAAATAGGAGATGTACGTATAAAGCACTTTTCCGCAAGGACGAAAAAAATCCCGAAAGGGCTTTTTTGTTAATCATATTTTTAAAAACGTAAAAACCAAAGTCAATTACGAATTATCAATTACGAATTACGAATTATGGATTAAAAATTTCTCAGATTTATAATAACCCTTTCACCCGGAAAAATTTGTAATTCGTAATTCGTAATTGATGATTACTTCGTCAGGCTTTGTATAATATCATACTTCGTCACGATGTGGTAAAACCCGCTCTCATCCTTACTCAGTACCGCTCCGTTCTCTTTATTGATGAATGCGCTCAAACGCTCTACCGGTGTGTCAAAAGCCACTTCGGGGTAGGGAGGCTGCATCACGGTGTTTACCGGGGCATCTTTCACATCGGCATTGTTGAGGATCTTGTCAAACAGGCCGTTTTCTGAGATAGAGCCTACAT
>NZ_RJUB01000058.1 GCF_024343615.1 Ferruginibacter sp. HRS2-29 | reverse complement strand
CACATCCTGGCGTTTACAGATACCCCATTGGGCATTCAATGTATAGATCGCCGTATCCTGAGGTGTAGCCACCGGGTTTTTAACTTTAGGATCATTCAAAGAAGTTAAAGGAACATTCAGTGCCGTCCAGTTGAAGATAGTAGTCTGGGGATTCGTCTGTGGTTGCAAGGTGACCGAACTACCTACGCAAATGGTCTGGTTCGGTCCGAGTTCAAGCCTCATGGTGTCCAGCAATGCTACCGTAACGGTTGTATTGGTAACACAACCTTTGGCATCTTTCACTTTCACATTGGCATAGAAGCCCGTATCCGGAGCTATGAAAATATTGGACGATTGGTAGTTCAATCCGTTATTGATCGAATACTGGTAAGGTGTGGTTCCGCCACCACCGGTTACGGTGATGGTTCCATCATTGCCATTACAAGTAGCTACTTTGGTGTTGGTAGCCGATGCTGTCAATACTGTTGGCTCTGCGAGAACGATGCTGGTATCTTTTGTACAACCTACATTATCTTTTATGCGGAAATTATAGGTTCCGGCAATCAGCCCGTTGAATACATTGCTGGTCTGATAGGTTGCATAAGGAGCCAGTGCATATTGATACGGGGCCACACCACCACTAATGTTGAAAGTGATGCTGCCATTGTTGTTTCCGTTGCAGGATGGCATCACTTTCACCGAAGGTGATCTTAATGGAGGATTGGAATTCAATGTAAAGGAGCCCGAACCTGTACAGCCATTGGCAGAAGTGAAAGTATAGGTATAAGGGCCAGGGGCAAGATTGGTATATGTAGGGCTGGTTTGAGTACCGCCAGGTGTAAGCGTGAAACTGTAAGGACCTGTGCCACCCGGTACGATGGTGATTGAACCATCATTGATGTTGGCGCAAACCGGCTGGTGTACAGTAGTAACAGTTGAGCTCAGGGAAGGACCCGCAGCTACAACCGGATTTACCGTAACGTTGCCACCGCACCCCGATCCCGCAATAAAGCTGATGGTATAAGTGCCCGGGCCAAGATTGGTAAATACATTGCTGGTCTGTATCACGTTACCCGGGTTGAGCGTATAAGTATATGGTCCCGTTCCGGTAGGGGTAACTGTAATGGTACCATCGTTCCTGGTAGGGCAGGAGGTAGCGGTGGTGGTAGCCGTTGCGGTGAGGGCCGGCCCCTGCAATACGTTTACCGCCACATTACCCACGCAGTTATTGGCATCCCTGATTACAAAAGTATGTGCTGCTGCCGTAACACCGGTGAACAGGCCGGTAGCCTGTGCCGGGCCGCCATCCATCGCAAAAGTATATGGCCCGGTTCCATTGGTAGGGGTTACGGTGACCGTTGCGTCGTTGATATTCGGGCAGGAAGTAGGAGTAAATGTAGCAGTTCCGGTGATACCCGATCCGGCACCTACCGTACGGGTGATCGTACCAGAGCAGTTGGTGGCATCACGGAAAGTGACCGTATGAGAACCCGGAGGCAGGCCGGTGAAAATATTGCTGGCCTGGGAAGGGCCGCCATTGGCGGAATAAGAATATGGAGCAGTGCCGCTGGTAGGCGTTACGGTGATGGTACCATCGCTGTTGCCCGGGCAACTAACATTCTGCGAAGTGACTGTACCGGTAAGGCTGCTGGTAGTTCCTACCGTTACCGTAGCGGTATTACGGCAGCCGGTGGCATCTACAACTGTTACCGTGTAAGTGCCCGCTCCCATATTTGGAAATACATTGCTAGCCTGGCCTGGGCCTGCATTTAAGGAATAAGTGTAAGGAGCAGTACCGCCGGTCTGGCTTGCAGTGATGGTTCCCACACTTGCACCGCAGGTAGTATTGGTGGCTGTAGCGCTTACAGGAAATGCATTGCGTGTAACGCGGATAGTATCAAGACTGAAATAAGTTTGTGCAGGGTCATCCAGTTTCTGGTAAGTCGTTTTTACCACATAGATCGAAGGACCGTTATTTGGAGGGCAAACATTGGTAAATGTCCACCCGAGGTTATTGGCATTGATACGGCTAGTATCGCCTGTAGCTACCACGGTGCCACTTCCATCCAGCAATTGCATGCTTTGATAAAGGTGCGGCCCGCCTACAGGAGTAAACCTCCAGGTTTCGTTCATACCAACGCTGCCCCACGCAGGATCAGACATTTTTCTGTTAGGTGCTGTAATACCTTTAGTACGGGTCATATCCTGAAGGCCAACCATTGCCTTACCATTTATCCATCCTGTACAGATCTCCTGGTCTATTATTGTTGTTTCAATAACACCGGTAGATTCGTGAAGTATGATCTGGCTGGTGTTACGATTAAGCGCATCACAATCGAACAAGGCAATCCTATAAAATGAAACGATAAACTTCCTGTTGGGAGCACTACCAAATGTTTCATATTTGATCTGCTTTCCTGTTGAAGCCGTCCTGATGTCCAGATCATGATATGGCCCCATGATCATTGCGGGATCATATTGTGTATTAGGCAGATCACCTAAATCGTCGTAATGAGCATTCGCTCCGGCAAGACTAATATCAAATGTTACATTTCCATTGGCGCCAATGAGTAAAGAATTATAAGTGATACCATAAAACCTGAATGGAAAGGGTAAGGGTATAACTGGAGAATATCTGTCATCATCAATTATATTTGAAGACGGCCCCGGGCCTCCCGGGGGTACCAACGGATAACATTTCTCTTGTTGGCTAACATTTCCTACGATGTAATTGTCGCCAACACCTCTGAGATCGGGGATGGTAACACTCAGATCGAAGCAGTTAATACCACATCCTAACACCGTATCACGCGGACAAGTATAAGAGAGGT
>NZ_RJUB01000057.1 GCF_024343615.1 Ferruginibacter sp. HRS2-29 | reverse complement strand
TACATTCGGCACCATACTTACCGAAGAAGATAATTTTACATTTGCACCTGCATGAACGGAATAACGCATCGGTATCACAGCGCCATCACCGGATACGAGGAACGGATCCTTAGGTTTGGTCAAATGAAACACCGCAACCCCACCGTAAAAATTCACTTTTTTATCCGGTGTAGCATCATAATAAAATGCCCCCGCTCCTGCATCGAAGGAAGAAACATTGGATGTTTTTAAAACATCCCCGGTTGCATTGCCCGGGTTGTAACCAGTGATCGGATTCCATTGATCACCAAATTTAAATTTGGAAGCATTCACGCGCCGGTTGATGAACCCTACCTGCATGCCGAGGGAAATGCGTTGATATTCACCTTTGCCAAAACGCAGCCCGGTATAGGCCAGTGAAGCATACCCTGTAAGGTAGTTGTAGCCTGCATCTCCGGCAGATTGGTTAAGGATGTTGACACCGAAATTCATGTTCTTGTCGGTGTTGATATCGGCAGTAAGCCCGGTGGTGGAAAAGGCATCGGTAATGCTTGCCCATTGATTTCTGTAGGTAGCCGCCACCCTGTAATCGCCATTGATCAACCCGGCCATGGCAGGATTGAGGTATAGCGGGTACATGTAATACTGTGATGTATGCGGATCTACCTGGCATTTTGCGGCAGGTGCCAGCAATGCTGTGAAAGCGAGTGTAGCCAGCAGGCTGTATAATTTTTTCATTTGCTTATCTTAATAAAGTCACTGAACCTTTTTTGTTGATGATGCTGTTGTCGAGCATGACTGCTTTGAGTACATATATATATACTGTACCCGGTTGCAGTTTACCTTTTGCAGTGCCATCCCATCCTCCGTTGATGTTGCTAGTGCGGAAGATCATTTCGCCCCATTGGTTGAAGATGCTGAACTCCATACTCTTCAGGGTAGTGCTGTACACTTTCAACACATCGTTTTTACCATCGCCGTTTGGAGTAAAAACATTCGGCACAAATACCTCGTGTTTTTCCGGAGCTGATACGATGATGCTCACAGAAGCTGTATCGATACAACCCGCAGCCGACAATGCCACTGCACGATAAGTAGCATTTGCCGAAGCAACCAGCGCTTGCGTTAATGAAGTCTGGTTAGTAAATGTCGCCAGCGGCAACCAGGCGGTCACCTGGTAGTTGGTACCTGCCGATGTGCTGAGCGTAAATGCATTGCCTTGCGGCACCGTAGTGGCTGATGCAGTAAGGTTTAGGGTAAAATCATTTACCGTAACCACCGTGGTAACTGCTTTGCTGCAACTTCCGCTGGTTACTGTATAACTGATGGTGGTATTACCGGCGCTTATACCGGTTACCACTCCGGTATTACTTACTGTTGCAACAGCCGTATTGCTGCTGCTCCAGGTGCCGCCTGCGGTTGGGTTGGCAAGTGTGGTGCTGTTGGCTCCTGCTGCGCAAATGGAAGTGTTACCGGTGATCGCTGCAACAGTGATATCTGTTACTGTTACAGTTATCTGTGCACGCGGACTTTCACATCCACCGTTCGATTGGGATACAAAATAGTTGATGCTTCCGGCAGTATTGGTGGCAGGTACGGGCGCTGTGGCCGAACCAGTTCCGCCTGTTGCGCCGGCATACCATAAAAGGTTAGAGCCTGTAGCAGTCAATGCAACCGCGGTCGCGTTGAGGCAATAGGTCACCGGTGACGTGACTACCGGAGCCAGCGGGCTCGCTGGAACCGCATTTACGGTTGCGGTAGCAGTGGAAGTACAGCCTGCGGCGTTACGTATTGTAATCGTGTAAGTATTTGGTGCAAGACCGGCAAATGTGGTGCTTGTCTGGAAAGCGGTTCCGTTGATACTGTATTCCAGGCCGGTGCCGGTTGGTGCCGTAATTACGATCGTACCGGTTGGAGTGGCACAGGTAGGTTGGGTGACTGTAGCCGTGGCTGCAGCTGGCGCTGATGGAACGGCATTTAAAGTTGCAGTAGTAGTGGAGGTACAACCCGCGGCATTTCGCACCGAAATAGTATAGGTTCCCGGAGCAACGCCGGTAAATATATTACTTGCCTGGAAAGTAGTTCCATTGATGCTGTAAGTCAAGCCGGTTCCTGTTGGTGTATTGATGGTAATGGTACCGGTAGGTGTAGTACAGCTTGGCTGGGTAAGTGTGTAAGTTGCCACCGCAGGCGCACCCGGAACGGAGTTGATGGTGATCGTTGCGGTAACGGCACAACCTGTCGCATTT
>NZ_RJUB01000056.1 GCF_024343615.1 Ferruginibacter sp. HRS2-29 | reverse complement strand
AAATATCTTTGTAAAAAGTCTGTGATTTATTGGAAGGGTTTTGCACATGCCCCAGTGAAAGATAGTTAAGCATTAATTTATGCTCGATGGTTTTATCAATCCCGATCGCCCACAACCCTTTCATTTCGCTGGCAAAGGCGAATATCTCCTGGTTTTGATAATAATAAAAAGGTTTTTCGCCAAAGCGGTCACGTGCGCAAAACAAGGTCTGTCTTTTTTCATCCCAGATAGCGAAGGCAAACATGCCATCGAAATGCTGCAGGCAACGCTCATCATAAAAATCGTAGGCGGCCAGTATCACTTCAGTATCGCTTTCGGAGGTAAAAATGTAGCCTGCTTTCTGCAGTTCGTTCTTTAATTCGATGTAATTGTAAATTTCACCGTTGTACACGATGGTGTAACGTTGCAGGTAGTGCATCGGCTGATGCCCGTTGTCAGTGAGGTCGATGATAGCCAGCCTGCGATGTGCAAAACCGACATGATTGGAGCGGTTGGTCCAGAAACCTTCCCCGTCGGGACCGCGGTGCGACAAGGCATCAGCCATGGCACTCAGCAACGGCCTGCTGATCATTGATTCGTCCCGCGTTATTATTCCCGCTATTCCACACATTGGTTAAAAAAGTTGAAGGTTCTAAGTTCAGAGTCAATAGTTAATAGTGAATAGTCAATGGTTCACAATAATGGAGCCTTTTCAATACTCTTTTGCAGTATCGGGCTTTACCTATTGACTATTCGCTATTGACTTTTTCGAAAAGTTGATGGGCAACACCGTTTTCACATTATCCCAGGCCATCAGGAGTCCTGCGCCTCCTGGTTCATCCATGAATACCATGGTAAAATCTTCCAGTGCCGGCGATTGGCGCTGCACAGGTACTTCCGTCCGCATTACATCTTTGCTGGTATCTGTATGCAATCCCCAGGTGTAAAGATTGGAATTGAGCACGATCGTCCATTTATCCGGCTCCGGGATACAATAGATGACATAGGTTCCTTTACTGACCGTTTTCCCGCCAATGATCACATTCCTGAAAAAATCGATCTCGGTCGCTTCATTGGCACCAAGTCGCCATTCTTTGCCATACTGGCAAAGGCTCATCGACGAATGGCTGAAAATGGTGCGGTTCTTTTTATGCGGCCTGCTGTAAATGACCCTGGCAACAAGGCTGGTAGAATCCTGCTTGTTCATTTTGAGCAGCGGATAATTGATGGGGTAATAACTCATATCCATCGGCGATTGATCGTAGGTCACATATGGGTTCTTATCTGTAGCGGGCAGCGAATCCACCTGCACGGTGGTGCGTTTGGTATCCGCCTGTTGCCTGCAGCCTTCCAGGATGAAAGGAAATGTTGCGCAGCAAAATAAGACCGGCCAGGTTATTTTCTTTAAAAACATGCAGTGATTAAATTACAGTGATATTGGCAAAGATACTCTAGAACTGTCCCAAACTGCATTTAATGAAAAGCCGGAAGTCGTTTTTTCAAAAAACATGGAAAAGGATTCTGTCGGGGTCGCTTCTTTTTGTACCGGAACATCCACTCTCAAAACGTCTTTCTTCTGATCGTATTTGAAAGAGCCCCAGGTGTCCAGCTCTTTGTTGAGTATGATGGTCCATTTATCCGCATTGGGGATGCTGTAGATGGTGTACCGGCCTTTTTTTACGGTAGTGCCGCCAATCTTTACATTTTGGAAAAATTCGATCTCGGTCGCTTCATTGGCGCCCAGTCTCCACACTTTACCGAATTCTATCAGGTCGCCAAAAATGGCCCGGTTGTTCTTCTGCGGCCTGCTATAGATCACCCTTGCCATCAACGGCTCGGTCAGTTTATCCTGGATCTTCAGCAACGTGTAATTGTTAGGGTAATAACTGATGTCCAGCGGAGATTTATCTACCGCGGGTACAACGGCCTGTGAAAAGGCGGTTACACAAAATGCGAAGCTTAAAGAAACTGCCAGGAAAACTTTCTTCATAATTTTTTTGTTCAAAGATAAAAGAAACATCACTTCAATAATTGCTCCAACCTTGCTGCCGCAAATTTTTTAACATCGGGGAAAAACGCATCGTAGCAGAGACTCATGGCGGGCTTATGCCGCAGGAATATATCGTAGGCTATGGCGGTTTCTTCAATATAAGCGCTGCGCCGGCGTACCCCTTCCAGGCTTTTTCCAATGGCCCAGTCGAACTGGTAATTGTACAGCCAGTTCTGCGTTTTCATGTAGGGGAACATCATCCCGAACCTGTCTCCGAGCCATCCGCTGTTGTTTTCGAGTTGCGCATAACACTGCTGCGAAAAATCCATGAGCGCCTTATCGGAAGCGAACTGCTGTTTATCCAGCGCAAGAAAATGATCGTATACCACATCGGCAAAAGCGCCGGAATATAAGCGGTAATCGGCCCTGAAGAATTCTTTCAGCTCCCTGGTAGCATCGTGCGAATCTGTATATTCATCGATGGCCCTGTGAAGCCGGATGCCAGCCTGTATGATGGCCGGATAATCGAATTGTTTTTTCCCTTTTACAAAATCACTGATCATATTACCCGTAAGGATGCCGGGGTTGTTAAAGGAAAGATATGCGTGGGCGAGATAATTCATGATAATGGATAATGCTATAATTGAATAATGGATAATTGATACTGATAGAATGTACAGAAGTAAGAAAGTTTCCCCGAATTTAATCTATTATCTATTAAAACATTATCCATTATCCATTCGCCCTTGCCATCGCTACTTTTTAACATTCCCATCTCATTCTTTATATTTTTTTTAAGAAATAAAACCCTCCCCATAGTTTTAAGTATAACTCATCTACGAACAAAATCGTATTTTATAAA
>NZ_RJUB01000055.1 GCF_024343615.1 Ferruginibacter sp. HRS2-29 | reverse complement strand
AGTAGCTACTTTGGTGTTGGTAGCCGATGCTGTCAATACTGTTGGCTCTGCGAGAACGATGCTGGTATCTTTTGTACAACCTACATTATCTTTTATGCGGAAATTATAGGTTCCGGCAATCAGCCCGTTGAATACATTGCTGGTCTGATAGGTTGCATAAGGAGCCAGTGCATATTGATACGGGGCCACACCACCACTAATGTTGAAAGTGATGCTGCCATTGTTGTTTCCGTTGCAGGATGGCATCACTTTCACCGAAGGTGATCTTAATGGAGGATTGGAATTCAATGTAAAGGAGCCCGAACCTGTACAGCCATTGGCAGAAGTGAAAGTATAGGTATAAGGGCCAGGGGCAAGATTGGTATATGTAGGGCTGGTTTGAGTACCGCCAGGTGTAAGCGTGAAACTGTAAGGACCTGTGCCACCCGGTACGATGGTGATTGAACCATCATTGATGTTGGCGCAAACCGGCTGGTGTACAGTAGTAACAGTTGAGCTCAGGGAAGGACCCGCAGCTACAACCGGATTTACCGTAACGTTGCCACCGCACCCCGATCCCGCAATAAAGCTGATGGTATAAGTGCCCGGGCCAAGATTGGTAAATACATTGCTGGTCTGTATCACGTTACCCGGGTTGAGCGTATAAGTATATGGTCCCGTTCCGGTAGGGGTAACTGTAATGGTACCATCGTTCCTGGTAGGGCAGGAGGTAGCGGTGGTGGTAGCCGTTGCGGTGAGGGCCGGCCCCTGCAATACGTTTACCGCCACATTACCCACGCAGTTATTGGCATCCCTGATTACAAAAGTATGTGCTGCTGCCGTAACACCGGTGAACAGGCCGGTAGCCTGTGCCGGGCCGCCATCCATCGCAAAAGTATATGGCCCGGTTCCATTGGTAGGGGTTACGGTGACCGTTGCGTCGTTGATATTCGGGCAGGAAGTAGGAGTAAATGTAGCAGTTCCGGTGATACCCGATCCGGCACCTACCGTACGGGTGATCGTACCAGAGCAGTTGGTGGCATCACGGAAAGTGACCGTATGAGAACCCGGAGGCAGGCCGGTGAATACATTGCTTGCCTGATAAGGCCCGCCATCGATAGAATATGTATATGGAGCAGTACCGCTTGTTGGCGTAACGGTGAACGTACCATTGCTGGCTGTCGCACAGGACGCAAAGGTTACTACAGCGGTTCCTGAAAGCCCAACTCCCGAAGCCACCGTGCGGTTGATAGACACGCTGCAACCTCTTGAATCACGGATGGTGATCACATGTGCACCTGAGGCTACGCCGGTGAAAACACCCGTTGGCTGAAACGGTCCGCCATCCAGCGAATAAGTATAAGGTGCTACGCCATTGGCACCTGTAGCTGTAATGGTGCCATTGGTATTCCCTGCGCAGCTTGTTCCTGTAGAAGTAGAGCTTCCGGTGATACCGGTTCCCTGGGTCAACGTCCGGGTGACGGAACCCTGGCAACCAGCCGCATCGGTGAATACGATCGTATACAATCCCGGAGGCAGGCCGGTGAAAATATTGCTGGCCTGGGAAGGGCCGCCATTGGCGGAATAAGAATATGGAGCAGTGCCGCTGGTAGGCGTTACGGTGATGGTACCATCGCTGTTGCCCGGGCAACTAACATTCTGCGAAGTGACTGTACCGGTAAGGCTGCTGGTAGTTCCTACCGTTACCGTAGCGGTATTACGGCAGCCGGTGGCATCTACAACTGTTACCGTGTAAGTGCCCGCTCCCATATTTGGAAATACATTGCTAGCCTGGCCTGGGCCTGCATTTAAGGAATAAGTGTAAGGAGCAGTACCGCCGGTCTGGCTTGCAGTGATGGTTCCCACACTTGCACCGCAGGTAGTATTGGTGGCTGTAGCGCTTACAGGAAATGCATTGCGTGTAACGCGGATAGTATCAAGACTGAAATAAGTTTGTGCAGGGTCATCCAGTTTCTGGTAAGTCGTTTTTACCACATAGATCGAAGGACCGTTATTTGGAGGGCAAACATTGGTAAATGTCCACCCGAGGTTATTGGCATTGATACGGCTAGTATCGCCTGTAGCTACCACGGTGCCACTTCCATCCAGCAATTGCATGCTTTGATAAAGGTGCGGCCCGCCTACAGGAGTAAACCTCCAGGTTTCGTTCATACCAACGCTGCCCCACGCAGGATCAGACATTTTTCTGTTAGGTGCTGTAATACCTTTAGTACGGGTCATATCCTGAAGGCCAACCATTGCCTTACCATTTATCCATCCTGTACAGATCTCCTGGTCTATTATTGTTGTTTCAATAACACCGGTAGATTCGTGAAGTATGATCTGGCTGGTGTTACGATTAAGCGCATCACAATCGAACAAGGCAATCCTATAAAATGAAACGATAAACTTCCTGTTGGGAGCACTACCAAATGTTTCATATTTGATCTGCTTTCCTGTTGAAGCCGTCCTGATGTCCAGATCATGATATGGCCCCATGATCATTGCGGGATCATATTGTGTATTAGGCAGATCACCTAAATCGTCGTAATGAGCATTCGCTCCGGCAAGACTAATATCAAATGTTACATTTCCATTGGCGCCAATGAGTAAAGAATTATAAGTGATACCATAAAACCTGAATGGAAAGGGTAAGGGTATAACTGGAGAATATCTGTCATCATCAATTATATTTGAAGACGGCCCCGGGCCTCCCGGGGGTACCAACGGATAACATTTCTCTTGTTGGCTAACATTTCCTACGATGTAATTGTCGCCAACACCTCTGAGATCGGGGATGGTAACACTCAGATCGAAGCAGTTAATACCACATCCTAACACCGTATCACGCGGA